>DASQLU010000057.1:0-36620 GCA_035645855.1 Pyrinomonadaceae bacterium
TGGCCGTCGCGGAGAAGCCGCCGAAGATGACGGAATGCGTGGCCCCGATGCGCGCGCAGGCGAGCATGGCGATGGCGAGTTCGGGCACGAGCGGCAGATAGAGCGCCACGCGGTCGCCCGCCACGACGCCCATGCGCTTGAGGACGTTGGCGAAGCGGCACACTTCGCCGTGCAGTTGCAGGTAGGTGAGCGTGCGCTGCTCGCCCGGTTCGCCCTCCCAGATGATCGCGGCCTTGTTGCGCCGCCACGTTTGGAGATGCCGGTCGAGACAGTTATAGGAGATGTTCGTCCGCCCGCCCGCGAACCACTCGGCGTGCGGCGCATCCCACTTCAACACCGTGTCCCATTTTTTGAACCAGTGAAGCTCCCCGGCCATGCGCGCCCAAAACTCCTCGGGCGCATTCGCCGCCTCCGCGCGCAGGCGTTCGTAATCCGCCGCCGACCCGATGTGCGCGGCCTCGGAAAAACTCGCGGGGGGCGGGAAGACGCGTTCCTCGTGCAGCACCGATTCGATGTTCGTCGTCGAGGAAGACATAAACTCTGGCTCGCGCTCTCCTCTCGAAAAAGCGGCGACGCTGGGGCTTCTCGCGCCGCGAAAATTAAAATTGCGTTCGGCTGGCGAGTGTCCTGTGTATCACAAAATCACTCGACGCGACAATGAATGCAGGACGCGCGCGATTGCGGCCGCACGTGCGCACGCGGGCGGGCGGCCGCTCCCTTTAGCTGCGGCTTGTCTGCCACCGGGTCTCTCCGGTAAAGTACGCTTCATCCTGTCCATCTCCAAAGAGAACCCGAAGCCAGCACACCATGAACCAGATTAAATCACTTCTGCGCGCCGCTTTGACTTCACTTTTACTCGTCGCCTGCGCCGCTCCTCCCGCGCTCTCGCAGAGCACGGGGACGACGAAGGCCGCGCCCGTCACCGACACCCTGCAAGCTCCCGACGCCCCCCCGCGCGAGCGCGACGAACGCCTCTGGCGGAAGACGCTCAAGCTGCAACGCTCGGCCATCGTCGTGGACGCGCACAACGACATCCTCTCCTTCATGCTCGACGAAAATTACGACCTCGGCCAGTCGTCCGTCGGCAAGTATCACACGGACATCGCGCGCATGAAGCAGGGCGGGCTGTCCGCCGAATTTTTCTCCGTCTACGTGGATCGCACCTATGCTGCCCGTGGCGGCTCGGCGCGGCGCGCGATGGATTTGATCGACATGGTTTATCGCGCGGCGGAAAAATACCCGAACGATCTCGCCATGGCCTACAGCGTGGCGGACATCCGGCGCGCGAAGAAGGCGCGGAAGATCGCCGCGCTGATGGGCATCGAAGGCGGCCACGCGATTGAAAATTCGCTCTTTGCGCTGCGCGATTTCTACCGCCTCGGCATACGCTACATGACCCTCACGCACAACAACACGAACGATTGGGCTGACGCCTGCTGCGACAAGTCGTTGCACAACGGCCTGTCGGACTTCGGCAAAGAGGTCGTGCGGGAGATGAACCGCATCGGCATGCTCGTGGACATTTCGCACGTCTCGGACAAAACCATGTCGGACGTGCTCGACATCTCGACCGCGCCCGTCATCGCCTCGCACTCCTCGGCGCGCGCCCTCGCCGCACGCCCGCGCAACATCCCGGACGACCTGCTGCGCCGCATCGCCAAAAACGGCGGCGTGGTGATGATCAACTTTTACCCCGTCTTCATCGACCAGAAGGCGATTGCGGCGAGCGAGGCGCGGAACGTCCGCCTCAAGCCGCAGCGCGACGCTTTGAACGAGCGATACAAAAACGATCCGAAGCGGCTCGATGAAGAATTGACGAAACTCAACGAGGCGAACCCGCTGCCGCCGACGCCCCTCTCCGTCCTCGTGGATCACTTCGATCACGTGGCAAAAGTCGCCGGCATCGATCACGTCGGCATCGGCTCGGACTTCGACGGCGTGCCCTATCTGCCCGAAGGCATGAAGGACGTGGCGCAACTGCCGAACCTCACCTACGAACTGCTCAGGCGCGGCTACAGCGAAGGCGATGTGCGCAAAGTGCTCGGCGAGAATTTCCTGCGCGCCTTCGCCCAGGCCGAGCGCGTCGCCGCGCGCGCCTCCGGCGGGCAAATCAGCCGCGAGGGCAGCGTGCGGCGCATCGAGGAAGAAAAGAAATAAGGGACGAGGGCGCACAGAGAGGCGCAGGACGCAGGGAATGCTCAGCTTGCTTGAGCCGTTGCCGCCTTCAACCCTTCGCGTCCCGCCGCCCTCGGCCGTCATTCGTGTTGTCGGTTTCTATCCGCGCGCCTTCTGCAAACGACCGATCTCCCCCGCCCCCGCCGAATGAGAAAAAACGCTCACGCAGCGTTGCCCGATTCCTGACGGCGCGCATCTGAAGGCTATGATTTCCAGAGGCATCAGACCCGCTAAGGCCGCCCGCAGCCGTGCATGGCTCATGCTGCTCATACTGCTCGCACACGGCCTCCCGGCAGGCTGTCGACGGGGAAGGCCGGAACCTGTTATGCCCGCGCCCGTCACCGCGCCGCCCGCCATGATCGACCCCTGGCAGGAAGCCGCGCTCAAGGTCGAGGAGGATCGCGGCGAACCCGTGGGACGACAGGCGAAAGTTGAAATTCCCGCGCAACTGAAGCACTACGCCGACCGTCGCCGTTTCTTAGGCATACAAGTCGCGGAGTGGCGCGAGCAACGTCTGCAAACGCCGCACGACTTCGCCGCCCTCGTCCCGCTCATCAGGACGGGCGAACTCGTCGAACTCCCCGCGCTCGGCCAGAACTACATCCTCTACGGCGTCGGCCTCAGCGCCTCCGACGAATTGTTCACACACTATGACAAGGCCACGGGCAGGAGCGTGACGATTTACGCCGACGACGCCGAGCTTGAGCAAGAGCAAGCCCAGATCGCCGATTCGCTCAAGCTGCTCGAAGAGGCCGTCGCCAATCTGAAGACCGAACTGAAGGCCGCGCCGAAGGCCGACCGCGCGCTGCGCACGAGGCTGCTCTCCGAAGTCGCCGAACAGGAGCGAGCCTCGAAAGCTCTCGCGGAGAGACGGAAGTTGCTCGACTCTTTTTACCGGGACGACGATGCGCGCCGTCTGCTCGCAGCCGAATATGAGACGCTCAGCACGCTGGCGCGCGATTTCGGCGGGCGCGCCTACAACCTGCGGGACGCTGCCGCGCGCAAAGCCTTCAAGGTGCGGCTCCTCAGCTATCTCCGCCCCGCCGCTCTGAAAGTGCTGGAGGAGGTCGCCAAAACATACCGGGACAAGTTCGGTCGATCTCTGGCCGTGACTTCTTTAGTGCGCCCCGACGAATATCAGCGTCAGTTGCGCGAGACGAACGCAAACGCCACGAACATCGAAGTGCCGCCGCACACCACGGGGCTGGCCTTCGACATCTTCTACCGCTACATGAACGCCGCCGAGCAGACGTTCATCATGTCCGAGTTGGGACGCCTACAGGACGAAGGCCGGATCGAAGCGCTCAGGGAAAACCGCGACCACTATCACATCTTCGCCTTCGCCGACGGGCGACGCCCGGACGAAAAGCTCATCAGGCAGACGCTCAGGGGGGCGACGGCGGCGGAACGGCCTGCGCGCGGAGCGGCGGACGCTCCCGCGAAGAAAAATGCCGAACAGAGCAAGTTCGCAAAGAGGAATGCCGGACAGGGCAAGCCCGCGCCGCAGAGGGGCGAACGGAGCAAGCCCGCGACGCAGCAGGGTCGGCGGCGCACTCGCCGCTCTTGAGTCGGCGGCACACTCGTCGCTCTTGAATCGACGGCGCGCTCGCCGCTCTTAAAGTTGAATTGGCCGGCCGCTCTTAAAGTTAAATGCGCCGGCCGTCGCGGACGCCGCCGTGGCCGTCATTCCAGACGCGCAAACGTGTGGCCGGGTTAATCAATAAAGAGCAGGACGCGGCGCGAGTCGTCGCTTCAGATCGAATCCGCCTCCGGCGTCTCGCACGCGCCCTCCTGCGCGTCGGCGAGTCGCGTGTGCGAGAGCGCGTGCTATAATTTCGCCTTCCAATGAAGCGCGCCGGAATTTACATACACATCCCCTTCTGCCGCTCGCGTTGCTCCTATTGCGACTTCGCCACCGGCGCATACGAAGGCCAACTCGCCGAACGTTACGTCTCCGCCCTCACGACGGAGATTTCAACGTTCAAATTCGACGCCGCTAACCCCACGCACGATGAGCCGCCCGGCGACGCACATGCGCCGGCCGCACGCGTGGATACGTCACGCGCGGACACGTCGCACGCGGACACACCGCACGCTCATTCCGCGCACACATCGCGCGCGGACGCGACCCCCGACGTGGACACCATCTACTTCGGCGGCGGCACGCCCTCGCTGCTTACGCCCGCGCAGGTCGGGCGCATCCTCTGCGCGGTCGGCGAGCGTTTCCGCGTCGCCGCCGGTGCGGAAGTGACGCTGGAGATGAACCCCGGCACGGTGACGCCGGAGTTGGCCGAGGCGTTCCGCGCGGCGGGCGTCAACCGCGCGAGCTTCGGTCTGCAAACGTTCGACGATGACGAACTGCGCCGTCTCGGCCGCACGCACACGGCCGGAGACGCGCGGCGCACGCTCCGCATCCTGCGCGCGGCCGGGTTCGACAACGTGAGTTTCGACCTGATCGCGGGGCTGCCCGGCCAGACGCTTTCGGCCTGGGCGCGCAACCTGGACGAAGCTCTCGCCCTGCGCCCCGCGCACCTGTCGCTCTACCTGCTCGAAGTCCACGAGGGCACGCCACTCGCCGCGCAGCTACGCGAAGGCCGCTGGCCGCAGCCCGACCCGGACGTGGCCGCAGAGATGTATCAACTGCTCATCGAACGCACGCGCGCCGCCGGTTACGAGCACTACGAGATTTCCAACTTCTGCCTCCCCGGACGCGAGGCTCGCCACAACCTGAAATACTGGACGAACGCGCCCTATTACGGCTTCGGCTCGTCCGCGCATTCCTACGACGGCGCGCGCCTGCGCTGGGCGAACGAGCGCGACGCCGCGCGCTACGTCGAACTCGTCGAAGGGCGCGGCGCGGCCGTCGTCGAAACGAACGAACTGAGCGCGCGCGACGCGGGCGCGGAAGCTCTCTTCCTCGGCCTGCGCCTCATGCGCGGCGTTAACCTTGAAACGCATCGCGCACGATTCGGGACGGACGTGCGGAGCGAATACGCCGCCGACCTCTCGCGCTTCCGCGAGGCCGACCTCGTCGAACTCGACGGCGACCGGCTGCGCCTCACGCGCTCCGGCGTCCTGCTCTCGAATGAAGTCTTCGCCGCCTTCGTCTGAAAGGATGTCTGCAACGCGAATGAAAATAATGGCGAGATGTGTGAGTCTTACGTTGCTGCCGTTCATCGTCGCGGCAACTTTAACTTCAGGTTGCACGGCGCACAGAGGGGAAGCGATGGGCGGGCAGAAAGCGACGGGCGAACAACAGGAGGCGACGGGTAACTCGGAACTCGTCGCCAGCGGGCTTTATTCGGTGCAGGACGGCGACGGCTCTTTCCGGGTCATCAAAATACTGGTGCTGAATGATGAGGCCGCCCACATCGCCGTCTATGCGAATAAATTTTCCGCGCCTCCCACGGCGGCCGATCTGCCCTCCCTGTCCTTCAACAGCATTTATGCTGAGGCTAAAGAGCCCGGGATCATGCACCTGCCTCTGTCGCGCGAAACCGTCGCGCAAGACCGGCCGGTGCTCATCGCCCGCGCGCCCGTGACCGAAGCGGAACTCGAAGGCTATCGGATGTGGGAAGAGGCGGGCGCGGAGCTCCTCCCCTAGAGAATGATGAGGAGAATGATGACGAGAGCGAGGACGGCAGCGGTTTAAGAGAGCGACCGATAAATTCTTTATGATCGATCTACGCAGCGACACCGTGACGAAACCGACGCCCGCGATGCGGCGCGCGATGAGCGAGGCCGAAGTGGGCGATGACGTGTACGGGGAAGACCCCACGGTCAATCGCCTGCAGGAGCGTGCCGCCGAAATATTCGACAAAGAGGACGCGCTCTTCGTGCCGACGGGTTCGATGGGCAACCAGATCGCCGTCAAGTTGCACACGCGGCCGGGCATGGAAGTGGTCATCGAGGAGCGCGGCCACATCTACAACTACGAGATGGCCGCGATGGCCGCTATCGCCGGCACGCTCGCGCGCCCCGTCAAAAGCGCGGACGCGAGCGGCATCCTCCAATGGGACGACATCAAGGCCGCCATCCACGCCAACGACGCCCCGTATTACGTCGCGCCGACCGGCCTCGTCGCTCTTGAGAACTCGCACAACCTGGCGGGCGGCACGCTCCTCACGCGCGAGCGCACCGTGGAGATTTGCGCGGGCGCGCACGCGCACGACATCCCCGTCCACCTCGACGGCGCGCGCATCTTCAATGCCGCCGTCGCGCTCTCGGAGACGGTGGCCGCGCTCTCCGCGCCCTGCGATTCGGTGATGTTCTGTTTGTCGAAAGGTCTGGGCGCGCCCGTCGGCTCGATGCTCCTCGGCAGCCGCGCCTTCATAGCGGAAGCGCGCGCGTGGCGCAAACTCCTCGGCGGCGGGATGCGGCAGGCGGGCGTGATCGCCGCCGCCGGACTCGTCGCGCTCGAAGAGTCGCCGCGGGTTCTACATCTGGATCACGCGAACGCGCGGCGTCTGGCCGAAGGCGTCGCCGAACTGCCGGGCGTGCAAATCGACCCCGAACGCGTCGTCACCAACATCGTCATCTTCGACATCGCGGGCACGGGGCTGTCGGCCGATGCCATCTGCGCGCGCCTGCACGCGCGCGGCGTCCTCGCCTCCGGCTTCGGTTCCTCCATCCGCATGGTCACACATTATGATGTCTCGCAGGCCGACATAGACGCCGCCGTCAAAGCCCTGCGCGACGCGCTCGACGAATGATAAGTTTCAGGTTTCAGGTTTCAAGTTTCAGGACTGAGGTTCTTCCGGGTCTTTAACTTGAAACCTGAAACCTGAAACCTGAAACTTCTTCTATGACACCTTTGATCATCGCCATCGACGGCCCTTCGGGGGCGGGCAAGTCCACGCTGGGGCGCAGGCTCGCGCGCGAACTCGGCCTGCTCTACATGGACACGGGCGCGATGTACCGCGCCGCCGCGCTCGCCGTCGTCGCGGCGGGAGTGAATGCGACGGACACAGGCGAGGTGGCGCGCGTCGCCGCCCGCGCGCGCATCGAACTCGCGGGCGACCCGGACTCCCTGCGCGTCCTGCTCGAAGGGCGCGACGTGTCCGCCGAGATTCGCACCGAGCAGATCACGCGCCTCTCCTCCGTCATCTCCGCGATTCCGGCCGTGCGCCACGACCTCGTGCGCCGCCAGCGCGAGATGGGCGCGCTCGGTCGCGGCGTCGTGCTCGACGGGCGCGACATCGGCACGGTCGTCTTCCCCTCGGCGGACGTGAAATTCTTCCTCACTGCCGTCCCCGAAGAACGTGCCAAACGGCGCTTCGACGAAGACCACGCGCGCGAACCCGACCTCACTTTCCGCGAAACCCTCGCCGACATCAACACGCGCGACGAACGCGACTCGACGCGCGCCGACTCTCCTTTGCGCATCGCCGAAGACGCCGTCGTCATCGACACGACCGATCTCTCCGTCGAACAGGTCTTCGCGCGCATGCTCGAAGTCGTCCGCGAGCGGCGGCCGGTTAAAGAGAGCGGCGCATAAACCACATCAGGGCAGTCTCTTATGTTCACAGGCATCATCGAAGAATTGGGGCGCGTGCGCGGCGTGGAGCGGCGCGGCGAGGGCGTGCGTTTGACGGTCGAGGCGCGCGTGGTGACGGAGGGGACGCGCGAGGGCGATTCCATTTCGGTCAACGGCGTGTGCCTGACCGCGCTCGAAGTGGGGCGGGACAGTTTCGCCGCCGACGGGTCGCGCGAAACTTTGCAGCGTTCGACGCTCGGGAGCTTGCGCGCCGGGTCGGCGGTCAACCTCGAACGCGCCGTGACGCCCGCGACGCGGCTCGGCGGCCACATCGTGCAGGGGCACGTGGACGGGCGCGGGCGTTTCCTCTCGGCCGACGAACACGGCGGCTCGTGGACTGTGCGCATCTCATACCCGCCGGAACTGGCGCGCTATCTGGTCTTCAAAGGGTCAATCACGGTCGAGGGCATCAGCCTGACGGTGGCCGCGCTCGGCGAAGACTATTTCGAGATCGCCGTCATCCCGAAGACGTGGACGTTGACGAACCTCTCGCACCTGCGCGCGGGCGACGCCGTTAATCTGGAGGCCGACATCATCGCCAAGTACGTCGAGCGCATACTCCTGGTCGGCGCGCACGAGGGCGCGACGGCGGCGCAAACACCGGGGCTGACGGTGGAGAAACTGGCCGACCTTGGTTACAACTAGCCGCGCCGACTTACAAATAGCCACGCCGACTTACAAATAGCCGCGCCGACTTTTTCGCCGCATGTTGAGATTCAAATCACCCGTCGTCGAACGCATTATGACGCGCCTGTCGCAGACAATCGCGGGCGGCATTTTGATACCCACCTTCCTAATGCTCGTGATTGTCTTGACGGACAGCAGAGAATCCGAGCGTCCGCTGCTGGAGAGTCACCCGTTCGCATACGTCCTGGCCTGGCCTTTCCCGCTCTGGAAACACGTTTTGCCCTCAGACCCGGCCATGCTGGCAACGGCCGTTTCTAACTTCATCATCTACTCTCTGCTGACTTACCGGTTTGTTCGAAGGCGCGCGAAGATGAAACAACTGCCTTGAATGATTGGCGCGCGAGGACGCCGGAAATTTCCTTCAATTGGCGCGGCCGCGCGGCGTCTCCTGCGCTCCGGTGTGTGGCCTTCCTCTCTCCCTTTCGCAAAGATTCCGGCGCGGCATCGGGTTTGCAATAATTTGTGAGTCGCAAAAATGTCGGCTTTCGGGTAACATAAACGCCGGTACAAACGCTCCCCCCGATAATCGAGTTGCCGAAGTAAAACGAGAATGCCTTTTTCCTCCATCGAAGAAGCCGCCGCAGACATCCGCGCCGGCCGCATGGTCATCATCGTAGACGACGAGGATCGCGAAAATGAAGGCGATCTCGTGTGCGCCGCCGAATGCGTGACGCCCGAGATCATCAACTTCATGGCGACGCACGCGCGCGGCCTGATCTGCATGCCCCTGACCGAGGAACGCTGCGACGAACTGCACCTCACGATGCAGGTCGCCGACAATACCTCTTTCCTCGGCACGGCCTTCACCGTCTCCATCGAGGCGCGCCGGGGCGTGACCACCGGCATCTCCGCCGCCGACCGCGCGACCACCATCCTGACCGCCGTCGACCCGAAGACCAAACCTTCAGACCTCGCGCGCCCCGGCCACATCTTCCCGCTGCGCGCGCGCAAAGGCGGCGTGCTCGTGCGCCCCGGCCAAACCGAGGCCAGCGTCGACATGGCGCGCATCGCCGGTCTCTACCCGGCGGGCGTCATCTGCGAGATCATGAACCCCGACGGGACGATGGCGCGCCTGCCCGAACTGCGCGAGTTCGCGCGCCTGCACGATTTGAAGATCATCTCCGTGGCCGACCTCGTGCGCTATCGCATACACAAGGAGACGCTCGTGCGTCGCGCGGCCGAGGCCGACATCAAGACCGTCTACGGACGCTTCCGCGCCGTCGCCTTCGAGAACGTGATCAACTCGGAAGTGCATCTCGCGATGGTGATGGGCGACGTGAGGACGGACGAGCCGGCGCTGGTGCGCGTCCACACGGCGAACATCACGGGCGACGTGTTCGGCTCGCTCATGGACGACACCAATTTCCAGTTGCACACGGCGCTGGAGAAGATCGCATCGGAAGGGCGCGGCGTCGTGCTCTACCTGAAGCAGCACCAGCACGGCCTCGACCTCATGCACCAGCTACGCACCTACGCCCTGATGCACGAACGCCGACTCACCTTTCAGGAGGCCAGCATCGAGACGGGCTACGGCGCGAACCGCGACTACGGCGTCGGCGCGCAAATCCTGCACGAGCTGGGTCTGCGCCGCATCCGGCTGCTGACGAACCACCCGCCGAAAGTGACCGCGCTCGAAGGCTTCGAGCTGGAAGTTGTCGGCCACGTGCCGCTCGGTTCGCCGGCGAAAGAAACCTTGAACGCGGAACGGTGAACGAAGATCGATTCGTCGCCCGCCGCGCCCGGTCTCCCGTTGTTTAGTTAAGTCACGCGCCATTTAGATCAAGGAGAGGGTTGAACAACATCCGACGCGCCGCTCCCGCTGCTGTCGCCTGGTTCATCGTTCCGCCTGCACGCTTCAACTTTAAAGCCGGAGTTTCAGGTTTCAGGTTTCAGGTTAAAGAACCTCAAATCTCAGTCCTGAAACCTGAAACCTGAAACCTGAAACTTTCATTATGCCTGTTGACGACAGGGACGAACGTTCCACCGGGTCATCACCTGAGACAGACGAGGCCGCTACCGCGCCTTCGCCGCCGCCGCACGACGCCGACGACGAGCGCGTCGCCACAGCGGCGGCGCACGACGGCGAGCCGGGAACCGCTCCGGCGACGACGACGCCGGCCGCGCGCGCCGAGCGTCGCCGCTGGCATCGCTACGTCAACCGGCGCAACGCGACGATTGCGGCCGTCGGCATCGTCGCGCTCGTCCTGCTCGTCGTCGTCCTCGCCTTCCTGCTCTACCGCACGGGGCGCGTTGACAACCTGATCGCGCGGCAGATCGTCTCGACGCTCAGGGAGTACAACATCCGCGCCGAGATCAAGGAGTTTCACACCAGGTTCGGGCCGCGCACGGTGGAGATGGTGGGTCTCGACCTCTACGACGGCACGACGGGCGAAAAGCTCGGCCGCGTCGAACGCGTGCTCGCCACCATCCGCATCGAGGACATGTTCGCGCTGAATTTGCGGCGCAACATCAATCTCGAATCGTTGCAGATCGAAGGACTCGAAGCCTGGGTGAAGTTTGACGCGGAGGGGCAGTCAAACTTCCGCAACATCCGTTTGCCGCCGCCCGCCGAAAATCAGCGCATCAACTTCTCCTATTCCACCGCACGCATCGAACTCAGAAACGGCGTCGTTCATTACGGCGACGAGCGGCACGAGATCGCGGGCGAGGCGCGAAATTTGCGCGCCATCATCGAGCCGGACGACCCGAACGCGCCCGCCGAGAGCCGCATGAACCGCGTCTGGGTCGCGCTCTCCGATTCCACTTTCACTTACGACGGCAAGCCCATCGAACGCATCGACATCGAAGCCCGCGTGCGCCTCAACCAGACGCGCGCCGAGATACAGGAGTTGACTTTGCGCTCGCCCGTCGCCGAAGCGCGCCTCGAAGGCACGATGGACGACTGGCGCAACCTCCGCTACCGGATGAAAGTCACTTCCACGGTTGACCTGACGCAAATCTCGAACACCTTGCAGACGGCCACCCCCCTGCGCGGCGCGGGCAAGTTCGAGGGCACGCTCTCCGGCGAGGGCGACAAGTTTCAGGTGGACGGCCAGATTCAATCCGACGCGCTCGCCGCCGGCAATATCCGCCTCAAGGGCTTGAACGCCACCGCGCGCGGCACGGCGCAGGGCGTGGAGAACTACGAGGCGCAAGGCCGCGCCGTGGCCGAAATGCTCTCGGCCGGCGATTTCACCCTCAACCTCATCCAGATACGCGGCGGCGTGATGGGCACGGGCGACAACTTCCGTTTCCTCGGCGAACTGCGCGCGGCCGCCGCCCGCTCCGGCGCGACTTCAATCGCCAATTTGATTTTGAGCGACGCCGCCGCCGAATACCGCGACGGGCGCATCAGCGGCAACCTGCCGCGCGTGGCGGCGGGCAACATCAAAACGCCGGACGTGTCGGTCGCGGGCGCGCAGGCCTCGGACGTGCGCTTCAACGCTTCGGAAGATGGACGTGAGTTCACCGGCTCGGCGGCGACCGCGACCGTGGGCGCGCTCACGGCGAACGGCGCGCGCGTGGGCGGCGTCTCGGCGAGCGGCATCACGGCGACGGGGCGTAACGGTGTGACGAATTTGCTGGCGCGCAGCGTCGTCGTGCGCGGCGCGCAGGCGGCGGGCGCGACGCTCGGCCAGATCAACGTCGCGGGCGTGCGGCTCTCCATACAGGACAGCGGCCGCGTCGAGGGGTCTTCGGGCGACATCAACGTCGGCACGGTCGCATTCAAAAACGGTGCGACGAACGGGCGCGCGGAGCGTGTGCGCGTGGCGCGTCCGGCCTTCGTGCTCGAACCTTCGGGGCGTTATCGCGCGAGCGCGGATTTGAGTCTCGGCGGCGGCGTGCTCGGCGACATCGCGCTCGGCGCGGCGCGCAGCAGCGTGGTCGCCACCAACAGCGAAATCCAACTCAACAATTTCAACGCCGAAGCCCTGAACGGCCGCGCGAGCGGCAACGCGCGCATCAGCACGGCGCGGAATGGTACGTCGCGCGTCAACGCCGCCTTCGAGGGTCTCGACGTGGCAGGCCTCCTCGCGGTCGTCACCGGACGCGCCGTGCCGATTGCGGGCGCGGCCACGGGCACAATTGATCTCTCGATGCCGGGCACTAACTTCGAGGCCGCGAGCGGCACGCTGAGCGCGCAGTTCGCGGGCGAGACCGGCAACGACGCGAACGGGCGCACGCCCCTCACGGGCGAGCTCGCGCTCGTCGCCAATCGCGGGCTGTTTCGTCTCGACCGCGCGAATTTGCGCACGGGCGCAAGCGAGTTGACCGCGAGCGGCGACTTCTCCTTCAAAGGCGACTCTAATCTCAACGTCAATCTCGCCTCCACCGACGCGGCGGAACTCCAGCGCGTGCTCGTCGCCTCGAACCTGATCCCCGCGCTCGAAGAGAGTTTGACGACTTACAACGTCGGCCTCGCCGGCCGCCTCGATTTCAACGGCACGATTCGCGGCTCGCTCGATGCGCCCGCCGTCAACGGCCGCGCCTCGCTCGCCTCGCTCCTCGTCAACGGCCGCGACCTCGGCGCGCTCGCCGCTTCCGTCGAAACTACGCCCTCGGAGGTGCGCGTGCCCGACGGGCGACTCACACAGCCCGGCGGCGGCAACGCGCAGTTCGCGCTCCGTTATCCGCTCGACGGCTCGAACAACGGCTCGCTCGAAGCCACCCTCGAACGCATCGACATCGGCAGCCTTCTCGCCGCCGCGCCCGCAGCGAGCCAGTCGGATTTCAGCTCGCAACTCGCCACCGTCGGCCCCACTTCCGGGCGCGTCAGCGTGAGCGGCATCCCCGCCGCCCTGAGCGGCAGCGCGGACATACGCTCCGGCCCCGGCCGGATCAGCGGCGAGCCCTTCGACGAGATCGTCGCGCGCGCCACTTTCAGCGGCACGACCGTCACGCTCGAAAACCTCGACGCGCGTTTCCGCGCCGGACGCCTCACGGCCAAAGGCACGGTTGACACCGAGACGCAGAAATTCGATTTGCAGGCGCAGGGGGCGGGCGTGAATCTCGGCGTGCTCGCCGGGCTTGGGGGCGGCGCGTCGCCGCAGGTGTCCGGCACGGCCGATTTCAACGCCACGGCCAGAGGCGTTCTCAGCGACCCGCGCAGCTTCGACGTGCAGATCGACGGGCAGGGGCGCGACGTCTCGATCAACGGGCAGAGCGCGGGCACGCTCGCGCTCGTCGGCCGCACCGAGAACCAAAAGTTCAATTTGCAACTGACGACCGGCATCCTCGGCCAGCCGCAGGTCGTCAACGCCACGGTCGATCTCGCCAGCGAGGGACTGACGACGACCGTCGAAACCGCGCTCACGAATCAGGACTTGACGCAACTCTTCGCCACGCTCCTGCCGAACTCGAACGTGCGCGTGACGGGGCGCGCCACCGGCACGTTGCGCGCGTCGGGCGAACTCTACGGGGAGAACGCGGAGGGCGAACGCGCCTTCTCCGCGGCGGGCTTGCGCGGCACGGCGCAGTTCACGCAGTTGGTCTTGCAGATCGCAGACGTGCAACTGGCCGCCGCCGATCCGCTCATCGTGCAGTTTTCGCCGAACGAGATCGTCTTCGACAAGACGCAGTTCACCGGGCCGGGCACGAACATCGTCTTCGGCGGCTCGGCCGCGCTCGGCGCGGGCGGACGCCAGAACTTCACCGTCGTCGGCGATCTCAACCTGCGCCTGTTGAACGGCGTCGCGCCCGACGTCTTCTTCGCGGGCACGTCGCGCCTTGAAGTGCGCGTCGCCGGGACGTTTGAAGACCCGCGCCTGACGGGCACGGCGTCGCTGGCGGGCGCGTCCCTTTCGACGCTCCTGACGGACGAGCGCCTGACCGTGCAGAACATCAACGGGAGCGTGCGCTTCACGGCCGACCGCGCGCAGATCGATTCGCTGACGGGCACGCTCGGCGGCGGGCGCGTCAATATCACGGGCGGCGGGCTGCTCGCCGGTTTCACGCCCACGGATTTCCGTTTCAACGTGCGCGCCGAAAACGTCACCGTGCCGTTACCGCAGGACATCCGCGCCACGGCCGACGCCAACCTCGTCCTGCAGGGGCGTGCGCAGGCACAGTTGCTCTCGCTCTCCGGCCTCGTCAATTTGCGCCGCGCCGAGTACACGGAGGACATCGAACTCGCGGACTTCATCAACCGGCGGCGCGAGGCCACCATCAGCGAGGGCGGCGGCGGCGGCGACGGCGGCGGGGGCGGATTCGGCTCGAACCTCCGGCTCGACCTGCGCGTCGAAGGGCGCGATGCGCTCGTCGTGCGCAACAACCTGGCCGACATCGTCGGCTCGGTCAATTTACAGGTGCGCGGCTCGGCCGAGGAGCCGATCATCGGCGGCCGCGTCACGGTCTCGCGCGGCACGCTCAATTTCCGCAACGACCGTTACGAATTGACGCGCGCCTACATCGATTTGCCCGCGCGCATCGACGCCGACCCGGTGCTCAACATTCAGGCCGAATCCGAGATCAAAGGCTATCGCGTCATCGTCAGCCTGACGGGGCCGCTCTCTTCGCCGAACGCCGTCGTCAGGAGCGACCCGGCGCTCCCGCAGTCGGACGTGGTGGCGCTGATCACGACGGGCGACTTGAACCGCAGCGAGGAAGGCGGCGCGACGCTCGCCCAGACCGGCTTCGGCACGGCGACGAGTTTGCTGACCGACACGCTCATCAACAATCCCGTGCAGAAGGCCACGGACAAATTGTTCGGCCTCAATCGCTTCGAGATCGATCCGCTCATCGCCGGGCGCGGCGGCGCAAGCCCGACGGCGCGGCTCACCGTCGGGCGGCAGATCAATCGCAACCTCAGTCTCACGTATTCGACCAACGTGACGACGGATCAAAATCAGGTGCTCGCGCTCGAATACCGTGTCTCCGACCGGCTCTCGTTCATCGCGCAGTATGAGCAGGGCGCGACCAACACGCTGAGGTCTGCGAACGACAATTTTAGTTTCGAGATTCGGTTCAGGAAGAGATTCTAAAAGCTGTCAATTGCCAATGGTCAGTTGTCCGTGGTTTGCGACTTTGTAAGCGACGGGCTGAAGATGAAAGTTTCAACTTAAGTGAGAGTAAAACAACTGACCACGGACAACGGACAACGGACAAACAAGGTGCTTTATCATCGTTTCATCCTCGTCCTTTTTCTGCTCGTCGCGTGCGGCGCGCGTGTGAGCGGTGCGCCTGCCGCCATCGGCTTTGCCGTCGAGGGCGTGAGCGATCTGAGCCGTTACGAAGGGCGCACGGTGGCCTCGGTCGAAGTGGTGTATGAGGGCGCGGCGCGCAACCCGACGGGCGAGGGCGAGTTGCGTCGCCTGTTGACGGTTGCGCCGAACACCCCTTTCTCGGCCGTGCGCGTGCGCGAGTCTTTGCAGGCGTTATTCGATTCGGGGCGCGTGGAGAACGCGCGCGTGGAGGCGACGGAGGCGCGCGCCGGGGCGGGCGCGGGGGGCGCGGATGTGCCGATGGCCTTGCGTTTCCTCGTCAGGCCGCAGGTGCGCGTGACGGACGTGCGGCTCGATCTTGCGGGCGTCGCGCCCGGCGCGCCCGTCACCGCCGACGAGTTGCGCGCGCGTCTCAACCTGCTCGACCCCGGCGCGCGCGTCTCCGATCAATCGCTGCGCGCGGGCGCTGATGCCATCCAGGTTTACCTGCGCGACCGCGGCTTCTTTCGCGCCGATGTGACCTTCACGCGCGAACTCGACGCGGCGGGCACGGGCGCGGTCGTCGCCTACACGGTCAACCCCGGCGAGCAGGCGCGCGTCGAGGCTTTCAATATCCAGATCAACGGCTTCGACCCGGCGAAGGTGCGCCCCGAATTGCGGCTCGCGCCCGGCGCGCCCTTCACACGCACCGCGCTCGGCGAAGACGTGGGACGCATCCGCCGCGCGATCATGGAGCAGGGCTTCCTCGCGCCGCAACTCGGCGAGGCGCAGACCGTCATCGATTCGGCGCGCAACACGATCTCCGTGAGCCTCGCGGGCGGCATCGGGCCGCGCGTCAACGTCGAGGTGACGGGCTTCGAGGTCGGCGAGAAGAAGCGCGAGGAACTGTTGCCCGTGAAGCGCGAAGGCAGCATCGATCAGGCGGCCATCACGGAAGGCGAGCGGCGGCTGGAAAATCACCTCCAGCAGCAGGGCTACTTCTTCGCCGACGTCATCTCCACCTGCGCCGTAGACCGCCCCGCGCCGCCCGCCCCGACCTTCAGCGCGACCGCCGACGCAAATGCGCCCGGCGTCGTGCCGGCCGCGAGCACACCCGCAAACGCGAACCCGAATGCCGCCACACCCCCGACGACAACAGGGACGGGTGCGCCGACTGCGCCGACAACAACCGCGACGCAGACAACAACCGCGACGACGGCGAACGAAAACATCGTTACGTCCGACCCGACCGCGCAGCCCATCCCCGCCCCGTCCGTCATCGGGGGCGCGTGCGACAATCTGAACGCGCGCGAGTTGAGCGGCCGCACCGTCAACATCAACTACACGGTCGAACTCGGCCGCCGCTTCCGCCTCTCCGAGATTCGCATCGAGGGCACGGAGAAGCTGATCTACGACGACCTCGCGGACGAACTCCGCTCCGAACCGGCCAGCGGCATCCTCGGCATCATCCCTTTCCTCGGCTCGCGACGCGGCTACACGAGCCGCGAGTTGCTCGTGCGCGACCAGCGCACGGTGCAGGCGCGGATGCGCGACCTCGGCTATCGCCGCGCGGCGGTCGAAGTCCGGCAGGGCGTCGCCATCGACAGCGAGGACTTGATCATCACCTTCGCCGTCACCGAAGGGCCGCTGACGCGCGTGGCGGGCGTGGACTTTCGCGGCAACCAGCTTTACACCACCGAGCGCCTGCGCGAGGAGCCGTGTCAAGCCGCGAACTTCCGCAGCGAACCCTGCACCATCGTCGAAGCGCCCTTCGCGCGCACGCTCGCCCGCGCCGACGCCGAACGCATCCGCAATCTCTATGCACGCAACGGCTACATCGACGCCGAGGTGCGCGTGGACATCGTCGAACTCCCCCGGCGCGGCGAAGATGAACAGGTGCGTCTCGTCTACAACGTGACGGAGGGCGGCAAGGTCTTCATCAACCGCATCATCATCAACGGCAACGAAATCTCCAGACCCGACGCCGGGATGCGCACGAAGCGCGAGGCCATCCTCGAAGCCATCCCGCTCAAAGAGGGCGAGGTGTTGCGCTCCGACCGCCTCGCCGAAGCCGAGCGCGTGCTCTACGAGACGAACGCCTTTCGCCAGGTCATCATCCGCACAGAGGCGGCGGGCGAGACGGCCGCCGGCTTCCGTCGCCGCGACGTGATCATAGACCTCGAAGAACTCAAGCCGCGCCGCCTCGATTACGGCGGCGGCTATTCGACCGACAGCGGGCCGCTCGGACTCTTCGAGTTGCGCAACAACAATCTCTTCGGCCAACTGCGCCAGGGCGCGCTGCGCACGCGCGCCAGCCGCCGCCAGCAACTCCTGCGCCTCGAATACTTCGACCCGCGCTTCCGCCCCTACGGCCGGCAAAGGTTTTCGCCGCTCACCGTCTCGGCGCAGTACCAGCGCGACATCAACGTCACGCGCTTCTTCCGCTCAACGATTGATCGCGGCAACTTCGGCGTCGTCCAGCGGCTCGACGAGGAAGGAAATCCCGTCGACGAGTTCGGCATGCGCGCGGGCGAGCCGACCATCAACCGCTTCACCTTCAACATCGAGACGCAGCGCGTCTTCCAGCAGCGTTCGCGCACGATCCTCTTCCTGCGCTACAACTACGAGGACGTGCGCCTCTTAAACATCCAGAGCCTCCTCGTCGCGCCCATCCTGCGCCCCGACAGGGCTGTGCGCCTCTCGCGCTTCGGCGCGACGCTCACGCGCGACACGCGCGACCGCCAGTTCGACCCCTCGCGCGGCGAGTTCCTGACCGTCGATTACGCCGTCGCGTTCAAACAACTCGGCGGCAATCTCTCGTTTACGAAGCTGCTCGCCACCTATCGACGCTATTTCCGCTTCGGCGGCCCCCCCGATGCGCTGCAACTCCCCGGCGAGCGCGGCGGCCTGCTCGGCGGTTTGCAGAACCGCGTGCGCGGCACGGTCTTCGCCGTCAATCTCAACCTCGGCGTCGCCAGCCTCTTCAACCCGACCGACCGCAACGAAGACGGCGTGATCGACGACGTCGACCAGACGCTCCCCATCAGCGAAAGGTTCTTTACCGGCGGCTCGACGACGCTGCGCGGCTTCGCCTTCGAGGAGGCCGGCCCACGCCTCTCCATCTGCCCCACCGGCTCGACCGCCGGCAGCCAGATCAACGTTCCCTTCTGCTCGGGCGGCGTCTTCCGCAACAACAACGGCGACCCCGTCACACTCAACCCCTTCACCGTGCCCGTCGGCGGCAACGCGATGGCGGTCGTCAACCTCGAAGCGCGCGTGCCCCTGACGAAGACTTTCCAGATCGTGCCCTTCTACGACGGCGGCAACGTCTTTCGCCGCATCGGCGACATCTTCGGCCGCAACGACCGCCGGCCCGGCGACACACTCAACACGCGCAACCTGCGCGTGCAGTGGACGCACACCGTCGGCCTCGGCCTGCGCGTCCGCACGCCCGTCGGCGCGCTTGGCATAGACTACGGCTTCCTCGTCAACCCGCCGGAGTTTGAACTGCCGCAAGCCTTCCCCGCGATGCCCGCAATCATTCGTCTGCGCCGCGCGCAGTTGCACTTCCGTTTCGGGCAGGCGTTCTAAGGCATAGGGGAAAAGGGAAAGGGGAAAGGGGTAAAGGAGATGATGAAGAGACGAGTTTCAATGAAAAGGTTCGGGAAGCGAGCACGCATCCTGCTGCTTGCCCTTGCCCTTTACCCTTTACCCTTTACCCTTCTTACTCGTCCCGCCTCCGCTCAAGAAATAGTGGATCGCTGGGTGGCGACGATCAACAACCGCGAGTTGATCACTTACACGGACTTGCTCTGGCAGTTGGCCTTGCAGCCGGACACGCCGATTGACCAGCCGCGCTCCGAAGATTTGCAGCGCGTCCTCAATCTCCTGATCGACCAGCGACTCATCTCGCAGGAGGCCGGAAAGCTCCCCACCATCACGCCTTCGGACGCCGACGTGGACAAGGCCACGAACGAACTCGTCAAACGCTTTCCCTCGCAGGCCGCCTTTTACGAACGCCTCGCGCGCGTCGGCCTCACCGGCGAGGGCTTGCGCGAGATCGTCCGCCAGCGCGTCGAGATCGAAAACTATCTCAACTTCCGCTTCCGCTCCTTCACCATCATCTCCACACAGGAGATCGCCGATTACTACCGCGACGTGTACGTGCCGCGCCACCGCCGCCAGTCGCCCGGCCGCATCGTGCCCACGCTCGAACAGGCCACCCCCGACATCGAACGCACGCTCACCGAGAGCAAGATCGAATCCGACACCGACGCCTTCCTCGAAGACGCGCGCACACGCGCCGAGATCGTCATTCTCAATCAGGTATAATGCAGAGGTTAGAGGTCAGAGGTCAGAGGTCAGTGAAAGACAGAACTGATTTTTACTGACCTCTGACCTCTAACCTCTGACCTCTTTATCCATGTGGCGCAAAAGTACAGAGCAACCTGAAAGATTGCGCGTGGGGCTGGCGCTGTCGGGCGGCGCGGCGCGGGGCGCGGCGCACGTCGGCGTGTTGAAGGTGTTGGCGGAGGCGGGCGTGCAGGTCGATTCGGTGGCGGGCACGTCCGCGGGCGCGCTCGTCGGCGGGGCGTTCGCCTCCGGGATGACCGTCGCGGAACTGCTGTCACTGGGGCGCGAGATGCGCTGGCGCAACTTCGGGCGGATGACGATCTCGCGGCTCGGCGTGCAGACAAACGCGCGCATGGAGGAATACATCCGCGCGCGCTTTCCCGTCACGCGCTTTGAGGAGATGCCGATCAAGTTCGCCGCCGTCGCCACTGACCTGCACACGGGGCAGGCGGTCGTCATGCGCGACGCGGGCGATGCGGCCTTCGCCATTCGCGCGAGTTGCGCCGTGCCCGGCTGGTACGTGCCCGTCACAGATGCGCGTGGACGGCAACTCGTGGACGGCGGACTCGTCGCCAATCTACCGGCCGCCGCCGCGCGCTCGCTCGGCCCCGACATCGTGATCGCCGTGGACGTGAATTTCGAGGGCGCGAAATTCTTAGGGCCGCCGCAGTCGGCCATCGGGGTGCTCTTCCAGTCGATGATGGTGGTGCAGCGCACGGTCTCGACGCACGAGGGGCGCAACGCGGACATCGTGATCCGCCCGAAGGTCGGCCACATCCGCTGGGACGAAATGGGACGCTCCGCCGAATTGATCGCGGCGGGCGAAGAGGCCGCGCGCGAGGCGCTGGCCGACATCAAGTCGCTGCTCGCGCCGCCCGTCGAAGAACACCCGACCTGGATTCAACGCCTCCTCCATCGCCCCGCCGCGAACGCCTCCGCGCGCGCCCCCCGCACGCACGAGACGCGCCCCACACGCGCGCGCGAAGACGCCGAACGCCGCACCTCGTCCCAATAAACGAATCATTTCCAGACAATAGTTCGCGTCGGGTCTCTTTTGACGTTGTACCGAAAAGCGACGCCTCGCCTTCGTTGTCACCAAAACGCCCTTCCGTTAAATCCCCGCTCCAAACTTCTAAACCCCTCACAGAACAGGGCATAAAGGCGCGTGCGCGCGCCTCGCCCGGCTGCGCTTTGCCTGCTGGCACAAACATTGCTCAACACTGGCGGCAGCAGACTTCCAAGAGAGGTGTAGCGGGCAATGAAAGAACTGGGAAACAATCTCGCGCAACTGGCCGCCATCATCATTTTTATGATCATCCTCGCCGTTTCCACGGCGACTCTCTCCCTGTGGGCAGGCTCGGATGCGAGCGCGGACGGCGAACGGATCGAGCGCGGCGACACGGCCTCGCCCGCCTTCAGCGCGTCCGCCGCGCGCTGAAGCCGTCGCGCTAACACACGGTCGGCGAACTTGTTCAAAGAATTCGCCGCCGATTAGTCGTTTACAGAAAACAACACAAAGTCGCGCACTTCGAAGGCACGGGCGAAAGAGAGTCCCGAAGGCAGGGCTACGTGTGTCTGAAAAACCTGTCGGTGGTCAGTAGTCCGTTGTCAGTTGGTCAAATCAATCTTTGAGCAGCGCATGTGATGATCACGAACAACTGACAACTGACTAAGAACAACATTTCATCATGGCAATTGAAATCACATCGGAGCGGCGCGAAGCGCGGAGACTGCCGCGGCTCTCGAAGATGAGGCGGAGTGCGGCCGGCAACTGGTCGCGCGAGCGGACGACAATGCGCGATTGGGCGCGACGCCTGCGCGTGGCGAGCGCGCTCGCGCTCGTCCTGTGCGCGGCGGTGTTCGCCGCCGTCGTCTATTGCTACCTGGACGCGGCCGAGACGATTGACCGGCGTCTCGCTTCCGGCTACCTGACGAGCCGCGCCGGGCTGTATGCCGCGCCGCGCGTGCTGCGCGCCGGGCAAAATTTTTCACGCGAGCGTCTCGTCGAAACTCTGCGCCGCGCCGGTTACGTGGAAGAGTCCGCGAGCGACGTGTGGAGCGGTGCGTTTCGCGCCACGGCGGATGGCGCGGTCGAGATCAGCCCGCGTCGCACAAGCCACGCCGAGGAAGGCGCGATGGCGACGACGGCCGTCGGCTTCTCGCCCGAAGTCGTGCGCGTCGATTTTGATCGCAAGGGGCGTATCAGGGAGATCACGGGCGACGGCGTGCGGCTCGAAGCCTTCACGCTTGAGCCGGAAGCCCTGACGAACGAAAGCGCGGAGAAGACCGGCACGCGCGTCGCGCTCGCCTACGCGGACATTCCGCCCGTGCTCGCGAGCGCCATCCGCGCCATCGAAGACCGGCGCTTCTTCGCGCATCACGGCCTCGACGCGACGGGCATCGGCCGCGCGCTCCTGAGTTGGACGGGTAACGGCACGGGCGCGCCGGAGCGGCAGGGTGGCTCGACCATCACGCAGCAACTCGTCAAGAACACCTATCTCACGCCGGAGCGCACGCTTTCGCGCAAGTTCAACGAAGCCCTCCTCGCCGCCGCGCTCGAACGCCGCCTGTCGAAAGAGGACATCTTCGCGCTCTATTGCAACGAGATTTATCTGGGGCAGCGCGGCGCGTTCGCCGTGCGCGGCGTCAAGCAGGCGGCGCGCGTCTATTTCGGCAAAGACTTGCGCGACCTCTCGCTCGACGAAGCCGCAACCATCGCCGGGATGATTCAAAGCCCCGCGCGCTACGCGCCCGACCGCCACCCGACAGAATCGCGCGCGCGCCGCGATGCCGTGCTCGCCGCCATGCTGCGCGACAATTCGATCAACGCGGAGGAAGCGCGCGCCGCCTCCGGCGAAGCAACGGCCGTCGCCCCCTTAGACCCGTCCGCGCGCGCCAACGCGCCCTACTTCATCGATTACGTCAACCGCGCCCTCGAAGCGCAATTGCATAAGGGCGGCGCGGAAGCGGACGAGCGATCTTTGCGCGTCTACACCACCATCGACCTCGACTTGCAGCAACTCGCGGAACAGGCGGTCGCGCGGCAACTCGCGCAACTCGAACGAGTTTACAAATCCGCCGGCGGCGACGCCCGGCCGCAGGCCGCGCTCGTCGCGCTCGACCCGCAAACCGGCCACGTGCTCGCGATGGTCGGCGGTCAAAACTACGCCGCCTCGCAACTCAACCGCGCCACCGACGCGCGACGGCAGCCCGGCTCGGTCTTCAAACCCATCGTCTACGCGGCGGCGCTGGAGAGCGGCATCTCGCCCGCGCGCCTCTTCGCCGACGCTCCGCGCGCCTTCAATTTCGACCGCCACAGCCCCGCCTATCGCCCGTCCAATTACGGCGGCGGCTATTCCCTGCACGACGTGACGATGCGCACCGCGCTGACGAAATCACTGAACGTCGTGACGGTTGATCTCGCCATGCAGACGGGCTTGCCGCGCATCGCCGCGCTGGCCGAAAGTTTCGGGCTGCCGAAAGCCCCCGCCTATCCTTCGCTCGCGCTCGGCACGACCGGGACGACGCCGCTCGAAATCGCATCGGCTTATACCGCCTTCGCGAACGGCGGCACGCGCACGCGCCCCTCGTCCATCACGCGCGCCGTCGATGCCGGCGGCCGGAAACTCTTTGAAGAGTTCCTCCCTTCGTCAGGGCAGGTCGTCCAGCCCGCGACGGCCTACATGATCACGGACATGCTCACGAACGTGCTGGAGGAAGGCACGGCGCGCGCGGCGCGCGGGATGTTGAAACTCTCGGCCATCGCGGGCAAGACCGGCACATCGCGCGACGGCTGGTTTGTCGGCTACACGCCGCGACTCGTCTGCGTGGTCTATATCGGCTTCGACGACAACCGCCAACTCGGACTGACGGGCGGCGAGAGCGCGCTGCCCGTCTGGGCGGAGTTCATGCGCGGCGCGCTCGAACTGCGACCGGAACTCGGCGGCGCGGCCTTTCTGCGCCCGGAGAACGTCACGTCAATCGAGGTCGATCCCGCCAGCGGGCAACTCGCCTCGCCCTCATGCCCCGTGCGCGAACGCATCGCCGTCACACACGCGCTCGCCCCGACCACCGAGTGCCTGACGCACCGGACGATCCTCCCGCTCCTCGACACGGCCAGCGCGACGCAACCCGCGCCGACGGCGACGGGCGTCGCGCCGACTGACACGATGCCCGTCGCCGTCGCTTCGACGCGCGCGCACTCGTCGCACGGACGCGCCGCGCCCGTAGTTCTCCCCGCGCCTTCGATTCAGACGACGCGCGTCGAACAGAGCCGCAACGGGCGCGCACGTCTCACCAACGATCCGCAAATCATCCTCGACCGCGCTGCCCGGCAGTAAAGCGCAAAGCAGGCGGGCGCGGCGAAGCGCGGACAGGATGGAGTTGAGAGCGGAGGGGCTTGAGCGAAGCGCGGAGAGGATTGAGCACATCGCGGCTCAATCCTCTCCGCGCTTCGCTGATCATTGCGGCCTGCGCTGCGTTGCGCTTCGCTGATCATTCCGGCCTGCGTGGCGCGGCAAGCGCTCGTGCGACGCTGCGGCGGCGGCTTTAACTTGTCGGTTTCTGCGTTACAATTCAGGGGCGTTCGGCGCAGGAGCGTCGCGGCGTTCGAGGACGACCTGTGCGATGGCGTGAACGGTGGTGTGGGAGATGGAGAGGTGCGCGTTCGTCGCGCCTGCACGCTCGAAGAGTTCGCGCGCGAGTTGGTGAAAGACGATGGACGGCGCGCCCAGGGCGTTCGAAACCACTTCGATGTCCTGCCACGCGAGGCCGCCGCTCCAGCCCGTGCCGAGCGCTTTCAGCGCGGCCTCTTTCGCGGCGAAGCGCGCGGCGTAGTGCTGCGCCGCCCCGACGCCGCGCCGCTCGCAGTAGTCGCGCTCGCCCGTCGTGAAGACGCGCTCGACGAAACGCGGCGTGCGGCCGAGCACCTGTCGCACGCGCGCCACTTCGATGATGTCTATGCCGATTGAGATGATCACGACGGAATCCGAACTTCTCACGCGCGCCGGCTTCCACTGGCGCGAGTTGGGTGGCGTGCGCGTCCTCGTCGGCACACAGATGGAAGCGGAGGGCTTCGCGAACGGCTTCTCCACGCGCCCCGGAGGTTGCAGCCCCATGCCGCACGCGGCGCTCAACCTCGCGGGCTTCGACGAAGACGACGCGGCCAACATACACGAAAACCGTCGCCGCTTTCTCAAACTGTTCCCCGGCGACTGGCGACTCGCAACCTGCTGGCAAATTCACGGCGCGCTTGTTCGTCGCATCGACGGCGAGACGGAGGGCGCGCTCGACGCCAACCTCGAACGCTGCGACGCGCTGACCACGAACGCTCCGCGCATTCTCGTCGGCGTGCAGACCGCCGACTGCGTGCCCGTCCTGCTCTGTGACGCGCGCAGCGGAGCCTGCGCCGCCGTCCATGCGGGCTGGCGCGGCACGGCCGCCGAAATCGTGCCCGCCGCGCTCGCGCGAATGCGCGCCGAGTTCGGCACGCGCGCCGCGGACGTGCGCGCCTGCATCGGCCCGGCCGCGCTCGGCTGCTGCTACGAAGTCGGCGCGGACGTCATCGAAATCTTCCGCACGCGCTTCGCCTACGCCGGCGAACTGCTCGCGCCCACGCGCGCAGGACATGCCCGCATCGATCTACACCGCGCCAACCAACGCCAGCTCGAAGAATCGGGCGTCGCGCCCGCGCGCATCCACGCCGCCCCGCTCTGCACCATCTGCCGCGAAGACCTCTTCTTCTCCTACCGCCGCGACAAAAAACTGCACGGCCGCACCGGGCGGCTGCTCGCCGTCATCGGAAGAAACGATGAAGTATGAACGATGAACGATGAACTAAAAACAAAAGCAATCTGTTTTAGTTCATCGTTCATCGTTCATACTTCATCATTTTCTTCCGAAGTATTGCCCGTTGATGCGTTTGACGGATTCGTTCGCGCCGACGACGTTGATGCCGAGTTTGACTTCGCGCGTGGTGGGCGGGTAGCACACTTCGTCGTTGCAGCTCTGGTAGGTGACGCGCGCGCGCAGTTCGGTCAGCCCCGTCTGGTAATTGGCCGGGACGACGACGTTGAAGCGCATCACGGTGCGGCCTTCATAGAGCGACAGCATATCTTTCGAGAAACCGAGACGACGCACGACGCCGCGCGGGTAGGAGACCGGCGTGACGCGCAAGCCCTTCGGCGCGTCGATCTTGACAACGGTCGGGACGGAGAATTTGGCGGCCTTGTTCGCGTTGACGTGAAAGCCATGCGGGATGTCGAGCACGACGGCCGCCTGGACGCTGCGCCCACGCTGCGCCCTGTCGGCGGCGAAGAACCCGTTGACGCCGATGTTCGCTCCCTGCGCGACGGGCGCGACGGCGTTAGTTGCCGCCGCTGCTGCCGCCGTTGAGGTGCGTCGAGTGAAAGCCGCCGCCGTGGCGCGTCGCGCCGGCGTGCCGGCGACGAGCAGCGTGGTGGTGATGGTGGCGGCGAGGATAAACAGGGCGGCGCGCGTGGTAAATATTTTTCGGATCATTTGGTTTTTCAGTCTGGTTGATAAAAAGGATTGCGGCGTTCAGCCAATCAGTTGATGCAGGGTTTGCGGGTTGAGGTTGTTTACGGGGCGGCGTGCGGCGAGTTGGCCGCAGGCGGCATAGATGTCGCGCCCGCGCGGGCGGCGCACGTAGGCGTGGACGCCTTTCGCTTCGAGTATGCTTTTGAAATGTTCGACCTGCGCGAGCGGCGTCGGGCGATAGGGCAGCGGGTCGGCCGGATTGTGCGGGATCAGGTTGACCTTGGCGCGCAGTTGATGTCGGTTGAGCAAATTCGCCAGTTGCCGCGCGTGTTCGTCCGAATCGTTCACGCCGTCGAGCATCACATACTCGAACGTGAAACGCTCGCCCGGTTTCAGCGACGCCTCGAACTCCTTGCAGGCCGCGAGCAACTCCGCGAGCGGCCACTTCCGGTTGATCGGCATCAGCACGTCGCGTTGCTCATCGGTCGGGGCGGCAAGCGAGATGGCGAGGTGCGGGCGCTCCGGGATGCGCGCGAGTTCGCGTATGCGCGGCACGATTCCGGCCGTCGAGACGGTGACGCGGTTCGGCACGATGTAGAGTCCGGCCGGGTCGGCCATGATGCGCAAAGCTTTCATCAGCGACTCGAAGGCGAGGAAAGGCTCGCCCGCGCCCATCGCCACGAGATTCGTTCCGCGCGGCGTCCGCGTGCCCGCGCCGTAAGCGTCGTTCAGGGCGATCACGATCTGCTCGGCGATCTCGCCCGCCGTGAGCGTGCGCAGCAATCCGAGTTTCGCCGTCAGGCAGAAATCGCATTGCAGGGGGCAGCCCGACTGCGACGAGAAGCAGATGGTGTCGCGCCGTTCCTCCGGAATAAACACGGCCTCGACCGGCAAATTATCGTGCGTCTTCAACAGGTAACGCCGCGTGCCGTCCTCGGAGATGTAGCGCGACTCGACGGTCAGGGTCGAAGCGGTCGCGCGCGCGGCGAGGGCGGCGCGGAAAGTTTTGGGCAAGTCCGTCATCTCGTCGAACGAGCGCAGACGCCGTTTGAAGAGCGCGCCGAACAACTGCCGCCCGCGATAGGCCGGCTCGCCCAAAGATTCGACGAACGCCGACAACTCCGCCGCGTCCAACCCCGTGAGATGTATTGCCTGATTCATTTCCCGTACATTTTAACATCGCGCCCCGCGCAAGTCACAGTTGCAGCCCGCCGGCGCGCGGGGCGAATCGTGTTTATCACGCGGCGCGGGCGGCGCGGGCGAAATAAAGGCGCGGCTCTTTCGCGCGGATGTATAATGAGCGCCCGCGAGACGGGAAAAGGGTGCATCTTCCGTGAACGTCCTCGAAACAGAGCGTCTGAATCTGCGCCGCCTGGAGGCGGGCGACACCGCGTTTCGCGTCCGACGCATCAACGGGCGCGCGTGCGGATGGCGGTCGCGGGAGGCGCGTTGCGAGCGCGAGAGCGGAAAATCGAAAGTTATGAGCGCAGCGGAATAAGTGAAAACGGAATAAGTGAAAACGGAGTAAGTGAAAACTATGAGTGAACAGGACGGACGGCAGTTCATCTTCGCCGACGTGGAATTGGCGCGGCGTCTGGAAAGGGCGGAAGGGCGCACCAACGCGGAGTTTGTCGAGGCGCGCGCGCGCCTGTCTCCGGCGAGCGGCGCGGAGTGGATCGAGGTGGCGGGGGCATACGCATTGTTCGACGGCGCGGAGTCCATGCTGACGCAGACCTTCGGCCTCGGCCTGTTCCAGGAGACGACGAGCGTCGAGTTTGACGCCCTCGAAAGTTTCTTTCGGGAACGCGGCGCGCCCGTCATGCACGAGGTCAGCCCGCTGGCCTCGGCCGAATTGCTGCCGTTGCTCGGCGAGCGCGGCTATCAACCCGTCGAGTTGACGAGCGTGATGTATCGCCCGATCAGCGGGGAGGCGGACGATCTGCCCGCGTCGCCGAACGAACGGATCAACGTGCGCGTGGTCGGAGAAGACGAGCACGAATTGTGGGCGCGGACGGCGACACGCGGCTGGAGCGAGTTCACGGAGTTCGCGGATCAGATATACGAGTTGTCGGTCGTCGGTGCGAAGAGGGCGGGCACATCCTCGTTCCTGGCCGAGTTGGACGGGCGTGCCATCGCCACGGGCGGAATAGGCATCCACGAGGGCGTGGTGCTCCTGGCGGGGGCGAGCACCGTTCCCGAAGGACGCAGGCAGGGCGCGCAGCTAGCCCTGCTCGCCGCCCGCCTGCGCTTCGCCGTCGAGCGCGGCTGCGACATCGCCATGATGTGCGCTCAACCCGGCAGCACCTCGCAACGCAACGCCGAGCGCAACGGCTTTCGCATCGCCTACACGCGCATCAAGTGGCGGCTCGCCTGACAACCCATCGAACGAAGGATTAATCTTGAGTTTCGCCGTCATATACATTAGGTTCATTAGTCGTGAAAGGTGGCCTCGAACATGATTGAGACGGAAATAAATTTGACCGAACAGGAGCGCGGCGCGCTGCGGAAGATTGCCGAACGGACGGGCAAGTCGCAGGTAGAGTTGGTTCGCGAAGCAGTCGAGCGGTTGATCGGTGAGTTTCAAAGAGAAGATGATCTGAGCCTGATGCGTCAGGCGCGGGGCATCTGGAAAGACCGGGATGATTTACCGGCACTGGCAGACCTCAGGCGGGAATGGGATCGAAGTTAAGGGAAGCGGGCAGGGCACATGACTGGAAGGCTGCTGATAGATACCGATGTCCTCATAGACTATTTACGCGGGCGGGCAGAGGCCGTTTCATATTTAGAGAGCCTCACGGAGCCGTTGCTTATTTCCGCCATGACCGTGGCCGAGCTTCACGCAGGGGTGCGCGAAGGCGCAGAGCGAATAGCTTTGGAGCAGTTCCTCTCCGTCTTCACTGTGATTCCTGTTAATGATGTGATCGCCGCCAACGGTGGACTCATCAGGCGCGATTATGGAAAAAGCCACGGGGTCGGACTGGCAGACGCCATAATCGCGTCCACCGCCGAATTTAGTAAAGCCGAGTTGGTGACTTTGAACAAAAAGCACTTTCCTACGTTGTCGAACATTGTTACTCCCTACCATAAAGGTTAAGCATAAGGTGACACATTGAGCGAAGAATTGATCTTGAGCGCGGAAGAGGTGCGCGTCCTGGGGGCGTTGATTGAAAAGCAGGTGACGACGCCGGAGTATTATCCGCTGACGTTGAACGCCTTGAGGCAGGCGTGCAACCAGTTGTCGAACCGCGACCCGGTGGTGGCGTTCGACGAGCGGACGGTCGTGTGGGCGCTGGAGAGTTTGCGCGACCGGAAACTCGTGCGGGTGGTGACGACCGCCGACGGGCGTGTGCCGAAGTACAGGCACGTTCTGGACGAGGCGTTGGGGTTGAAGTCGCCGGAGATGGCGGTGATGTGCGTGTTGATGCTGCGCGGGGCGCAGACGGTGGGGGAGATACGCACGCGCACGGAGCGGCTCTACCCGTTCTCGGCCTTGTCGTTCGTCGAGACGACGCTGGAAGATTTGATGACGCGCGATGTGCCGCTCGTGTCGAAGCTGCCGCGACAGGCGGGGCGGAAGGAACCGCGTTACGCGCACCTGCTTGCGGGCGAAGTGGTGTTGGCGGCGGAGACCGAGGGCGCGGAGGCCGAGGCGACGACGGCGGCGACGGCGGGGCGCGGCGGCGAAGGCGTCGGTGGGCGGGTGGCGCGCCTGGAGGAAGAGTTGCGGGCGGTGCGCGCGGAGTTGGCGGAGTTGCGCGCGCAGTTCGGGGAGTTCAAGAAACAGTTTGAGTAGAAGAGATGAGGCGCATGAGAAAAATCGAGGCGGCCGAGGGGATCGAGGCGCGCAAGTCGAAGATTGACGGGACGGGATGTTTCGCCACCGTCGCGTTTCGCAAGCGGCGGAAGATCGCGGAGTTGACGGGCGAGCGCGTGTCGCGCGTGGAGGCGGCGCGGCGGATGCGCGGCAAAGAGCGCCTCCACATCTGCGCGATTGATTCTTACTGGGGCATCGACGCGAGCGCGGGCGGCAACGCCACGCAGTTCATCAACCACTCGTGCCGGCCGAACAGCTTCGTCCGCATCATGCACGGCCGCATCATCTTCTTCGCCCTGCGCGACATCGCCCCCGGCGAAGAGATCACGCTCGATTACGTGGAGTCCTACCACCCGAACGACAAGCGTTGCGATTGCGGCGCGCCACAGTGTCGCGGCACGATCAACCTCATCAGGCGTTAGGTGCCTAACGTTGTCTATCTTTAATTATAAGGAGGAGGCTATGGGAAAAAAGCTGACTTTCGAAGAATTTAAGTTTTATTACGAAACAACAGATAAGGTTTCAGACCGAAGAATTGCTCTGAATCAGTGGAATTACACAATTTGCAGTGCAATAGTTGTAGCTGTTGCAGCAATCTCTAGCTGGACTATTGCTAATCTTGAGTTCTTTGCAGTTGGAATTGGAATTGTAATCATTCTCTCCATAATGGCTGCGCTGTTCTGTTCATTATGGATTGGTCTTATTCGTGATTATAAAAAATTGAATAATGCAAAGTTTGATGTTCTAAATGAGATGGCTTCTGATGTAGTTTTCAGTTCCGAGACTAATGATACGCGAGTGTCATACGAGCCTTTCAAAAAAGAATGGGATAAACTTAAGCAGAGTGAAGCAGTGCAAGAGGTTTCAAGCATCAACCTTATAGCTCTTAAATCTTCTAATATCGAATTCTTGATTCCAAAGGCGTTTAGAGTTCTGTTTTTCGTAATAATCTTCTTGGCAATAGTAGGTGCTATTGTAAACAGGAAGGTGTTTACTGACTCTTTATCATTGACTATTAAGCCACCTCAACAAACAGTGATTAATAAATAGTTGAGAATGCAAACTTATGATCGAACGATATTTCAATGTAATAATGCCAATGGGTTCGGATGAACATGCCTCAAAAAAACAACATCTTATACAACAAGTGGCTCAGACCCACGATCTAGTAGTCCATTTACCTAAGTACAATTTAAGTGAGCCTTCTTTTGATATTCATGTTGAGCTTGAGGATTTGAAAGGAAGCCTTTTCGTTATCGCTGATTTATCATTGGAGCGTCCAAGTTGTTATTACGAACTCGGCATTGCAGAGGCACTTGCAAAGAAGATTTATTTAATCGCACATACAGGTACTGATATTCATCAAACGGTGAATCGAATAGATATTCAATTCTATCGAGACATGAATCATCATAAGATTCTGATTGATGAGATTATTCGGCGTGCTATCTGGTGTAAGAAAGGCACCTGACAATTTATTCAACCAGAGGGGCATTCCAGCATGCTCTTTATCATCAACGGCTTGTGCGCGTTGGTTAATTCGATGTTAGGCCGCCGCGTGGAAGACGTAGGTAAATGCAAGTATCAATTTAAGCAGATGCTGAGTTCTTAAAGCCCCGATAGGGGCGAAAGATTTATAGCCCACGGCGCAAGCCGTGGGATCAAGGGGTGGATAAAATAGAGAAGCCCCGGCAGGGGCGAAAGAGATTTAACCTTAAACTTCTTTCGCCCCTGCCGGGGCTTCGCGCATCTCGGGGCGGCCGATCCCCACGGCTCGCGCCGTGGGCTACTATGTGTCGCCCCTACCGGGGCTATGAAATTGACGCCCTTGACGAAAGTTGCGGCCGTAACGCTGTCCTCACTTATATCGAACCCACGGAAGTTAAGGCCGCGCCGGAAGCTATCAACTTCCGGCGCGGCCTTGTCTGTTGCTCATTCAGTCGAGCGGGCGGTTACTACTTGCTTCCGTCGCCGGTTGCCACGGGGCGGCCTTCGGCGTCGAGGAAGGTGATACTGTCGCCGATGCCGAGCGAGCGCAGGCCGGGTTCGACGGCTTTGCGGTCGCCGACGACGAGGATCGCCATGCGTTCCGGCGTGAGGTAGCGATTGGCGACGCGCGTGATATCGGCGAGCGAGACGGCGCGCACGCGCGCGCTGTAGCTGTTGAAATAATCGTTGGGCAGGTTGTGGAGCACAACCTGACTGAGACGATCCGCGATCTGGTCGGGCGTCTCGAAGCCGCGCGGGAAACCGCGCAGGATGCCCTGCTTGGCGTATTCGAGTTCGCGCTCGGTGACGGGAATCTCGCCGCGTATGCCGCGCAACTCTTTCAGGAGTTCACCGACCGATTCTTTCGTCACGTTGGTGAACACGCCGCCCGACGCCGCGAACGGCCCCGCGCCGCGCCGGTAGTCGAAGCTCGAACGCGCGCCGTAGGTGTAGCCCTTGTCCTCGCGCAGATTCAGGTTGATGCGCGAGATGAACTGGCCGCCGAGCATCGAGTTGAGGACGAGCAGCGGGAAATAGTCCGGCGACGAACGGGCGACGCCGACCTGCCCGATCTGGATGACGGACTGCGCCGCGCCCGGCTTATCGACGAGATAAATCCCTGCGCGCTCGCGCGCGGGTGGCAGCATCGAAACATCGGCCGCCGGAACCTGTCCGGGCTTCCACGCGGCGAAGGCGCGTTCGAGCTTGGGCAGGAGCGTGGCCGCCGTCACGTCGCCGGCGACGACGAGCGCGGCGTTGTTGGGGCGGTAGTGAGTTTCGTAGAAGCGGCGCACGTCCTCCCGGCCGATGGCCGTGAGCGAGGCCTCGTTGCCGAAGAGCGGGCGGCCGTAAGGATGCTTGTTGCCGTAGAGAATCGACGAATAGACGAGGCCGGCGATGACGTCGGCGTTGTCGCGCTGCTGTTGCAGGGTGGCGAGGCGCGATCCGCGCAGGCGTTTGAGATCAATTTCAGGGAACGCCGGGTTGAGCAGCACGTCTGCGTAGATGTCGAGCGCGCGGTCGAGATGGCGCGTGAGCGTGGTCAACTCGGCGGAGGTGGAATCCCAGCCCGCGCCGACGCCGAAGCGCGCGCCGATGCCGGCGAGCGCGTTTGAAATTTCGAGCGCGTCGCGCGTCTTCGTGCCTTCGTCGAGCAGGTCGGAGGTGAGGCTGGCCGCGCCCGGCAAATTCTCCGGGTCTGACGCCGCGCCCGAACGGATGATCAAATTCATGTTGACGACGGGCAACTCGGAGTGACGGACGAGAAACACCTCCAGCCCGTTCGACAGGCGATGCCGCTCGACTTTAGGCAGCGCGAGGCGCGGTTCGGGGCCGGGCTTCGGCAGCATAGCCGCGCTGGCCGCCGCCTGTTGCGCGTCGCGTTTGGCGTTGGCGGGCTTGGACGGTTCGCCTTTAGCGGGCGCGGCGGAGGTCGGCGGCGCGGCTCCGGCCGGCGTGGTCGCGGCGGCGGCGGCCTTCGAGGCGTTTGCCGCGCTCTCGCCGGCCGCATCGGGAGAGGGCGCGCCCGCCGTCTGCGGCGAGGGCGAGGCGACGGCCTTCGCAGGGCTTTCGGCCACGGGTTCACCGCCGGAGCGTCCGCGCGCGCGCGGCGTTACGTTCACGACGAGACGTTTGTCGGTCAGGTATTGATTGGCGACGCGCTTCACGTCCTCGGCCGTCACGCGGCGATAGCGCGCGAGGTCTTCGTTGAAATAGTCGGGGCGATTGAGGAACGTGGCGTACTGGTTCAACTGGTCGTTCTTGCCGCCGAAGCCGCCGACGGTTTGCAGGCTGTAAATGAAAGAGGCCTCGCGCGCGTTATAGGCGCGTTCGATCTCTTCCGTGGTAGGCGGCGTCTGCTTGATGCGTTCGAGTTCTTCGTTGATCGCGCCTTCGAGTTCGGCGAGCGTCTTGCCGGGTTTGGCCGTCGCCACAACCTGAAACTGACCGGCGATCTCCTGCGCGTTGTTGAAGGCCGACACGTCCTGCGCGATCTGCCGCTCATAGACGAGCGTCTTGTAGAGGCGCGAACTCTTGCCGCCCGCAAGGATGCTGGCGAGCGCGTCGAGCGCGGCCTCGTCGGGCGTGTACTGCGGCGGCACCGTCCACACATTGTAGAGGCGCGGCAGGGCGACGCGATCTTCCATGTTGATGCGTTTCAACTCGGCGATGGTGGCCGGCTGTACGGGCACGGGCACGGGTTCCGGGCCGCGCGGGATGGCGCCGAAGTATTTCTCCACGAGGCGGCGCGCCTCGGCCGTGGTGAAGTTGCCCGCGATGGAGAGCGTGGCGTTGTTCGGCGTGTAGTAGCGGCGGAAGAAATCCTTCACGTCTTCGAGCGAGGCGGCGGAGAGATCGTCGAGCGAGCCGATGGTCAGCCAGTGATAGGGGTGCGTCTTCGGATAGAGCGTCTCGTTGATCTTCGCGCCGACGAGGCCGTAGGGGCGGTTGTCGTAATTCTGCCGCTTCTCGTTTTTGACCACCTCGCGCTGGTTGGCGAGCTTGGCTTCGTTGAGCACGTCGAGCAGCCCGCCGAGGCGGTCGGCCTCCATGAAGAGGGCGAGTTCGAGAAAGTTCGACGGCACGACTTCCCAGTAGTTCGTGCGGTCGGGGTTGGTCGAGCCGTTGAGATTGCCGCCCGCCTCCTGTATGGGCTTGAAGTAATCGTCGTCGTAATTCTTCGAGCCTTGAAACATCATGTGCTCGAAGAGATGCGCGAAGCCGGTCTTGCCCGGCACTTCGTTCTTCGAGCCGACGTGATACCAGAGATTGACGCCGACAATCGGCGTCGAGTGGTCTTCGTGCAAAATCACGCGCAGCCCGTTCGCCAGGCGAAATTCCGTGAACTTGATCGGCGGCAGCACGCCGCCGTTCATCTGTTGCGCCGCGCCGGCGGACGCGCCGCCCGGCTTCTGCGCCGGCCTCGGTGCTTTGTTCTGCGCCAGCGCCGTGACGTTCGACGCGACGAGCGCAACGGCGAGCATGAAGGCCGCGAAACGATTCCTGTTGAACATTGGGGTCTCCTTCGTAACTTCGAGCCGGGCGCATGGAGCCGCACGTAGGGGCGTGCCCGCTTTGATATGCGCCACAGGGCGGAAAAATCAAAAGTGAATGAATAGGGGATGGTTAGCTGTAGCCGCCATTCTAGCGCGCGGCGCGAAACTCCCGCAACACGGGGAAGCGATGCGCCCCGCGGATGCACCCGGCCAGCGCCGGCACGCGCGCGTTGTTTGATGTCCCACGACACTCATTGCTCGATGGCGCGCGTGCTCATTGCTCGATGGCGCGCGCGCTTGCTAGAATCGCGCCCGACTTCCGCCGAACACACATGGCTCAACAGACAGATTTCATCGTCGTCGGCAGCGGCATCGCCGGCTTGCGCGCCGCGCTCGAAATCGCCGCCACGGGCGCGCGCGTCGTCGTGCTCACGAAAGAGCGCGCCAGCGAATCGAACACCGAGTACGCGCAGGGCGGCGTGGCCGTCGCGCTCTCGGAGGGCGACGAAACCGCGCTGCACGAGGACGACACGCAATCGGCGGGCGCTGGGCTGTGCGACGAGCGCGCCGTGCGCGTGCTGGTCGAGGACGGGCGTCGTTACATGCGCGAGTTGATCGAGTGGGGCACGAAGTTCGACCGCGAGGGCGGCCAGCTTCTCTTCACGCAGGAAGCCGCGCACTCGCGCCGCCGCATACTTCACGCCGGGGGCGACGCGACCGGGCACGAGATCGTCCGCGCGCTGCTCGCGCGCGCTCGCGCCGACGAGCGCATCGAATTTCGCGCGCACGCGGCGACCGAAGAGTTGATCGTGGAAGACGATTGTTGCCGCGGCGTGCGCTATCTCGATCCGCTGGTGCGCGCCTCGCGCAGTCTGCGCGCGCGCGCCGTGGTGCTGGCATCCGGCGGGGCGGGGCAGTTGTACCTGCACACGACCAACCCGCAGGTCGCCACCGGCGACGGCATGGCGATGGCCTACGCGGCGGGCGCAGACCTGGCCGACATGGAGTTTGTGCAGTTTCACCCGACAGCCCTGAACGTGGAGGGCGCGCCGCGCTTCCTGCTCTCCGAAGCGATGCGCGGCGAGGGCGGCCTGCTCCGCAACGCCGAGGGCAAACGCTTCATGCCGCGCTACCACGAGCGCGCCGAACTCGCGCCGCGCGACATCGTGAGCCGCGCCATCGTCGCCGAACTCGAACGCACCGCCACGCGCACCGCCTTCATCGACATGACCGCGCTCGACGCGCGTTTCCTGCGCCGCCGCTTCCCGAAAATTTACGACACCTGCCTGCGGCACGGCCTCGACATCACGCGCGAACTCATTCCCGTCTCGCCCGCCGCGCACTACATCATGGGCGGCGTGCGCACAGACCTCGACGGGCGCACCACGCTGCCGGGACTCTACGCGGCGGGCGAAGTGGCCTGCACCGGCGTC
>DASQLU010000058.1:0-137987 GCA_035645855.1 Pyrinomonadaceae bacterium
AGCAGCGGGTGCAGCACGCGCAGGCGAACCAGAAAATGCGCGGTCGGCGACAAGTCCTGCCTGATTCCTTCGGCCAGCGAATTGACCGGAAAGAGGGTGTCGCCGAGCGCGGCCACCGCGCCGCTCACCGCGACGAGCAGCGTGCCGCAGAGACCGGCGGCGAAGATGGCGGCGAGTTTTCCCCGCCCGCGCAGGAGCACGGCGTCGCCGCCCATCGCCCACCACGCGGTGAGCGACAAAACGGCCAACAGCACGAATGTGTTCACCAGATGAAATGACATCACGAACGCGCGCGCGAGCGAAGCGTTGTGCGCCACCAAATCCAACTTCACGAGCGCCGCGCCGATCAGCGCCTCGATCAGGATGAAGATGAGCGACCAGAACGCGCCGCGCCGCACGCGATGCCCGCGCGGAAACAGGCGGCGCGCGCGCCACACCAGACCGACGACGAGCAGCAAGGCCACGCCGCTCGTCAGCCGGTGCGTCAATTCGATGACGGTCTTTAACAGTCCCGTCCGCGGCAGCACCTCGCCGTTGCACAGCGGCCAATGACTGCCGCAGCCGTCGCCGGAAAAAGAGGCGCGCACGTATGCGCCCCACACGATGACGAACAAATTGGCCGCCACGACGAGCCACGCGTAGACGGCGAAGCGATTCAGTTTCATAGAGGAACTTTCTCTCAAGTCGCTCGACCGGGCGAAAGAATTTAAAGAATGTACGGAATGTGCCGCCCGGTGTCCGTCATTATAAGACATGCGCGGGGCACGGTCATTCGGCCGCGCGTGAGTCGCGGTAAGCGGCGCGGAGGATCAGCGCGAAAGGGGCGAGCCAGATGAGATCGTTCGTGACGTTGAGCCAGCCGAGCGCCCACGGCCAATCGCCGCGCGCGGCCGTGTGGAGGAAGCCGACGGGGCCGAGAAATTTGCCGAGCAGCCCGACGAAGATGATCGGCCAGTGGCGAAAGGGATCGCGCGCGGCAATCGCGTAGCCGACGCCGTAGACGCCGACGACCATGCCGAGGCACTGCCAGATTTGCGGATAATTCGGCGGCGCGGCTCCCGCCCAGGCGAAGAATGCGAGCGGGAACAGCACGACGAACGCGCCCCAAGCGAGGTTGTACGCGCCGGCGGCATAGAGCGTCCACGTCATCCAGCGCGGGTGCGGCCGGGCGCGCCGGCGATTGCCGCGCTCGCTCATCCGCTCGCTCACTCGCCGACCGCGTGGCGGAGCGCGCCTTCGAGTTCGGGATATTTGAATTCGTAGTTCGTCGCCTTGAGCCGCGCGGGTTCGGCGCGCTGGCTGGCGAGCAGGGCGGCGTCGGCCATCTCGCCGAACGCGAGGCGGGCGGCGAAGGCGGGCACGGCGAAGATGGTCGGGCGGCCGAGCACGCCGCCGAGGGTCTTCGTAAACTCGCCGTTCGTCACGGCTCGCGGCGCGACGACGTTGACCGCCCCGGTCAATTCTTCGTGTTCGAGCGCGTGCAGGATCGCGCCGACGGCATCTTCGAGCGCGATCCAGCTCATGTATTGTTCGCCGCTGCCGATCCGGCCGCCCGCGCCGAGTTTGAAAGGGGTAAACATCTTCACGAGCGCGCCGCCCTTGCCGCTCAGCACGACGCCGAAACGCAGCAGCACGACGCGAATCCCGACGGCCTGCGCGGAGCCGGTCGAGCCTTCCCATTCGCGGCACACGCCTGACAGAAAATCCGCGCCCGGCGCGCTCGTCTCCGTCAAAGTTTCCTCGCCGCGGTTGCCGTAGTAGCCGACGGCCGAGGCGGAGAGCAGCGTGCGTGGCGGCGTCGTCAATTGTGCCAGCGTGGCGGCCAATAGCGTCGTGCCCTGCACGCGGCTATCGCGGATGCGTCGCTTCTTCTCCGGCGTCCAACGCCCTTCGGCGATGGGGTCGCCCGCCAGGTGAACGGCCGCGTCGTGACCTTCGAGTTCAGGGGCGTCCACTTCACCGCGCGCGGGATTCCACAACACTTCACGCGCGCCGTCCGCGCGCAGCGGGTGCGCAGCAGTGCGCACGAGGCACGTCACCCCGTCGCCGCGTCTGATGAGCGCGGCGACGAGCGCCGAACCGATCAACCCGCTCGAACCCGTCACGATAATATTCATCAACGATGCTCCTTCGCCCTTCGCAGTCGCGAGTTTATACCATGCCCGAAACGAGTAAGTCGAGAGAGAAACGTTCGCAGGCGTGGCGGCCTTCCTCGAACGTTCCTCTCGCGACTCGAATCGTTATTGCTGACGGAGCGGAGGGTAAACTCAGCTTGTCGGTTGCTGCGCGCCGTGGCGTCTCTTTTTGCGCGCCGCGCGCCACTTGCCCGCGCCTTCCTGCACGAGCGCGAAGAGCGTCGCGCGGTTCTCGGCGACGAGTTTCAGCCACGCCCACTTGCTCATCTGCGGAAAGTAGATGCCGCGGAAGAAGAGGCGGGCGACGAGATGGCTGATCCTCACCTCCACCGGCTTGTCCTTGATCGAGTCCATGGCCTCGGCGTTTCGCTCCGGGCTATAGGAAGTAGTCCACGCCTGATTGACTTCGTTGCGCGCCTCTTTGATCGACATCTTGAGCGGCGCGTGCGCCATCTCGAAGGGCGCGAAGTCCATCCAGTGGCGCGGGCGGGCGAGCCTGCCGGAAGCGGCGAGGCGGTCGTAGAGCGGGGTGGCGGGAAACGGCGTGAGCTGGCCGAAGACGGGCAAGCCCGGCGGCCAACTGTGTATCTCGGCGAGCGTGCGCGCGGCGACGCCGGGCGTGTCGTTGTCCATGCCGAAGATGAAAGAGGTGATGGCGTAGACGTTGCGCTCGGCCAGGCGGCGCAGCACCGCGCCGTATTCGCCGGGCTTGCTGAAGTTCTTGTTCACGTCGGCCATGTTCGCCGGGTCAATAGACTCCATGCCGATGAAGACCCACTTGCCGCCCGACTCGGCGATCAAGTCAACGAGTTCTTCGTCCTTCAACAAATTCGCGCTGATCTGCGCGACCCAGGGTATTTGCGCGTTCGCGGCGATCATGTCGCGCAACAGCGACTTCGTGCGTTTGACGTTGATGGCGAAATTGTCGTCGATGAAGAAGACCGCGACCTGTCCGCCGTCTTTGCGCGCGCGCGCCTTGAGGCGCAGGATTTCGTCCACGACCGACTCGTTGGAGCGGAAGCGGATCGAATCGCCGAAGAAGCCCGTCACCGTGCAGAACTCGCAACCGTAAGGGCAGCCGCGCCCCGATTCAATCGGGATGACGCGAAACGTGCCCCAGCCGCCGCCCATGCGTTCGAGCAGCGGGCGCGCGATTTTCGGCACGAGGTTGAATTGATCGAGGTCGAGCGTCTCCCAGGGAATCTGCGGGTAGGGCACGAGGTTCGGCTTTTTGTCCTTCCCTTCCGCGTCAACGGGCAGATAAATGTCTTTGAGTTGGCCGCGCGCCGCGTCTTCGACGATAAGCGGCCACGTCTCGTCGGCCTCGCCAAGCGCGACTGCATCGGCGTGACGTGTGCCGCCGTCGCGTCCGAGCGCTTCGTCCGGGCATTCCGTGACGTGGGGGCCGCCCATCACGACGAGGACTCCGGCGGCGCGCAGGGCGTCGGCCATGCGGTAGGCTTTCGCCACCATGCGCGTCATCGCGCCGATGCCGACCAGCTCGATGCCCTGCTCGCGGACGTAGGCCACCAACTCTTCCTCGTCCATCGCGTGCGCGTTGCCGTCGACGAGCAGCACTTCATGTCCGGGCGGCGTCAGCGTTTGCAGCAGGAACATCCAGAGGTGCGGCATAAAATTGCGCGTCACGCCGTTGTCGGGGTTATATAACAGTATTTTCAAAACTCTCTCTCACTCCCTTCGAGAAACAGGACGGTAACTCTATTACCTTTGGTTGAAATGATGGCCGGAATCAACAGCAGACGGCACGGAGGGGAGTTTGGGGACTCACAGCCTCATGTCGAGCGGTGAATTTTCGGGCGGAGTATAGCAGAAGATGTACGCGACCGTACAATTCCCCACATCCGCGCCCCACATTTTCCACTTCTCTTCCCCGTCTGCCCGGCGAGAACCGGCAGCAGAGTAGCACGGAACCACCCCGCCGGCTGCGGCGTAATAGGGAAAACGCACGCCCGCACTAGAGAGCGTCGGATGATTTTGGACACGCGACGCCGGACGCGCCGAGAAAAGTTCGTGACCGCGGCCACGTCCGCGGAGTATGATGCGCGCGTAATTCATTTGCCCAAATGAAGACGCTCTGCCAACTTCCGTTGACGACCAGGCCGGGGATGTTCGATTGCCACGCGAGGTAGCCCCGTTTAGTGGATTTCACAACCCTCTCCAAAATTTGCCTGCTCTCCGTCGCGCTCTGCCTTGTGCAAGCGGCCTGCGGCGGCGCGTCTCAGGCGCACCGCGCGCCCGTCTCCGCTCCTACGGTTTCTCCTGCTCCTCCCGCTCCCGCGCCCGCCGCGCCCTCGCGCCCCGCGCCTGCGGCGTCGGACGCGCGCGTCTTCGGCTCGGTTGACGCGGACGACGACGGCATCCCCGACCGCGCCGAACTCAACTCTTACGGCGACCGCGAGAATTTCCGCCGCTGGTTCACCGCCCTCGCCGAGATGCAGTTTTACGAGCCGAGCAAACAGTGGAACGCAGAGCAGCGCGACTGCGCCGGGCTGGTGCGCTTCAGTTGGCGCGAGGCTCTGCGCACGCACGACCGCCCGTGGCTGCTGCGCATGGGCGGCGCATACGAATCAATCGCGCCCGACGTGCGCGCCTACACGCTCGAACGCGGCAGCCCCCTGGGCGAGCGCCTCTTCCGCACGCGCCCCGGCGCGTTTCAGGAAAGCGATCTCAGGGACGACACCTTCTCCGAGTTCGCAGACGCGCGCACGCTCAAGGAGTTCAACGCGGAATTCATCTCGCGCGACCGCCGCCGCGCCGAGCCGGGCGATCTCGTCTTCTTTCATCAACCGTGGGCGCAGCGTTATCCCTACCACGTCATGATCTTCCTCGGCGCGGCGCGCGAGGCGGCCGAAGGCGCGGGCGACTGGGTGGTCTATCACACGGGCGCATCGAACGCCGACCGCTCCGGCACGATCAGGAAGGTGCGGCTCGCCGTGCTCGACGAGCACCCCGACCGCCGCTGGCGACCCGTGGAAACAAACCGCAACTTTTTAGGCTTCTACCGCCTCAAGATTCTGCGTTGAGACTTTGAGATTCCGCGTCGAGACTTTGGCACACGCTCCGCGACTTTTGCGCGCGCTTCTTTTTGATTTGAATTCCGGCGAAGGGCTGACTTTATGAACAGTCGAAAAACACTGACTTCGATCCTGATCTACCTGGCGGTCGTCTTTGTCATTTTCTCTTTCTCCTTCTGGCGGCTGCGCATGCTGGCCGAAGGCGTGCCCGTGGGCGACGCTGCCGAGATCGAGTATAAAGAGCGCGACCCGAACGTCCCGGCCAAGCCCTTCTTCTCGCTCGCCGCCAACCGCACCTACGGCACGAATGAACGCCCGCGCCTCTGGCTCAACTATCGCGACATCGATTCGATTGATTTCCGCGTCTACCGCGTGGGCGACCCCGTGAAGTTTTTTCGCGGCCTCGACGACCCACACCGCTTCGGCCAAGACGAAGAAGGCGAATTCAAGAGCTACTACCGCAAGCGCAAGCCGACGTTCCTCGAACGCGTCCACGCCTTCAAGAGCTATTTCTACAACGGATTCCGCGATTACTTCCGCGCGCAGCTTAAAAACTCTTCGCGCAGACGATTCAACCAGACCTTCCGCGCGCCCGACGAACTGAAGGAAGCGGAGGTGCAGCGCACGCCCCTGAACGTGGCCGATTACGCGCGCGTGCCGCTCCTGAACGATGACCAGCTCGTGCGCGGCTGGCGCGAAAAACTCCCGCCGCTCGACAACGAATACGACCGTCGTTCCATCCCGCTCGGCCAGCGCGAGCCGGGCGTCTATCTCGTCGAAGCCGTCAACGGCGACCTGCGCGCCTTCTCCGTCGCCATCGTCACAGACCTCACCATGATCGAGAAAACTTCGCGCGACGGTCAGTTGATGGTCTACGCCGTCAACCGGCAGACGGGCGCGCCGCGCGCGGGCGTACAGGTGCAGATCGTCGAAGGCCAGAACACGCTCACCACCGGCACGACCGACAATCAGGGCATCCTGCGCACCAAAGTCGCGCGCAAAGCGGCGGCGACCGGCGGCGGCGAAGACGCCGGGGAAGGCGATGGCGGTGAAGGCGAGAGCGAAGGCGTCGATGGTGAGGGCGAGAGCGAAGACGATTCGCCCTCCTACCTCGTCATGGCGACCGAGCGCGAAAACTTCGCCATCTCCGACCTCGACGCTTACATCTTCGGCGGCTACGGCGGCGAGTCCGAGAGCCTGACGAGCTACGTCTATACGGATCGCCCCGTCTATCGCCCCAACCAGAAAGTCTATTTCAAGGGCATCCTCCGTCGTCTCGTCGAGCGCGGCTACCAGACGCCTTCGGGCGCGGTCACGGTCAGCGTCGAAGACACGAGCGGCGGAAAGCTGTTCGAGCGCGAGTTGACGCTCTCCTCGCGCGGCACGTTCAACGGCGAACTGGACATTCCCGAAGACGCGCCGCTCGGCACTTACAACATTAATGCACAGACGGCCGAGGGCGGCACGGCCTCCGGTTATTTCGACGTGCAGGAATACAAGAAGCCCGAATTCAAGGTGGCCGTCGCCGCGCCGCAACGCTTCGCGCCCACCGGCTCCGAGGTCAGGTTCAACGTCTCGGCGCGCTACTTCTTCGGCTCACCCGTCGCGCGCGCCGACGTGAAGTATTACGTCTATCGCTCGCGTTACTACCACGACTTCGCAGACCCGGAAGGCGACCCCGTTGACGACTTCGGCGTGCAGGCGGAAGACGAAACGGGCGGCTACGAAGAGGGCGGCGATTACGCCGACTCGATGGTCAAAGAGGGCGAGGGCAAACTCGACGCGCAGGGTAATTTTCAGATCAACTTCACCGTCCCGCAGCCCTCGGCGAAAGAGCGTTGGGACTACACCTATCGCCTCGAAGCGCAGGTGACGGACGCCTCGCGCCGCATGATGCAGTCGAGCGCGCAGTTCGTCGGCACGCGAGGGAACACGGTCGCCGACGCGTCGACGGATCGCTACGTCTATTATCAGGGCGACACGGCGAAAATTCTCGTCCGCACGCGCGATTACGAAGGCCGCGAGATAGCGGCGAACGTAACGCTCACCTTCGTCGAGAACACCTGGGAGAAGATCGAGAAGAACGATTACGGCTACAAGTATTTCGAGTACAAGCTGAACGAGCGCGAACTCTCCACGGCGAACGTGCAGACGAACGCGCGGGGCGAGGCCACGTTCGACTACCGCGTCGAGCGGCCGGGCAACATCCAAATCAAGACGACGATCCAGGAGAACGGCAAGCCCGTCACGTCCATGGGCGGCTCGCTCTGGGTGGCCGACCGCGAGCAGCGATTCGCCGACTATTCTTACCAGGAGAGCGAGACGGTCAAACTCATCCCTGACAAGAAATCCTACAAGGCGGGCGAGACGGCGCACGTCCTCGCCCTCCTGCCGACGGACAAGGCGCACCTCCTCGTCACGACCGAACTCCTGAGCGTGATGACGGTGCGCCAGATCAGCGCGACGGGGCGCGCCGTCGTCATCGACGTGCCCATCGAAGCGCGCCACGCCCCGAACTTCTTCCTCGACGTGTCCTACGTCAAAAACAGCGAGATGTATTCGGCCTCCGCTTCGCTGGTCGTGCCGCCGCGCGACCGCCTCTTGAAAGTCGAGATCGTCCCGAACAAGCGCGAGTTCAAGCCGCGCGAAACGGCGTCCTACACGATCTCCGCGCGGAACGCGGACGGCAGCCCGGCGGCGGGCGCGGAAGTCAGTTTCGGCGTCGTGGACGAGGCCATCTACAGCATCATGCAGGAGACCGTCGGCGACATCCGCAAGCAGTTTTACGCGCAACGCTACAACGAGGTGAACACCACCTTCGCCGTCAATTACCATTTCACCGGCTACGCGGGCAAGAAGGCCATCCAGCTCGCCGCCAACAAACGCGCGCAGCAACTCGCAGACCTCAAAAACGAGGGCGATTTCGTCCAGCCGCTCATCCGCAAAATATTCAAAGACACGGCCTACTGGCAACCCTCCATCGTGACGGGCGCGGACGGCAAGGCCAACGTAAAAGTCGAACTGCCCGACAACCTGACGACGTGGCGCGCGACCGCCCGCGCCGTCACGGCCGACACGCGCGTCGGCTCCGCGACGACGAAGATCGTCGAGCGCAAGGACGTCATCGTCCGTCTCGCCACGCCGCGCTTCCTCACCTCGGGCGACACGGTCACGCTCTCCGGCATCGCGCACAACTACCTCAATGCCGACAAGACGACGCAGATTTCCCTGGGCGTGACCGGCGCGCGACTGCTCGACCCGCCCGCGCAAACCGTCACCATCCCGAAGAACGGCGAGCACCGCATCAACTGGCGCGTCAGCGCGCCGCAGACGGGCGACCTGACGCTGCTCGTCAAAGCCCTGACCGACACGGACTCGGATGCCGTCGAATTACGGATTCCCATCGTCCCGCGCGGACTGAAGCAGACGACGGGCGAGGCCGCCACGCTCTCCGGCGACAATGATGCGGAGCGCACCGTCACGATCAACCTGCCGCCGAACGCCGACCCGCGCGCGCGCACGCTGCGCATCGAGGCCGCGCCCTCCGTCGCCTCCACCCTCTTCGGCGCGCTCGATTACCTGACGGGCTTCCCTTACGGCTGCGTCGAACAAACGATGTCGCAGTTTCTCCCCACGGTCGTCGTCGCCAACACGCTCAGAGACGTGGAGCAGGCTTCCATCCGCGACACGAACGACATCAACCGGAAGGTGAAGAAAGGGCTGACGCGTCTCTACAATTTCCAGCACGACGACGGCGGCTGGGGCTGGTGGAAGGACGACCCGACCGACCCCTGGATGACGGCCTACGTCGTTGACGGCCTGACGATGGCCTCACGCGCCGGTTATCAAACGGACGATGCGCGCGTGGAGCGCGGACGCGGCAAGCTGTCCGGCCTCCTCGACGCCGGCAGGAACGACGACGGCGCGGAAATCAATATCGAGACGCGCGCCTACATGGTCTATGCGCTGAACGCGAGCGGCGGCGTCAACCCGCGCTACGTCGAGGATTTATTCACCAACCGCGGGCGGCTGCAACCCTACGCACGCGCGCTGCTCGCGCTCACGCTGAAAGGGCGCGGCGACGCGCGCGCCCGCCAGGTCGCCTCCGAGATCGAACGCTCCGCCGCGCAGAGCGACTTCGACGCCCACTGGCAATCGCGCCGCAAGATTGGGAGCTACGAAGAGGACATCAGCATCGAAGCGACCGCGCTCTCGATCAAAGCCCTCGCGCAGATCGCGCCTGAGAGCGGCATCCTGCCGAAGGCCGTGCGCTGGACGGTCGCGAGCCGCAGGCGCGGCGACCGCTACTGGGTCTCCACACGCCAAACCGCTTTCGTCATCTTCGGCCTGACGGATTATCTCAAGGTGAGCAAGGAGCTCTCGCCCGATTACGCGCTTGAGGTCTACATCAACAACGAGCAGGTCGCAGCCGGGCAGGTGACGGCGGCGGACGCGGCGCGCGCGAAATCTTTCGTCGTCACACGCAAAAACGAACAGGTCGGAGGCTCGACGCAGGTGCGCTTCGTCAAACGCGGCGCAGGCGTGCTCTACGCGACGGCCGCGCTCGAATACGCGACGAACGACGAGCAGACCGCGCCGCAAAGCACGGGGGGCTTGAAGATCACGCGCGAATATTTGCGCCTGCGCGTGGATGACGACGGGGGCGGGAATTTGAAGTGGAAGACCGAGCCGCTCGCGGGCGAGTTGCGTTCAGGCGATCAGATCGTCTCGCGCCTCGTCATCGAAGGCACGCCCGCGCCCTACCTGCTCATCGAAGACCCGATCCCGGCGGGCGCGGAACAGGTTGAGAACGTCGGCGGACTCGACCTCAACTACACGGACGGAAAGTGGACTGACTGGTACAGCGCGCGCGAGTTTCGCGACCAGCGCACGGCCTTCTTCCTCAACTTCTTCGACGGGCGCGCAGTCTTCCAATACGCCCTGCGCGTGCAGGAGCCGGGCGACTTCCGCATCGCCCCGGCGCGCGTCGAGTTGATGTACCAGCCGGCCGTGCAGTCGAACACGGCGAGCGGCAAGTTGACCATTCTCGACCGGCAGTGAACCGGCTCTCGACAGGCAGTGAACCGACTGACTTCAAGGTAACGACATGACCAAGAACGTACTCGCCTCCATCTTCGCCGCCGCGCGCGAACTCGTGCGCTCGCCCCGCGCGCTCGCCGTGCTCTCCGCGCTCTACGTCGCGCTCATCGCCTCGATCTTTTTCTTCATCACGACGCGCGTAGCGACCCTCTGGCAGTTGTTTGTCACGGGCGCGAGCTTCCTCCTCGCGCCGCTGCTCTTTTTCGCCGTGCAGGCGGCGGGCGCGGGCTACGCCGTCGGCCACAGGGGCGCGCGCGCTCTTGCACGCCACACGGCGCGAAGTTTCCTGAAGGTGCTCGTGGCAAGCATCCCCTTCATCCTGCTGGCCGTGCTCTCCATCTATCTCCTCGACAAGCTCGAACAGCGCGTGCAGTTGTCGCCCGAGGAACGCGCCCGCATCGAATACGCGCGGAGCAGCGCACAGGCCGACGAGGGCGAGTCCGCGTCGGCGGCTGAGGCGTCGCGCCCGAAGCCGCCCGTGCGCTGGAAGTTCCTGTTCGTCTCGGCGTTGCGCCTCTTCGTGCTCGGCCTCGTCCTTCCGCTCGCCGCGATCCATCTCTGGCTCGCCGTCGCGCGCGACGGACTGCTGGCGGCCTTCGCGCGCATCCACCGCCACCTCGGGCGCGCCTTCTCCGCGCGCAGCGTCTTCGCCTACGGCGTCGGCATGATCGTCTTCGCGCTCATCCCCTATTTCCTGATCACGAAGCGCACGCCCGTCTCCAACAACACGCTCGAACTGACGATCTTCGGCGCGCGCATCTTCCTCGCCCTCTCGCTCATGCTGTTCGGCTGGGTGATGACCCTGACCGCGCTCGCCGACGCCGACGCCGGCCAACAGACCGCGACCGCCGAACCTGCCCTCGACGAACCGCATCCCCATGCCGCCATGGCTCCGGCGGCCACGAGTTGAAGCCCTGCCTTGCATGAAAGTCGTGCTCGCCGCATTTAAAGAACTTCTCTTCCCCACACGCAACGGTGGCGCGCGCCGCTGTCGTGGGCTGACGCACGTCTGCGTCTGCCTCACACTCTTCGGAGCGTGGGCGACGCCCCGGCCCGACGAGGCGAGAGTCGAACCGGAGCGCGCGCCGCGTGTGAGCGAGAGCGAGTTGGACGCGGCCTTGCTGCGCGCCGCGACCGCCGCGCTCGGCTCGCGCGAAGGCTCGATCATCGTTGCAGACGCGCAGACGGGGCGCGTGCGCGCCGCCGTCAATTCACGCACGGCGGAAGCGGCGGCGGCACACCCGCCCGGCTCCGCGATCAAACCTTTCACGCTGCTCGCGGCCTGGCGCGCGCGCCTTATCGACGCCGACGCGCGTCTCTCCTGCCGCAAGCATTACACGCGCCACGGCGCGGATTTCACCTGCTCGCATCCCGTCTACATTCCGCCCTTCAGCCCCGCGCAAGCCCTCGCGCATTCCTGCAACTACTACTTCGCACGCCTCGCCGAACGACTCCCGCCCGAAGCGTTCACACACACGCTCACAGCCTACGGGTTCGGCGCGCACGCGACGGCAACACAGGCGGCGACAATGGCGCGGACGGCGACAATGGCGCGGACGGCGGCGGCGGAGTCCGTGCCGGCACGGGCTACGACGACGGCGCGGGCTGTGACAAACGCGCCATCCCTGACGAACGGGCGCGCGCGCGCGCCGCTTGATAACGCGACGACGGCGAGGGCTGCGAAGACCGCGGCGACTGCTGAACCTGCGACGCCGCGTCTGCCGCGCGGCCATTGGCAAGTCAAAACCGCGCTCGGCGAGGGCGACGAACTGCTCGTGACGCACCTGCAACTCGTGGCCGCCTACGCCGCGCTGTTCAACGGCGGCCGCCTCTACCGCGCGCGCGCGGCCGCGCCCGAAAACTTCCGCCCCGAGGAGATCGCGCGCCTCGACATCACGCCCGCCGAGCGCGCGCTCCTGCTCTCGGGCTTGCGCGGCGCGGTCAGATACGGCACGGCCGCGCCGGCCGATCTCGACTCGCTCCCCACGCACGTCTTCGGCAAGACGGGCACGGCCACGGACGCCTCCGACAATTTCCACACGCACGGCTGGTTCATCGGTCTCGCTTCCGAACGCGCAATGCAGCGCGCGGGCGAAATGTCTCCCACTTCGCGGGCGGACGCGCCCGCCCCCGGCGAAGTTAAACTGGTCGTTCTCGTCTTCCTCAAACGCGGTCAGGGCAAAGAGAGCGCGTCGGTCGCGCGCGCAGTCTTCGCCGAACACGCGCGCCTGACGGCGCACGACACGCCCGCCTTTCCCACGCGCGGCGTTGACGCGGCTGCAAATGGCGAAGCGGGCGACTTCAACAGCGCGCCCCGCAACGCGAACGGCGCGGCGCGCAACGCGAACGGCGCGCCGCTTGTCCGCGTACGGCTCGCGCGCGAGGAGTTGACGCTCGCGCTCCCGCTCGACGAATACCTGTTCGGCGTGCTGGCGGCCGAGTCGAGCGTCGAAGACGAGTTCGCGGCGTTGAAGGCGCAGGCGGTCGTCAGTCGCACCTACACGCTCTCGAATCTGCGCCGCCACGCGCGCGACGGTTACGACCTCTGCAACACCACACACTGCCAGCGTTTCCTACAGGTCACGGCGGAGAACGCGCGCCCCGATTTTCACGACTTCGTTCGCCGCGCCGTCGCCGACACCGGCGGCGAGGTCTTGCGCAACGCGCGCGGCTCGCTCGCCGCCGACGTTTACTTCTCCGCCTCCTGCGGCGGGCAGACGGCCAACCTCCAGACGCTCTGGGGCACACGCGCCGTCGAGCCTTACCTGCGCGGCGTGCGCGACGATTACTGCGCCGCCATGCCCCAACGCCGCTGGACGGACAGCATCCCCGCCGCGCGTCTCGCCAAAGCTTTACGCGAAGATGCGCGCACGGACGTGGGCGCGCGCGTCGAAGCATTGTCAATCGTCCGGCGCGACGCCACGGGGCGCGTCGAGCAACTGGCGATTGCGGGCGACCGCCGCCGCGTCGTGGTGCGCGGGTGGGATTTCAAGATCGTCGTCGGGCGCGCGCTCGGCTGGAGCGTGCTCAAGAGTTCGCGTTTCGAGGTGATGCGCGCGGGCGACAAATTCGTCTTTCGCGGAAGCGGTTTCGGCCACGGCCTCGGCCTCTGTCAATCGGGCGCGCACGTTTTGGCCGCGCGCGGCGCGTCCTACCGGCAGATACTCGCACACTACTTCCCCGGCACAACCGTCGGCGCGGCCGGACAAACGTCGCGGAGAACTGAGACGCAGACCGCGCCGCGCGCCCGCACACAGGCACGCCGCGCACGCACGCAGTTGCATGAGAATGCCGCCATCGAACATGCCGCCGCGCGATTTGCTCCGACGGCGCGCGCTCATATCACACAGGCGAGCAGCGTTCGAGCAGGCAACGTTCAGGCAAGTAGTGTTCGGGTAAGCAACGCGGCAAGTGATGTGCGAGCAGGCAACGTTCAGACAAGTAATGTTCGCGCAAACAGCGTTCAGGCAAGGGATGTTCGAGCAAGCAACGCTCGTACAAGCGATGTTCGAGTAAGCAACGCTCGCGCAGGCGATGTTCGAGTAAGCAAAGCTCGGGCAAGCGATGTTCGAGCAAGCTTCGCCCGGCCTCGTGTCATCCGGGCAAGTTTCACACGCGCCCGCGACGCTCAGGCGAGTTTCACTAACGCCCGCGACGTTCAGGGGAGGTTCGCGCACGCTCGCGTCGCGGCGGCGTCGCCGGCGCAGGCGCGTCTCAATTTATCGAGTGAGAATTTTCGCGTGAGTTATGCGGCGCGCGGGGCGTCCGCTTCGCGGCGCGAAGTGGAAGGCGCGCTCGCCGTACTCGAAGCCGCGCGCGCGGACGTACGCTCGCGCCTGGCCGGGGCGGGAGTCGCTTACCCCGCGCTCGGCGTCGTGGAAGTTTTCGTCCACGAGACGACGGGCGACTTCACGGGCGCGACGGGGCAGCCCGCGTGGGTCGCCGCCGTCACGCGCGGCCGCCGCATCGAACTGCAACCTCTCTCGACGCTCGCGCGGCGCGGCCTGCTCGCGCCCACGCTCCGGCACGAATACACGCACGCCGTCATCAACGCGCTCTCGCGTTCGCGCGCCCCGCTCTGGCTCTCCGAAGGGCTGGCCGCGCACGTTGCCGGAGAGGGACGCGCGCTCGCGCGTCACGCCGCGAAGCAGAAACTCTCGCTCGAAGAGTTGGAGCGCAGGTTGGCCGCGCCCGCGTCCGCCACAGAGATGCGCGCGCTCTACGCCGAAGCCTTCCGCGCCGTGGCCGCGCTCATCCGCGCGGAGGGCGAAGCGAACGTGTGGCGGCGCGTCGCACGGAGTTGAAAGTGAGTGCGTGAATTTGAAAGTGAGTGCGCGGAGTTCGGCGCGTCTGCATGAGGCCGAGAGCGCCTGCGGAGTTGCATGCGTTAACGCGGAGTTGCATGCGTTAACGCGGAATTGCATGCGTCGGCGCGGAGTTGTGCGCGTGGGCGCGGAGTTGTGCGTTTGCGCGGTTGATCAAAGCGCGCCCGCGCCTGTAACATCTCCGCGCTTTGAGTCACACCATCGAACCGGAAATCAGAGCGGCTTCGCCTCTCGACCATGAATTGACGCCGCACTTCCCCGCGCTCGCCGCATTCGATTCCACCAGAACGCTCGCGGCCTCGCCGCTCTACCAGGAGCTTCGTCCCGAAATCGAGCGCGTGCTCGGCCACCTCGTGCAGGAGGATTTCGCGGACGCGGGAGCGCGCTCCGATTCCGGCGGCGCAAACACCGTGCGCGCGACGGCCTGGAACATCGAGCGCGGCAAACAACTCCCCGGCATCATCCGCGCGCTGAAAAGTCATCCCGTCCTCTGCGCGAGCGACGTGCTGCTCCTGACGGAGTTGGACTACGGCATGGCGCGCACGTCGAACGCCGACGTGGCGCGCGAGATCGCGCGTTCGCTGAAAATGAACTATGCCTTCGCCTCTTGCTATCTCGCGCTGAACAAGGGGAGCGGCGTGGAGGCCGACGTGGAGGGCGAGAACGAGCGCGGGCTGCACGGCAACGCGCTCCTGTCGCGCTACCCGCTGCGGCGCGCGCACTCGCTCAGCCTGCCGAACGGCAAGGACAAGATGGCGGGCAAGGAGAAGCGTCTGGGGCAGCAGCGCGCCGTCGTCGCCGACATCGCGCACCCGGCGGGCGAGTTTCGCGCCGTCAGCCTGCACCTCGACGCGCACTCCACGCAGCGACATCGCCACCGGCAGATGCGCCTCGTCCTCGATCATCTCGAAGACCTCACGCCGCGCCTGCCCACGCTCATCGGCGGCGACTGGAACACTTCAACTTACAACTCGCGCCGCGCAGTCTATTCCATCCTCGGCTACGCGCGCCGCGTGGCGATGGGCGTCGGCAACGTCGTCAGGAATCACTACCCGTACCCGGAGCGCTGGTTCGAGCGCGAATTGTTCCGCGAGTTGGAGCGGCGCGGCTACGCCTACCGCGAATTGAACGCGCTCGGCGTCTGCACGCTGCACTACGACGTGGGCGACGCGGCGGTGAACACGAACATGGGCGACTGGATTCCGCAGTGGTGCTTCCCCTTTATCAACTGGGCGCTCAAGAAACACGAAGGCCGCTGCTCGCTCAAGCTCGACTGGTTCGCGGGCAAAGAGATCGCGCCGGCGGCGGGCACGCGCCCTGCGGTGATCGACGGGTTGCGCGACGGGGGCGTCGTGCTGTCCGATCACGACCCGATTGTGCTGGATTTCGTGCTTCGTGGAATTTAGCGCGGCGGGGTCTGGATGCCGAGCGTCCCGCTGCGGGGCGTCGCGTCCATGCGCGAGCGCACCCAGCGATAGCCGAGCAGCAGTGCGAGCGCGACGGCGAAGAGGATTGGGATCGTCGTGTCGGCCTTGACGCCCATATAGAAATGTATGACGCCGCCGGCGGCCGCGACGTAAGTCAGCTTGTGCAGTTTCGCCCAGCGCTTGCCGCCGAGCCTTTTGATCATGCCCTGCGTCGAAGTCGCGGCGAGCGGCACGAGCAGGAGGAAACTCGCCATGCCGATGGTGATGAACGGTCGCGCCCACACGTCCGCGGCGATCTCGCGCGCGCCGAAAAACTTGTCGAACCAGACATAAGTCAGCAGGTGCAGGCAGGCATAAAAGAACGCATAGAGGCCGACCTGGCGGCGCAGCTTGACGACCCAGTTTGCGCCCGTCAGTTTGCGCAAAGGGGTGACGGCGAGCGTGACGAAGAGGAAGACGAGCGCGAGGACGCCCGTGGCGCGCGTCGCGAATTCGATAGGGTTCGCGCCGAGTTTGCGTTGATAGGCGTCCCACGCGAGCAGCGCGGCGGGCACGAGGCCGTTCACGAACAGGACGAACCGCGTGAATTTAATATCGGGCGAAAACATCCATTCTCTCCGCTTTCAGTACCATTCTCTCCGCTTTCAGTGGTTGACCCGCAAATCCATTCCCGCGTAAAGCTGCGCCACCTCGTCGGCGTAGCCGTTGAAGGGCAGCGTGTCGCGCTGTGAAAACTCGCCGATGCGCCGCTCCGTCGCCTGGCTCCAGCGCGGGTGGTGTACCCTCGGATTGACGTTCGAGTAGAACCCGTACTCATTGGGCGCGGAGATGTTCCAGGTCGTCGGCGGCCGTGTGTCCGTGAGCGTGATTTTGACGATTGACTTGATGCTCTTATAGCCGTACTTCCAGGGCACGACCAGTCGCAGCGGCGCGCCGTTTTGCGGCGGCAGCGTCTCGCCGTAGAGACCGCTGGCGAGAATGGTCAACGGGTGCATGGCTTCGTCCAGCCGCAAGCCCTCGACGTAAGGCCATTTCAGCACGCGGCTGCGTTGATTGGGCATCCGCTTCGGGTCGAGGAGCGTCTGGAAGGCGACGTACTTCGCCGCGCCGAGCGGTTCGACCTGCGCCAGCAGCTTCGCCAGCGGGAAACCCACCCACGGGATAACCATCGACCAGCGTTCCACGCAACGCATCCGGTAGACGCGCTCTTCGAGCGGCGCGATCTTCAACAAATCGTCGAGGTCGAAGACGCGCGGCTTCCCCACCAGCCCTTCGACCGCCACCGCCCACGGGCGCGTCACGAATCCGCGCGCCTTCTCCGCAACCTCCGATTTGCCGGTCGAAAACTCGTAGAAGTTATTGTAGGTCGTGATCTCTTCGTAGGCGGTGCGCGCCTCGCCGGGCGGCGGCGCGGGCACGCTCAACGCCTGCCCGGCCGTCTGGATGTTCTCGATCTTTTCGCCCTTCACGGGCGGCGGCGCGGGCACGCCGAACTGTCGATAGACGAGACCCGTGGAGACGGTCGTCGCGGCGAGCGCGACGCCGCGCATGAAGTTACGCCGCGTCAGGTACAACTTCTTGTCCGTGATCTCACTGCTCTTGATGTCATCGGGCTTCTTAATCAACATTTCCGCCTACTCCCCGTCAAGACGACTCAATGAACTAAATGCCGCTTCTGTACGTCTTTATTCCATGAAAATACGCGCGCCGTTTCGCCCGTGGATGTCTCCGGTGGAATCTGCCCGAACTCTACGAGCCTCGCGACCGAAATGCAAAGGCACACGCCGCACGCGCTTTCTACGGAAGCGCGTGCGGCGTGTGCCGTTTAAGTGTCGTGCCGCTTGAAGGGCGTGTGCGCGCCCTTACCAGCGCGGGATGATGTCGCCCCAGCGCGGGCTGTCGTTACCGCCCGTCGTGCGCCCGCCGTTCGTGCCGCCACGTTGCGCGCGCAGGATCGAGGCGGCATCCACAAGGGAGCGCAGCGGGACTTCGCCGGAAAAACTCTTGTCGAAGCGACGCTCGAAGAGGTAGAGCGGGAGCGTGAAGCCGGTGTCGAGTTCATACTGCACCTGCCCGCGATTGCTGAAGGCCGACCAGACGACGTTCGGGATCGAGCGCAGGTTCACCGTGACCGGCAGGTTGAACTGCCCGCCGCGCCGCCCGCCGAGTTTCATCGAGCCGCCGTAGTTGCCCTCGATCACGTCCTGGTTGAAGAGACTCAGCCGGTAGTCGAAATCTTTGAGGCTGACGGGGATGGGCGTGGAAATATCCAGACCGAGATTGAGCCGCGCCGTCTGATCGCGGAAGTTGATGGCTTCGAGCGTGATCTCGTTCAGTCGCATGTTGACGAGATCGTTGCCGATCCGTTCCGTCCCGCGCCTCGACTGCGCCGCCGCGCCCGTCGCGAACATCGCCACAAACAGGAGCGACAGCATCACGAGCCACACGCGCCCCGCCGCCGGATTCACCAACGCATTCCTTTTCATCATCGCTTTCATCCTCACTCCTCGTCGCACTTGAAATCCACTGTTCGATGTGCGGCCTCGATAGACACTATTCATGCGCGGCCGCACGCATTTAATTACAAGCGGCGTGCCGCGTATGGTTGAAGCGTAAGTGTTGAAATAGTTGGATTGGGAGGGCGCGGGCGGGGGTTAATCCTGCACGAAAACGGCGCGCGGCCGACCGTTTCGTGCGCCGTCTATCCGGCGTCCGAGACGTGCGGGAACGTGCGTGGATGAACGCGCGTCGGACGAACGCGCGTTCATCCACACACGCACGCGCGAGCGTGCAGCGCGCGTCTAGGAGGAGCAACTGACAGCGAGGCGTTTGCCCCAGTCCGGCGGCGACTCGGCGTAGCCTTCCCTTCCGGGGTGCTCCGCGTAGGGCGCGCCGAGCACTTCGCGGAGCCGCTCGATCTCGGCGTAGTCGCGCCGCCCGGTGGCTGCGTCGATGGCGTTTTGCGCCAGGTAGTTGCGCAGGACGTACTTCGGATTAACCTCATCCATGCGCCGCTTGCGCTCGGCGTCTGCGCTCGCCTCGGCGAGCAGGCGCGCGCGGTAACGCGCCGCCCACGCATCGAAGGCGGCCGGCTCGACGAACATGTCGCGCAATTGCTCATGGCTCGGCGCGTCGCCCGTCGTCTGGAAGTTGCCGAGACGGCGGAAGAAGTTCGTGTAGTCCACGCCGTTCGCTTCGAGCATTTCGAGCAGGTCGAGCAGCAACCCGGCGTCCGTGTCCGCTTCCGTGTTCAAGCCCAGTTTGGCGCGCATCAGTTCGCCGTAGTGCGCGGCGAAGGCTGGCTGGTAGACTTCGAGCGCGGCCGTCGCCTCCTCCACCGTAATCAGATTGACGAGCGCCTGCGCGAGACGGCTGACGTTCCAGAGGCCGACGGCGGGCTGCTGGTCGAAGGCGTAGCGGCCGGAGTGATCCGAGTGGTTACAGATGAACCCGGCTTGATAATCGTCGAGGAAGCCGAAGGGGCCGTAGTCGAGCGCGACGCCGAGGATGGACATGTTGTCCGTGTTCATCACGCCGTGCGCGAAGCCGACCGCCTGCCACTTCGCGATGAGCCGCGCCGTGCGTCGCGCCACCTCCAGCAGAAATTGCCGGTAGCGGTCTTCCGCCCCGGCGAGTTCGGGAAAGTTGTTGGCGATCACGTAGTCCGCCAGCTCGCGTATGCGTTCGGGCTGCCGGCGATAGTAGAAGACTTCAAACGTGCCGAAGCGCACGTGGCTCTCGCTCATGCGCACGAGCGCGGCGGCCGTCTCTATGCGCTCGCGCCTGACCGGGTGGTCGCTCCCGACGATGCAGAGCGCGCGGCTCGTGGGGATGCCGAGCGCGTGCATGGCCTCGCCGCACAGGTATTCGCGGATGGTCGAGCGCAGGACGGCACGCCCGTCGAAACCGCGCGAGTAGGCGGTCGGCCCCGCGCCCTTCAAATGCAAATCCCACTTTGCGCCGCGCGCGCCGCGCACTTCGCCGAGGAGGATCGCGCGCCCGTCGCCGAGTTGCGGCACGTAGCTGCCGAACTGGTGACCCGCGTACAACATCGCGAGCGGTTGCGCGCCGGGCAGGGTGCTGCGGCCGCCGAAGTATTCGGCGAAATCGGGACGCGCGGCCTCGCGCGGGTCGAGTTCGATCAACTCGGCGGCGGCCGGGTTGAAACTGACGAGATAGGGAGCGGCGAGCGGCGTGGGGCTAACCCTGGAATAGAAAGCGGCGGGCAGCCGCGCGTAGGTATTGTCAAATTGCAACTCTTCTAATTTGCGCATCGAATCTTTTCCCCCTTGCAGCATTCATTCCCTACGATAGAAGACCCGCGAAGTTTACGCCACCCGGCGCGGGGCGGGCGCGCCCTTCGGGCTTCACCGGCCATGCGCGCGGCGGCGTCGGAATATCACGCGCGCGGCAGCGGCCGGGTCACGCCGTTTGCCGCGCCGCGCTTCACAAGTTGAATTTCAGGATTGCCAGAAAGACAGCCGTGATGGAGATGACCGCGAAGTAGTAAGTGATCACCTTCGCCCGCGCGGCGGGGCGGCTCGCGTCCCACAGCTTCAAGGTGAAACATCCGAGGACGAATAACAGGATGGCCGAATCGAGCAGGAGCGACGCCGTGCGGCCGGGCGAGTTCGTGACCGCGCCGGACGAATCGAACTGGACGGCGAGCTCGGCGGGCAGGCGCGACCACAGCAGGGCGTAGCAGCCGAGCATGAGCGGCAGCGCGAGCCACGGCAGGAAGATGAGGATGCGCCAGTTCTTCCCCTGCCTCGCGCCCGGTCTCCCTTCATTCGCGTTCGTCATTGCTTTTGCGTTCGTCATTGCTACTACTACGAGCGTTCACTGGCGCGTTCGTGGCGGCGTCGTCTAGTCGTTCAGCCCGCGCGTGAGCGCGCCGTGCAGTTTGCCGAGCGCGGCGTCGAGGATGTGGTCTTCGCGCGCGATGCAGAGGCGCATGTAGTTGTCCCAGGCGTCGCTGTCGGTGAAGGCGCTGCCGGGGACGGCCGCGACGCCTGCCTGCGCGATCAACTGCTCGTTGAGCCGCATCGCGTCCGGGTACTGTTCGGGGATGCGCGCCCATACGTAGAAGATCGAACCTGAATCGTAGATGCGAAAGCCCAACTCCTCCAGCACGCTCACGGCGCGCGCGCGCTTGCCCGCGAAGCGCGCGCCGAGCCGCGCGTAGTAATCCGCGTCGGTCATCAACACTTCGGCGAGGGCTTTTTGCAGCGGCGTCGGCGAGCAGACGTAGAAGACGTTGTTGGCGTTGTTGAGCGGCGCGACGAGTTTGCCGTCGCCGTAGACGTAGCCGAGCCGCCAGCCGGAGATGTTCCAGGATTTCGAGAACGAGTTGACCGTCAGGGTGCGCTCGCGCATCCCTGCGAGCGCGGCGATGGAGAGGTGCGGCTGTGCGCCCGCGACGTAGTGCTCGTAAACTTCGTCGGAGATGCAGAGCAGATCGAACTCGCGGCAGACTTCCGCAATCGCCGTCAGTTCATCGCGCGTGAAGACTTTGCCCGTCGGGTTGACGGGCGTGCAGACGATGACGGCGCGCAGCGGAAACTCGCGCCGCGACTTCAACTCGCGGCAGCGCGCGCGCAACTCTTCGCGGTCGAATTCCAGTGTCTCACCCGTCAGGGCGAAGACCTCCGCGCGGCCGCCGAGTTCTTCGATGATGCGGCGGTGATAGGGGTAGTAAGGCTCGAAGACGAGGGCGGCCGAGCCTTTGAGATAAGCGTCGGCGATTGCGACGAGGCCGCCGGTCGCGCCGGGCGTGATGAGCAGTTCGAGCGGGTCGGCGTCGGGATCGACCTCGATGCCGTTGAAGTTCCTGATCTTGTCCGCCACGACGCGGCGCAACGCGCGCGCCCCCTCCGCCGGGCTGTAATGGTTCTGGCTCGCGGCGATCATTTCGCCCGCCGCGCGCGCGAGGTTCGGGTCAATCGCCAGCTCCGACTGCCCCTGCACGAGGTTGCCGTCCGCCGGGACGAGCCGTGTGATCAGTCGGATGTCGGGCTTGGCTTTTTTCATCTCGGATACCATAAGCAATTTCCTTCGAGCGTTCGCCGTCGCGCGAAATATCGCTCGGGCGATGCGTGTGAGTCGCGGGTGATACGCGCACGCGCGGGACTACGGAATGATAGGGGACGCGCTGTCGATGCTCAGCGGCGCGTGCGTTTGAGCAGGAAGGCCAGCCCGACGGCGAGGAAGACGATGCCGACGTAGAGAAACGTCCGCCGGCCGGCGAGGCCGATCCCCAGAAAGGCTGTTCCGAGCGCGATGAAAGGTATGCCGCGTTTCGACATAGTGTTGCCTCCTTCGGGGCGGTTTGCCGGATTCGTCTCGCCCGGCGACGTTCAGAATTTCGGTCTTAAGATACTTTTGAACCGGGAAAGTTTCAACGACGCATGAGCCGCGAATGTTTCAAAGGGGCGACGCAACCCGCGCCCGGCAACGGCCGAACATCGCGCCTGTTAACGACCGTTTGTCGCAAGAATTTCGGCCGGCGCCGTTTGAAATTAAAGTTTCGCGGCCGGCTTTGCTATACTTCGCGGCATGCCGAAAAATAATTCTCCGAACAGCGTCAAGGTGGGGCTGGTGCAGATGACCTGCGCGCCCGAGCCGGAGGTCAACATGAAGAAGGCGATTGCGCGCATCGGCGACGCGGCGGCGCGCGGCGCACAGGTGGTCTGTTTGCAAGAGCTTTTCCGCTCGCAGTATTTCTGCCAGACCGAGGACGTGGAACTCTTCAAACTCGCGGAGACCATCCCCGGCCCTTCGACCGAGGCGCTGTCGAAGGTGGCGCGCAAACACAAGATCGTCATCGTCGCCTCGCTGTTCGAGCGGCGCGCGGCGGGTCTCTATCACAACACGGCCGTGATCATCGATGCCGACGGGCAGATCGCGGGCAAGTATCGCAAGATGCACATCCCGGATGATCCGCTCTACTACGAAAAGTTTTACTTCACGCCCGGCGACCTCGGCTTCAATAGCCACGACACGGAGTTTGGCAAGATCGGCACGCTCGTCTGCTGGGATCAATGGTTTCCCGAAGCCGCGCGTTTGACCGCGCTCTCCGGCTCGCAAATTCTCTTTTACCCGACCGCCATCGGCTGGCTGCCGGACGAAGACGAGGAGATGAACGAGGCGCAGCATCAGGCCTGGGAGACGATTCAGCGCGGCCATGCGATTGCGAACGGCGTCTATGTCGTGGCCGTCAACCGCGTGGGCGCGGAGGGCAAGTTGAAGTTCTGGGGTCAGTCGTTCGTCGTCGATCCGTTCGGGCGCATCGTGGCGCGAGGCTCGGCCGACGAAGAGGAAATTTTGATCGTCGAATGCGATCTCGGCCTGCTCGAACGCACGCGGCAGAACTGGCCGTTTTTGCGCGACCGCCGCATCGAATCTTATCAGGGCTTGGGCTACCGCTTCCTTGAGTCGCCGACGGGCAAGTAGCCTCCGCGTAGTCGTCACATAATTGTCGGGCAGCCAGTCGAAACAGATGAGCCAGCAGCCGCAGCCGCAGCAGACTCCCGCCGAACTCGGCTTCCGCATGCCGCCCGAATGGCATCGGCACGCCGCCACGTGGCTCGCGTGGCCGAAAGACCCGTTGACGTGGCCGGAGCGCGTGCCGCAGGTTGAGGAAACTTACCTGGAGATCATGGCCGCGCTCGCGCCGCACGAGATCGTCAACCTGCTGGTGGACGACGAAGCGACGGAAGCCTCCGTGCGCGCGCGCTGTCAATTCGAGGCGAGCGAGCGTGTGCGCTTTCATCGCCTCCCGACCGTGGACTCCTGGATACGCGACTACGGCCCCAACTTTCTCCTCAACGACCGCGGCGACCTCGCTTACAACGATTGGATTTTCAATGCCTGGGGCGACAAGTATGAGGAGTTGAAACGCGACGACGCGATCCCGAAGCGACTGGAGAGCCTGCTCGGCGTGCCGCGCTTCGAGCCGGGCATCGTGCTGGAAGGCGGCTCGATTGAAGTCAACGGCGCGGGCGTCGTGTTGACGACCGAGCAATGCCTGCTCAACCCGAACCGCAACCCGCACCTCGAACGCGATGAGGTGGAAAGGTATCTGCGCGATTATCTGGGCGTCGAGAAAGTTCTCTGGCTCGGCGAAGGCATCGTCGGCGACGACACGGACGGGCACATCGACGACATCGCGCGTTTCGTCGCGCCCGACACAATCGTCTGCGCGCTCGAAGACGATCCGGCAGACCCCAATTACGAACTGCTCCGCGACAACCACGAGCGGCTCCTGCGCGCGACCGACGCGCGCGGCGCGGCTTACAAAGTTCACACGCTGCCGATGCCCGGCCTCGTCGGCGGGCGCGAAGACCGCCTGCCAGCTTCTTACGCGAACTTCTACATCGCCAATAACGTCGTGCTCCTGCCCGTCTTCGGCCACCCGAACGACACGCGCGCCGCCGACATCCTGCAACGCCTCATGCCCGCGCGCCGCGTGATCCCGATCCAGGCCGAGTCGCTCGTCTGGGGCATGGGCACGCTCCACTGTCTCTCGCAACAGCAGCCCGCCGCCTTGAGTTCGTAGATGAGAGGTAACGCGCGCGTCGCGGAGGCGACCAGAGAATGACAAAGGAAACCACGGAACTGTTCGTCATCGGCATCGCGATGCTCTTCTTTTTACTCATCAGCGGGGTGGCGGTTTGGATATTCGTGCGCCAGTATCGCCGCGAGCATAAGAGAGACGAGGATTCGCGCGAGTGACAGGGGCGCATGCTCCGGCCGCGCCGCGCGTTGTCGCGCCGCTTCGGCTTCCCCGTACAGAGGCCGATTATCTTCGACTCCCGCCGAAAGCCCTGCCCTGACGCGCAAGCCCCGCCCCGGCGTGCGAGTGTAATCACGTTTCGACCACGCGGGTTGAGACCCCCAGCCAATTCCCTTCTACGCTTTTGCCGACGACGTAGACGCCGATGTTGACAGCGCCCACACGGTAGGCTCTCACGTCCCTGAGATTGTCTTCCAGGAGGCGCATCAACGACTGATACTTCCTGGCCGATGCGAGTTCCGCACCCCCTTTCCACTCCTGCTCTCCCGCCGCGACGCGAAAGAAGTCCGCGATTGTCCGCTCCTCGAGCGGAGAGGCGGGGTCGACCCCTACGATTCTTCGCAGATGCTCCGGCGTCAACTCTTCGACTCCTTCCCACCTGACGATTTCAAACGGGTAATCCGACTCGCTCATGAAAAGCAGCCCCCGCGTCAGTTCGCGCAGTTCGCTCTGCATCTCTTCGTCATTCTTCATTATTCGCTCCCTTCTGTGTTTATCACGAAGCGGGGCGACTTCTGTCCGCGCGTGTGCGAGCAGATGTCGCCCCGCTTCGTGCTCCGCTTTACAGGTTGTCAACCACCGACTCGATGACCGCCTGGATGCTCGTCGGCACGTTCGAGAAGAAGTCGTAGCCCGTTAGTTGCTCCACCTCGTCCACGCTCACGCGGTATTGCTGCCACGTGTTCGACCTGATGCCCTGTGCGTTCGGCATGAGCACGGCGATAACGCGCGTCGAGGTTGTCACGCGCGCCACGTCGTCCGTCCCCTGCGGCTGCACGAGGATAACCTTCCACGTCTGCGCCGGAACCTGTACATAACCGCCCGCGATGGTCATCGTCACGCCGCCGTTCGAGCCGGTGCCGCCCTGCCCCGCGCCGCCCATGATGGTGTGCAGTTCGTTGCCCGCGTTGACGAGCGTGCGCGAGTAGTCCTCCAAATCCGCCCACGGCCCCTGATTATTGTCCGGCGCCTGCGGCATCATGTTCGTCATCAGGAAGGTCGCAGAGTTGGCGGCTATCGTGCTCGTCCGGTCGGCCGAAGGGCAGTAGTGGCCGCGGTCGAACCCGGAGCCGCTGTAGTCCGTGCCCTGCACCCGATACCAGCCGGCGGGCAGGGTCGTGTCGCTGCGGAAGTCGTCCTGTCGCGGCGCGCTGCCCATCCAGGTGCTGTCGAGGTGCCAGCTCACCCAGTTGGCGCGCCCGTTGTTGCGGTGATATGAGAGCGCGTACTGCGGCTTCTCCATCAGGTAGTTCGCGGGCTGGTTCGCATCCGTCGTGGCGTTCGAAGGATTGCCCATCGTCAGGTGCTCGCTGGCCGACGGCGTCGGGGTGGGAGTGGCCGTCGCGTAGCTTGTAATGGAGATGTTGTCGATGTTCAAGCGGTTTGTCCCGCCCGAGAGTTTCAACACCTTGAACCGCACGGCCACCGATGAGTTGATCGTGAAGGTGACGGTGGCGAGCGACGTGGAAGACGAGGTGACGGCGGCGCCGACCTGCGTCCACGCGCCGCCGTTGTTCGTTGATTTGTAGAGCGCCCAACTGCTCGCCGCGTCGGTGCCGAAGACGGCATGTTGGACGGACACCGTCCCGGCGTCGGCGCTGTTGAAATTCATTTGCACCGCGCCGGCATTGCGTATGCGCGCCGAGTAAGAGCCGGTCTTGCGGTCTGTGGAGAGATTGCCCGTCAGGGCGTCGTCCATGTACCACTGGCCGGAAGTGAGTTGCACGGTGCCGGCGGCGTAAGAGGTCTTGCCGCCGGCCTCGTAGCCTTCCGTGAAAGTGGTCTGCGAGTTGGCGATTGTAGAGTGGTTGAAGCACAGGGCGATGAACACGAGCGCCAGTGCGCCGCAGAAGAACTTGATTCTCAGATTCATATTGTCAGGTCTCCGGTGGGTTGAAGGCCGCGGGGCGCAGACACAAAGAGGGCGATGCGCCGCGCGGAGCCTGTGGTTGCGTAGCTGACGGGGGCGAATTGTCTTTTGGGGTTGGGTGTCCGCCGGGAGCCGGCGGGGGTTTGTGAAGAGGTTCGATTACTGAACCCGGCGCATCTTACTCACGTCCGCGAGCAACATGCAACGAGATGTTATGGTGTGGATGCGAGGCGCGTGCGAGCTACGGCGACAGACGCTTGCAAGGCGACATCCGGCAAGCGTCTCTGCGGCTGAGGTCGAGAGGGACGGGAAACGGCACGGCTGTTCCCCGTTGCCGTGCGTTGAGGGGCTTGTCAACAGGCGCAGTCCTTCTCTAGGATACCGGCGTGACGACGCAACCATTCACAGACAATTTGAACACGCCTCCGGTGAGGGTTACCCCCGTGCTCATCGTCCTTTCAGGCGTCGCCTGGGGGGTCTGGTACTTCGGCATGAACTGGATCGGTTGGGGGGAGCCCGGCTCGGCCGCTTACACACGCTACGAAATCTACAACCGCGCGGCGCCGGCCGTTCTCCTGCTCCTGCTGGCCGCGACTCAGCGCGCGCGACATCTTCTGCGTGACGGCATCGGCCGCACGGGTCGCACGGGGAGCCATCTCGCCTCGGCCGGGCTGGCGGTAATGGCCGCGGGGAGCGCGCTGGAGTTCTGGGTCTTCACCGAATCGGCCTACGCCCCCGATTCTTTGCGCGGGTACGGTTGGACAACCTACTGCGCGGGGCTGCTTCTGTTCTACATCGGCACGGCGGTGTTCGGCTTCGCGTTGCGGCACACGCCGGGTTTCGGCGTGGCGAGCGTCCTGCTGATGTGCTGGCTCCCATCGGCCGCAGTCCCGGCGGCGGCGGGCTCGCTGGCGGGGATAGCGCTGCCGGCGTTCTCAATGGCCGTCGCGCTTTGTGGGGCGGCCTATGTGCTCATCGGATACAGACTGTGGGATGCCCCGCCGGTTGCTTCCTTCGACAGCGGCGGGAACAGTGTGTAACTACTCCCTCGCGCCGCCCGACAACGACATGCTCCCGACCGCGAACAGCGCGCTCGATTCGCAATAGCGTGGTCTCTCGGCCTCGACGGTATAAGAAATCTCACATGAGTCACGACAAAACGACCCGTATGTTGCGGCTGTTTCTCTTACCAACTCTGTTCCTCCTTTTTTTCGCAGCTAATTCTTCGGCGCAAATATCAAATTGCATCAAAGGCGATTTTATTAAGGAGATGGGTGTCTCCCAAAACCTGACCGAAACGGAAGATAAACTTTGCGCTGAAATGAATGAGGATTCGGACTTGCAGGGGATTTACGGCTTCGTTATAGCTCCTGAATTCGGGCAGGTCGTGCGCGTTTATAAAAACAGAGTCGTCTTTACTTATTATGAAGATTATGTGCGATACAGAGAACGCGATTTGACCGGCAAAGAAGCGGAGGCTTTGCGAAAGCTGCTGAACGAAATCAAACTCGATGCTCAACCGCCGCTGCGTGATGTCTGCATAGACATGTGTTTGCAATATGAGTTTCTCAGCATCGAGAGAAACGGCGCGCGCAGAGTTGCTATATTTGCGCATCGTTACGCGCCGCCGAAGCCGCTGGACAAACTTGCAAATTATTATAATGAGTTAAGTGAATCGGGAAACTTTACGAACCATTATTACATACAAGGCAAGGCCGGGAATTTTGAAGTTTTGTTGGCCGATAATGTCTGGTCGGCGCGCGCGGTATGGAAGCAGGGCAATGATTTTCGCGTTCTGGTTGAAGACGCCTCGAAACGGCAGGGCAACTACGACGCTGCGTTGAAATACTTTGAAAACAGCATGCCCGCTTCCGGCGCGGAGGACTACGGGCAGCGCTTGAGGCGTCTAAAACGACGCGCCGAAATCGAACATGCACATTATTCCTGGCGGAAGTTTGAAAACGGCAGGCTCGGAGAAAACGTCCCCGCACCCGTCGAAATACCGTACTTCGACACCGACTGGCGATTTACAGTCAACGGTTACAAGTATCTAAATCCGTGTGTGAGCATAACCGACTGCGCCTTGCTAAAAGTGAACGACTCTATAAAGCCGATCCTGATAAGAAAGGGAAATTACGATACGTCGGATATTACGGTTTCGTCCGATGGACGCTGGCTCGTGACCGCTAAAGAGGATCGGGAAACCGGCTGGGAAAAGTTGGTGCGAATAAATCTTCAAACCAACGAAGAATTCTTGGTCGATGTGGAACTCTCGTATGAATTTGCCGTGATCGCTTTTATCGAGGAACACGACAAATTTCTTATCAGGCAGCGGAAATGGATGGGTCACCAAAAAGAGATGTCGCTTATGACATTTTTACTCAATGCCGACACGGGTAAATTAGACAGGGTGTCGGGCAATTTCGACCCCCTTCTATATCAATCCCAAGACCGCAAGCCATTACAACCGACCGGCAAACCACATCTCTTTTGGGTAGCATCGCATGATTTCAGAGGGCACACTCAATTCGGGCTTTACGACACAAAATCATTCACCTTCAAGGCGCTGGCACGCTGGCCTCACATGGAATTTGAAAGCAACGGAATGTGGGTTGATGAAAAAGAGAAGAAGATTTATTTCGTTTACGGCGGCCACTTACTCGCCCTACCGTTGCCAAAAACAGTCCTATGACGTTTGACCACGATAAATTTAACCCAATACAGATCGCGGCTTGAATCCGACCCGTCTCGCGCGGCATCACAACTCATTCAACCGGAGCGAAATCAGCTTGCCTTTCATCCGGCAACTTGAAGGCTTGATCGTTTGATTCCCGCCCGGTTAATCCGGTCGTTCGGCCTGTTCACCGAATTGAGGGGACAATGAAAACACTTTTTTCGATTTTCCTGTTTGTATTATCTACCGGCCTCACCCCGGCACGGGATTTTGTGGGGCACACGCGCGATGTGTCGGAGGTCAAATTCAACCCCGATGCCACTCGATTGATCTCTTACTCGGCGGGTGATGGCTGGCTTTGTCTGTGGGAGGTAAAAAGCGGCCGTCTGCTTTGGAGGTCTAAAACAGAATTTATTCAAAAAGCCGATGAATATTACACTCTGACAAGTTTTGCTTTTAGTCCCGACCGGAATTTAATTGCTTCGAGTAGCGGGAACGGAACGATCCAGCTTTGGGACGCGACAACGGGGAGATTTCTGTGGCGTGCCGACGCACATCAGGATAGCGTCACGGCGATTGAATTCAGTCCTGACGGGAAAACAATTGCCTCGGCCGCTTCGCCGGAAGAAAGTGAGGATGAAATCAAAATCCTGCGGGTTGACGACGGGCAAATCATCAAAAAACTCGAAGGGAAATCCTGCACCGTCATTGCAATGAAGTTTGATGAAAATGGAAAACTCTTGAGGACAGGAAATCTCGATGGAAGTGTTTCAGAATGGAATTTGGGAACGGGTAAACAAAATGTTTCCGCGCCCGCTCTGCCCTGCCGAATACGGCGCACCTATCAGTGGGAAACTTCTTTCCCACCTGATTTGAAAATCTCCGCCATGCGCACCGGCGAAAAGGAACTTACCTTAACGGATACGCAAACCAACACGGTCAGGAAAAAGCTCGAAGCGGAAGCGTACAGGGTTTATTCAAAATTCAGCGCGGACGGTAAAAAGATAATCGTCAGCGGTTATGGCGGATTTACCTTCTACGATTTGGCGACGGGCGAAACACGAAAGATTGATGAATTTTCGGGCACAGGTTCAACAATTGATCTGAGCCGGGACGGAAGTTTGTTTGCCGAGGGCGGGAGTTATGGAGATGCGGCAATTAAAATCACAGACACTAAGACGGGAAAATCGTGGTCGCTTGGCGGGCGTTCGAGCAAACAGCGCCTCCCGCCTTATCAACCGGGCGAGTTGGAGAGACGCCTGACCAAAGAGAAAGAGCAAAGACAAGCCATATTAAATGAAGCGAAAGTGCGCCGGGACAAGCAGGCCGCAATTGATACAAAGAAGTTCGGAAAACAGGTTTACATCACTTTCGAGCATTATGGTGAGATGACCGATCCCGGCCAGCAAAGAATGGTTGAATCAGGCGAGCCGAGCAAAAGCAAAGCGAAAAAATCTGCCGGTGATGCCGATGCAATCTGGCTGCGCCTGCACAACGACTCTCCGCTCCCCATCAAGATACCGACTCAAAGCATGTACCTGCCGAATCCAAAATGTTTTCACGAATTCCCGAATGGCAGGAAAATTTTAGGCTTATGTAACGATAGGGAAATTAGCATCTGGCACGGGTTGGAAAACAAAAATGGCAAGCAAATCCCTTATGGCTTTGATTTTGGCTCAAGCGCTATTTTGTTGCCGAAGACATCAATTCTCTTTGCCGTGTCGCGTGCGGTCTTGAAAAACGGAAACGCCATTCGATTTGGCTTCACTTTTCAGAAAGAGACCCGGGGGAATAAAGTTGAAGACTATGGAACGGATATAAACTTAAAATTTAGAGAATCAGATTTACCCGATTTACCCGAAGGTAAATAAGGCTGGGTGATTCTTTCAGTGGACAGCCGAACAAGTCAATCCAGCCAACGGCGAGTTAACGTGGCTCTCATCGAGAACTTGCCCGCAACATCGTTGTGTGCGCGGCGACTCAATTCCAGCGCTATGCCGCTTCTTTTGTGAGCGGGTGAATCTCTATAAGGAGATGACCCGGACGCGCGAATCAGGCAGTCTCTCAATGAGAACTTAATTCTGATGATGGTTTATGCGCGCCGGCCGTCCCCGGCATTAGATTGCTATTTGTATGGACAGAAATAACAGGCAAGGCGATCCATTTCCGAATCCTGAGATACCGTCCTTCGACGAAACAGGTCTCCCGGTTCCGCCCTGGGTCAAGTATCCGAATATCCCGTCGGGCTCAATCGGTTGGCGGATGGGTCTGGGAGAGGACTATTTATCGAAGTTCGCCTCGCTGTACTGCGCGCAGAAGCGCCAGGCGCAGGTTAGAGTGTTGAGAAAGTACCCTGAGCCGCAGGGATGGGAGGGATTTTACCATCGTATCAAACGGTAATGAGGCAGCTATGTTTGAATCCGGGAGTGACGAATGTACAACTCTTTGTATAGCCATTTTCGCCTATGCCTGATTGTCGGCCTGATACTGCTTGCCTCCCCTTTGCAGGCTCAGGATAAACGTTCGGCCGAGAAGTTCGAAGAATTAGTATTATCCACCAATATACCGTTATTTGTGGGCGGCGAGCGCGTGTATCGTGCCAAAGAGGTGACTCAGAAGGCAGTGCTCACCCACAAGCCCGAGCCGGATTTCCCGGAGAAGGCCAGGAAGAAGAAGACTAAAGGAATAGTACTAATGCGCGTCGTCTTAACAGCGGCGGGCGAGGTGCGGGTGGTGAACATCTTGAAGAAATTACCGCACGGCCTGACCGAGCAAGCAGTCGCGGCAGCCGGCCGGATCAAGTTCAATCCGGCCTTAATTGAAAACAGGCCAGTCTCGCAGACAATCCTGTTGCAGTACCATTTCGAAATATATTAGTGACCTGCGCGCAGCCGCCTGACAACGGCATGCACCCGACCGTGAATAGGGATGCAAGGCGCGGGCAAGTTGCGGCCATAAACGCTTTCGGGGCGACATCCGATAGGCGTCTCACTGGTTGAAGTCAACAGGGACAGGAAACGGCGCGGCTATTCCCACTTCTTCAACTTCTGGAAACGCTTCAAGACCATGTTGCGCTTGAGCGGCGTGAGGCGTTGGATGAAGAGGACGCCGTCGCAGTGGTCGGTCTCGTGTTGGAAGCAGCGCGCGGCGAGGCCGGTGGCTTCGCGTTCGTACCACTCGCCCCGCGCGTCCTGCGCGCGCAGCGTGGTGCGTTCGGCGCGCTTCAGCGGCGAGTGAACTTTACCGACCGAGAGACAGCCCTCCTCGCCCGCCTGTTCGCCCTCCGCGCTGATGATTTCCGGGTTGGCCGCCACGAGTTTGATCCCGGCGCAATCCATCACGAAGAGACGCAGCGAGAGTCCCACTTGCGGCGCGGCCAGGCCGACGCCTTCCTCCGCGTACATTGTCTCGAACATGTCCTCGCACAGCCGCGCCAGTTGCTCGTCGAAAACTTCGACCGCGTCGCCCATCTCGTTCAGCACCTTCGCCGGATACTCGGTTATTTTCATCAACGCCATCTGTTTTATTTCGTCCCGCCCGCTCTATGATATGCTCACGCCCGCGCGCGCGAAGCTTAGCCGAGATGAAACAATATCACGACCTGCTCAAATCCATTCTCGCACACGGCGCCGAACACCGGGATCGCACCGGCGTCGGCACGCTCTCACACTTCGGCTATCAAACGCGCTTCGACCTCGGCGCAGGTTTTCCCATCGTCACCACCAAGAAAATTCCCTTCCGCTGGGTGGCCGAAGAACTTTTCTGGTTTCTCTCCGGCGACACCGACGAGCGCACTTTGCGCGCGCGCGGCGTGGACATCTGGGCTGAATGGGCGGACGCGGAACACACGAGCCGCTTCGGGCGCGAGGCCGGCGATCTCGGCCCCGTCTACGGTTATCTCTGGCGTTCCTTCGGCGGTCGCTACCCGGCGCGCGACGGCGTGGATCAGATCGCGCGGCTCGTCGCAGGCATCCGTGAGCAACCGAACTCGCGCCGTCACATCGTCACGGGTTGGGACCCGCGCGTCTCGGAAGAAGTCGATCTGCCGCCGTGTCACACGCTCTTCCAGTTCAAGGTCGAAGCGGGCAAAGTTTTGCATTGCCAGTTGTACCAGCGTTCGGCCGACGCCTTCCTCGGCGTGCCCTTCAACATCAGTTCCTACGCGCTGCTGACGCACATGCTCGCGCACGTGTGCGAACTCGAACCGGGCGAGTTCATCTACACGCTCGGCGATTACCACATCTACCTGAATCATCTCGAACAGGTACGCCAACTGCTCGCGCGCGCGCCCTTCCCGCTGCCGCGACTTGAGATCGAAGACGACGCCCGGAGCCTGCGCGGGCTGGCCGGCTTGCTCGACATGCGCTACGAGAACCTGAAACTCGTCGGCTACGAATCGCACGGCAAGATCGACGCCCCCGTCGCTATTTGAAGGCGACAGATTTTCATGGGCGGCCATCTCGAATCGCGGCCGTCTCGAATTTCAGAGACGATACTTTCAATGTCCATTATCGGCATCGTAGCAATCGACCGGAACAAAGCCATCGGCAAAGACGGCTCGATCCCCTGGCACTATTCGGCCGACATGAAATTCTTTCGGGAGCAGACCACGGGGCACGCCTGCGTGATGGGTCGGCGCACCTGGGATTCGCTCAAACGCCCGCTCAAGGGAAGGCTCAACGTCGTGTTGAGCAGGTCGGCCGGAGCAGTGCGGTTGGGGGCGCAGGCGCAGGCAGCGCAGGCAGCGGGGCGTGAGAAGGCGCACGAGGAGGCGCTGGAGGAGCAACGGCAGGGCGTCATCGTCCTGCCGGATAAGCGTTCCGTCCTCGCGCTCGCGCCCTATCTTTCGTGCCACCTCTACATCATCGGCGGCGTGCAAATCTACGAGGCTTTCCAGTCCGAGATCGAGCAGTGGGTCGTCACCGAAATCCCTCTCTCGGTCGAGGGCGCGGACACCTTCATGCCCGCGGATTTCCTGCGGAATTTCCGGCCGCGCCGTTCGCACACACTGGCGGACGACCTGCAAGTCACCTTTTACGAAAAGAACTGAAGACAGCGCGGCTCCGTCGCGCGTCTCCGGCACGATTCGTCCGCACGCCTTCCCCGCCCACGCACCTGAATTTGCGGATCGCCAATCCACCGCCGCAAATTCCCTGCGGGCGCATTTTTCCCCCGCTACACGCTTTGCGCGGAAACATGCCTGATATGGTCGGATGCGCCGTCTTGCGCGCCGCGCGCGGGCGAAATGTCCGCCCGCCGGCGATTTCCGCCGTGGCACTGCGCTTGCTCTAACCACTGCACTATGAACATCGACGCCACACCCTACCCCATCTGGCAGAACGCCGCAGCCGAGTCCGCAAACAGGACGGCGACGGAGAAAGCGCCTATACACATGAGCGACCATGCACTCGCGCAGATGGCGGCGGGGGGAGACCTGTCGGCCTTCGAGCAACTCTACGAGCGGCATAACCGGCGCGTCTACAGCTTGTGCCTGCGCATGACGCAGAACGTCGCCGAGGCCGAAGACCTCGCGCAGGAAGCCTTCATCCAACTGTTTCGCAAGATCGGCTCATTTCGGGGCGAGTCGGCCTTCACCACCTGGCTGCACCGTCTGACGGTCAATCAGGTGTTGATGCACTTTCGCAAGAAGGGCGTGCGGCTCGAACAGACGACCGACGACGGGGAGACGCCCGTGCAGGTGGTGACGGGGACGCAGAACCCGAACGCCATGCCGGTAGTGGATAGAATAGCTTTAGACCACGCCATCGGGCAGTTGCCGCCGGGGTACCGGACGGTCTTTCTGCTGCACGACGTGGAGGGGCACGAGCACGAGGAGATAGCGCGTTTGCTGGGCTGTTCGGTGGGCACTTCGAAGTCGCAACTGCACAAGGCCAGAATGAAGTTGCGAATGCTTCTCAGGCAACAGAAGCCCGCACGCTAAACAGATTGGCGACGCAGGGCAGACGCGCGCAGGCCTAATTTGCCGCCGGCGTCGGCCGTGGCGAAATGTGGAAATTAAGAGGGCGCGGCGAGAATGATTCTCGCCGCGCCCTCTACTCATTAAGACGCTCCCGCCTCGCCGCGCCCTCTACTCATTAAGACGCTCCCGCCTCCCCCTCTGCGCATTAAGACGCTTTCGCGCGGCGCGCCCCGGCAATTCCGCACAGTTTCGTCTGACGTTTAGCGCGGGCTGCGCCCGGCGTTTCGCGTGCCGTTCAGCCGAGGTCAAAGAGCAACACTTCGGCCTCTTCCCGGCCTGCCAGCGATAGTTGTTCTTCATCGCTGATGGCCGCGCCGTCGCCCTGTCGCAAAAGCTGCCCGTTGATCTCGGCCGCACCGCGCGCCAACTGCACCCAGGCGTGTCGCCCCGGCGACAAATGGTGCGTCACTTCCTGCTCCGGTTCGAGCAATGCGGCGTAAAGTTGCGCGTCCTGATGGATCGTCACCGAGCCGTCGCGCCCGTCGGCCGAGGCGATCAGGCGCAGCCGCCCGCGTTTCTCGTCCGCCTCGAACATCTTCTGCTCGTAGCCGGGCGCAAGCCCCTGTTCCTGCGGGATGATCCAGATTTGGAGCAGGTGTACGTCTTCGGTCGTCGAAGAATTTTTCTCGCTGTGGCGTACGCCCGTGCCCGCGCTCATGCGTTGCACCTCGCCCGGCACGATGCGCGTGCCGTTGCCCATGCTGTCTTTGTGTTCGAGCGCGCCTTCGAGCACGTAGGTGATGATCTCCATGTCGCGATGCGGGTGTGTCGGGAAGCCATGACCGGCGCGGACGTAATCCTCGTTGATGACCCGCAGCGCGCGGAATCCCATGTTGCGCGGGTCGTAATACTCGCCGAAAGAAAACGTGTGATAGGTGTCGAGCCAGCCGAAATCGAAGTGGCCGCGCTGGGCGGCCTTGCGGACGTAAATCATCAAATTCTCCTTGCTCCCACGAACAGGGCGGAAGCCCTGTCCGATAGTCTCTTAACTTGAAAGCCTTGAATCGCTCAAGCAGCTCGCGGCCGACCGCGCAGAGAGGCGGTTCGGACGTACCGGCGCTCGCGACAAACTCAGGCCGCTATCTCTCACCGGCTCGTGACGGCAAACTTCCGAAGCGCGCCTGCCATATTGTCGCAACTCTGCCATCTTGACGTGTCAAAGTGTCAGCCTGCGCCCGCGGAATTTTGAGCGTTCAATATTTAGATGCGAAAACGCTGCCTAAGTCGCGCCTGCCCCGGTGCCACGGGTCACGCCGGACTCTGGCATAAAGTTTGACAGCAGAGTTGTAGTTCAGGGCGCGGAGAGCCTGTCCGCGCCAATATCTTTTCGCCGCCGGAAGTTCGACGGCCGAGCTTTTCGCTCCTTCGACAGACGAGCTTTTCGCTCCTTCGACGGAAGAACTTCTCGCTCCCTTTGAAGACAGAGACATTCATTCCGACAAACGCTTCGGCCAGCCCGACCGGCCACCAAACCCCCTTGCAGGACAACCCCCAATTATGAGCAGCGCATTTTTAGACCAGCCCGCGTATGAGCCGTCGAAGGCTCCGACCCCGTATCCGGAAGGCGCGGAAATCTCTCTCTCGACGGAGATGCAGGCGGCGGCCGAAGGCATGTTGGCCGAGCCGCTCGTCACGCTCGTCGAACAACTCAAGCCCGCCTCGCTCAGCTTGACGATGCGCCGCGTCTTCACAGACCTGGCGCGTCTGCTCGATTACCTGCGTCTCATCGAAAAGAAGGTGCAGCAGGATCAACTGCTCGCCTCGACCTTCTCCGTCTTCACCAACATTCACAAAGAATCGCTCACGCTGATCGAACAGATCGACGCCGACATGCTCCACCTCGAAGGCGCGAGCGAAGAACTGCTCTCCACGCTCGACGGCATCAGTTACGCCATCGGCCACGAGATCGGGCGCGTCTACGGCTTCGAACTCGTCGGCGTCAACGACCCGCAGGCGTCCCCCATTCGCGGCAAGCTCGAACGCGCCCACGGGCTGCTGCGCAACTGCTTCCAGCAATCGACCATCGCGCTCACGCAGGTCTTCAACCCCTCACTCGACGGCGAGGAACTCTTCAACGACTTTCACGCGCGCCGCGAAGAAGCGCTCACACTTTATCGCGACCTCTGGAACCTCGTCGGGCTGGCGCGTCGCGCCGAGCAGGAATGCGATCAGTTTTCGGTGGCGCTCCTGCTCGCGCACCTCAAGCGTTTTCGCGCCGGCAGCATGTGCTACCTGATGTACAGGGATTGGGAGGAGTATGAACGTTTCGTCAGGCAGGTAACGGCGGCGCGCCGGATTCTGGAGATCGGCCCCGCGCTCGAAGGTCTCACCTGCTACCTCGAAACGCTGCTCGGACAGGTGCGCCTGCGCAGCGTTCTCACCAATCTCTCCTTCATCGTGCCCGACGCGGACGAAAAGTAAGTAAAACAGTTTCGCCTGATAGCCCCTCGAAGGTTTCGCAGCCCCGTCAGGGGGAACACATGCCGCGTGGCATGTGTTCCCCCTGACGGGGGTTCTCTCATGTTACCTGTCCGGGCAGTCCTCACGGCGCGCGTCGCGGGCGACAGTTCATTGCCCCGGCCGGGGTGAAACGCCCGCGCCCCGTGTGTGCCGCCGTCGCCGCGCGGAGCCGTCTACGTCCGGCTCACGTAGATTAACTTTCCCTTCAAGTTTCGGCGCGCACGGCGTTGATGAAATCGGAGAGCAGGCCGTAGGCGGTGCTCCGCAAATCGGGATGGTGCGCCACGAGCGTCAGGCCGGGTAGGATATCCAACTCGAAGTGGATGATGAGCGACGTGCCGCCCGCGGCGGCCAGAGGATCGTTCCAGGCGATCTGTTCCGCGCCGACGCGCGCCGCGACGCGCCCTCCGGCGGTGCGCTCCGCGCGGCTCACGAGTTTGTACGGCCTACCGGCCTCGCGCGCCGCGCGCACGGTCGCCGCGTCCAACTCGCGTATCCCCGCGCGCTCGATCTCGTCCAGACGCAGGGGCGCATCCATCAACACGTTTGCCAGCGCGCACGTCTTCACAGCCGCGTCCCAGCCGTCAACGTCGTAGGTCGGGTCGGTCTCCGTGACGCCGAGACTTTGCGCCCGCCGCACGCCCTCCGCGAACGTCTGCCCGCGCTCCATCTCTTCGAGGATAAGGTTGGTGGTCGAGTTGAGGATGCCGCTGAAGGCGCGCAGGCGTGCGGCGGGCAGGCACTCACGAAAGAGCGAGAAGACGGGCATCTCGGCCACCGTAGCTTCGTACAAAAAGCGGCGGCCGCGTGCGCGCGCCAGCGCCTCCAACTCTCGATAGGCGTGGACGATTGTGCCCTTGTTCGCCGTCACGACGTGCGCGCCCGAGGCCAACGCGGCACGCGCGTGCGCAACTGCCGGCTCGCCCGTCAAAGGCTCAAGCGACGTGATCTCGAACATCACATCGCAGCGCGCCCGCGCCAGCCATTCGCGCACGTTCCCCTGCTGCGCCTCTTCGACCTGCGGCGCGCCATAGGCGAACCCGTCCGACAGCAGCGACTCGACGGGCAATTCTTCCGCCGACGCGATCCATCCAAGCCGCCGCGTCGCCACGCCCGTGATGCGCCACTCGATGCCGTACTCCTCGCGCAACTCCACGGACTTCTCTTGCAGCAGGCGCGCGAGCGCGTGCCCGACGTTGCCGAAACCCAGAAAGCACAAATTGAAAGTTTTCATGCGCGCGCCCGTCCGCCCCTCCCATCTTCCGAGATCAGTTTATTGAGTTCTAGTCTTCCGAGATCAGTTTATTGAGTGTCAACTCCAGCGTCGCCGGGTCGAGCGAACGCTTGAAGATGATCGTGTGCGGGGGCGCGGAGACGAGCGGCTCGCGGCTGCCGCGCAGTTCCTCCCAGGCGGCCAGCAGGTAATCCTCGAATCCGCTCCCGGCAAATTCCAGCAGGCGCGCCTTGAGATGCGCCGGCGTCCAGAAGCCCAAAATCTCCAGATAGACTTGTCGCCCCGTGGCGTGTCGCAGCACGAAGTCCGGGATGAACGCGCCCGCGCCGAGGTTGATGATCTCGCCGCTCGGCGAGAGCGTCCACTCGCTCTCGAAGCGCGCCCAACTGTTCGACAGCTTTTCCCTGACGGGGTTCTCGTAAGGCGTCACCATCAGGTAGTGCGAGCGCAGCCCGTGGCCTTCGCTCTGCATCTCGAAGAAGGCCGTGCCGTGCGGCGGCCGCTGCGCGATCTCGGCACGCATGCGCCAGCCTTTGCACAGGAGGAGCGCGGGCAGAAAGACCGCCATCTGGACGCCGTACTTCTGCGAGCGATGAAACATGGAGACGGGGCCGTCAAGTTCGATTTCGTAACCGCTCGCCGTGCTGCCCCGGATAGTGTGAATCAGGCGATAGGCTCTGATCGCCCCGAAGAGTTCGCGATAACCTTCCGCCCCTTGCGGCTCGATTGTCAGACGCATCCGCACCGAGCGATAAAGCAACGCCTGCGCCTGTGCCACGTTGTAGAGTTCGACGAGCGCGCGCGCCTCTATCTCTTCAAACTCGACGAGCCGCTGGTTCTTCGTCAAATCGGCGTAGAGGTTCGCACGCACCAGTTCCGGCGCGCAGCCGAGTTCCCCGCTCGCCGCTTCGATGACTTCGGCGCGCGCCGACTCTTCGACGGCCGGATGCGCGCCGCGCGCCTTGAGGAAGACCGCGCGGCGCAAGTCCGCCGGGACGACTTCGACGCCCGCCGCGAACTCCGTCCTGTCCGTGAGCAACTTGATCAGGCCGCGCAGGATTTTGTAGTCCGTGCCCGTGCCGACGTAATCTTCGAGCGCGGCGTCGAGCGCGGCGCGCGTGCAGCCACGGTGCTCGCGGAAGAGTTCGATGAGGGCTGAGGCGGCGGCGAGCCAGCCGTCGTCTTCCGCCTCGATGTAGCACGGCCGGATTTGATTGCCGCGCTGGCGGCTGAGTGCGAGGTCGGAGGTCAGCATAATTTACAGGTCGCTCAATAAACTACGGCTTTCGCCGTGCCCCGCGCTGGCGCGAAACTGCTCGCCGCCGCGCCGGCGGCTGATGCCCTCTTCCGTCGTGTCGAGGGTGACGACCTCGTAGAGCGTCGCCTCTTTGTCGGGCTGCTTGCGCAGTATCCGGCCGAGCCGCTGGATGTGTTCGCGCGTCGAGCCTGAGCCGGAGAGGACGACGGCGACGGAGGCCGCCGGAATGTTCACGCCCTCGTTCAAAACCTTCGACGTGGCGAGCGCCAGCACGTCGCCCGCGTTGAAGGCGGCCAGCCATTCGCGCCGCTCCTTGACGTTCGTCTCGTGCGTGATGGCGGGGATGAGAAATTGCTCGGAGATGCGATAGACCATCTCGTTCTCGGCCGTGAAGATGAGCACGCGGTCGCGCCTGTGCCGCCGGAGCAGTTCCGAGAGCACGCGCAGCTTCGCGTCCGTGCCGAGCGCGATCCGCTTCGATTCGCGGTAGGCCATCATCGCGCGCCGGCCATCTTCGCTGCGCGCGCTGGCGGCGATGAAGTGTTGCCAGCCGCGCAGGCTGCTCAGGCGGATGTTTTTCTGCTGGAGAAAACTTTTGAAGACGGCGCGCTCCGCCTCGTAAGCCGCGCGCTCCGCCGCGCTCATCTCCACGTGCAGGCGCACGATGCTGTAGTCCGACAGATATTCGCCCGCCAGTTCGCGCGCCTCGCGCCGGTAAACGGTGGGGCCGATGAGTTCCGTGAGCATCTCGTCGGCGCCGTCGGCGCGTTCGGGCGTGGCGGTCAGGCCGAGGCGAAAGGGGGCGAGCGACATCTCCGCGGCGTAGCGGAACACATCGCCGGGCAGGTGGTGACACTCGTCGAAGATGACGAGGCCAAACCCGTTGCCGAGCCGTTCCATGAAACGGAAGGCGGAGGCGTAGGTCGTCACGGTCAGCGCGCCGACCTCGAAGAAGCCGCCGCCAATGAGTCCGACTTCGGCCTGAAAGCAGGAGAGCAACAGATCGTACCACTGGTTCATCAAGTCGATGGTGGGCACGACGACGAGCGTCGAACGCTGCGTCTGTTCAATCGCCATCTGCGCGACGAGACTTTTCCCCGCGCCCGTCGGCAGGATGATGACGCCGCAGCGCTCGGCCTTGCGCCAGGCGGCGATGGCCTCCTGTTGATAGGGGCGCGGCTCGACCGTGAACTTCGTCTGGAAGTCGAACTTGTGATAGGCGCGCGCCTCGTCCGCGAAGGCCGCGCCCCGGCGCATGAGCGCCCGGACGACGTGGCGATAGGCGAGCGCGGGCGCGCGCCAGCGCATGACGCGCTCATCCCAGCGAAAGGCTGCGGGCACGTCCGCGCCGTCGCGCCCGACTCCTTCGAGCAGGAGAGTCCCGGCGTCGAAGCGCAGCACGATCTGTTTGGCGTCGGCGGTCACGCCGTCAAGAGTACAACAGGCGGGCGCGCTCTGAGAAAAGCGCGGCCGGGTGCGCTACAATCCACATTGTTATGATCACGATTGACGGTTCACAGGGCGAGGGCGGCGGGCAGATCATACGCACCTCGCTCGCGCTCTCGCTCATCACCGGACAGCCCTTCCGCATTCACAACGTGCGCGCGCGCCGCGACAAGCCCGGACTACAAAGGCAACACCTGACGGCCGTCCGCGCCGCCGCCGAAATCGGCGGCGCAGAGGTTGAAGGGGCGGCCGTCGGCGCGCAGGCATTCACCTTCCACCCCGGCCGCGTCGCGCCCGGCGACTACTCGTTTCCCATCGGCACGGCCGGCAGCACCATGCTCGTGTTGCAGACGGTGCTGCCGCCGCTGATGATCGCCGCCGCGCCCTCGACGCTCGTCTTTGAAGGCGGCACGCACAACACACACGCGCCGCCCTACGAGTTCATCATCAAAGCTTTCCTGCCGCTCATCGAGCGCATGGGGGCGCGCGTCACAGCCGAACTCGAACGCTACGGCTTTTACCCGCCGGGCGGCGGACGCCTGCGCGCTCGCGTCGAACCGGCAAGCAAACTCGCGCCGCTACACCTGCCCGCGCGCGGCGAGGTGCGTGCGCGTCGCGCACGCGCCCTCGTCGTCAAACTGCCGCCGTCGGTCGGCGAACGAGAGTTGTCGGTCGTCGCCGAAAAGCTCGGTTGGGGTGAGTGGGCGGGCGACGAGTTGCGCGTCGAAACTTCGCAGAACGCCGCCAGCCCCGGCAACGTCCTGACGCTTGAGATCGAGTGCGAACACCTGACGGAAGTTTTCACAGGCATCGGCGAGCGCGGCGTGCGCGCCGAGACCGTGGCCGAGCGCGCGGCCGAGGAGGCGCGCGCGTATCTCGACACGGACGCGCCCGTCGGCGAACACCTCGCGGATCAACTGCTGCTCCCTCTCGCGCTCGCGGGCGGCGGCTCATACGCGACCGGCAAGCCCTCTCTGCACACAACGACCAACATCGAAATCATCAAGATGTTTCTCGATGTCGAGATCGAGGCGAGGCCGACGGGCGGCGGCGTGTGGGAAATTCAAATCAAAGGGTAAGGGGGAAGGGGAAGGGCTGAGGAGAAGATGCAAAGCCATTGACAAGCTATAGCCCCGAAGCCATTGACAAGCTATAGCCCCGAAGGGGCGACAGACAATAGCCCCGCCCGTGAGGGCGGGGTTTATGCGTCACAGTTAAAAAGGTCGAAGCCCCGTCAGGGGCGACACATTGCAACGCGCGAATGTGTCGCCCCTGACGGGGCTTCAATTGTTATCTACGTTGTGATCCCCCGCGCTCACGCACGGGGCTACTATCTGCCGCCGCTAACGCGGCTCTCGACTCGCCACCCGCGGCTCTTGATGTGCCGCTCGCGGCTTCTTCCCTTTCCCTTTACCCATTTCCCTTTTACCCACTTCCCTTCACCCATTCACCTTTCACCCGTCTTCCTTTAGTCGCCGACGTAGCTGATCTCCATGCGGCGCGTGTGATAACCGGCCAGGGCGAGGACGATCAGGGTGAAGACGAGGAGACTCGGGATGGAGACCCACGCGGGCGTCGGCTCGGCCATCACGGCGAACGGCCCGTCGCTCATCGGCACAGGCATCAGCGAGTGCAGGTAGTGTATGACGCTCACCTTCTTGAATAGGGGCGGCAGCAGGAAGTTGATCCACTCCCAGCCGTAGATGAGGAGCGCGGGGATGATGGGATTGCGGAAAAAGAGGCCGACGATCAGGAAGATCGCGCCGTAGCCGATAACGGCGAGCGTCGTGATGCCGAGATAGATGAGCGCCTGCTTGCCGCCCGCGCCTTCGAAGAAGTAGCGCGTGCTTTCGGCCGTGAAGCGCGGGAAGTAGAGCATGAAGATCGAGAGCAGCGTGGTCAGGCCGAAGAGCACAATCGCCGTGACGAGTCCCGACAGGTATTTGCCGACGACGAGCACCTCGCGCCTGATCGGCGACAGGAAGTAGTAATGCAAACTTCTATCCACCACCTCGCCGCGAAACAAATTCATGAAAATCCACGCGCAGCCGAAGAAGACGACGGCGCGCAGGATGAGCGTGTTGTAGATCATGGAAAAGACCTCGCTCAGCCCGCCAAAGTTGCGCCAATCATCGAAATCGGGCGGCAGGATCGCGAGGAGGAACAGCATGAAGACCGGCATCGCCGCGAGCACGTAGATCAAGAGCGCGCGGCGGCTCAGGAAATTTTTCCGCAACTCCAGGCGCAGGATGCCGAGCGTCTGCCGCGCCCACAAGCCCCAGGGCAGCGCGCGCGCGCCCTTGCCCGCCGGCCCTGCCGATGCCGAATCAATGTGCGAACTCATCCTATCGTCCTCCGTCCGAACTGATCAAATACTGGTAGACCGCATTCAGGTCGTCGTCCGCCGGGGCGACCGACTCGATGCGCAGGTCGCCTTCGAGCACGACGCGATTCAGGAGCAGGTAAAACTCGTCAGGCCGCCGCGTCTTAACGAACAATCCCAGCTTGTCGTCGTGCAGCCGCGCCTCGACCACGCCGTCCTCTGCGAAGACGCGCGCGGCCAACACCTGCGGGCGGTCGCAGCGGATCAAAATCTGCATCGGGTGTTCTTCGATCTCGTCGCGCACGCCGTGGACGTTGCCCTCGGCCACGACGTAGCCGTTATTGAGCAGCACCACGCTGTCCGACATCATGTCTACTTCGTGCAGGATGTGGCTGGAGATGATGAGATAGAGACCCTCTGTGGCGAGCTGGCGAAAGAGGCGTATGATCTCGGCGCGCGCCATCGGGTCGAGGCCGTTCAGCGGCTCGTCGAGGATGAGCACGGCCGGGTTGTGCGCGATTGACTGCGCGAGGCGAATGCGCTGGCGCATGCCCTTGCTGTAACCGGCCACTTTGCGATCCGCCGCCTCCAGCATGGAGACGCGTTCGAGCGCCTGATGCGTCAGGTTTTCGACGGCGCGCCCCGTGGCGCCGTGCGTGCGCAGGTAAAACTCGATGAACTCTCTGCCGGTCGCGCCGCGCGGGAAAGAATCGAACTGCGCGCAATAGCCGACTTTGCGAAACAGTTCCTCCGGGTCGTCGGGGCTGGTGCCGAGCACGCTGATGCGCCCGCGCGTCGGCTTCAACAACCCGGTCATCAGATTCATCAGGGTGGTCTTGCCCGAGCCGTTCGGCCCGACCAAACTCGTGATGCCCGGCGCGATGGAGAGGTTGACGCGGTTGACGCCGAGAATCTCGCCGTAGAACTTCGACACGTCCTCGAAGACGATCATCCGCTCTTCCGCGACCGCGGGCATCGCCGCCCGCGTCGTTGCCGCCCCCGCCGTCGTTGTTGCGGCTGTCGTCGCCGTCGCTGCCGTCGTCATTTCACCACCTCGTAGGCGCGCACCTTGCGCATCAGAAGCAACACGAAGAACCCGCAGAAGATCGCGAGCATGAGCCACGAAGACCAGAGCGGCGGCTCGTAGAACGTCACGTCGATGATGCGGCCGTTCTGCGTCCCGCGCATGGAACCGCTCTCGCGCTGGAACAGGCCGAAGAGGCTGCTCCACAGCGAGTTCATGATCGCGCCGATGCTGATGAGGTTTCCGACGCGGGTGCGGAACAGTTCGTTGATGATCGCGCCGAAGGCCGACGGGATAAAGAAGATGCCGAGCAGCGCGCCCGATGCCACAACCCGCCAGCGGAGCCACGCCGAGACGGCCAGCGACACAATCGCCAGCACGACGATCCAGACGATGCTGGCGAGGAAGATCGCGCCCGCCACCCGCAGGTTCTGCCCCAGCCAGCCCGCGCCTTCGAGGTAAGCCTGGAGGAGAAAGAGCAGCAGCCCCGGCACCCACGTGATCAAAGAGATCAGGATCAGCAGCACGCACATTTTGCCGACGACGTACTCCCTGCGCGTGAAAGGGCGCGAGAGGTAAAGCGGCAGCGCGTTGTTGGCGAGGTCGCGCGAGATGAGCGGCGGCCCGATGAGCACGGTCATGAAGAACCCGAGCGAGCACTGCGTGGTGATGAAGTAGTGGAAGAAGGAGGCGTTGATCGGCACCAGTTCGCGCACGTCGATTTGCATCATCGCGATGGCGTTGACGTTGTGGTGCAGGTAGATCAGGATCGCCGCGACGAGCGGGTAGATGAAGCAGACCGCGAAGAACGCGACGAAAAATTTCGACCGGAACGTGTCGCGGTAAGCGTGGCGCGGGAGGATGAGAAAGCGCGACCACTCCGGCGTCAGACTGCCCGCGTAGGGCTTGTAGCCGTGTTCATAAACTGCCATTGCCGTTGCCTCCCATCGCCGTTGTCGCCGCCGTCGTCGCGGTCGCCGTGGCGGTCATCGCGTCGCCCTCCATCGCCTTGAGGAAGATGTCTTCGAGCGAGTCGCGCTTGAAGTTCAAACGCCGTATCTGCACTTCGCGCTCGGCGGCGATCTGGTAGAGGTCGCGTATCTCGATGCCTTCGGGCAAGACCAGTTTCAGCCGCCGCTCGTTCGTGAACGCATACTCGCAGCCGAGGCGGCCGACCGCTTCGGCGAAGGCGCGGTTGTCGCCGCGCATCTCCAGTTCGATGAACTTGCGGTTGGCCTTGCGTTCCTCTTCGAGGTTGCAATTGGCGGCGATGCGGCCGTCTTTCAAAATGAGTATTTCGTCGCAGCATTCCTCCACGTCGCGCAGCAAATGAGACGAGAGCATGATGCGCGCCTCGCCGCTGTCGCGTATCTCGCGGATGAGGCGAATCATGCGCAGGCGCGTGGGCGGGTCGAGGCCGTTGGTCGGCTCGTCGAGGATGATGAGCTTGGGGCCGTGGACGATGGCCTGCGCGAGTTTGGCGAGTTGCTTCATGCCGAGCGAATAGGTGTCGAGCGGGCGGTAGCGCGCCTCGCCGAGTCCGACGTAGAAAAGCGATTCGTGCGCGCGTTCGAGCGCGGCGTCCGAAGGCATCCCGGAGAGTTCGGCCATCAGGCGCACGAAGTGGACGCAGGACATCTTGGCGATGAAGGAATCGCGCTCCGGCATGTAGCCGATGAGGGCGCGAATTTGTTTGGCCTCGGTCGAGATGTCCTGACCGAAGATGCGCGCCGTGCCGGCGGTCGCCGGATGGAAGCCGAGCAACGTGTGAATGAGCGTGGTTTTGCCCGCGCCGTTCGGGCCGAGCAGTCCGATGGCGCGACCGTTCAGCGTGCCGCGCAAATCCTGGAGGATGTGACGCTTGCCGAAGGTCACGCCCAGACCGTCGAGTTCGATAACTGGATTCATAATGAGTGGAAGCCTGCGGTCGGCTCCGATTTGAGACAAAGTTGGGAAGCGCGTGCGCGCCAGACCCCGCAAGAGTAGGTCGCTTTATACGACATTCGCCCGGCGACTTCAAACAAATTCGAGAGCGGAGACGAAGCGGGCGACGACTCGTGTTCCGTTGAAGAATAACGCTTCGACCGGAGTTAAAGTTCTGCGCGTGAGAAAGGTTTTGCGGAGAATTACGCGCGGCGCGCGAAAAGAAAAACACACGCCACCGGCAGCCCTCAAAGCGCGCAAAGATTCCACGTAGAAGGCGGCCGATATTCGCGCCGCCTGCTACGTGGAATCTCTCGTGTCTTAGTGTGTCCGCGCCGTGGCGTATTCAACGCACCCGGCTGTTGTGCTCGCTTCGCCGAAAGTTCAACCCGGCGCTTACTTGCTCGCGACCAGCCCGCTCACGGCGACCTCCGTGGTGTTGACGCGCACCTTGCCGCCGCCGACCTCCACCGTGTCGCCCGGCCTCAACGTGCCGTAGCTCCGGCCGTTGACCGACAGCTTCTCCCCGTCAATGACGACCGTCGTATCGCCGCACGAGAAGCTGTGACGGCTTCCCTCGCTCGACGAACTCTCGTTCGTCCAGCAGGCCGGGGAAACTTTCACGAGGTGCGACCCCAGACGGCTGCCGCCCTGATTGGCTCCGAGCATGCTCCGGTGTTTTTCGAGCAGGGCGACGAGTTCCGTGCAGCCCTTCTGCCTGGCGATAAAGATGGCCTTGCGATCCCAGAGGTCGCCCTGCAAGTTCAAATCGGGCGAGCGTTCGAGCAACGCCTTCACCGTCTCGGTCGGGCATTTGCCGTCGGCCAGTTGGTCAACGTCCAGCGTGCCCGCGACGGCATATGAGAGCGCGCTTTTCGCGCCGTGCATGCCGTAAGGGTTCGCGCCTTTGGCGAGCAGGGCTTTGACGATCTCCGCGTTGTCGTTGGCGGCGGCGTAGGCGAGCGCGGTCTTCCCGCCCTCTGCCTTGCGCTCATGGCAGTCGCCCGCGGAGGCGTTCACGTCCGCGCCGCGCTCGATGAGGAAACGCGCCAGGTCGTTCTGATTTTTATGGATGGCGTGCATGAGCGGCGTCCAGCCGGCCGAGGAGCAGTCGCGCACGTTCATGTCGGCGCGCGCTTCGACGAGGGCGCGGGCGACTTCAGCGTGCCCCTTGCGCGCCGCCCACATCAGGGCCGTGTGCCCCGACTTGTCTTTCTCGTTCACGTCCGCGCCGGCGGCGATGAGTTGTTTAACCTGCGCCGTGTCGCCGCGCTCGGCGGCAACCGTGAGGGCGCTCGAAGGCTGGTGTCTTTGACACGCGGCGAGCGTCAACAACAGGCACATGCTCAAGCTCGCGGCGATGAGATTTCGGCGTTTCATGGTGACTCCTTCACTGCTTATCTCTGCGATAAGCCATCAACTTTGTAGACGCGCCCGGACGGTTGTCAGATTCACCCGTCCGGGCGCGCGCCTCCTGCGCGAGCGGCTACTTTTGCTGCGGCGTGTTGCCCTTGCTGTTGTCGCCGCCCTTGCCGTCCATCGCTTCCATCAGGATGTGCTGCATGGCGAACGAGTTCGGCAGGCCGAGCAGGCTGCCGGGGCTGAGACCGAAGGGGCCGCCCTCCGTGTTGGCCGCGAGCGTGATGCGGTCGCCCTGCGCGTAGGCATAAGCCAGCGTCGGCTGCGAGTTGGCGGCGAAGGCGGCGATGGCCTTTTGCTGTTCCTCGCCGAGCGATTTGGCGCGGTCGCCGATGGCTCCGGCCAGCGGTTGCAACAGCGGCGCGAGGTTGTGATAGAAGACGGCCGAGAAGTTCGTGTTGCCGTCTTCGGGCAAGGCCGACGTGAAGCGCGCAGAGGTCATGAGCGACACGCCCGATTCGCGATATTGCAGGGCGCGGGTCAGCAGCGCGGCGGTCGGCGCGGCGATCAGGTAGCCTTCCGCGAACGTGTAGTGAACTTCGAGGCCGAAATCCACCGAGCGCAGCGTGTAGATGTTCGGGCTGCCGCCGGAAGCCGTCAGGGTCAGACCCTTCTGGCCGTTCTGCGCCGCCCACGCGTTCAACTTCCCGACCACGCTCTCGAACGTTCGCTGCAAGTGCTGCTGGTCATAGACCTCCATGATCATCTTCCAGGAGGGCGTCGGCAGCACGGGGCCGTCGATGGCGAAGGCGAACTCACCGCCGAGCGGCGCGGCGAAGTCGCGTTTGAGGTCGAGGCCGTTCTGCGTTTCGAGTTCGCGCAGGCGCTTGCGCAAATCGGGCGAAGCGGTCTCCATGAAGCCGAGCAAATCGTCCACGAGGAGCGTCGGCTCTTTGACGACGAAGGCCGTCGCCACGTGAGCCTCGGGCGAGACGAACTTGAGCGCGCCCATCGGCCCCGGCGCGGCCAGCCACGAGGCGATGCCGCGACGCGGTTCGTTGAAGGAGAGCACGGCGCGGCTCTGCGTCTTGGCCTTCACTTCCTTCTGCTCCACGACGAAGTGCTTGAGGTTCAGGAGACCCGTCTGGCGATAGAGGTCGAGGCGCTGCTGGCCGCCGACTTTCGCCACGTCGCTCGTCGCCTGTGCGATGACTCTTTCGAGGTCGGCGGCGACGATCAGCCCCGCGCCTTCCTTGTACACGTCGGCGATGCGCGAGTAGAAGGGCGTGCCCGCGAAGCGGTTCGTGCCGGGCGCGTTGATGGCGGCTTGCAGAGCTTTCAACTGTTCCAGCTTCGGCGAAGCGGCGAAGAAGTCGTTGCGAATCCAGATGAACAGTTCGTTGTTGTCAACGACCTTGCGCGCAACTTTCCTGTCGCCCTTGGTCGCTACGGCCGCCGGGGCGGTGGGCGCGGCGATTGCGCTCGGGTCGTCGATGATGCTGACTTTGGGCGCGCCCTTGTCGACCGACTTCAAATCGTTGATCTGCTTTTCGAGGAACGGGCGGAAGCCTTCGGTGTTCTTCAACTCGCCGAGGACGAGGAAAGCGTCCGGGTTGCCCTGTGCGTTCATGCCCGCCGTAACCACGATCTCGTCGCCGAGATACTGGCCGAACTCGCGCACGCGCGCCATCGTCTGATTCAGCCCCGGCCCGTGTGCCGTGGAGGATTCCTGCTCGCGCATCCACTGGCTGAGAGCCGGGTTCTGCGCGATGCGCTCCTGCATGATGCGGTGCGATTCGCCGAGCGTCGTCGCCAAATTGGGCAGCGCGGCGTAGAGCACTGTGCCTTCGGGCGCGAGGTCGAGGAAGCGGGTCGAGTAGCGCACGCCGGGGTGCGGCACCTGCTGCGCGATGTCCTTGCGCAGGGCTGCGAGTTCCGTCACCATTTTGGCGTAGCGCGAGGCGTTGCGGCTCCAGGCGATGTCGTCTTTGACGGCGACGGGCTTGATGCTCGCGCCGGTCGTCGTCTGGTCGCCCGGCAGCAAAACTTTATCCGCGCCCGCGTGGTTGACGTGAACTTCGCCCTCCACGACCGAGACGCGCGAACCCTTCGTGCCGCTGCCGACCGCGAAGATCGTGCCCTTGACGGAGACGAGCGAATCCGGCGTGGCGACGAACAGTTGCCCCGCGCCCTGCTTGGCCGCTTCGACGATCACGTCGCCGCGATCCAGGTGCAGCGTCACGCCCTGCCCGTTCTGTGTGATGGAGAACTCGGAGCGTTCGCGCATCTCGACGCGCGAGCCGTCCGCGAGTCGCACCACCGCGCCGGAATCCTTCGCCGTGCGCACGCGCACGCCCTTGCCGATCTCTTCGCCGACGACCATCGCCAGCGTGCCGGCGTCCGTCACGCGGTAGAGCGCGCCGTTCGCGCTCTCGACCGTGGCGGCGAGCGCCGCGCCCGTGTCGGAGAAGCGATTCGAGAAGAACAACGCGCCGACGGCCACGGCCACGAGAACCGAGGCCGCGACAGCCCAGCGCCATGCCGTGAAATTCGTCTGCGCGGAGCGCGCTGGCTGGTTGAGCGTGGCGCGCGCGGCGGCGGCGGTGCGCCCGGTGCGCGCTTCCTTCAGAGCCTTGCGGCAGGGGATACATTCCTGCGTGTGGTCTTCGAGGAGGAGCGCACGCGCGGGCGACAACTCGCGGCGCAGGTAAGACGGGATGAGCGTCTGAAAATCGCCGCAGTTGTTGATGTACTCCGAGGCGACGGCCGTCGGCGAGGTGGCCGCCGCGGAGATGTTTTGGTCGGCGGCGATACGCGCCCAGACGCGCGTGGCCGCGGTGTCCACGGCGCGCGTGTCCGGTTGTTCGCGGCGCACGCCCTCCGCAGCCTGGTCGATGATGGTTTCGATCTCTTTTTTATTACGCTTCATGATGTTTCTCCAGATACTCACCAATCTCTGTGCGCAGGCGGACGCGCGCGCGGTGCAGTGTGACGGCCACGACCATCTGCGACATGCCGAGCATTTCGGCGATCTCGCCGTTGTCGTAACCTTCAAAATAGCGGAGGGCGAAAACTTCCGAGGCGCGCGTGCCGAGCCGTGCGACCGCCTGCCGCAGCAGCGTCCGCATCTCTTTGTCGGCCTGCTGCGCCTCCGGATTCAGAATCGGACTTTGCAGGAGCGCCGCGTCCACGTCCTCGTAGGGCACGGAGCGGGCGCGCGTGCGGCCGCGCATCAAATCGAGCGAGGCGTTAACGGCGGCGCGGTGCAAGTAGCTCCCCGGGCTGGGGGCGAGGTCGCGTTTTTCCTTGTTTCCCGCGAGGCGCATGAAAATGGTTTGCAGCACGTCTTCGGCATCGGCGGGGCTGCCGGTGATGCGATAGGCGGTGCGGTAAACCTGTTCGTAGTGCTGCTGGAACAGGCTTTCGAGTTCCTCCAGCCCGCCGCTTGGGGGAACGGGTTTCAGTTGGGGCGCTGTAGCTGGCACGTTGTTCTCCTTCACATTCCTATCTCCACCCATAAAACGCCCCCCCACGGAGTTTATTAACACCCTTGGATTTTTTTTCGCATCAAGTTTGGCAACTTGGCCGACTTATGACCGCAGTTAGCTTGGAACTAAGAGAAACGCGGAAAAATGAGCATCTTTACCAGCAGCCGTTAGTGCATCTATTATGTGAGCCATCTGTCTTTTAACCAAACTTTTAATAGTTTGAGAAACGCGACTTACAACATACCTATGCTTAACGATCAACTTCTTGAAGCGTTCATACATGGTTTTTACGGCTTTGGCAGTTATCGAGCGCCGTATTGGTTTATCGGCATGGAAGAAGGCGGGGCAGATACGCCGAAGAAAATTGCTGATCAGCTTGAGATTTGGAATAAGTGGGGGCGGAAAGAATTATTAGACGTTGCCGAATACGCGCGCGAAATGAATATCACACGCTGGTATGGTGATAGCCCTAAATTACAACCAACTTGGAAGCATCTCATCCGTATCGTTTTAACTGCCAAAGGGCAGCCATTTGATAGAGATACAATGCGGCAGTACCAGAAAAACGATTTCGGAACTAAAGACGGTGAAACTTGTCTCTTGGAACTGTTACCGTTGCCTGCGCCTAGCATTAGTTCATGGCTGTACAAAGAAATCTCTGCGTTGCCTTACTTAACAAGCCGCAAAACTTATCGAGAATACGTTGTAGGCACACGCATAGCACATCTTCAAGACAGGATAACGCGTTATCAACCTAAAGCAGTCGTTCTCTACGGGTCGGGATATGATGCCTATTGGAAAGCGATAGCGGGTATTGATGCCTGGGACAAGTCATTGGAAGGGGTTACGTTTGCGATTCATAATTCAACCATTTTTATAACTTCTAAGCATCCGGTAGCACGTGGTGCTACTAACGAATACTTTCAAAACATTGGTAAGTTAATAGCAGGATTAAACCCGACAAACTAATAATGCCCTGAGCGGCGGCTAACAAGTTGTTAGAGGGTAATATGTGAGCCAGTATCAAGAGGCCGGCGGATTCGCCCAATGTCACCCCACGAATTTATAGCCGAGGCCGTGGATGGTGAGGATGAATTGCGGGTAGTGTGGGTTGGGTTCGAGTTTTTGCCGGAGCCAGGCGATGTGTACGTCCACGGTGCGCGTCGAGGGCATGGCGTTGTAGCCCCAGACTTCGTTCAGCAATTCGTCGCGCGAGATGGTCGCGCCGCGATGTTCGACGAGGTAGCGCAGCAGCTTGAATTCACGCGCGGAGAGTTCCAGCGGTACGCCTTCGCGCGTCACTTCGGCGCGGCGGAAGTCGGCGCGAATGAGGCCGAACCCGTACACGTCCGCCGCCGTCTCGCCCGCCGCGCCGCGCGTTGCGGGCACGCGCCGGAGCAGGGCTTCGATGCGCGCGAGGAGTTCCATCATCTCGAAGGGTTTGGTCACGTAATCGTCCGCGCCGATCTTGAGGCCGACCACTTTGTCCACCACCTGCCCGCGCGCCGTCAGCATGATGACGGGCACGCCGAGCCTGTGCTGGCGCAGGTCGCGGCACATGTCGAAGCCGTTTTTGCGCGGCAAGCCTACGTCGAGGATGATGAGGTCGAAAGTTTCCGCGAGGGCGCGCTTAAGCCCCGCCTCGCCGTCCGTCGCCGTCTCGACCGCGAAGCCTTCGCTCAACAGGCGGTCGGTCAACGTCATCAACAGCCCCGGCTCGTCTTCGACAAGCAGAATGCGCCCGTTCATACGTCCCTCCGCGCGCCGGCCTGTCGGTGGCCGTGGCCTCCGGCAGACACGCCGTCTATCGCCACACCATCCATCGCCACACCATCTGTAGCCATCCCCCCGGGCGCGATTGGCAGATGAATCGTGAACGCGCTGCCGCGCCGCGCGCCACTCTCGACTGAGACGCGCCCGCCGTGCGCCTCCACGATCTGCCTGACCAGACTCAAGCCCAGCCCGTTGCCGTGAATCTGCGCGGCGATCACCTCGCGCCCGCGATAAAACGGCTCGAAGATGTGCGGCAAATCTTCCGGCGCGATGCCCGCCCCGTGATCCTCCACACGGATTCGCACTTCCCGGCCTACGCCCTGCGCGCCGCCGCACACACGCGCCGAGAGTGTCACCCAATGATTCTCGCCGCCGTACTTCAGCGCGTTCGAGAGCAGATTTTGCAGGGAACGCGAGAGCGCGGCGGCGTCAGCCATGACGGGCGGCAAATCCGCCGGCACGTCGCGCACGATCTCGCAGGTGGGCGCGTCGGCAACCTGCGCGCTCGCGCGACAGGCGGCTAGCGCGGCGTCTATCAGGCCGCCGACCGCGACGGGCGCGAGTTCAAATTCGCGCCGTCGTGAAGCGCCTTCTGAGCGCGAGAAATTCGGTAGGCCATTCCGCGCTCGCCGTAAACTTTCCCGTCGTTCGGTCGAAGCGCGTGAGTTGCGGCTCGCGCCCCGCTTCGCTCGCGTCGACGACGTAAATATCGGCGACGAGTTCGGGGTGAGGCGCGGTCGCACGCCATTGCTCGACGCGCGCGGCGTAGGCCTTGCCGTCGCGCGCTCGCCAGGCGGCCTCGTCCAGTTTCAAATTGAAATAGATGCGTGCGAGTTCGCGGTCGGAGTCCTGCGTGAAACGCGCCGCGCCCGCGCTGAGCGTGCCCTGCATACGCACGCGCTCGGCCGCGCTCACCTGGCCGAGCCAGCGATACTGCAACGCCGCCAGCAGGACGAGCAGCAACACGAGCGACGCCGCCAGCACGAGCAGCAAGGGCGTTGGCCGGCGCTTGTCGAAAATGCCTCTCACGCCTGCAATGTAGCATAGCCGGCGCGGGCTGAAACCCGGCGTGCCGAAGATTTTACATTCTTAACATCCGCACCTTTTTTCGCGTTCCGGCGCGCCCGGCGCGCGCCAAAGTTTCGCCCGTGCGTTTATACTCTCACCCGTTCCAGGACGATTTTCACAACAGGGAGATAGACCTATGACAGATGACAGAGAAGCGGAGAAGTCTTATTCGACTAAGGAAGTGGTCGCCAAGCTCCGGCGTCTGGCCGACGCTCTGGAGGAAGAGAAAACTTTCGAGATACAGATCGCGGGCGAGCGCATCTACGTCCCGCCTTACGCGACCGTCGAGTTCGAGTATGAGCGGCAGGGCGAAGAGGAGGAAGTGGAGATCGAGTTGAAGTGGAAACGGCGCTAGAGCTGCGCGGAAGCATTGTCGAACGGCGCGGGCACGTTGTCGAGCGGCATGGAAACATTAACGCTGGGCCGCCTGTCTTGAGCGGTCGCCCGTCGATACGTCAACGCGGGAGACGCGAACCAGCCGGCGCGCTCGTCTCGCCCGGATCGTCCGTGGGGCGGCCGCAATAGCCGCCCCTCGTTCTGTGTTCGCGCCTCTCGAATTTAGTTTTCGTCGCCGGTCGAAGTTATTAACAGGGGCGGCCGTGTGGAGTAGTCTGCCGACTCGAATTTTCGTCCCGACGAACGAATCTATTTACCACCTTGTTGCAATCGCATCGCAACCATCTCCGGCGCGGCTTCGCCTATCATCCGCCCTGTACAGAATAATTGTTTCCGACACCAGAGGCGTCAAGTTCCGGCTTGGCGCTTCTTCACACACAGGTATGTGACGGAACGGGAGGACGACTTATGTTAACCAACGACTTTCAACAACAGTTGCCGAATGAAGGAAATATTTACGATGAAAATGTCAGCCCGACGGAACGGCTGAACGATGCTCCGCCCGCGCCCGCGCCCGGAATCGAAGACCTGCGCGCGAGCGACCTCGGCCGCGAGTTTAATCCGAATACAGAGTGATCCGCCCGGCATGTACGGGAACGAAGAGAGGGGGTTTTTGATAGCCCCCTCTTTTTTGTATTCACGAGCACGGCCAGCTGTATTCACGAGCGCAGCCGTTTTCTTGCGAGTCCGTATTCGTCGCGACATCCGAACGCTTTCCCGCAGCAGCGCGCGAAACCCTGCGAAGGCCGTCCCCGCACGGGGCATGACACGCACGCTCTCCCCTCACGCCTACTCAACCCCGCCTGCTTCACACACACGAAAGATTTTACATCCTTTACAAACACTTTTCGTCGGCTTAACCATTCGCGCGCCGCGCCGGTCTAGTATGCACGTGTACAACCGTGGAATACGATCCGGAAAGTTTGAAAGGAAGACACAAAATGCATCCGACACTCTCAAGCCTCTTTCAACTGCCACGCCTTGCCCCGCGCGCAAGAATGCGCGCGGAGGGCGCGTTCGCATCTCTCGCCTGCGCGCGGGCGACGAATCTGCTGCTCCCGTCGCTTTGCTTCGTCGTCGCGCTCGCGAGTTTCAACGCGGCGCAGCAGCCCGCGCCGCCGCAAGCGGACATGACGATTGACGCCGCGACACGCACGCAGGTCATCGAAGAGACGCTGCGAAATCTGCGCGAGGCTTATGTCTCCCCCGAAGTGGCGACGCGCATGGAGCAGTCCATCCGCGAGCGCGTGTCGAAGAAGGAATATGAAGGCATCACGAGCGCGAAAACTCTGGCGCGCACGCTCACGGAACACTTGCAGGCCGTCAGCCGCGACAAGCACCTGCGCGTGAACTATCGCGCCGCCGCGCTCGCCGAGGGAGACATACCGGGCGGCGTGCGCAGGAGGGTTGTGCCCCGCGCCCCGGACGGCGGCAGCGGCGGGAGTAGACCTGCCGGAGGCGCTCCGGTCGTGCGGCGCGGAGGCGGCGGCGCGGGCGAGGCTGCGGGCAACCTGGGGCTGGAAAAAGTGGAGACGCTCGGCGGCAACGTGGGGCTGCTGGATTTCAGCATGTTCGACTCGTCGCCGGCGGCCAACGCGAAAATCTCCGAGGCGATGAATCGTCTGAGCGACACCGACGCTCTCATCATAGATTTGCGCCGTTGTCGCGGCGGGGCGCGCAACGCGATCACGCTCCTGATGAGTTACCTGTTCGACAAGTCCGTCCACCTGAGCGACGCCTATGACCGCATCAGCGACAGCACGGATGAATCGTGGTCGCACGCAAGCGTGCCCGGCCGGCGTTACGCGCAAAAGGACGTGTACATCCTGACGAGCAGCTTCACTTTCTCGGCCGCCGAAGATGTGAGCTACACGCTCAAGAACCTGAAGCGCGCGACCATCGTCGGCGAGACTACGGGCGGCGGCGCGCACCCGGTCACGGGGCGGCGGCTAAACGATCACTTCTTCGTGATGGTTCCTTACGCGCGCTACGTCAGCCCCATCACCAAGACCAACTGGGAAGGCGTCGGGGTTGAGCCGGACATCAAAACGCCCGCCGCGCACGCGCTCAAGGTAGCGCACCTGGCCGTGCTCAAAAAGATCGACGCGACCGGCCGGGACGCCACCAAAGCCGCGCCGCAACTCAAAGCCCTCATCGAGACTTTGCAGAAAGAGTTGGACGAGGCGCGGAGGGAAACGTTGAAGTAAGAACGCGGAAGTTCGGGTGACGAAGTGGGAAAGACGGAGCGAGAATGATGAAGTGAAAGCGGCCTGTCTTCACTTCATCATTCTCGCTTACGCGTTCTCGCTTACGCGTTCCCGTTCCATATTTCTCTCCGCGTTTATCGTTGGGCGTTCATCATTTCTCTACGCGTTCGCCGCGCGTGTTGCCAACCTGTCGTTCGATCCTGTCTAATACGCTTCGAGTTGAGTTTCCCCGTCCGCGCCACCTAACTTCCGAGGAGATATGTTTTGATGACCCGAAAATTTTTGAGTTTCGCGCTGCTCGGCGCGCTCGCCGTGACGGCCTGTGCGCAGAAGCCGCAGACCGGGACGGCCGCGCCCGCCAACCAGCAGGCGCAAACGGGCGCGCCGCCCGCCGCCCCGAAGACACACCTGAAAGTGGGCGACGCCGCGCCCGATTTCACGCTCACCAACACGAAGGGCGAGAAAGTTAAATTGTCCGATTTCAAGGGCAAGAAGAACGTCGTGCTGGCCTTCTACGTGCTGGCCTTCACCGGCGGTTGAACGAAGGAACTCCAGGCATATCAGTCTGATATTGCCAAATTCGACGCCACCGATACGCAGGTCTTGGGCATCAGCGTGGACAGTTCGCCCGCCAACGCGCGCTTCGCCGAAGACATCAAGGTCACATTCCCGCTCCTGAGCGATTTCAAACGCACGACGGTGCGCGACTACGGCATCTTCGACGAGGAACGCGGCTTCGGCACGCGCGCCACGTTCGTCCTCGACAAGGAAGGCATCATCCGCCACATCGAACAGGGACGCTCGGCCATTGACCCTTCGGGCGCGGTTCAGGCGTGCAGCATCTTCACGAAGAAGGGCTAGCAGGCCGGAAGAAACTTAACCGCCGGGAGCGCGAAAAGATGAAGACGCAAAGTTTTCTCCGCGCTCCCGGCGTCTCTTCTTTGCGCTCTCTACGGTTGAACTTCGCGCCTTACGAATTTTCGGATGTGAGAAAAGCCGCCCCGCCTTCATCCGACACAAAACTTTTATCCTTCCGTTTCCGTTTACTAAGTTGCGTTTCCAGCGCGTTCCGCTCCCGACTCTGACCAACCGCCTGAACTGTTGTCAAAGCGACGGAGCGGTCAACGCAACCTGTGAAACTTGTTTGACCGGCGGCAGACGGTTGCGCGGCTAATCAACGTCTCAGCCTCAGACCCGGACTTGGGTAAGGCGGCGTCTTCTCTTTCGCCGCCGCGTCGTTATAATGAGCGGGTTCAGAGGCTTCGTAATTTTCTTCATTTGGACATACGCGCACGGATGCTCCGGCGCGCTTGCAAAAGTTCTCCGGGGATTGACCATCAATGTCTGATCACCTCATTTTCTCGATGGGGAAATACGAGGCTCGAATTCCTACTGATCGGTCGTATGCGCGAAACCACATGTGGTTGCAAAAAACCGGAGAGGCTTACCGGGTGGGACTCTCCGCCTACGCCGTGCGTTTACTCCAAGACGTTTACTTTCTGGCCTGGAGCGTCGAGCCGGGCGTTGTGGTGCGGGTCAAGCAGGAGATAGGCGAGATCGAAAGTTCCAAAGCCGTCTCCGATATTTATGCCCCGGCCGCTGGAACGCTCCTGCGCTTCAACGGCGACCTGCTGCGAGACCCGACGCCCATCAACGTTGACACTTATGGAACAGGTTGGCTCTTCGAGTTCGCGCCGGACTGTGTGGAATTGATGGCCGCGGAGGATTACTTAACGTACCTCGCCGGCACGTGGACTGACGCCGAGCGACACATCAAGGGACAGATGAACGATTGAGTCTGTTCTACACACCGGGCTGACGGGAGCGCAGCGACTCTTCAACAAATCAGAAAGCGCGGATGTACTTTCATGTCATTCAAACCCATCACCGTCGTCTTATCGCAGACACGCAGCAAAGACCCCGTCAAACGAAATCTGGAAGAAGAGATCGCGACGGCTCTGCTGTTGGAGCCGGGGATTGACTTCGCGGTCGTGCCCCACGTCTATGATCTCTACCCGGAAGATACAGGGCTGCTGTATCTCAGTTCCGTGCAGGGACACTTGATCCTGCTCTCGTGGTTGTATCCGCGGGCGGCACACTGGCTGCTCGACCGCAACGGCGTGAAGGGCAAAGCGGGCGCGAGCGTGCTCAGGAGCATGGGCGCGCAGGATGACGAAGACGAGCCCGACATGCCGGAAGAAGAGCCTCGCGGCGTCGGCGCGGCCGACGTGCCGGATCGCTCCATCTTCTGTCTCGACCTGCGCGCGTATGAAGACCCACGGGTGTATGTGAACGAGATCAAGCGGCTGGCCGCCGAAGCCTCCGTCAAGCTCGTTCCTTTGACCATCGGGAGCAGCGGCAGCGGCAAATCCCCGCAGCCGCTCGAATTGTTGACGCCCCGGCAGGACGGCGCGTTGACCGTCCTGGGAGAGGCGAGCGACCGCCGCTGGTATCCCGTGATCGACTATGCGCGCTGCACCAATTGTATGGAGTGCATCGACTTCTGCCTCTTCGGCGTTTACGGGTTGGACGGGAAGGAGATGATCCTCGTCGAGAATCAGGACAGTTGCAAGCGCGGCTGTCCGGCGTGCAGCCGGGTCTGCCCGGAGAACGCCATCATCTTCCCCGAACACAAGATGCCCGCCATCGCGGGTGCGCCCGGAGAAGGGCCGGGCGGCATGAAGATCGATCTCTCCAAACTGTTCGGCGCGCCGAGCGCCATCGAAATGGCCGCGCTGGAGCGCGATGCGGAATTGGTCAGAGACGGGCGCGACGCCGTCGGTCTCGCGGTCGGCATCCCGAAGCGGCAGAGCAGCAAAGTCGTCGCGGAGAAAGACGATCTCGACAAACTGATGGACGAGTTGGACGGACTCGCGCTCTGAGGCTGATATCTTCCGCGCGCACGGCGACTCGAAGGGGCAGCAGCCGCGCGTCTCTCTACGGTCGCCGGATTTACCTGATAAGGAGTAGTACTTGAAGACTGGCGGGTATCCAGTGGTGCTGACGGCGGATCGGACTCTGATGGCCGATTACCCTGTGCTCTTCGACGGGATGATGGGCACGATCCAGACGACCTCCGTGCCGGAAGCGATCATGCGCACGATGATCGCCCCGCGCGTGGCGTCCGACGGGCTGGCCGCGCTGAAAGCTCCCCTCGGCCTTCGCCGCATCGAGGCCGCCCTGCTCAACGACGGCTTCAAACGCGGAGATGTCATTCTTTGCTCGCCCGAAAACCTCGACGCCTGCGTCGGCTCGAAGACGAAGGTCGTGGCTGTCTCCTCCTCCGATCCTTTGGGTCGCGGCATGTCCAACAGCACCATGTCGGACATGGCCGGCGGGACGCTCTACACGCACACCTGGTACAAGCGCATGCTCCGCGAGCTCAAGGAGAAGAAGGGCGCACACTCGTTCAGAGTGGTGGCCGGGGGCGCGGGAGCGTGGCAACTCGCGCAGGACGAAGAGGCGCGGCGGGAGTTGGGCATAGATACGGTCGTCGAAGGCTACGCCGAGACTCAGGTGGCGGGCTGGTTCCACACACTTGCGGACGGCAGGGAGTTGCCGCCAATTCTGCACGCACGGAGCGCGCGCGAGCACGAGATACCGTCTATTCACGCCCCGACTTCGATGGGGGTGGTCGAACTCAGTCGCGGCTGCGGCAAGGGCTGCGAGTTCTGCACCATCGCGACCGAGCGGATGATCCACTTGCCCCTCGATACGGTCGCTTCGGATGTCGAGCGCAACGTCGAGCGCGGCGTCACTTCGATCTGCGCGCTCAGCGAAGACTTCTTCCGCTACGGCGGCGGCCACGGCGAGGCGGTTAATCCGACGGCGCTGAAAGCCCTGCTCCGGCGGCTGCGCGAAAACGAGCGTTTGAAGCTCATCCAGATCGATCATGCCAACGTCATCTCCGTCGCGCGCTATTCGGACGGAGACCTGCGCGAAGTTCACGATCTGTTGGTGCAGGGGCAGCGGCACGATTACCTCTGGGTCAATCTGGGCGTGGAGACGGCGAGCGGCGAGTTGCTGGACATGAACCAGAAGGGCGGGAAGATTCGCCCCTACAAGCCCGAAGAGTGGGGCGAGTTGTGCGACTCCGAAGTGCGCCGCCTGATCCGCGCCGGTTACTTCCCGCTCGTCAGCCTCATCCTGGGATTGCCGGGCGAGACGCCGGAGCATGTCGAGAAGACCGTCCGCTGGATAGAGAATTTGTACGACGAGCGTTTGGTGATCTTCCCGATCTTTTATTCTCCAGTGATTCCCGGCGCGGGTCGGCAGTTCACCATTCAGGACATGACCCCGATGCACTGGCGACTGTTTCGCCTCGCTTACAACCTCAACTTCAAATGGATTCCCAAAATGTACTGGGACAACCAGACGGGCGCGGGCGCGAGCCTGCGGCGGCGTCTGTTCATACAGGTGACGGGGCGGATGCAGACCCTTCAGTGGAAGGCGAAGTTCATACGCAGATCGGGAAAGTTATTCGCATGAGCACGACGTTGCGAGTGATGAAAGAAGCGCGCCCCGCCGCCCGCCGGTTCGTCTCGCGCGAGCGGCTGGCCGGGGCGCGCGACAAGGCTCGCACGCGCCTGCTCTCCCTGCGAGAGGACGGCGGCTACTGGACGGGCGAACTCGCCAGTTCCGCGCTCTCGACCGCGACCGCCACCGTCGCGCTGCTGCTAATTGATCCGGCGCGCCATGCCGCGCTCGCCGGCGGCGGTCTCCGCTGGCTGCTCGACCATCAGAACAAAGACGGCGGCTGGGGAGACACCGACCGCAGCCTCTCCAACATCTCGACGACGATGCTCGCGCGCGCCGCTCTCACGCTTGGGATGAAGGCCTTTGCGGATCGGCATGCGTCCGCCGAAGCGTCCGAGATGTTCTCCGACGAGCGCGCTGAATTGAGCCTGCGCCGCGCGGAAACATACCTTGAGGGAGTTTGCGGCGGGCGTGAGCCGGAGACGCTGGCGCGCGCCATCCGCGAACGCTACGGACAGGATCGCACCTTTTCCGTCCCCATTCTCTCCTGCTGCGCGCTGGCTGGGCTGACAAGTTGGGATGAAGTGCCCGCCCTGCCTTTCGAGTTGGCCTGTTTCCCGGCTTCTCTCTACAGGCGTTTGAATCTTCCGGTGGTGAGCTACGCGCTGCCCGCGCTCATCGGGTTGGGGCTGCTCATCAACACGAAGCGGCCGCCGCGCTGTCCCGTCACACGGATGATGCGTCGCGCGGCCACGCCCGGCGCGTTGCGCAAGCTGCAATCAATCCAACCTGAAAACGGCGGCTTTCTTGAGGCCACGCCGCTCGTCAGTTTCGTCACCATGAGCCTCGCGGGCGCGGGACGCGCGACGCATCCGGTGGCTCGCAAAGGGGTGGACTTCCTTCTCGCCGCCGTGCGACCCGACGGCAGTTGGCCGATAGATACAAATCTTTCCACGTGGGTCACGACCCTTTCCGTCAACGCCCTCTACGGCGACGAAGCGCGCCGGGAAGATGGAACGGGCAAGTTGAACGAACTCGAAGAGTTGCGCCGCTGGTTGTTGGAGCAACAGTACCGCACGACGCACCCGTTCACGTCCGCCGCGCCGGGAGGATGGGGATGGACGCCGCTTCCGGGCGCGGTGCCCGACGCGGACGATACCGCCGGGGCGTTGCTCGCCCTGCGCCGTCTCGGCATGACGCCGCGCTCGCGCGAATCCGCGCTGGCCGGTTTGCGCTGGCTGTTGGATTTGCAAAACCGCGACGGCGGCTGGCCTACCTTTTGTCGCGGCTGGGGCTACCTGCCGTTCGACCGCAGCAGCGCGGACATCACCGCACACGCCCTGCGCGCCCTGCACGCATGGAGCGCGGAGTTTTCCGCCGCCACGCCGCGCGCCTCCGAAGACAGCGAAGACGGCGCGGACGAAGTTCCTTTCGATGACGCGAAAGAGCGGATCGCTTTTTCGCGGCGACTTCAGAGCGCGATGCTCAAGGGACGCCGCTTCCTCGAAGCCGTCCAGCGCGAGGATGGCTCGTGGCTGCCGCTCTGGTTCGGAAACCAGCACGCGCCGGATGACGAAAACCCGACCTACGGGACGGCGCGCCTCCTCGCCGCCTTCCGAGACTTAGGCATGCAGGACAGCCGAGCCGCGCGCCGTGCGCGCCGTTGGCTGATTGACACACAGCACGAGTCGGGCGGTTGGGGCGGGGCGCGGGGCACACCGCCGGGCATTGAAGAGAGCGCGCTCGCGCTCGAAGCGTTGATGGCGTGCGCCGGCGACGCGGCGGACGGTGCGACATCGGAGGCCATCGCGCGCGGCCTCGGCTGGCTCGTCGAGCGCGTGGACGACGGCAGTTACCTCGAAGCCTCGCCCATCGGGTTCTACTTCGCCAAGCTCTGGTACTACGAAAAGCTCTACCCGCTCATCTTCACGGTCGGCGCGCTGGAGCGTGCCGTGAGACTCGCCGAGTCGGGCGAATTGTCATGGATGCAGACTGAAACTTCGGCAGGGAAAATTTATGTCTAAACAGGCTTCGGAAACGCAGAACACATCAATCGAGACGACCACAGCGCCGCCGCAGGCGAAGCTCGGAAGCAAACTCTTCAAGCTCAACCCCGACACGTTTGAACTACGGCAGCGGATCAGAGAAGAGGCATTCGAGCACGCGCGCGGCCTCGACCGCAGCCGCCCGCTCAGTCGCAGGGAGTTGGACGCGCACGGGCGCGCGCTGCTGGAGAAGTTGGGTCTGCCCGAAGGCTACCTCGGCTTTGTGATGGTCATGCTCGGCAACGGCTTCTGGAAAGAGCAGTTCATCTCCATTCCGTTCGAGAAGCGTATCCTGCTGCTGCCGCATTGCCTCAAGCACGTCGAAGCCTGCGCCGCGCACTACGACGAGTTCGGCCTCGACTGCGAGACGTGCGGGGCTTGCGCCATCGGCGACTTCAAGATGAAGGCCGAGCGGCTCGGCTATAAAATTCTCGTCGCCGAAGGGACGCCCATCGTCCTCAAGATCATCGTCGGCGGCTACATCGACGGCATCCTCGGCGTCGCCTGCCTGAACGTTCTGGAGAAGGCTTTCGAGAAGGTCGTCCAGAGCGGCGTCCCGGCCTACGCCATCCCGCTGCATTCGAGCAACTGCAAGAGCACGACCGTCGATAACGATTGGGTGTTGGAGGTTTTGGAGACCTACCGCGAGCGACCGGCCGCCCGGACGCGCTCCTACGTCCCGCTCCTGCGCATCGCCAACGACATGTTCGGCGATTCGTTCCCCGCCCTGCTGCCGCGCGTTCGCAGCAAGCCGCGCGAGGGCGGCGACGGCGACTCGCGCCCGGCAGCCGACCCCGTGGGCGGTACGGAGGCCATCGCCTACGACTGGCTCGCCACCGGCGGCAAGCGATTCCGCCCCTTCATCACGCTCGCGGCCTACGACGCCATGCGCGGCGCGCCGCTCTCGCGCCCCGATCAGACGGGCGACGTTCAGACCGGCGAGACAGCCCCGCTCACGGATTCCGTGCGCCGCGTCGCGATGGCGATGGAGGCCTTTCACAAGGCTTCGCTCGTCCACGACGACATCGAGGACGACGACGCCTATCGCTACGGCGCGCAGACGCTCCACCGCCGCCACGGAATAGCGACGGCCATCAACGTCGGCGACTACCTGCTCGGCCTGGGCTACCGGCTCGTCGCCGGCGCGGCGGGCACGGAAGTTCCGTGCGAGGCCGTGACGGGCATCCTGCAACGCCTCTCCGACGCGCACGTCAAACTCTCCGAAGGACAGGGCGCGGAACTACTCTGGCGCGACGGCCATCAGCAGGAGAAAACGCTCCAACCTCTCGACGCCCTCAAAATCTACGCCCTCAAGACCGCGCCCGCCTTCGAGGCCGCGCTCTATGCGGGCTTGCGCCTCGCCGGGCCGACGGAAAAATACGAAGAGACGATCGCGAGTTTTTCGCGCCACCTCGGCGTCGCCTTCCAGATCGTCAACGACCTCAAGGACTGGTCAACGGACGTGCGGAATAAGCGCGTCGCCGGGCAGGATGCGCTCGCCATGCGTCCCACACTGCTCCTCGCGCTCGCGCTTGAAGCCGCGTCGCCATCCGAGCGGCAAGAGCTCCAGAGTTTGCTCGCGGGCGGCGCGCGAGACGAGGGCACGGTCAACCGCGTGGCGCGTATCTACGAATCCTGTCGTGTCTTCGAGAAGGCGAGAAAGCTGGTCGAGAAGTACCGTCAGCGAGCCGAAGGAATTGCCGACGAGGTGGAGCCGGAGGAATTGCGCGAACTGCTCTACTTTCTCGTCGATACCGTTCTCGCCGAAGAGACGGTCGAACCCGAGGTCGCCCCCGCGCGCAGTCTGACGGTGCTCAACCAGCCGTCGAGGCCGACCGCATGACGGCCGAATCAAAAGCCCCGTATCACGTGCTTCGACGCGCGCACGCATGAACGCGCACACTCAAGACAGCTTTCTCATCGGCCTGACCGTGCGGCTCGCGGCGGGTCTCGGAGAGCTTGACCCGGAGCGCGCCGCGCGTCACCGCTCCTTTCTGGACGGCTTTCAGCAACCCGACGGCGGATACGCCGGACGCAGGGGCGGCTCCGATCTCTACTACACCAGCTTCGCCGTGCGCGCCCTCGCCCTCCTCGGCGCGCTCGACGAGTCGCGCTGCGCGGCCGTCGCGCGCTATTTGCGGAACGCGGCGGACAAGCAACGCTACACCCTGATCGATCTCGTCAGTTGGTTCTACTCGGCCATCACCGTCCAACTCGCGAGCGGGCTGGCCGCCTTCGACGGTGATCAGGAAACACTGGCCGACGAGGTGGCGGCCGCGCTCGAAGCGTTTCGCCGCGCGGACGGCGGTTACGCGAAGACCGGGGCGGGCGGCGTGGGCAGCACCTATCACACTTTCCTCGCCGTGCTCTGTTACGAGTTGCTGGGTCGGACGGTGCCCGACACCGAAGCCATCGTCCGTTTCCTGCTCGCACGGCGACGCGAGGACGGCGGCTTCGTCGAGATCGGCCCCGTGCGGCGCGGCGGCACTAACCCGACCGCCGCCGCCGCCGTCCTGCTCCAGCGTTTCGGAGCTGCCGACCGAGAGGTGCGCGAAGGCATCGCGGCTTTTCTCGACCGGGTCAAAGGCGCGGAGGGCGGCCTGCGCGCGAACACCCAGATTCCTTTTTGCGATCTGCTCTCAACCTTCACCGGCCTGCTGATGGCGCAACAACTCGAAATACAACCCGGCCTCGACGCGCAAGCCTGCGCGCGTTTTGTGGAGCAACTGGAACTGAGCGGGGGAGGTTTTCGCGGCGCGGCGTGGGACGAGGAAGCCGATCCCGAATACACCTTCTACGGCCTAGGCACACTCGCCCTCCTGAACCCAGGCCCGTTAATTTAACTCGTCCGGCAACGGGTCACGATATGTTTCTGCTACTCGCAATCATTGCGCTGACCGCCGCCCTCGCAGCCGCCAACGGTGCGAACGACGTTTCCAAGGGCGTAGCCACGCTCGCCGGAAGCGGCGTCACGCGCTACCGGACTGCCATCCTGTGGGGCGCCGTGAGCACGCTCACCGGGACGCTGCTCTCCGGGTTTTTCGCGGCGCGCATGCTCAAGCTCTTCACCGGCGGGATCGTCTCCGCGCCCCCCACGCCCGCCTTCACCCTCGCCGTCATCTGCGGCGCGGCGGGTTGGGTCGCAATCGCCACCCTCAGGCGGCTGCCCGTCTCGACCACGCACGCCATCATCGGCTCGCTCATCGGCGCGGGCGTGATGTACGCCCCCGCCTCGGTTGAGTGGGGTGCCATCGTGTCGAGACTGGCTGTCCCGCTCCTGCTCAGCATCGCGGCTTCATATCTACTCTCCGCGACACTTAACCGCCTCTTCGCGCGGCGGAGCGAGGCAGACGCCGACTGCATCTGCGTCGGCGCTCAAGTTGTTGACGCGGGCGTGATGCAGATGCCGCAGCTCAGCATCATGTCGGGCACGACCCGTGAGTGTGCCGCAGAGCGCGGCCACTTCCGGCTCGACGCGTCGAAACTCCACTGGCTGTCGAGCGGCGCGGTCGGGTTCGCACGCGGCTTGAACGACGGGCCGAAGCTCGTCGCCATCGCAGCAATCGTCGCGGGCGCGCATCTCGACTTGAACCTGCTCCTGCTGTGCGTCGGCGTGGCGATGTTTGCAGGCAGCCTCTACGCCGGGCGTCGCGTCGCGCACGTGCTGGCGGAAGGAGTGGTGCGGATGGATCACCGGGAGGGCTTGCTCGCTAATTTGGCGACCGCGTTGCTCGTCGGCTTCGGTGCGAATCTGGGGCTTCCGATGTCCACCACGCACGTTGCCACCGGCGCGATAGCCGGGATCGCAGGCGGCGACGCCGGGCGACTCAACCGGCGCACCGCCCGCGACTTGATTCTGGCGTGGACGTTGACCCCCATCGTGGCGGGACTGATCGCCGGGGCGAGTTACCTAACGGTAGCCCGGCTCGTCTGAGGACGGGCGGACTCGCCCGACCGGGCGGCGCTCTTTCTCTTTCAACTGAAGTTTAAGCCATTCCCTCGGAGAAGCGGTGCGTGGGAACGGGGCGGGCGGGGCGGAAACTCTGCGCGTTGTGGAAGCGGACTTGCGCGCCCCGGCTCGCGGCCGATTTGAGCGCGGCGTCGCCGACCAGCCGCTCAAGAAGCTGCGGGTCGGTGGCGACCCTGGCGTTGACGATCAAGTCCACTTCGCGCACGCGGCTGTGCGAGGGGAGCGAGAGTTCCGGTCGGCTGTCGCTGCTCACCAGATTGGCGACGCCGAAGAAACCCTCCCACAACCCGATGACCTTCAGGTGCGCCGTCTCATGCCCGCCCGCGCCGAGCGCGTCGCGCAGACGCCCGACGATCTCCAGCAACAACTCGTCGAGTTCAAATTCGCGCTCTCCCGCGAGCTTCATGCTGCTGTTGAGCCAGCCGAGTTCCGCTTCGCCCGCGGCGTAGATGTCGTAGTCAAGATCGAGTATGCGCCGGCCGAAGTTGCCTTCCTGATCGAGCAACTCTTCGAGCGCGTCGAAGCCCAGCCCCGTCCGCGCCGAGATGCGCAGGACGGGAACATCCGCGTTGACGCCCTTCACGAGTTCCGTCAACTCGTCGGCCTCCCGGTCTGTTAATTCGTCGGCGCGGTTCAGGAGGATGGCGTCGGCCTCTTCGAGTTGCTTACGGAAGATGTAACCGGCCTTCGGCGAAAACCCGGCCTGCGCGTCTCCGCTGAGAATGCGGCGTCCGTGGCCGGGTTTGAGAATCACGGAGTAAGGGGCGATGCGGAAGCGTTCGGGGTAAAGCTGCTTGAGCGGCTGGACGACGGTGGCGACCAGATCGGTGCAACTGCCGACCGGCTCCGCCAGAATGATGTCCGGCGCTTCGTCCGCTCCGAGACGCCCGATGGTCGAGACCAGATCGTCGAAGCGGCAGCAGAAACATGCGCCCGGCACTTCCTCCACGTCGAACCCCTGCCGGCGCAAATTCTCCGTGTCAACGAGGTCTGCCGCCTGATCGTTGGTCACGATGCCGACGCGCAAATTCTTCTCCATGTAGCCGCGCGCGAGGCGTCCGAGCGTCGTCGTCTTCCCCGCTCCGAGGAAGCCGCCCACCATTACAAATCGCATTCGCTTCATTGGTTGCATCATGCTGGCTAGTACGGCAATGCCGCCGCGAAAGTTTAGCGAAGATCATTCTAGAAGACGCGGCCGGAGGAAAACTATAAAATGCGAGGATGAGCGAACCGGCCGACAACGTCTTGCCCGCAATTCTCGGCGGAGAACCCGTCCGCGCGGGGGGGCTGCCCGCGTGGCCGCCCGCGTGGGAAGAAGTCTCTCTGGCGCTCAGGCGCAGTCTGGAAGACGGAACCTGGGGGCAGTACCACGGGCCGAACACGCGGCTGTTGGAGGAGAGACTGACCGACTACCACCGGGTCGAGTTCGTCGAGTTGTGTTGCAGCGGCACGTTCGCCATCGAACTGGCCTTGCGCGCGCTGAACGTCGGCGCGGGCGACGAGGTGATCCTGGCGGGCTACGATTTTATCGGCAACTTCAACGATGTCGTCGCGGTGGGCGCGCGCCCGGTGCTGATTGACGTGGATTCGCGCAACTGGAATCTCGCGCCCGAACTGATCGCCGGAGCGGTTAGCCCGAACACGCGCGCCGTCATCGTCTCGCACCTGCACGGCGGGGTCGTGCCGATGAAGGCGTTGATGGATGTGGCGCGCGAGCATGGCCTTTATGTCATCGAAGACGCCTGTCAAATGCCGGGCGCGCTGCTCGATGGCCGGAAGGCAGGCACATGGGGCGACGTGGGGGTAATCAGTTTCGGCGGCAGCAAACTTCTCAGCGCGGGGCGCGGGGGTGCGCTCTTAACATCTTCCCCGGAGATTAAGCAGCGCGTTCGGCTGCATTGCAATCGCGGCAACCACGCTTACCCGCTTTCAGAACTGCAAGCGACGGTGCTCCTCCCGCAGTTGGAGAGATTGGACGAGCGGAACGAGCGCAGGGCAGTCGCGGTGAGGCGGCTGTTGAGCGAGTGGGACGACATGAGCGGCCTGCGTCCTTTGAGCAATCGCGACGCGGCGTCGTCGCCCGGCTATTACAAACTCGGCTTCCGGTATGACGCGCGGGCGTTCGGCGGTCTCTCAAGGGAAAAGTTCGTGCTTGCGGCCAGAGCCGAGGGGGTTGAGTTTAACGTGGGATTTCGCGCTTTTCATCGCTGCCGATCTTCCCGCCGCTTCCGGCAGGCGGGAGATTTAGCTTCATCCGCCGATGCCGACGCAAAGATGTTGGTGCTCCACCATCCCGTGCTGCTGGAAGACGAGCAGTGTCTCAAGCAGGTGACGCTCTGCGTCCGGAAGCTGAGGCGGTGGGCGGAGGATATTGAAAGGTTCGGCGACAGTGTCTAAGATAGCGCGTCGAGAAGGACAATCTTATTTGCACGGGGGCGGAAGCGAACTTACGATGACGAATAAAAGCGAGAAAGAAAAAGAGCGGACTCCCACGAAGGGCAAGGGCGGCTCGCCCGCGAGCAGCACGCCGAACGAGGAGGCGCGCGCGTCCAACGACGGCGAGGGAAAATCTTCAAACTCACGGACGCCGAAGGAGAGCAAAGAAAGCGCGGACGGCAAAGGCGGGGGGTTGCATTAGAACGGATGTCAACGGTCAATCGGTAGATTTAAGCCGCGATGCAGCGGCGATAGATAGTAGCCCCGTCCGTGAGGGCGGGGTTTGGGTCATGGTTAACAACGGTCGAAGCCCCGTCAGGGGCGACACAATCGTGCGTTGCGATTGTGTCGCCCCTGACGGGGCTTCATAACGTTATCGCTGAACTCGATCCCCGCCCTCACGTACGGGGCTACTATCTGCCGCCGCTTCGCGGCTTAAATCCGCCATTGCGTCGGGGCTTAACTTTATCGCCGCTTCGGGGCTTAACTTTATCGCCGCTTCGGGGCTTTAATGCCTGTTCAAATGTCACCATCACTTCGCCAAGTTGTACGTCGCCGTCACTCCGCGAGATTGTACGCGGCCATCTCGCTGCCGTTGCGCACGAGCAGGCGGCCGTTGGCGAGCGCGGGCACGTTCCAGGTCTTGCCCGTGAGCGCGGCGAACTTCGAGACCTCCGCGTATCCGGCCGGGTCGGCTTTGACGAGGACGATCTCGCCCGCGTCCGTCGTCACGATCAAATGATTGCTGGCAAGGAGCACCTGCCCGTAGCCGTAACGCCCGCCTTTCCACTTGCGCTCGCCCGTCGCGAGGTCGAGGCAGGTGAGGATGCCTTCGTCGAGTCCGTAGGCGTAGCCGTTATGAACGACGGGGCTGTTGAATTTCGCCTTGAGGTTGATGTTCTCCCACACCGCCCGCGTCGTGAAACTCCGCCCGCTCCCCGCGAGTTCGACGAGCGCCGCGCCCTTGCCGTAGCCCGCCGAGATGAGGAAACGGTTCGCGCCGACGATGAGCGGCTGCGAGACGTTGATGCCCATTGAAGTGTCCCACGTGTGCGACCAGAGGGGGGCGCCGTCCGCCGGGTCGAGACCGGCGATGCGGCTCGCCGTGACGACCAAGACCTGACGCTTGCCCGCGAGCGTGACCAGCATCGGCGACGTGTAAGAAGCACGGTCGTTCAAAGATGACCAGACGCGGGCGCCCGTCGTCTTGTTGTAAGCCACGACGCTCTTGCCAGAAGTTCCGCCCGCCAGCACCACCACCTTGTCGTCAACGATGAGCGGCGAGGCGGCCATGCCCCATTGCAGATTCGACGCGCCGTTATCGGAGAGAATGTTTTTCTGCCAGTGGAGTTTTCCGGTCTTCGCATCGAGCGCGCGCAGTTCGCCCTCCGCGCCGAGCGCATAGAGACGCCCGGCGTCCCACGTCGGCGTGGCGCGCGGCCCGTCGCCCGTGCTGTCCGGGCTGAACTCCGTGTTCCAGCCGTGCGTCCACAGTTCGCGCCCCGTCTCCAACCCGTAGGCCACGACCACTTCCTGCGCGCGCCTTTGTTCGATGGTGTAGGCCGTGCCCTCCGCCACGACGAACGAGGCGAAGCCCCCGCCCACGGGCTGCTTCCACATCGGCTTCAAACCGCCCGCAGGCCAGTTGACACGCACCGCGCGCTCATCATAACGCCCGTCACGATTCGGCCCCCGAAAGTTCGTCCAGTAGTTGCGCGCGGATGACGACGCCGGGGCGGCGGCGTTCGCAACCGTGTGATTCGTGTCCACTGCGCTCGCCCCATTGCCCGTCGCGCTCGTTTCACCGCCCGTCGCGGCAGCGTCGTTCGCGGGCTGTTGCTCGGAAGTTTCGACGGCGACGGCGGCGGGCGCGCTCTGGTCGGGCGCGGCGTCCGGCGCGGGCGCGCTCGCGCCTGATGCGGCGAGCGCGGCCTGCTGCGCACGATGGCGTTCGAGTTGCGCATAGTGCGCGTCGCGGTCGCCGAAGTAGCGGTAGCCGTAGAAGTGGTAGAACAACACGAGCGCGAGGGCGGCGCCACCGGCCACGCCCGCCGCGATCAACGTCTGGCGTGAGCGATACCAGGGCGTCGAGTCCTGTGATTCAAACATGGCGAAACTCCTTTAGGAGAAACGATGAAGTAGGAACGCGGAACGATGAAGTTAAAGCAAGGCGTCTTTACTTCATCGTTCCGCGTTCCTACTTCATCGTTTTTCTCTAAGCGCGTTCTCAGCCGCGCGGCTGCGTGATGCAATACAAATTCTTTTCGCCGCGGATGAAAAGTTTTTCGTCGGCGATGGCCGGCGACGCATAGACGGGTTCGCCGAGCGAGTTCGTGCCGAGCACTTCGTGTTTCGCGCCCGCCTTGATGACGTAGGTGTCGCCCTCTTCGCTCGTCAACAGAATCTTGTCCTCGAAGGCGACGGGCGAGGCCGTGAAGGCGGCCGGCTTCGGCACGCGCGCCGCCTCGTACAACACTTTGCCCGTCTTCGCCTCAAGACCGGTGATCGAGCCGTTGCCCGTCATCAGGTAGAGATAGTCGCCGTAGAGGATGGGCGAAGGCACGTAGGCCGTCCCCTTGTTGTACTTCCAGACGAGTTGCGGCGTGCCCGTGATGTCGCCGCTGCCCCCGGCGCGAATCGCCAGCGCGATCTTGGCCGGGTAGCCCGACGTGATGACGACGAGGTCGTTTGAGACGACGGGGGTGTTCACGGCGTTGCTCTTCAAGCCCTCGTGCCGCCAGAGTTCTTTGCCCGTCGCGGGATCGTAGGCGATGATCGCCTCGGCCGCGCTCGCCACGAGTTCCGTGCGCTTGGCCGTGCGGACGAGGACGGGCGTGCTCCACGTCAGGTCGACTTTGCGCGGCACGCGCCACACCTCTTTGCCGGTCTTCTTGTCGAAGGCCGCGATGAAGGAGTTCCGGCCGCTGTCGTCGCACTGCATGATGACGAGATTTCCGTGGAGGATGGGCGACACCCCGTAGCCGACGCTCGCCGAGCCGAGTTTGCCGAGGTTCTGCTTCCACAGGAGCTTGCCGTTGTAGTCGTAGGCGTACAAGCCCTCCGCGCCGAAGAAGGCGAAGACGTGTTTGCCGTCGGTGGCGGGCGTCGAAGAGGCGAAGCTGGCCTTCTTGTGGCGGCTGTCGTAAACCGCGCCTTCATAGGCCACGCGCTCCCACAGAATTTTGCCCGTCTCACGATCCAGGCAGATGACCTTGAACGTGTGCTTCAAGTTCGCGCCCACGGCGTCAGGGTGAACGAAGTCCGACCCGTCGGCCATCTTGTGCGTGACGCCCGGCTTCGCGCCGGGAATTTGTTCGCCGTCGAGCGCGGTCGTCAGGAAAATGCGCTTGCCCCACACAATCGGCGACGAGTGGCCGCGCCCCGCAATCGGCGTCTTCCACTTGATGTTCTTCGTCGCGCTCCATTCGGTGGGCAGCCCCGTCTCCGCCGACACGCCCTGTCCTTCCGGGCCGCGCCACTGCGGCCAGTTCCCGCCCTTCGCACTCGTGGCGTGCGAGCCGAATGCAAACACGGCGAACAGACAGACGATTGCTGACAAAACAGACCCGGCGATAAATCGTTTCATTGTTGGTTTCCTTCTCAAGTTAAGAGGGTCGACCAATGCCCCTTTTAGACGCGGCGGCATCGGCTTTTATTCCATTGTGCAAACTCGCGCGCGGGCGCTTTCCCGTTTGCGCCAGCGGAGGCGGGAGGGAAGGCTTTCCCTTCCCTTCACGACCTTCCGGTTTCTACTTCCCGGCCTTCGACTTCACGGCCGGGGCGGGCGCGGCCGCCTCGCCGATGCCGAACAGGTGATGCTGCCCGCGCACGATGACCATGCCGTCCGAGATGGCGGGCGTCGCCATCAGTGGCTCGCCCATCGGGTTCGTCGCGAGCAGCTCGTGTTTCGCTCCCGCGCGCACGACGAACACTTCGCCGTCCTCGCTCGAAAAATACAACTTGCCGTCGGCCGCGACGGGCGAGGCGGTGAACGCGCCGCCCTTGCCCGCGATGCGCTCCTGATACACGCGCTCGCCGGTCTTCGCGTTGTAGGCGGCGACGACGCCGTTGTTCGAGCAGGTGTAGAAGTAGTCGCCGTAGACGATGGGCGTCGGCATGTAGGGGCCGCCGCGCTGCTTGCTCCACGCCACGAACTCGTTCGATTCCTGTTTCTCCTTGAGCGTGATGTCGCCGGTCGCGCCGAGGCGGATGGCGTAGATCGGCTGGACGGGGCGATAACCGGCGGTCACGTAAATGAGATCGTGGGCGATGATGGGCGTCGGCGTCGTGATCTCGCTGTTGCCGCCGAGCCGCCAGAGTTCCTTGCCGGTCAGAGGATCATAACCGCGTATGAACTTCGTCGCGTTGGCGATGAGTTCGGGGCGCGTCTTGCCCTCGTGGACGGTCGGCGTGCCCCATGAAGGTATCTCGTCGCGCACGGTTTTCCACACCTGTTTGCCCGTCTTGAGATCGTAGGCCGCGAGGAAAGAGTTCTTCTGAATGTCGGCCTGCACGATGACGAGGTTTTTGTAGATGATCGGCGAAGAGGCGTGTCCCCACTGGTAATCGGGGTCGTAGAACCAGCCCGCGTCGAGCAGCCCCGTGTCCTGCTTCCAGAGCAGTTTCCCGTTCGCGTCGTAGCAGGCGAGCACGCCCTGCGAGCCGAAGAGGGCGACGATGTGCTTGCCGTCGGTGGCGGGGGTGGAGGAGGCGTGCGTGGCCTTCGGGTGGCGTTTGGTCTTCGGCAAGCCTTCGAGCGTGACGCGATCCCAGACGATCTTGCCCGTCTGTTTGTCGAGCGCAATCACGTGCCAGGTGTGCTTCGGCTCGTCCTTCACCGGATCGACATCGCCGTAGAGGCCGTAACGCGCGGCGGGCTTCGCCTCGCTGCTGACGGCCGTCGTCACGTACACGCGATTGCCCCACACGACCGGACTCGATTGCCCGATGCCCGGAATCGGCGTCTTCCAGCGCACGCCCACGGACTTCTCGCCGTCCCAACTAACGGGCGTTTTGCTTGCACCCGCCGCCACGCCCGATGCGCTTGTGCCGCGAAACTGCGGCCAGTTCTGCGCGCTCGCGCTCGCGACGAAGCAGAAACACAGGCAGAGAGAGATGATTCGTTTCATGGCTTATCCTCGAAACAGTTTTCAGTTTTCAGTTTTCAGTTTTTAGTTGGCAGTGGTCAGTTGTTTCCTGACTTATGCGTCAGTTACTCAAAGATTCAACTGAAAACTGAAAACTGAAAACTGAAAACTGTCTATCATTGAACTTTCTTGAAAACTTGCGTGTTCGTGCCCTGCTTCAGCGTGAAGCCGGTGACGATGCCGTTCTCGACATTGAAGGTGATGGTGACGCCGTCTATGTCCAGCGGGCGAAAGCGCGTCTTGTCGAACGCGCCGAGGACGAGCGGCTGGCTGGCCGGCCCGGCGACGAGTTTGCCGTCCTTCAGGGCGACGTTGAAGTCGCCGCCGGCCGCCGGTTTGTACGTGCCGACGTAAGTTTTGAGCGTTTCGGCGTCAACCTGAAAGTCGGCGGGGGGCGGCGGCACGGCTCCGGCCTTCGTCAGTAGTTCGGCGATCTCCGTGTGCTTGCCGCGCGTGGCGGTCGAGAGCGCGTCCGTCAAAGCCTCGGCCTTGAGGCCGCCGGCGGCGAGAGCCACTTTGACGAGTTCCAACTGTCCCTCGCTCGCGCCGATCTGCAGGACGGCTTCGCGCCCCTCCGCGCCGGCGGCGATCAACGCCTCGACGATTTTCGCGTGCCCCTTTTGCGCCGCCCAGATAATCGGCGTCGCCCCGTAAAACGTGTCCTTGACGTTCACGTCCGCCTTGCGTTCGAGCAGTAGTTTGACCACTTCGAGGTGGCCTTTGTCGGAGGCGTAAGAGAGCGCGGTCGCGCCGTAGCGAAACTTCGTGTTCACGTCCACGCCGCGGTCGAGCAGCGTCCTGACGGTCGCGGCGTCGCCCCTGCGGGCAGCCTCGAAGAGTTGTTCATTTTGCTCCTGCGCCGATGCGACGTGCGTCGCGGCCGACAGGAACAGCAGCAGCAGCAGGAGAGACAACAAAATATTTCGCTGGCGCGTCATAGGTTCACCTCTGAGTCAGGCTCTCATGGTTGGAGGGTGTTCCGGCGTTACATTTTTTCGGATCGCGAAATGATCTTTTACGGATTGCCGGAGACGACCGCCTACCGGCCGTCTTCGGATTGGAAGTTCGCCCGTAGGTTTTACGTCTAACCCGGCGTGTAGGTTGCAAGAGGCGGGTTTGCCTCGCTCAATAAAGCGCGACATAATATGTGGCGCGCCCTCGTCCGAGTCAAGAAAAACTTAACGCCGGGCGGCAACTAAAAATTATCGCTTGCGTATCTCTACTGAAGAATTGCAATTCTAATTAACCGCTCAAGGTAAAAACCGACCATGCACGTTCCTCTCTTGCGACGTTTCGCTCTCGCACTGTTCATCCTCTCGCTCGCGCTTGTTGCCGCGCCGCGCGCACGCGCGAACGACTGGGCTGAATGGCGCGGCCCGGCGCGCGACGGCGTCTCGCCCGAGAAAAATCTGCCCACGCGCTGGTCGCCCACGGGCGAGAACCTCGCCTGGAAAGCTCCCTTCGGCGGTCGCTCCGCACCCATCGCGTTCGACGGCCGCGTCTACCTCATCAACACGGCGGGCAAGGGCGAGACCTTGCAGGAACGCCTCGTCTGCCTCGACGCCGACACAGGGCGGCTGCTCTGGGAGCATCGCTTTAACGTCTACCTGTCGGACGTGCCGCCGCACCGCGTCGGGTGGGCTTCGCCCGTCGGCGACCCGGCCTCAGGCAACGTCTATGCGTTCGGCGTCGGCGGCTCGCTCATCGCACTGTCGCGCGCGGGGAAAGTTTTGTGGGAGCGTTCGCTCGGCGAAGACTTCGGCCTGTTGACCACACACGGCGGGCGCACCGTCTCGCCCATCATCGACGGCGACCTCGTGATCACGAGCGGCGTCACTTCGATGTGGGGCGAACACGGGCGCGGCGCGCACCGCTTCATGGCCTTCGACAAGCGCACGGGTGAAACCATCTGGGTGAGCGCACCCGGCGGCCGCCCTTACGACACGACCTACGCCGCGCCCATCATCGCCGACATCAACGGCACGCGTCTCCTGATCCAGGGCGCGAGCGACGGCGTCGTCCACGCCCTGAAGCCGCAGACGGGCGAGCCGGTCTGGAAGTATGAAATCTCGAAGCGCGGACTCAACACCGGCGCGGTCGTCTACCGCAATCTCGCCATCGTGACGCATAGCGAAGAGAACCTCGAATCGAACGAGATGGGCATGATCGCCGCGCTCGACGCGACGGCGAAGGGCGAGCTTAAACGCGAGCAGGTCAAGTGGAGCAAAATCGGCTGGCAGGGCGGCTACTCTTCGCCCGTGATTGATGGCGAGCGGCTTTACCAGGTGGACAACAGCGCGAACCTCGCCGCCTTCGACCTGAACACGGGCAAACAACTCTGGCTGCAAAACCTCGGCACGATTCAGAAAGCGTCGCCTGTGCTCGCCGACGGGAAAATTTACGTCGGGACTGAGAACGGCAAGTTCTTCATCCTGCGGCCGACCGCCGCGGGCTGCGAGATACTCGACTCGGATCAACTCGGCACGGAGGCACAGCCCGAAGCCATCATCGCCTCGCCCGCCGTCTCGAACGGGCGCGTCTATTTCGCCACCGACTCGAACATCTATGCCATCGGCCGGAAGTCGAACGCGGCGGCGCGACAGGCCGCCCCGGTCGAAGGCCGACTTGACCCGAACCGCGCGGCGACCTTCGTGCAGGTCGTCCCGACCGAAGTGATCATCAAACCGGGCGAGAGGGCGAACTTTCGCGCACGCCTCTTCGACGAGCGGGGCAAGTTCATACGCGAGGAGAAGACCGCCGCTTGGTCGCTCGACAATTTGAAGGGCACGATTGAGAACGGCCGCCTCGTCGCCGCGACGGACGGCACGGCGCAGGCCGGTCTCGTCCGTGCCACGGTCGCGGGGCTTGCGGGCGCGGCGCGCGTGCGCATCGTGCCGCCGCTGCCGTGGAGCGAGAACTTCGAGGCGATGACGGCAAACAGCGTCCCGCCCGTCTGGGTCAGCACGACCTTGAAATTCGCCGTGCGCGAGATGGACGGCGGCAAGGTGCTCGTCAAAACGACGGAAGGCTCCTCGCTCCTGACGCGCACGCGCGCCTACCTGGGGCCTTCGGATTTATCGAACTACACCATCGAGGCCGACGTGCGCGGGACGGAGCGGCGCAGGCAGCGCGGCGACGCGGGCGTGATCGCGCAGCGTTACGCGCTCGTGCTCTACGGCAACAGCCAGTTGCTCAATCTCGAACCCTGGCAGCCGGAGACGGCGCGCACCGTCACGCTGCCCTTCACGTGGAAGCCGGACACGTGGTATCGCATGAAGCTCTCAGTGGAGAACACGCCCGACGGGCGGACGCGCGCGCGCGGCAAGGTCTGGCCGGCGGGCGAGGCGGAACCGGCCGCGTGGATGATCGAGCGCTTCGACCCGCTGCCGAACCGGCAGGGCGCACCCGGCATCTTCGGCAACGGTCTCGCCGAACTCTACTTCGACAACCTGAAAGTGACGCCGAACAAATAAGATGAATCCCACGATCCACGAAGCCGCCGCGCTCGCGCCGCCGCCCTCGCCGGAGCGCATCTCTCAAACGCTCACGGCCTACCGGCAGACCGCAGCCCTGCGCGCCGCCATCGAATTGGACATCTTCAGTTCAATCGCCGTAGGCGACGACACGCCCGCCCGGCTCGCCGCGCGCGCAGTCACATCATCGCGTCATCCAAAGAGTGAGCAGTGAGCAGTAATTAAGAGATGGATAGAGGATTGAAGATTATGAACAGCATTCAAAAAACGAGAGGCGCGAGGATTGTGATAACGGTATTGGCGGCGGTTGCGGGCAGCATACTGCTCACTGCTTACTGCTCACTGCCCGCTGTCCGGGCGTCCGATCCGGGTAGCGGCGATTGGCCGATGTGGGGCGGCACGCCCGACCGCAACATGGTCTCGCACATGAAGGGCATCCCGACGAACTGGGACGTGCAGAAGAAGACGAACATCAAGTGGACGGCCGCGCTCGGCTCGCAAACTTACGGCAACCCGGTGGTCGCGGGCGGGCAGGTCTACGTCGGCACGAACAACGAAGCGCCGCGTGACCCGAAGGTGAAGGGCGACAAAGGCATCCTCATGGCCTTCCGCGAAACGGACGGCGAATTTTTGTGGCAGGCCGTCACGGATAAACTCGCGGCCGGGCGCGTCAACGATTGGCCGTATCAGGGCATCTGCTCGTCGCCCTTAGTCGAGGGCAAAATTCTCTATTACGTCACGAATCGCGGCGAGGTCGTCGCCCTCGACACCGAGGGCTTCCGCGACAAGGAGAACGACGGCGCGGTCAAAGATGAAAAGTTGAACGGCGAGAAAGATGCAGACGTTCTCTGGAAGTTCGACATGATGGAAGAGGTGGGCGCGTTTCCGCACAACATGTCGAACTCTTCGCCCGTCTCCTTCGGCGATCTCATTTACGTCAGCACGTCGAATGGGCAGGACGAGAGCCACGTCAACGTCCCCTCGCCGAAAGCCCCGGCCATCATCGCGCTGAACAAGAAGACCGGCAAACTCGTCTGGGAAGACAACTCCGTGTTCGACAAAATTCTGCACGGCCAGTGGTCTTCTCCCACGGTGGGCAAACTGGGCGGCGTGGATCAGGTCATCTTCGCGCAGGGCGACGGCTGGGTGCGCGGTTACGAAGCCCTGACGGGCAAGAAGCTCTGGGAGTTTGACCTCAACCCGAAGGATTCCGTCTGGCCGAAGACGCGCAACGAAGTGATCTCGACGCCCGTCATCTACGAAGACAAAGTCTATCTCGCCAACGGCCAAGACCCCGAACACGGCGAGGGCGTCGGCCACCTCTACTGCATCGACCCGACGAAGCGCGGCGACATCACCAAGACCGGCATGGTGTGGCACTACGACAAAATCCGCCGCTCCGTCTCCACGCCCGCCATCAAAGACGGCATCGTCTATTACCCCGACTTCAGCGGCTTCCTCCACGCGCTCGACGCGAAGACCGGGCAGCTTTACTGGAAGCACGACGCGTTCGCCGCCATCTGGGGTTCGCCCATGCTCATCGACGGCAAAATCTACCTCGGCGACGAAGACGGCGACATCGTTATCCTGCAGGAAGGCAAGACGGAGAAGGTCATCGCCACGCCCAACATGACAAGCTCCGTCTACTCGACGCCCATCCCGGCCAACGGCGTGCTCTTCATCGCCAACCGCAACCAACTCTTCGCCATCGCCGAGCAGAAGCCCGAGGCCGCCACACCGGCGAAGAAACCCGGAGAACCGAAGAAGCCTTAAAGCAACGGTAGAGAAACCATGAAGCATCTCCGGCCTGCTCATCGTGTGCTCCCAAAACCACGTTTACGCCATCGGCGAGCGCGGCGCGGTTAAGTCGGGATAAGCAGCTTGGAATTGTAAAACAACGAGCTCACGCCGGAGGCGCAAAGGCGCAAAGTTATAAGACGGTTTTTTCTCTTTGCGCCTTTGCGCCTTCGCGTGAGAATTTTTTGGCGATTTTGAAGAACCCAACGATGCAGCCTTTCGATTTCCAACTGCGCACGCGCGTCGTCTACGGAGCGGGCGCGCTGGCGCGTCTGGGCGCGCTCGCGCGCGAGTTGGATTTCCGGCGCACGCTGCTCGTCGCGGATCGCGGCCTCGTCGCCTCCGGTCACGTCGCGGAGGCTTCCGGAACGCTCGCGGCGGCGGGGATCGAAGTCGCCGCGTTCCACGAATTCGACGTGAACCCCGACACGGAGATGTGCGCGCGCGGGCGCGACTTCGCCGCGTCGCTCTCGATTGATTCGATCATCGGGCTGGGCGGCGGAAGTTCGCTCGACTGCGCCAAGGGCATCAACTTCCTGTTGACGAACGGCGGCCGGATGCGCGATTACCACGGCTATGGCAAGACGACGCGGCCGCTGCTGCCCATGATCGCCGTTCCCACCACCGCCGGCACGGGCAGCGAGGCGCAAACCTACGCGCTCATCTCCGACGCCGCGACCCATGCCAAGCTGGCCTGCGGCGACCCTCGCGCGGCCTTTCGCATCGCCCTGCTCGACCCCGCGCTCACCGTCTCGCAATCCGCCGCCGTGACTGCCGCCGCCGGGTTCGACGCCATCGCCCACGCCGTCGAAAGTTTCGTGACGACGCGGCGCAACCCCGTCTCCGACACCTTCGCGCGCGAGGCCTGGCGGCTGCTCGAAGCGAACTACGAGCGCGTGCTCGCCTCCCCGCGAGACCTCGCCGCGCGCGGCGCGATGCAACTCGGCGCGCACTACGCCGGCGTGGCGATTGAGCATTCCATGCTCGGCGCGGCGCACGCCTGCGCCAACCCTCTGACGCAGCGCTACGGCACGACGCACGGCGCGGCCGTCGCACTCCTGCTGCCGCACGTCGTTCGCTGGAACAGCCCCGTCGTCGCCTCGCGCTACGCCGAACTCCTGCGCGTCGCCGGGCGCGACGCCGACACGGGGGGCGCGGGTGATGCTCTCGCCGCTCGGCTCGAAGAGTTGAAAGCGGCGGGCGCGCTCGGCGTGGATGTGAATGCGTCGGGCGTGCCGGAGGGCGATCTCGAAACGCTCGCGGCCAACGCCGCAGCGCAGTGGACGGGCACGTTCAACCCGCGCCCTTTCGACGCCGGCGGCGCGCTCGAAATTTACCGCCGCGCCCTGCGCTTACAATTTCAGAACGCTTGACCTGCACTTGCAATTCCAGAACGCTTGAGGAGACGCCGGAAACGAACGAGGACATGATGGAAGTGAAAGAAGTGAAAGAAGTGACACGGGAAATTCTCTCGCCCCGCCGCCCGTCGCGCGCCCGTGCGTGCGCGCTGCTTTTAGCTTTCGCCTGTTTGCTGCTGTCGCCCGCCGACGCCCCGGCGCAGTGGGCTGAGGCGAACAACTGGACGCAGTTTCGCGGCAACGGGCAGTTGACCGGCGTCTCGAAGGCCGACGTGCCGAAAAATATACGGCCGCTCTGGAATTACCAGGCGGGCGCTGGCGTTGAGTCGTCCGCGGCCATCTCGAACGGCACGGTTTACGTCGGCTCGCAGGACGGCGTGCTGGCCGCGCTCGACTTCGGGAACGGCGCGGTGCGCTGGAAGTACAGCACCGGAAGCAAGGAGGGCATCGGCGAATCGTCGCCCGCCGTGGCGAACGGGCTGGTCTACGTGGGCGATCTCGGCGGGACGATTCATGCCGTCAACGCCGCGAACGGGCGCGGCGTGTGGACGTTCAAGACGGGCGGCGAGATCAAGGCTTCGCCCGTCGCCGTGGACGACAAAATCCTCGTCGGCTCATACGACGGCCACCTCTATTGTCTCGACGCGCGCAGCGGCGCGGTGCGCTGGAAGGTGAAGACGGGCGGCCCCGTCCACGCCACCGCCGCCGTCTCGAACGGCACGGCCTACATCGCCGGCTGCGACGAAATCTTTCGCGCCATACGCATCTCGGACGGGCGCGAACTCTACACGGTCGTCTCCGGCGCATACACGGGCGCGTCGCCCGCCCTCATGAACAACTCCGCCTTCTACGGCACGTTCGACAACTTCGTGCTCGGCGTTAATCTCTCGACGCGCCGCATTTCGTGGCGCTACCGCAACGCGCAGCGGCAGTTTCCCTTCTACTCTTCGGCGGGCGCGGTGGAAAACCGCGTCGTGCTCGGCGGGCGCGACAAACACGTGCATTGCCTCGACGCGCGCACGGGCAAAGCTTTGTGGACTTTCGCAACGCGCGCCCGCGTCGAATCGTCGCCCGCGCTCGCGTCGGGGCGCGTCTTCGTCGGTTCGAGCGACGGTCGTTTCTACGTGCTCGATTTTTACAGCGGGGCGAAGCTCTGGGAGTTCGAGGCGGGCGTGGCACTCTCCGCTTCCCCGGCCGTCGCTTCGGGGCGCATCGTCATCGGCTCGCAGGACGGGCGCGTCTACTGCTTTGGGTGAGCAACAATCGGAACTTCATGTCATGTCGAGGATGGTTGATTTAATGTCGCTGAACGCTGTCATCGACGAGTATTCATTCGTATTGCTTTTGCTTTCGATATGAGAATGACGAGCGTTCGTCGGTCTGCGTGGACTTATTCAACGACTCGAAGCCGGAGCTTATCGCCGACAGTGTGAACGAGTTCTTCGACGCATATCTCAGAGACCCCCGGAAGCCAGGACTCTAATCCGGGTAACTATGTGTAGATTGAAGTCGGCGATTGACTTGGCCGCCCGTTTCGGCATAGAAACATCCCGTACAAACTTCCAATCAACCCTGAGACGAGGCACATCACAATGAAGAAGCGCATTCTTTTTGTTCTGTCGCTCGCCGCCGTGCTGGCCGTGCTGACGGTCGCGTGCGTGCAGACACCGACGACGAATCAGGCCGCGAACACCAACGCCGCCGCGAACACCACAACCGCCGCTCTGCCCCCCGAACTCAAGCCGGCGTTTGACAGCATCAACGCCAACGACATCATGCAGCACACCAAAGTGCTCTCGTCCGACGAATACGAGGGGCGCGGCCCCGGCACGCGCGGCGAGGAGTTGACGGTCAAATACCTGACCGAGCAATTCCAGCGCCTCGGCCTGAAACCCGGCAACCCCGACGGGACTTACGTGCAGCAGGTGCCGCTCGTAGGCTTCACGGGCGCGCCGCGCGCGTCGTTCGCGGTGGGCGGCAAAACGATTGATTTGTCGTTCCCGAACGACTACGTGGCCGTCTCGCGCCGCTTCGTGCCCGAGTCGAAGGTGGAGAATTCGGACGTGGTCTTCGTCGGCTACGGCGTGGTCGCGCCCGAATACGGCTGGGATGATTACAAGGGCGTGGACGTGAAAGGTAAGACCATCGTCATGCTCATCAACGACCCGGCCGTGCCCGACGCCGCCGACCCGTCGAAACTCGACGATAAGATGTTCAAGGGCAACGCCATGACCTACTACGGCCGCTGGACGTACAAGTACGAGATCGCGCGCGACCGGGGCGCGGCGGCCGCCATCATCGTCCACGAGACGGTGCCTGCCGGGTATCCTTACGAAGTCGTCTCCGGCAGTTGGTCGCGCGAGAACTTCGACGTGCAGACGCCGAACAAGAACATGGATCGCGCGGCGGTCGAAGGCTGGATCACCACGGAGCGTGCGAAGGAATTGATGTCAGCCGGGGGTCAGGACTTCGAGGCATTGAAGAAGGCGGCCGTGACGAAAGACTTCAGGCCCGTCATGCTGAACGCCAAAGCGAACATCGAAGTCAAAAACACGATCCGCGAGATCAATTCGAGCAACGTCGTCGCCAAGCTCGAAGGCTCGGATGCCGCGCTCAAAAACGAGTACGTCGTCTACTCGGCGCACTGGGATCACCTCGGGCGCGACCCGAAACTCCAGGGCGATCAGATTTTCAACGGCGCGCTCGACAACGCCTCCGGCACGGGCGCGATGCTCGAAATCGCCGAGGCCTTCACGAAGATGTCGCCCGCGCCGAAGCGTTCCATCATTTTCCTCGCCGTCACGGCCGAAGAGAAGGGCTTGCTCGGCGCGAAACACTACGCGGCGAATCCGCTCTATCCGGCCGCGAAGACGCTCGCCAACATCAACATCGACGGCGTCAACCAGTGGGGGCGCACCAAAGACATCACGATGGTCGGCGACGACAACTCGACGCTCATAGACCTCTTGCGCGAAGCGGCGGGCGCGCAGGGGCGCACCGTCAAACCCGACCCCGACGCCGCCAAAGGTTTTTACTACCGCTCGGATCACTTCGAGTTCGCCAAGGTGGGCGTGCCCGCGCTCTACGTCAACGAGGGCACCGAGTACATCGGCAAGGACGTGAACTTCAGCCGGCAGAAGCGCGACGAGTATGAGGCGAAGGACTATCACAAGCCTTCGGACGAGATAAAACCTGAATGGGATTTGGCGGGCGCGGTCGAGGACGCGCAACTGCTGACCTTGATCGGCTACCGCGTCTCGCAGGGCGACAAGTTCCCCGAATGGAAGGCCGGCTCGGAGTTCAAAGCCAAGCGCGACGAGACGATGCGCGGCGTGGCGACTCCGTAGAACACGCGCAAGGTAAAGTTAAAAGGCCGTGACGGCGAAGATCATCTTCACCGCCACGGCCTTTATTGCGTCCGGGTCGCGCCCGGCGTTAGCTCTTCGTCAATTGCCACCTCTCAGCAACTCTTGCCGAGAAAGTAGTAGACGAGGATGAAGATGACGATGGTGGAGATGCAGCCGCCGCCGAGTTTCCAGGCGGCGAGTCCGGCAATGATTCCGCGCAAAGGCCCTTGCATAATTGTCCCTCCAGACGAACTGTCGAACGCGCTTTGAAATGTGTGAGCTATCGTGTACGGCAAAAGGGCGTGCAAGTCAAGAGTCTCGCACCTCGATGCGGACGAGCGCGCAGCTCTGCGCGTAGCCGAGCGCGCGTTTCGTCGTGGGAAAGACGCGCGCCGACGCGATGCCGAGCGCCAGTTCGACCAGCGCACGCTCCCCGTAATGCTGGCGCACGCGCTCGCGCCATTCGTCTTCCGCGCCGGTCGCCTCGACGACTGCCTCTGCGAAGCGATACACGTAGGCGAGCGCGTAGGGCAGTTTGTCCGGACGCCCGTCGAGGGCGGCGCGCAGGACTTCGGGCGAAACGCCGTCGCGCCGCGCGAGGTTCACCACGATCTGGACGCACGTGCCGCAGTCCTCGTGCCGCGTCGCGACGAGGCGCGCGACGTGGTAGGCGTCGGCGGGAAGGGCGCTGCGGTGCGCGGCGAGGGGCGCGAAAAGGGCGAATTTGAAGAACGCGGGGAGCGACGTGCGCGCGATGTGGCGCAGGTAATCCATCGAGTCGCCGCCGAGTTTGCGCTCCTCGGCGGCGAGTTGTTTGAGGATGATGCGGCGAAGCATTTCAACGACCTGCGGGAAATTTATTTTGCTTCAAGACCTGCGGGAAATTTATGTTGCTTCCGGACGCGCGAAATACTTTTCAATCGTCGCCGCCTGCGGCTTGCGCGTCAGGAGCGAGACGACGAACATCAGCAGCGCGGAGCCGATGACCATGGGGACGACCGGCATGAAGCCGTAGACGGCCGTGCCGCCCGGCGTGCGCGTGAGCAGTTCGACGCCGCCGACGACCGCGCTCACGGTCGTCGCGCCCGGCGCGGGCGCGGGCACGGTCGCCTGATAGACGGCGACGGCGACGACCGCCGCGGCCGTCCAGACGGTTGCCGCCAGCGCGCCCCACTTCGTGCTGCCCCGCCAGAACAGCGCGGCGATGATGAGCGGCGAGAGCGCGGCGTAGCCGGAGAAGGCGTACTGGATCGCCAACTCGAAAATCGACTCCGGCGCTTGCAGCGCGACGATGTAGGCAAAGAGCGTCAGGAGGATGACGAAGATGCGCCCCGTCTGCACCTGCACGGCTTCGCCGAACCTGCGCTTGCCCCCGTAGAAGGCGAAGATGTCTTCGGTGAACATCGTCGAGAGCGCGAGGATTTGCGAGTCGGAGGCCATCACGGCCGCCATGATCCCCGCGCCGAGGAGTCCGGCCAGCCAGAGCGGCGCGAAACGTTGCAGCAGGAGCAGCAGCGTGTCGTCGCCGGCGGATTGTTCGCGCAACTGGTCGCGTTGTTCGGGCGGCAGCGTCTTCCCCTGCGTCGCCAGCACGCGCCGCGCCTCGACCTTCGCGCGAATGGCGGGCACGTCCTGCACGCGGTTCGCCATCACGCCGAGGAAGACGCACGGCAGCCAGATCGCCATGATGCAGATCGGGTAGAAGATGACCGTCTTTTTAAACTGCGCCATCTTGCGCGCCGTCAGGCAGAAAATGGCGATGTGCGGGAAGGCGATGGCCGAGAGCGGGATGAAGGTGTAGCTGAAAAAGTAGTAGGGCGAGATGCGCTCGCGCGTCAGGAGCGGCGCGGTCGCGGGCGACGAGGCGAGCGCTTCCACCGCCGACTTGAAACCGCCCATCCCCGCGCCGATGACCGTGACGGCGATTGCGCCGAACACCAGAAAGAGGATCGTCTGGAACGTGTTGACCCAGGCCGTGCCGCGCATCCCGCCGAAGAAGACGTAACTCATCACGACGAGCGCGACGATTGCCCCGCCGAACCAGAAGGGCACGAGTCCGCCGCTGATGACGTTCAAGGTTGTGCCGCCGCCCATCACGCCGATGATGATGTAGGGCACGAGCAGCGCGGCCTGCACGAAGAAGATCACCGTGCCGATGTGCCCGCACTCCCAGCGGTCGCGGAAAATCTGCACGGGCGTCATGAAGCCGTGCCGCTTGCCCAAAGCCCAGATGCGCGTGCCGCACAAAAAGATCGTGAGCGGGATGACGAGCGCGGAAGAAGTCGCCATCAGGCCGAAGGTGACGATGCCGTTATTGAAGGCGTGCCCCGACGAGCCGAGGATGGCGAAGGCCGTCATGTTCGTCCCGAAGAGAGAGAGCAGGAAGACGAAGGGGCCGAGCGAGCGATTGGCGAGAAAATAGTCTTCGGCTCGTTCCCTGCCCGTCGCTTTGCGGAAAGCGAAAATGCCGATGTAGAGCACGACGGCGAGATAGATAAAAACGACGATGGCCGGGATCAAGGCGCGTCCTCCTTCTTCGTCTCATGTCCTTCGATCTCCGCTTCGAGGTGCGCCGGCCACGCGAAAGTGACCAGCATCCACATCACGAGCGCGGCGGCGGCGACGAAACAGGCGTGATACCACAGCCCCACGGGGACGAAGCCGAAGGCCATCGGGTACGCCGTGCGCCAGTTCCAGAAATCCTGGTGCGAGACGTAGAGCGCGATGACGACGAGGGTCAGCAAAAGTCGTTTCATTCGGTTTTTCGTAAATGGCCGGACAGATTTTCGGAAGAAACCACGAGGCCGCGTCAGACGTAACACGTGTATAGTGTCGCAGACGATTGCGACAGGTCAAGAGTAATGATTAGAATGCTCGGGCGACCCCAGACCGCCGAAGTTTTCGTCCACACACAGAAACGAGCCAAGCAGTTTCCATGATATTTTCAACTTTGCACTTCAGCCATATTTTACGCTCCATCCTTCTGACAAGTTTCGTCTTCGGCCTCTTCGGTGCGGCCGCCTTCACTGTCGCCGCGCAGCAAACCGACGCCACCATCGCGGGCGAGATCAAAGACGCGCAGGGCAGCGCGCTCGTCGGCGTCGCGGTGACGGCGCGAAACCTCGACACGGGATTCACGCGCGCGGCCGTGAGCGAAGAAGAGGGTCGCTTCATCTTCCCCGGCATGCCGGTCGGCTCTTACGAGATACGCGCAACGCAGGGGGGCTTCCGGCCGTTCGTGCGCGAGCGCCTGCGCCTCGCCATCGGCGAAGCGGCCGTGCTCGACATCACGCTGGAAGTGGCCTCGATAGACACGCAGGTCGAAGTGACCGGCAGCGCCGAACTCGTCAACACGCAGACTTCCGAGTTGAGCTATCTCGTCAACGAAGACGCGATCCGCGAGTTGCCCTTAAACGGCCGCAACTACACAGACCTCGCGCTCCTGCAACCGGGCGTCATCGCCTTCCCGCACCGAGACGGCGGCTCGGCCGTCGCGCACGGCCTCGGCGTGAGCGTCAACGGCCAAGACCCGCGCTCGAACGTCTACCTCATCGACGGCACGCCGCAGAACGACTTCACGAACGGCCCCGCCGGCAGCGCGGCCGGCACGGTCTTAGGCATCGAGGGCATACGCGAGTTTCGCGTGGAGACGAACGCCTACAGCGCGGAGTTCGGCCGCAACTCCGGCGGCCAGATCAACGCCGTCTCGAAGTCCGGCACGAATGAATGGCACGGCTCGCTCTACGAGTTTCACCGCAACGACAACTTCGACGCGCGCAACTTTTTCGATACGCCGCGCAAACCCGAATTCAAGCGCAACCAGTTCGGCGGCTCAATCGGCGGCCCCATCCGCAAAGACAAGACCTTCTTCTTCTTCAACTACGAATCGCTGCGCGAACAACTCGGCCGCACCGTCTCGACCGTCGTGCCGAGCCTCGCGGCGCGCGCCGGCACAGTCCATCCCGCGATTCGCCCGTTCCTCAACGAGTTCCCGCTGCCGAACGGCGCGAATCTCGGCGGCGGCCTCGCGGCCTACAACTTCGGCTTCAACCAGCAGATCACGCAACACTTCTTGCAGGGGCGCGTGGACTTCAACTTAAACGACCGCCACCAGTTCTTCGCGCGCTACACTTTCGACGACGCCGATCAAGCTCTGCCGACGGACTTCCCGCAGTTCCCGCGCACGTTTCTTTCGCGCAACCAGTTTTTCACCGCCGAGCACCGCTTCATCCAGTCGGCGCGCACGCTCCACACTTTTCGTTTCGGCTTCGGCCGCACGCGCATCGGCCAGGATGTCGAGTCGAACACGACGGAAGCCCTGACGCCCTTCATCCCGGGGCGCACGCTCATCGGCAACATCGACATCGGCGGCCTGCCGCGCTTCGGGCCGCAATCGTCGGCCAATCTGCGTCTCACGCAAAACGTCTTCAGTTTCGAGCACGGCATGGTGCACACGCGCGGCCGGCATCTACTGAAGTTCGGCGGCCTCGTCGAGCGTTACCAGAACAACATGTACAACCCGACCTTCTCGCTCGGCACATGGACGTTCTCCAATCTCAACAACTTCCTGGCGAACAACCCGCAGAGTTTCATCGGCCTGCCCGCGAGCGGCGCGCTCGACCGCTACTGGCGTTTCACACTCTTCGCCGGTTACGCGCAGGACAGTTTCCGCGTCCATGAACGGCTCACCTTGAACGCGGGCTTGCGCTACGAGACGACGACCATGCCGGTCGATCTACAGGGGCGCGATTCCGCCCTGCCGTCAGTTTTCACAGACCGCGCGCCCACCACCGGCCTGCTCTACCAGAACCCGACGCGCAAGAACCTCTCGCCGCGCGTCGGCTTCGCGTGGGACGTGTTCGGCGACGGCAAGACGAGCCTTCGCGGCGGCTACGGCATCTACTTCAATACGAACAACCAGCAGAATTTGATCGTGACGGTGACGAATCCGCCCGCCACGCCGCGCATCGCCATCGGCTTCACGCCGACTTCGCCTTGTCGCCCGGCCTTCCCTGTCGCGCCGCTCTCGTGCGCTTTCGCCAACTCCATCCGCCCCATCCAGTTCAATCTAGACAACCCTTACGTGAACGTCTACAACCTGAACCTCCAGCGCGAACTGCCGTGGCAAACAATCGTCACGCTCGGCTACGCCGGCTCGCGCGGCATACATCTCCTGCGCAGCAACGACGTGAACACCGCCCTGCCCGTGATGCGGGCGGACGGCACCCCCTTTTACCCGGCTGGCGCGCCGCGCCAGAACACCGCCTTCTCCACCATCGAACTCAAGAGCAGCGACGGCAACTCCTGGTACAACGCTTTGATCTTCGAGGTGCGCAAGCGTTGGAACCAGAATTTCAACCTGCAATCGTCCTACACCTTCTCGCGCAACATCGACACGACGCAGGCCTCCACCTTCTTCTCCGATGCGACGAACGGCACGACGACCGCCTTTCCCGAATTTCCCAGCTTCAACTACAACAAGGGACTCGCCGATTATCACGCCAAGCACAACTGGGTGGTCAATTTCGTCTGGCAGATTCCCTTCGCGAAGAACCTCGACGGCTGGCGCGGCGCGCTCCTCGACGATTGGCAGTTGGCCGGCATCGGCCAGGCCAGGAGCGGCAATCCCCTGACCGTCTTCGTGCAGGCGAACCGCTCGCGCTCGCTCTGGCAGCCCTCGCTCGGCCCCGGCATCGGACGCGACCGCGCGAGCATCCGCGAGGGCTACACTTACAAGACGGCCGTCCTCGGCAATCCGGATCAATACTTCGACCCGAACGCCTTCTATCTCCAGCCGGCCGGCACGCTCGGCAACACCGGGCGCGGCGCGTTCATCGGGCCGAACCTCCGCACCTTCGATCTCTCCGCGATGAAGAACATCCGCTTCGACTCGCCGCTCGGCGAAGCGACGAACGTGCAGATTCGCGTCGAGGCGTTCAATCTCTTCAACCGCGCCAACTTCGCGCCGCCCGGTTTGACCGTCTTCGCGGGCGCGCGCGACGACGAAGCGCCGCTGCCCACCTTCGGGCGCACGCGCTCGACCGTCACTTCCGCCCGCCAGATTCAACTCGGCGTGCGTGTGCAGTTCTGAACTTAAGGCTTAGTGCGCATTTGAAAACCACAACGCATCTTTTCCTTTGCGCCTTTGCGCCTTTGCGTGAGTTAACTTCCTTGGAAAGCATCATTCTCACGCAAAGGCGCAAAGGCGCAAAGGAAGCAAGCCTGCGATTAAAATGATGTTGGAAAAAGGAAAAGAGAAATCTATGATCTGGATCGTGTTCGCGCTCGGCGCGGCCGTGTCGTGGGGGCTGTACGGCGCGATGCTCCATCAGGGACAGGTCAAACTCGGCAACCCGATGCGTGCGATGCTGTGCGTCGGCGTGGCCTATTTTTTGATCGGCGTGCTCGTGCCCGTCACGTGGCTCTGGTCGCAGGGCGCGCTCAGCGGCTTCAACTCCGGCGGGGCGACGACGGCGACGCTTGCGGGCGCGCTCGGCGCGCTCGGCGCGGTCTGTATCATCTTCGCCTTCCGCACCGGCGGACTGCCGACCTATGTGATGCCGCTCGTCTTCGGCGGCGCGCCCGTCATCAACGTGCTCATCACGATGTGGCTGCACCCGCCCAAACACTCGCCGAACCCCGTCCTCTATTTAGGCTTCCTCATGGTCGTCGTCGGCGCGGCGATGGTGCTCTACTTCCGGCCACAGTCCTGAAGGCGGCGCGCGCGCATGAAGCGCGCTAACTTGCCCGGCACACGCTTTCAATCTTTCACATGCCCGCACTCAAACCTCTCAAGAAACTGGTCGGCAAGGCGCACGATTTGCGCGCGGCGCATCGTGCGCGCCACCGCCCGACCGGCTACGGCTTCGCGCTCGCCGACAGCATAGACTATCTCGACGCCGCACACTGGGACGCGCTCACCGCTTCCGCCTCCGTCTATCTCGGCCGCCCCTACCTGCGCGTGCTGGAACAGGCCGCCCCCGAAAATCTATGCGGCCGCTACGCGCTCATCTTCGGCGCGGGCAAACAACCGCTCGCCGCCGTGGCCGCGCAGAGCGTGCGGATTTCCGCCGCGCGCGTGCAAAAGAAGAACGCCTCGCGGCGCAGGCAGGCCGTGACCGCCCCGCTCGGCCGCATTGAGGAGCGCGTGCTGGTGTGCGGCAACCTGCTCTCCTGGGGGCAGCACGGCGTCGCCTTCGCGCCCGGCGCGGACAGGCGCGAACTCTGGCCTGCGGTCGCCGAAGCTCTCTACCGGCTGCGCCGCGCAGACCGCCTCTCCGGCGACACAGACCTCGTGCTGGTCAAAGATATCCCCGACGCGGACGCCGCCGATGCGGACGCGCTCGCACAGTTCTCCTACCGGCCGCTCGAAACCGACCCCGACATGGTGCTGGAACTGTCCCCGAAGTGGCGCACCTATGCGGACTACCTGGCGAGCCTCAACTCGAAATATCGCAAGTCTGCGCGGCAGATCGAAAAGGACGTCGAGGCGGCGGGCTGCCGCGTCGAAACGCTTGAGGACGTGACCCTGTGCGCGGAAGAGTTGCACGCGCTCTATCTACAGGTACACGAACAGGCGCGTTTGCGTCTCGTCACGCTCACGCCCGCGTTTCTCCCTACCCTCGCCGCCGCCTTCGGCGACTCCTTTCGCTGCACGGTCATCAGGCGCGACGAAGAGATGCTCGGCTTCGTGACGACGCTCAGGGACGGCGAGACGGCCGTCGGCTACTACATCGGCTTCGACCGCGCGACGAACGCCGCGACGCCCATCTACTTCCGGCTGCTGCAAGCGGTCGTGAAAGACGCGATTGAGCTTGGCTGTCGGCGACTCTCGCTCGGCCGCACCGCGCTCGAACCGAAGGCGCGGCTCGGCGCGCGCCCCGCGCCCCTGCGCGTCTGGGTCAGGCATCGTATCCCCGCCCTGAATCTGCTCGTGCGCGGTCTGCTCCGCGCCGCACACCACGACGAAGCGCCCGAACGCAACCCCTTCAAATAACCGTCCGTGCGCGGCGCGCGTGAGCATCCTTGTGCGCCGCGCGTTTGTGGTCAGCGCGCGGCGCGTTTGCCGATGCAATAGAGGTGGCCGGCGGTGCGCAGGAAAATCTGGCCGTCGGAGATGGCGGGCGAACTGAGACTGTATTCGTTCAGGTTGTTCTCGGCCAGCACCTCGAACTTGTCGCCCGCGCGGAAGACGGAGGTCAAGCCCTCCTCGCTCGTCGCGTAAATTTTCCCGTCGGCCAAAACGGGCGACGCCGAATAATCGCCCGGCTTGAGGCGCACGGGGCCGTAAACTTCCTTGCCCGTCTTCGCGTCCAGACACCAGACGATCCCCTTGTCGCCGACGACGTAAAAATACTTTCCGTCCGTGACGGGCGTCGGCACGTCAGACCCGAACTGCGTCGACCAGACGAGGTGCGACTTCGAGATATCGCCGCGCCCGCCCGCGCGGAAGGCCAGGAGCGGCTTGACGCGAGTCGGCGCATAGATGATGCCGTCATAGACGATGGGCGAGGCGACGATGCGATAGAAACCCAGGTTCTCCGGGTTGAGTCCGCCCGCGCGCCAGAGTTCTTTGCCGTCGCGCGCGTCGTGGCCGGTCATCACGTCGCCGCCCGTGACGACGATCTCCGTGCGCCCGGCGTGGCGCAGCACGGTGGGCGTCGAATAGGCGTCGGGCGATTCCTGAATCGCATTGGTCGGCCGCTCCACTTTCCAGACTGTCTTGCCCGTCGCGCGGTTGATACGCAGCACGTATGAAGGCTCGTCGGTCTTCATGCCGTGGAGCACCTGCACGTAGAGCGCGTCTTCGTGCAGGAGCGGCGAGGAGGCGTAGCCCCACTGGAGGCCGAACTGGCCGTAGTCTTTCTGGATGTCGCGCGTCCAGAGTTCGCGCCCCGTGAAGTCGAAGGCTTTGAGGATGCCCGTGCCCGTCATCACGTAGACGCTCTTGCCGTCGGTCACGGGCGAGGGCGAAGACATGTTGTGCTTGCGCTGCCGGAGGTTTCCGCCGCCGAGCGGTTTCTTCCACGCGAGCGTGCCCTTCGCGCGCTCCACGCACCACAGGAACAGATTGTCGCCCTCGGCGACGTTCAGAAAAACGCGGTCGCCCCACACAATCGGCGTCGAACCGCTGCGATCCGGGAGCGGCAGCTTCCACACGACGTTCTCCCCGGCGCTCCACTTGTGCGGCAAATTCCGCTCGTCGCTTGTGCCGTTTAATTGCGGCCCACGCCACTGCGGCCAGTTGCCCGCACGCGCATCGCACGCGAGCACGACGAAGAAGGCGATGACTAAGGCGATGGTTATGTTTTGGCGGCGCATAGATTTCCTCCTCAAGCGAAACGGACTTAAGATACACGCAGAGTTTATTCAACACGAACGGCAAAACTTCCGCGGACGGTGCGCTCGGCCGCCGTGCGGCGTTTAAATTCAAACGGCTCACTGCAAATCATTCATGAAAAACTTTTATCTGCCCCTCGTTCTGGCCGTCGGCGGCAATCTCCTGTATCACCTCGCGCAGAAGTCCATGCCGAAGGCCGCGAACCCTTTGTTCATGATCACCATCGCCTACGTCGTCGGCATCCTCGCCTGCCTGCTCTACTCTTTCGCCTACCCCGACGAAACCTCGTTTCTGGATACGCTGCGCGAATCGAACTGGGCGGTCTACGCGATGGGACTCGGCGCGGCCGTCATCGAAGTCGGCTTTTTGCTCGCCTATCGCGCCGGCTGGAACATCAGCACGGCGGCAGTCGTGTGCAGCACGGCCGTGACGCTCATGCTCATCCCCATTGGCGTCGTCGCCTTCAAGGAGCATCTTTCGGTGCGCAACGTCGTCGGCCTGTTGCTGTGCATGGTCGGCCTCGTGCTCGTCGCCAAAAAATAGAGTCGCGCAAGTAAGGAGACCTTACCCGTGCGCTGCGCGCGTCCGGTACGCGCGTCACAGTCCGGTGCGCGCGTCGTCTATTCGGCGCGCAGTGCCGGGAGGAGCGGCGCGCGTAGAACGGCCGCCGTCGCCGCGATTGACGCGGCGAGCCCGGTGACGACCACGAGCGCGAGCAGGACGCCGAGCGACGCGGTGAAGAGATGCCCGCCGCGCGCGTAAAAGGCCGGGGCGATGGCGAGCAGCGCGCACACCACGCCCGTCAGCAATCCGCAAAACAGCAGCAGCGCGTTTTCCGCCACCACCAACAGCGCGAGGTGGCGCGCATGGTAGCCGACGGCGCGCAGCAGCGCGAGTTCCCTCCTGCGCTCAAACACGTTTCTGAGCAGGACGGTCGCCAGCCCCAGCGTGCCGAGGATCGTGCCGAGGCCGCCGAGCGTCTGGAAGGTTGAGAGATAGGTGTTCTCCACGCGATGAAACTCCGCGAGCCGCTCGCCCGTCCCCGTGGCGTCGAAGCCGAAATCCGACAGCCTTGATTCCAGGAGCGCGGCGAGGGCGGGCGTCTTGTCCGGCGCGGCGTCGAGCAGGAAGAACCTGTACCCTTCGGCCTGCGGAAACGCGCGCAGGAAATTCCGCTCCGACATCAACAACTCCGACTGGAACAGGCTATCCGAGAGCGCGGCGACGAAACGCAGACGCAACGCCTGATCCGTCCCCTCCTGCAACACGATCTCTTCGCCGAGTTTTCGATGCAGGACGTAGGCGAGAGAGTTGGCATCGGCGATGACGGGCGTCGCGCCGTCCGGCAGTTCGCGTTCGAGCAGGAGCCAGGGGTTCGCGCGCTCGGCGTCGGTCACGGCCAGCGAATCCGCGAACGTGAAGCGGTTCTCGGCGATGAAGGCGGGGGCGGGCGCGAGTATGCGCGGATTGCGCGGCTGGTAGAGATTCAAACAACTGGCATCGTCGCCCGGCCGCAGGCGAAAGCGCGCGAAGTTCGTGCCGTCGAGCGTCGCCGTCTCTTCCTGCGCGCCGAGGTTCAGGGCTTCCCTTCCCGCCGCGTCGTTCGGGTCGTGCGCCACGGGCAGGAGCGTCTCGGCGAGCAACGTGTAGCCGCCCGTGCCTCCTTTTCGGTCAAACACGGCGGCGGCTTCCGGGTCGCGCCGGAAGGCGTCCACGGCCACGATGATGAAGGTGGCCGAGGCGATGAGCGCGATGCACAGCACGCTCCGGCCGGGGCGATGCGTCGCGTTGCGAAAACCGAGGCGCGCGAGCGGCCACCAGCCGCGACCTCGAATCTGTGCGCGCCCGTTTGCGCGCCGCAGCCACGCCGATTGAAAGCAGAGCAGCGCGACGAGGAACAAAAGACCCGCGCCGAAGAAGCCCGCCACGTCACCGATCCACTTCACGGCGGCGGAGACCAGCAGCAGGAGGCCGAGCGTCGCACAGGCGACGCCGACCATAAGCGAAGTTGACGCGCCGAACGGTGCGCGCGCCGAGAGCGGCGCGAATACTGAACGGAAGATGCCCCTCACCCTGCCCGCGCGCGTGCGCGGCCTCGTCGCGTCAATCGTTCCGGTCAGCAATTCGCGCGCGGAGACGGGCGCGAGCGCGCCCAGCGTCCACCAGATGCAGGCGAGCGCGGCGAGGATGCCGCCCGCGCCCCCCACGGTGAGCGACACGGGCGAAATATGCAGCGCGAGCGAGCGCGTGCCCACGGCCGCGACCCACCAGGTACGCAGCCCGTACATCACGAACGCGCCGTAGGCGAGCGCGCACAGCATTCCGAGCGCGCTGCCCGTCGCGGCCAGCAGCAAACCCTCGCCGAGAAACAGTGCGCGCAGGCGCGCGGCCGGGAACCCGACGGCCTGGAGTATGCCGATCTCGCGCAGGCGTTGCTCGATGCCGAGTTTGAAGAAGAGAGCCGTGAGCAGCAGCGCGGAGACGACGAGGAAGAAACTGAAGTAGAGAAAATACTCGCCGAAGTCCGTCGCGCCGCGCGAGGCGCGCAACCCTTCCGCGCGCGCCGCGTAGAGCGAGAAGTTTGCCGCGAGCGGATCGATGCGCGCGCGCAAGCCTCGCTCGAAGTTCGCGCGCGCCTCGTCGAGCGAGGTTTCTTTGTTGGGAGAGAGGCGCAGCGAAGTAAGTTTGCCGTAGCGCGTCGGCCAGAGTTCCTGCCCGCGCGCGAGGGGGATGAAGGCTTTCGGCGTCGTGCGAAATTGCTTCCAGTAGTCTTCGTCCTGCGGGCGCACGCGCGCCAGGTCGAGCGGAAACGGCGGGTCCCAATCCGACAAACTCTCCGTGCCGCTGATGCCCGGATATTCCGGCGTCAACTCTCGATCAGCCGCCAGCCCACGCATCCCGACGACGCCGGCCAGTTGAAACTCCGCCGCCTGCGTCTCCAGCCGCCCCTCTTCGCGCCACACGTAATAATCGAGCGACACCGTATCGCCCACGCGCGCGCCGAGATCGCGCGCCGCCCAATCGTTCAACAGGATGGGCGGCAGACTCCGATTCGCGCCCGCCCCGCCGGCTTCAACTGCCTGCGCGCCCGCCTGCCGCAACAGCCCCGTGAAGTTCTCTTCGTCAATCGCCGTGACGAGTGAGTAAGGAATTTGCCGCTCGCTCGCGCGGATCGAATTGGCGAGATATGAATAGATCGCCGACGCGGGAAGGCCGACACCACGCGCCGCCTCCATCGACTCGCGCGCGAGCGCGTCGCCGACGACCGCGCTCTCGGTTTCGAGCGACAGCGCGTGCGGCGCGTCGAGCGCGCGCACCTTGACGCCCAAGTCCGCGAGCGTAAACGTCTCGCGCAGAATCTTCGTCAACGCGACCGTCTGCGGCGGCGTGCCCGTCGCGTCTTTCGCTTCGCCGCCCGCCGTCGTGGTCGAGAGCAGGATCGTGTTGACGCGTCCCTCCTGCTCCGCGTCCTTTTGCACACGTCTGAGCGGCACGAAGACGGCGCGCACCGCGCCCTGCCGCGGGCGGAGGCTGAACTCGCCGAGGTCTTCGCCTTCGGCCAGCACTTCGCGCACGGACAGGCGCATCGTGCGCCCCACGTCCTCCTTGCGCCCGTGCAGCGATTCGACCGGGATGGCCGAAGGCTTCTCGATGCGCAGCAAAACTTCGCTTCCGGCGCGCGCGCCCAACTCCGCGGCCAGCCCCGCGCTCAACAGCGCTTCGCGCTCGCCGAGGCTCCGGCGCGTCGCGTCCACGCCCTGAAATTGCCAGAAGCGCTCGTCCACGCCGTACACCTGCACGCCCCCGCCACGCCGCCCGCTCGCCTCGTCAACCAGCACGCCCTCGAACACGATGAGCGGGCACGCCCCCTCGAAAGAGGCTTCCGCAAACTGCCGGTGCGCGCTCAACTCTCCGACCAACTCTTCGCGGAAGAAGTTCGACGCCGAGACGACATAGGCCGTCCGCCCCAGACGCCCCAGCACGAGCGCGCGCAAGCTCGCACGCACCGAATCGCCCACGAGCAGCGCCCCCGCCAGCACGGCCACCGCAACGACGACGCCGCACACCACCGCCGCATTTGTGCGCCGGTAATAAACGAGATTACGTCTGAGCAGCGTGGCGATGTTCATAAAAAGCTGTCCTTAGTCAGTTTTCAGTTTTCAGTTTTCAGTAGCCGGTTATCCGTTGTTTTCACGTCAACCGGCTTGAGCCTTTATCTACAGCAACGTATGGGAGAACCACTTGCAACTGAAAACTGAAAACTGAAAACTGACTACTGTCTTCGGACGAGATTCTGTTCCTGCACTTCGTAGCGCAGGGGAAACTTCGCGGCCAGTTCCGCGTTGTGCGTCACGACGACGAGGATCGTCTCCTGCCGGCGATGTAGTTCGAGCAGGAGTTCGGCGACCGTGGCGGCGGAGGCGTGGTCGAGGTTGCCGGTCGGCTCGTCGCAGAGCAGAAGGAGCGGCTCGCGTATGAGCGCGCGTGCGAGCGCGACGCGCTGCTTCTCGCCGCCAGACAGTTCCGCCGGGCGATGCTCGCTGCGCGCAGTCAACCCCACCTCGGCGAGCAATTGGCGCGCACGCTCCAACTCCTGCCCCGCCCCCTTCGCGTCCTTCGCGCCCGCCGCGACGAGCGTCGGCGTCAACACGTTTTCGAGCACGGTCAATTGCGGCAGCAGGCAGTGGTCTTGAAAGATGAACCCGATGCGACGGTTTCTGAAGGCGGCCAGTTCGCGCTCCGGCATCTCGAAGGGGTTCTGCCCGTCGAGCGTGACCGTGCCTGAAGTGGGCGGTTCGAGCGCGCCGACGATGTAGAGAAAGCTGCTCTTGCCGCTCCCCGAAGGCCCCATGATCGAAAGCGCGTCGCCGCGCGCCAGCCTCAGAGAGACGCCCGACAAAATCGGCAACCCGCCGCGCGGCGTCGCATACTCTTTCGAGAGATTGTTGACTTCAAGCATAGCTCGGAACGATGAGGGTAAAGGGTAAAGGGGAAGGGTTAAGGGATAATGAAACCTGCTTTCCGCTTTTACCCTTTACCCCTTTCCCCTTCCCCTTTCACCTCTTCATAGACTTCAAGCGCGCCATCGGCCATGCGCGCGACGCTGTAATGGCGGCGCACCCCGCGCGCGCCGTCGAGGCCGAGTTCGGCGCGGCGCGCGGGCGCGCGCCAGAGTTCGTGTATGCCTGCGGCGAGCGCTTCGGGGTCGTCCGGCGCGACGAGCAGGCCGCCGCCCGTGCGTTCGACGATCTCCGTACACGCGCCGCGTCGGGGCTGCACGACGGGCACGCCGCAGGCCATCGCTTCCAGGAGCGAGATGCCCTTCGGCTCGTCATAGGTGGCGGGCATCGAGAACACGTCCAACTCGCGCAGGAAGGCGATCTTCTCCGCGCGCCCCAACGCGCCGCGATAATTGAACTCCGCCGCGAGCCCCTGCTCGCGCATCCGGCGCTCGATGTCGCGCAGGTAGCTCTCGTGTTCCGGCGCGAGATAGCCCGCCACTTCGAGCCGCGCTTTCGCCGCCTCTCCCGCGCGCGCGCGAAAGCGTCCGTAAGCCTCGCACAGAACGTGTAAACCCTTCTCCGGGGCGATGCGCGCGAAGTAGCCGACGGTGAAGACGTCTTCGCCCGCCGTGCGTCTCGGCGCGCCCGCCGCGCCCGCCGTATCTCGCGCGCCAGCCGCGCCGTCCGCGTCGCCGTCTTCCGCCTCACCGTAGTCTTCGAGATTGATGCCGAGCGGCACGACGCGCATCTTGCTCGCGGGGATGCGCAGATGTGCGGACATGAATTCGGCGTAAAACTCACTGACGGCGACGAATGAATCGACGTGTTCGACGGCGGCGCGAATCAATTCGAGCGAGGCGGCGCGATACTTCTCTTCCAGGCCGTCGAGAAACAAATCTTCCCCCTGCAGCGTGCAGACGACGGGGCGTTTCAGAGTTTGCCTGATGGGGCGCGCCATGCCGAGGAGAAGCGAGTTCGGCAGCGTCACGACGTCGGGCGTCTCCTGCGCGCCGAGCCAGTGCGCCATCTTGTCGAACTCTTTGCGCTGGCGTCCGTCCTCGCCGCGGAGCATCGAGACGGTGAGTTCGCCGAGGAGTTTCGGGTTGACCGGAAGGCTGCGGCGAGCGGCCAGTTTCAAAGCGGCCGTCGAGTCCCACAATTTATCCATCAGCCACGGCGTCCGGCGAAAGACGGAGGCGTGTTGCTGCAAATAGACGCTGATGCCGCCGAAGAGAACTTTGCCGGGGCGGCTGACGTTTCGCTCGTCCGTGAGGGTCGGCGTGTAGACGGGCAGGAGCATCACGTCGTGACCCCGCGCGATCAATTCGGTGGCGAGCGCGTTGTCGCGCAGGCAACTGCCGCAGTACATGTTGGCCGCGCCGGCCGTGAGATAGAGAATCTTCATGTGCGCCCGGTGGTGCTCGTCGTCGTCGCCGGCGGCGCGCGCTGGAAAGCACGGCGCGCGTAGAGGTGCTCGAACAAATTCCCCTCGTGCGGCTGATCCCAACTGATCCGGGTTGTCGGGATCGCGCCGACGTTAAGACGATCAACGTGCGGCGAGGCCAAAAGTTTCGCGATCAATTCTTCGTCGCGCGTGATCGCCGTCACGACGAGACTCGTGCCGAGCGCCTCCGGCAACTCTTCCCTCCCGACTTCGACCACGCTCGCGAACGGAAACAAAAACTCGCGGTTCGCCAGCGCGTGCGCCGCCGACGCGCAGCGCACCACGGTCGGCAACAGGTAGGCGCACGATTCCCACTCGCGCAAACGCCCGCCCCCCGCTTCATCTTCGGCCTCGCCGGTCGCGCGACGCCGCTGCTCCGCCGACACGTCGCGCGCGCCCGCCTCCCGCAACCCTTCGTCGATCATTTGCGAGATGCGCGCCGCCACGCGCGCATCCGCGAAGGGCGCAAGTTGCGCCCGCTCGTCGGCGGCCGCGCGCGGAGTGATTTCGGCGAGCCGCGCGGCGAGCGCCTCCGCGATCTCGTCGGCGTGGCGCGTCACCCACACGCCCGATGCGTTGACGCACGAACGCCCGCCGTTGTCCGCAATCGAAGCCGCCATCACGTCGAGGTAATTTTCCCACTCATCCACGAGGTCGTCGCCGATGACCACCTTGCTGTAGCCCGGCCCGTGAATTTCGACGCGCCCGTCCTCCTGCCACTGCGAGACGGAGGCCACGTCGCCGAAGGCCATGCCGCGCCCGGTGTGGCGCAGAATCTCCGCCGCGCCGCCGTGCCCCGTCGGGTAATAGCCGAACGCCGCGCGCGGCACGCCCGCCTTGATGAACGCCTGCACGATGCGATACGGCGTCCAGGGTTCCGCCCCGCCGGGCTTCAACACGAGCGGAATCTTCAACGCCACGGCCGGAACCCACAACGAATGCACGCCCGGCGAATTGCTCGGCAGCACCACGCCCAAAGATTGCCCGCGCGGGAAGAAACTCACCGCTCGCCCCTCGATCTCGCCATAGCCGCGATCCAGAATTTCCAGTTCGAGATTGCGCGTCAAGCCCCGTAGCACGTTCTCGGTTTCGGAGAGCGCGCCGCGAATCTTCTCCATGTTGCGCCGCGCCAGAGCGTGCGGCAGCCCCGTCGTCGCCGACACCTGCTCGACGTACTGCTCCGGCGTCTGCCCCTCTTCGCCGATTGGCAACTCGTCGTGCGCGAAAATCTCCGCCGCCCGCACGGACATCTCGATCAACTCCCGGACGCTGAACGCCGCCAGCGCTCTACGCGCCTGCTCCTGCCCCGTCAGGTCGCGGCGAATGAGTCCCCCGTTCGCCTGGCTGATCTCCGCGAACGGCTCGCGCGTCCGGTGATGCACGACGCGCACCACGTCCAAACTTTTGTAAGGCTCGCCCTTGCGTAAGAGTGGGATGTGCAACATATAAACTTTCCAACTCGCGTATGCCGAACGGCAAATGACAGGAAAGCCTCGAAGAGGCGAAAGTTAATAGCCCCGTCCGTCAGGGCGGGGACGTTCAAACGGCAATTCTCTCTGAGCGCCAGAGGCGCGGCACGCTCACTTACTCCCACAGATAATTTTCGTCATATTCCACGCCGTAACGTTTTAAGAAACTCACATACTCATCCTTGAACCCACGATGCCGGTGATGCTCTTCCTGTCTGCGAATGTATTCAAGCAACTGTTCTTCGCCGGACTTACTCACACTGAACGCCCCGTATCCCTTCTGCCAGGCGAACGCTCTTTGCTCAGGGAATGTTTCGTGTATCCAGCGTGACGAATTAGCTTTCATCGCGCCTACCACTTCGGCCAGCGTGACGGTGGATGGAATAGAGACGTAGAGATGAACGTGGTCGGACATCCCGCCCGCGCTAATTAGCGTGGCATTCTTTTCACGCAGCACGCCGCCGAGATAACCGTATAGACGCCCGCGCCATTCGGGAGCAATCCACGGTTCGCGGCCTGCCGTGCTCCAAATGAAATGGACGTGGACGCTGAGATGTTTTCCGGCCATATCGCGAGTAATGTGCCGGCTCTTCGAGCCTCACGTTTGTTAAGATCAATTTGTCCCCGCCCTCACGGGCGGGGCTATTGACTATCGGCTCTTCGAGCCTCGCGGAATGTAGCCGGCCGCCGGCTTCGAGTCTCAAAGAATGTAACCGGCCGTCTGCCTCAAGCTTCAAAGAATGTAGGTAGCCGGCCGCCGGCCTCAAGTCTCAAGCAATGTAGCCGCCGGCCTCAAGTCTCAAGCAACGTAGCCGCCGGTTTCAAGTCTCAAGCAACGTAGCCGCCGGTTTCAAGCCACAAAGAATGTAGCCAACAATTTCAAGTTTCTTGGACAGACTATCTAATCCACAATCCGCCATCCGCAATCTAAAATTCAGTAGACGCCTTCCACGACGTTTGTCTCCAGTTTGGCGAAGGGGCGGACATTGCGCACGCCGTCCCACGCATACGGTAAGTAGGGCGGCTCGCGCTCGGCCTGATCGCGTTCGAGGAAGCGCGGCATGAAGAATTCGCGCGTGAGCGTGGTCAGGCGCACGCGGCCGGTCTCGCCGTAGCCGACGAGCGTGTCGGGCGCTTCGGGGTCAACCACTTCGATCATGGCGCGCGGGGCGGGCGGGTAATAGATGACGGCGTAGTTGTCCTCGGGCAGTCGCGGCTTGCCGACGGCGAGCCCCATCAGGGTGTTGCCGTAGGTCGGCGCGAAGTGGACGCCGTCCAGCAGTTCTTCGACGGCGAAGCGATGGAACTGCGGCGTCATCTCCGTGCCGCCGCAGAAGACACCGGTGATGCCGAGTTTTCGCAGGGAGACTTTTTCGCAGATGGCTTCGAGCAGCTTCGGCGTCGTGAAGAGACAGCGAATCCCCTCGTGCGCGCGCAGGAGCGTGAGCGCCTGTTCGACGACGTGCTGCTTGTAGGCTTCGGCCTGCTTCGCCTGATTCGATTTGAGCAGCTTGATGACCCAGCGCGGATCGAGATCGACCATGAAGCAGATGCCGCCGCGATACTGCGCGAGGTGTTCGACGGCGAGACGCAGGCGGCGCGGCCCCGACGGGCCGACGGCGAGCCAGTCCGCGCCTTGCGGGAACGCCTCGTCGGGCAGCGTATGACTGAAGGCTTCGTAGTCGAGCCGGAAATCTTCGATGTTGATGCGCGACTTCGGGACGCCGGTCGAGCCGCCGGTCTCGAAGACGTAGACGGGACGGTTGGCATAGGCACGCGGAACCCAGCGACGCACGGGGCCGCCGCGCAGGTGCTCGTCCTGAAAGAAACCGAAGCGCGAGAGGTCTTCGTAGGTCTTAATGTCGCGGCGTGGATTCCAGTCGAGGCGGGCGGCGTAGTCGAGCCAGAAGGGGCAGCCCGTCTCCGGGTTGAAGTGCCATTCGATGATCTCGCGCACGTGCGCGTCGAGAGCTTCGCGCGCCTCTTTCACCTGCGCGTCGAGAGCTGCGCGCGCCTCTTTCACCTGCGCGTCGAGAGCTTCGGGCGTCTGCCTCACCTCCGGCGTCTCAAGTTTATTCGTTTCGACATCGGGCATGCGCCCGATTCTACAGACGCCGCGAACGCGAGCGCAAACGCGCGAGACCTTTTTGCGCGTACGAATTTTCGGATACCGCAAAGGAGCGAGCGGGCACAGAGATCGCCCGCTCGCTCCCCGCCTCGCCCCGCACGCGATCCGCGCGCCGCCTCTCTCAAGCGCGCATCAAACGCGTCGCTTCCCTCGCTTCTCTTTCAATAACTCTTCATGCGCTCGCTGCCGAGTTGTTCCAGCACGCGGTCGGCCTCCTGCGGGTCGAGGCGGCGGAGCAGGAGCAGCGTGTCGAGCAGCATCCGTTCGTTCCACTGTCTCCGTGCCTGCACGTTGATCAACGCCTTCGCCTTCTCGACGAGACGCACTTTCAGCGCGGGGTCGCCGAGTTCGACCAACCCCTGCAAGGCTTTGTATTGCATGACGGCCGACTCGTGTTCGAGATAACCGATGAACAACTCGCGCAGTTCGGGACGCTCCCTGATGCGGCCGACGAGGCCGCCGAGGGCGTTCGCACGCACGATCATCTTCCGGTCGTTGCGCGCGGCGTGCAGGAGCAGTTCGTACACTTCCGCTTCGCCTGCGCGCTTGGCGAGCGCGCTCGCCGCGCGCATCCGCACGATGTCGCTGCGATCATTGCGCAGGGCTTCGCCGAGAGCGCGCCTTACGTTCGCGTCGTCGGCATGTTTGCCGATTGCGCCGACGATGTTCATGCGCACCATTTCGCTCTGTTCGGCGGCGAGGAGACGCACGAGCGCGTCGCGCACCGCTTTGTCGGCCGCGTGGTGGCGGGCGATGGCGCGCACGGCCGTCATCCGCACGACGCCGTTGCCGCTGCCCGTCTCGATTGACTTCATAAAAGCCTCGCGCACTTCCGGCTCGGCCGCGTAGGGCGCAAGCGCGCGCGCGGCGGTCATCTTCAAAGTGCCGTTGTGCTGCTCGTCGCCGGCGAGGAGTTCGACGAACGCCTGCCGCACCTGCCTGTTGCCGATGTGGAGCGTGAGGTCGCGCGCCGTCTCCGTGCGCGACGCGGAACGCTCCTGCGACCTGATTGCGCCGAGCATCGCGGCGACCGTGCGTCCGCGCGTGAGGCGCACGCTGCCCGTCACGTCGGAGATGTTGATGGGCACGCCGCCCGTCCCGACGCGGGCGCGAAAGTCCGTGCGGCTCATCTCGCCTTCGACCGACACGTTCGCCAGCTCGACGTAGACCTTGCCCTTGATGCCCTTAGTCTGCAAATCCGCGTTCACGTCGTCCATGAAGCCGAGCGAGACTTTGCCGCTGACGCCCGCGACGCGCACGCCGCCCGCGCCCAGCTTCGACAGCTTCAGCGTCACGCTGCCGCTCACCTGCGACACCTCGGCCGACCCCGCCGCCTCCGCGACGCCGACGCTCCCGCTCACGTTCGACAGGCGCACCGCCCCTGCGAGTTCGCCGACGCGGACGCTGCCGCTCGCGCCGTTGACCGTCAACTCGACGCGGCGCGGCAATTTCAGCGCGACGCGATAACTCGTGTCGTTGAAGTTCATTCCGTCCGCGTCGCTTGTCCGGCGCGGCTCGCCGCGCACTTTGAGGCTCGCGGCCGTCTGCGAGACATCGAGTTTGCGCGGGTTCGCCTCCCGCGAATAGCTCGTGATGCGCAGTTCGGCCGTGCCGCCCTCAGTCGTCTCCACGTCAATCGAGCCGTTGATGTTCGAGAGTTCGACGCGCGCGCCGGGCGAGAGTTGATAAGTCTGGCGCAACTCTTCGCGCTCGGTGCGCAGGCCGTCGTCATCCTCGAAGAACCATGTGCCGCTCATGTTAACGACCGCGTCGGAGATATTGACATCGGGACGTTCGACGTAGATGTCGGGCACGGCGATGGGAGCGATGGCCGGCATCGGCATCGGGACAGACCACTCGGGCGGCTCGGCCGCGGTTTCGGGGGCGACTCTCGTCGGCGGCGTCCTGCTTCTGCCATTCTCTTTTTCCTGCGCCCGCGCGTCTTTTTCCCGTGCCCGCGCGTCCGTTCCCTGCGCCCGCGCGTCTGTCTCTTGCGCCCGCGCGTGCCAGCCCGTGGCGGCGGGAAACGAGGCGGCTGCGAGCGCGGTTGTGGCGACGAGCGACGCGCCGAGTAGTCTGAGTTTCATCCGTGCTTACCTCTCTTCGGTATGTGAATTACTTGCAGGTGCCCGTCGCCGTGCCCGGCGCGAGTTTGGTCAGGTACACGGGCTGGCCGAAGGAGTCGAGCGTGATCTGCGCCAGCCCGTCGCCCTGTTTGACCACGACGCGGCGGTTGACGCGCGTCGCGCCGCCGGCCAGCACGTCGGTGGTGATGGGGAAGGTCGTCACCACGTCCTTGTTGTAAGAGGCGAGTATGGCGGTGAAGCCCGGCGAGCCGTCAGGGATCGCCATGATGACGCGCCCCTCCATGGACTTCAGGCGGTAGCGACCATCGCGGCGAATCGCGCCCGTGAAGTTGATGTCGGCGTCGGTGGTGGAAGCCTCCACGTCGCCGCCGACGGCGTTGAGGACGATGCCGCCGCGCGCGTTGCTGGCGTCCACGCGCCCGCGCACGCACTGTATGTTGATGTCGCCGTTGATGGACGTGGCGCGCACGTCGCCGCCCGCGCGGCGGACGATGATTTTGCCGCTCGTGGCGACGATATAGACCAGCCCCTCCACGCCGTCCACGTTGATGTTGCCGGAACGCGCGCGCACTTCGAGCGCGCCCACGCGATTGACCGTGATGTTGCTGCTGCCGCTCGAAATGGAGACGGGGCCGTCGATGTCCGAGATGTTCACGTCGCCGGAGCGCACTTCGATGGCGTCGAGCAGGGCATAGCGCGGCAGACGCACGTTCAGGCTGATGCCCGCGCCCTCGCCGCCGCCGCCTGTCGCCGTGCCGACGCCCGTACCCAAGAGCCTACCTGTGCCCGTACCCATGAGCCTGCCTGTGCCCGTACCTGTGCCGCGCGCGCCGCCTCTCGCGGCCGCGGGCACGCGCGGCGACGGCTGGGGCGCGGGAGCGACGGCCGCCCCCGGAACTTCAATAACCTCCGGCACGGGGAGGAGAATGACGTTGCTGTCGTCGTTGTCGTCGTCGTTGTCGTTATTGTCGTCGTCGGCGTCGTTGCCTGTGCGGCGCGGCGCGGGCTTGGCGGGCTTCGCGGGTTTGACCTTCGCCGGCGGCGGCGTCGCGCTGCCCTGCGGCGCGGGCGAGGCGCGCGGCGTCGGCGCATTGGTCGGGTTGGAGGGCGTGTATATGTTCGGGGGCATGTAAATGCGCGGAAGCATCTCCAGGTTCGGGTTCATGTAGATGTGTGGAAAGGGCGCGCGCTGGCCGGGGCGTCCGGGCACGTTGAGCGTGAGCACGTTCTGCGCCGCCGCAGGGTCGGCCGTCATCTCGACCTGCACGGCCTCCGCGCCGCGTTCGCTCGTGGCGGTGGCCTCGACCGTGTCGCTGTCCCAGCCCGTGACCGTGATGCGCCCGAAGCGATTGTTGATCGCCACGCGGCTGCCGCGTTCGAGTTTGATCTGCACGCGCCCCGCCTGATTGTTGATCGAGACCGAGCCGCCGCCGCCCGGCGCGGGCGAGACGCCGGGGGCGCTCGCCTGCGCACGCGCACGCATGTTCGCCGGCAAAGCCGCGCCGTGAATCAGGGCGACGACGATGATCAGAGCTGTCAGAGTTTTCTGTTTCATAACGCTTCGTATCGAAAGAGATTCAATTTCCGCCGTTCGAGAGTTCAAATTCATTTTAGACGAGCGCGCGGCCTGTCCCCGTCATGGTCGAGAGAGCGCGTCCCCTTCCGTCTTACCCGCCTCGTCTTAGTCGAGCGCGGCCATTTCGCGCATCACTTCGACCTTCTTGGCGTAGGCCGAGAGCATGTACTGGACGGCGATTGGATCGTTGCGCTGCCGGAGCACGGTGCGGCGCGTCTCGGCGATGGAGCGATCAATGGTGGCGAGCGTTTCGTCGAAGCGCGCGGCCACTTGCGGGTCGAGCCGCGTGCGCTTGCGGTTCACGTCTTCCGACAGCATGTGGATCGCCGCCAGGTATTTCGATTCCGCCTCGCGGACGAGCCGCTCGGTGGCGCGCTGCCGCCGCGCGAACTCGTTGTTCTGGCCGGCGGCCGCAATTTGAGCCAATTCATTCGGGAGCGCGTCCGGCTTGCGCCGCGCATCCCGCACGCGTTGCGCTTCAGGCTGCGACGCTCTTCTAGGCATGCTTCGTTGCGCGTGCACGCCGCCGGACGCTCCGCTGTTTCGCGCGGCCGTGGGCGCGGCTTCCGGCGTCGCTTGAGGCGTCGCTTCCGGAGTTGGTTGCCGCGTGGTGTGCGTGGGCGCGTCCGTGGACAGCGGCCGCGTCACACCGGCGAGGTCGCGCGGCGCGGCGTTCTGCGCGGGCTGTGCGTCCATGTAGCGCATCACGATTGCGGTCGCGCCGATGGCGAGAAGCATCATGGTCGCCGTGAGCGCGGGGCTGAAGCGCGGGGCGACGAGCGCGGACGCGAGCCACGCGCCGATTCTGTGGGGCAGGCTCGCCCCAATCGGAGACTGCCCGCGTGCCGTCGGTTGTTCGCGTCGCGCCGGCTGCGCGGACAGCGCGTGCGGCTCGGCGGCGAGGCGCGCCGCGATGCCCGTCCACAAGGCCTGCGGCGTCGCATCGAGATCGCGCTCGTAGCTCGCGTAGGCGGCCTGCTCGTCGAGCAGCGCGTCGTAGCGTGCGGCGCAGGCGCGGCAGGCGGCGAGGTGCGCGCCCGTTTCGGCGGCGCGGCGGGCGTCGAGTTCGCCGTCCAGAAATTCTTCGAGCGCGTGCGCGGTGTATTGCTCACACTTCATTGTTTCACCCCCAGGTAAGGACTCATGCGACGGCGCATCTCCGTCCTCGCGCGGTGCAGATCGGTCTTCACCTTCGGCAGGGAAAAACCCGTGATCTCGGCGATCTCTTCGTAGCTGCGCTGCTGGAAAATTTTCAACGTGAAGACGAGCCGCTTGTCCTCGTCGAGCGCGCCGAGCGCGTGGCGCACGACGCCGTTCAACTCCTTGTCGAGCAGCGCGCCGGCCGGCGTCGGCCGCTCGTCGTGCAACTCCAGCACCGTCTCGTCGTCGAGGTCGACTTTCCGCGTGCGCGAGTGCGCGGAGCGCAGGTGCTCGCGTGCGACGTTCTTGGCGATGCTGAACAGCCACGTCGAAAACTTCGACTCGTCGCGCAAAGCGCCCAGATATTTGTAGGCGCGGACAAAGGTCTCCTGCGTCAAATCCTCGGCCAGCGCGCGGTCGTCCACCATGTCGTAGACGAAGGAGACGACGGGACGCGCCCACCTGTCGAAGATGTGCCGGAAGGCTTCCTGGTCGCCGCGCCGCGCCGCTGCGATGAGTTGCTCAGGACTATTCATCAGAGGCTTTGCGTGTGCGCCCGGCTGTTCGACCATCAATGTCCCGCTGAGTGCTTCCATCACAGGCTGTTTCGTCCGTCTTCCAGTGTGTTAGTGCGCTTCGGGCGCGAAAAGTTTCAGATGGGCGGGATAAAAGTAAGGCGGGCGAAGGAAAAAGGGAAATTACGGGATAAAACGAATGCTGGCGGGGCGCGAACTCTAAGTTCCGCCCGCACGCCTCTCAACGCGCGGGGTATCAACTTTCTTATATCACCGCTTACTTGTCGGCCTCCGCGTCGGCCGCGGCCTTGAGTTCATCCAGCAGTCGCGCGGAAGCCTCCGCCTTCGCCTCCCACGCGCGCGCGATTTCGCCGAGCGATTCGCGTTCGAGCCGGTGGCGTTCGCCCCACGCGCGCGCCTCGGACGCGAGCCACGCGAGCACGCCGCGCGCGTCCTGCGCGAAGAGTGATTCGAGCGCATATTTGCGCTCGCCTGCGCGCAGGCCGAGTTTGAGCGTGCGCGCGGCGCGGCCGAGGTCTGAACGCACGAGAATCATCCCGCTGCGCGCGGGACTCAAGAGCGTCTGCAAAAACTCGGCCGTCTCGCCCGTGCGCGGGTCTACGAGTCCGGCGGCCTCGCGCAGGTGCAGGGACAGGCGCGGCTCGTGCGCGCCGGAGAGCGCACGCGCTTCCTCGCAGAGCGCGTCGCGGAGCAGTTCGCCCCAGCGTCGATAAAAAGGCGCGGCGATCTCCGTCAGCTTTGAGAGATAGGCGGGCAGCCAACTGAGCAGGTGTTCCCGGAGGTAGGCGGCGCGCGCGCGTCGCCAACTCTCGCGCCGCACGTCGTCCGCTTCGTTCGCTTCGAGCTCGGAGAGGTGCGCGTAGAGCGCGAGCATGACGGAGAGGTGATCGGGTTCGGCGGGCGGCACTTCGGCGAGCGCGCGCCAGAAGCCCGCCACGCGGTCGCGCGCCTCGCCGCCGAGCATCCCCTCCGCGCCGAGATAGACGGAGGCGTAGGGGTAGAGTTGGAAGACGAAGAGTTCCGTGTACTCGCTCGCCTCCGGAAGCGCGCCGAGTTCGAGCGCGCGCGCGACCGGCGCGCTCTCCGGCGCGGGCGGCTCCGCGAAGACGGCGAGCGCGCGAAACAGTTCCATCACTCGACGCCCACGAGTTCCGACTTGTCCGGCAGACGATAGACTTCTCTCGCGGGCTTGAGCGGGCGCAACAGCCAGTAGGGGCGGCGCGTGCCGTCGGGCGAAAAGGCGTCCGCGCCGCGCGTCCGCGCGAGCCACTTGAGATAAACCTCGTGCGATTTCAACGTGTCCACGGAGATGTCGCCGTAGGCGTCCGCCGGGTCGGCTTTCGAGACGCGCACGGCCTGATGCCAGCAGTGCATTCCCGAAATCGGGTCTGGGTGAACGGGAAAAGTTAAATTTTGATGCACGCCCACGTCAGTCCACCAGATGCGCAGCGTATCTGCGTCCTCCGACTCGTAGGGCGCGACGCCGCTCTCGCGCTTCATGCCCCAGCGGTCGCCCTCGTGCGCGAGCGAGACGGTCGCCATCAACTGCCGCTGCCCCTGCTCTTTCAGCTTCCAACGCCCCATGTGATGACTGCACGCGACTATCCCCGGCTTGATGCCTTCCGTCACCCACGCGCGCACGACGAAATATCCGATCTCCGTCTCGACGCGCACGAGGTCGCCCGTGCGCACGCCGAGCCGAGCAGCGTGCGACGTGTGTATCCACAGAGGGTTCGTGTGCGCGATCTCGTCGAGCCACTTGGCGTTGGCCGAGCGCGTGTGAATCTGCACGGGCAGGCGGAAGGTCGAGATCAGGACGGTCTCGTCCCGCGCCAGGTTGGCCGGGTGGACGTGGCTGCGGATGTAGGTCGGGATGGTGTATTCAGGCCAGCCCCAGTCGGCGAGCGTGCGCGAGTAAAATTCGAGCCGCCCGCTCGGCGTGGGGAAGCCGCGCAGCGTCTCGCCGTCAACTTTGACGCCGACGAGCCTGCGCCCCTCCGCGTCGCCGTCTGGACTCGGAATCGGAACGATGTTCAAAGTGGGCGGCTTCGGCGTTCTGGTGAACACGCGCCCGAAGCGATCCGTGCGCGCGTCGTCCAACTCCGCCTCCGGCACGTCTTCCCTGTAAATCGCCCCGACCTTCTTCTTCACTTCGAACGAACCGTAGCGGCGCATGAACGCGAGCGGCGACAACCCCTCGGCCGCCGCGCGCTCCGGCAATCCCGGCACGCTGTTCTCGAAAATGTAACCGTAATACTCGTCCACGCTCAGCCGCTCGCCCGGCCGCTCTCTGGATTCGACGTACCGGCGTATGCCGAGACTTCCGTCCGGGTCGATGCGCCACGACATTTCCAGCCAGAACTCGTTTTCCTCCCACACCTCGCCGGGGTTGATCTCGCGCGTGTCCGTGATCTCTTCTCCGAGACGTTCGCGCGCGGCGCGCAGCACGGGCTGGCGGAAACCGATCCATTGCGCGTCGTGCGTTTCGTAAGAATGCACGTCGTGTCGCTCCGAGCCGTGCCCCATCGGCAGGATGTAATCGGCGAAGTAGGCCGTCTCGTTCCACGTCGGCGTCAAGGCCACGTAGCAGTTGATCAGGCTCTCGTCGTTCAACATCTCGACCCAGCTAAAGCCGTCCGGGTTCGTCCAGACAGGGTTGTAGACGCGCGTGAAATAGACATCCACCTTGCCCCGCCCTTCCTTCAAAAAGTGCGGTAGCAGAAACGATAATTCGTTCATCGCGAGCGGGAACTCGCGCGGCCACGTCAATTCGTTCCAGCGCGGCGGGTGCGGCGGCGTATAGATCGGCTTCGGCACGAATTTGTTCCAGGCGTTCGGGAACACACCGCCCTCCGTCGCCACCGCGCCGAGCAGGGCGTTCAACATGAAGAGCGTGCGCGTCACCTGCCAGCCGCCGCTGTTGCCGGCCGAGGCCGAACGCCAGTTGTGACTTGAAAAGCGCGTCCCGGCCGTCGCCACCACGCGCGCGATCTCCGCCAGAACTTTCGCGTCCACGCCCGACTCGCGCGCCGCGAACTCGAAGGTGTATTCCGCGTAGAGTTCTTTGAGGAGCGTCTGAAAATTCTCGAAGCTCGTTTCCCGCTCCGGGTGCTCGACGGCCATGAACTCTTCCCAGTTCCACCACTGCCTGACATACTCCGCGTTGTAGAGTTCGTGCTCGATCAGGTAATTCGCCATCGAGAGCACGATGGCGGCCTCCGACCCCGGATAAGGCGAGACGAAATAATCCGCGTGCGTCGCCGTATTCGACAGACGCGTGTCGAAGACGATGAGCTTCGCGCCGTCGGCCTTCGCTTCGATGACGCGCTGCGCGTGCGGGTTGAAATAATGCCCCGCTTCGAGGTGCGAACTGATGAGAAAAATAACCTTCGCGTTGGCGTGGTCGGGGCTCGGCCGATCCAGCCCCATCCAGTATTGATAACCGGCGCGCGACGAAGACGAGCACACGTTCGTATGCGAGTTGTGCCCGTCCACGCCCCAGGCCGCCAGTATCCGTTCCGTGAAGCCGTCCTCGCCCGGCCGCCCGACGTGATACATCACCTCGTTGTGCCGCTCCTCGACGATTGCCTTGCGGATGCGCTGCGCGATGGCGTCCAGAGCCTCGTCCCACGAGACGCGCTCCCACTTGCCCTCGCCGCGTCGCCCCGCGCGCTTCAAGGGATAAAGTATCCGGTCGGGGTCTGTGATCTGGTTCAGCGTCGCGGGGCCTTTGGCGCAGTTGCGCCCGCGCGAGCCGGGGTGTTCGGGATTGCCCTCGAACTTCTGCACCTGCAAGCTCTCCCGATCCACGTAAGCCAGCAACCCGCACGCCGACTCGCAGTTAAAGCATGTCGTCGGCACGAGCATGTAGCGACGCTCCTTGCGCTCCGGCCACGCGCGCGAATCCAGCTCCACCCAATCGTCCCAACGCTCCTTCGGCGGAAACGCCGCCAGATGAATCCGGCTCGGCCCCGGATAAAACGTCTCCCCACGCGCCTCCGTCTCCCTGCGCGCCGCGCTTACTCGCTTGTTCAATTCACTCAGTTTCATCCGCCAACTCACCTGAATCCTTTCCACCGGCCGCTTCCATCTATCAGACCCCGCGGATAGAAAAACGTTACGACGGCCAGCCCGTCAGCGAACTCGGACGCCTTATTGAACTGGGCTTCGATAACCATCTTTCCGGTCTGGTCAATATACCCGTACTTGCCGCCACCGACATGGACGGGGGCCAAGCCGCCCGAGAAGTTGCCGACGTCTTGCCACTCCGGCCGGATAGCGATCCGCCCTGCCCGATCAATGTAGCCATACTTTCCCCTCCATGCGAGTTGAACCGGCGCGAGTCCTTCGGAAAATTGCCGCACGCTATGAAATTGAGGTTCGATAACCACTCTTCCGGCCTTATCTATAAATCCGCCTGCGCCGTCGATCACTACCGGCGCTATGCCTTCCAAAAATTCTCCGGCGTAGTCGAAACGAAAAGGTATAACGGCCTTCCCGGTTTTATCTACGTAACCGTATTTCACTCCCCGCCAGTCGCCGGTTGTAGAGTGCCACTCTCCGCCTGTTGCCACAGGAGCAAGACCTTCCGAGAAATCCCCGGCGCGATGATATTGAGGCTTGATGGCAACCCGGCCTGTGGTGGCAATGAATCCCAGAATCGTCCCCTGTTCGCCGTAAACTTCCACGCGCGCCATGCCGTTTGAGAATTTCCACAAAAACCAATCCGGGCGAGGCTTGGTGATGATCTTGCCCCTTTTGTCTATGTGCCCGGTGGCCTCGCCGAGACGCACGATTGCCTGCCCATCGGAGAACTGCTCGGCGTCATCAAACCGCGCCGGGATGACAAGTTTGCCCGCCTTGTTTATATAGCCCCACTTGCCGCCAACATTTACCGCCGCCACGCCCTCGGAAAACTCACCCGCTTCGTCGTACTCCGGCATGATGACCATCTTCCCGGTCGTGTCTATGTATCCCCATTTACTCCCGGCGAACTTCACCGCAGCTAAATTTTCGCTGAACTTGCCGGCGGACTCAAACAACTGGCGCAGAATGAAGCGGCCTTCCCTATTAATATAGCCGGACTGACCGGGCAACGTGTTGATATTATCAACCGGTATATACCCGCTATCCTCCCTCGGGATTTGTGCATTTCCCTGTAGGGCGCAGGCTAAACCGCACGCAATTAAAGTGGCAGACACCCACCGAGAGCGTCGCGCTGTGACGAAGTGGGATGTGTGCGCCAAGCCGCTCCCCCCTTTATTGTTTCTTTGCTTGAAGTTCGGCAACTGCCTTCCCGATTCTCCGCACGCGCGTCTCGGGGCGTTTGGCGTCTTCGATGGCGCGTGCGTGTTTCATTTCCACCGCGTCAGGCCAGCGGGACTGATTGGCCGGCCTGCACGTAGGCGTGCTCGAAGAGGAGCAGCCCGGCGAGCGCGAGCGGCACGGAGGCCAAGCCGAGCCAGGGCGCGAAGACGCCGAAGAGGGCGAGCGCCATCCCAGCGCGGAAGTAGGCGCGGTAGCGGCCGCGCGTCAGTTCGCGGACGGCGAGGTGCGCGTGCGCCGTCGGGTGGACGATTGACACCTCGCCCCAGATGAACAACAGGTGGATGAGACTGAGCGCGCCGAGCGACCACAGGAGCGGCCGGACGAGCGTCGGCTCAAGCCACTGGGCGAGGGGCGCGAGCGCGGCCGCGCCGACGAGCAGCGATTGGACGAAGAGGTGCGGCGGCAAAAGCGGGTTCTGCCACATGTCGCGCGCCTTGGCCTGTGCGAACAAATAAGCCGTGTAGACGGCCGTCAACGCCGCGAGCGGCAGCCCGGCGATCATCAGGAGGCGTTGCGGCGTCGTGTGTCCTGACAAACTCGCGCCGAAGTGGACGGCGAGCACGAGCGAGTAGCCCGCGATGATGAACGCGCCGCGCACGAGCCAACTGCGCCACTGCGGCCGCGTGAAGATGAGATAGAAGCGTTCCGGGTGTTCCAAATCCCAGATGAGCAGCGCGCCCGTAATGGCGAGGAACGCGCCGGAGACGACGGGCGCAGCCCAGAGCCAGAGCGCGCTGTCAACTTTCAAAAAGCCCGCCAGCACGAGCAGCAGCGGCACGAGATACGCGCCCGCCGCGATGCCCTTCGTCCAGGTGTAGAGGCTGACGCGCCAGTCCCAGGGGATGGCGTGCGCGATGTCGTAGGACAGGAGCGCGGCGGCCGAAGTGTTGTTGTGGTAGGGATGGCCGGAAGGAACCAAGTCCGTCCCCGTGCGTTGCTCGCTCCACATGTAGAGTCCGCCTTCGGGGCGGCGCGCGGCCAGCGGGTCGAGCGTGGCCTGGTGCGCGCCCTTGTAGAAGAGTTTCGGCTGCGTCTCCTTCTCCGGCCGACGCACATTAACCGGGTCGCGGTTGACGATGCGCGCGACTTTGGAGTCGGGGTCGTGCATGTCGCCGACGAGGATGGCCTCGACCGGGCAGACGACGACGCACGCCGGTTCGAGTCCCATGTCGATGCGGTGCGCGCAGAAGTTGCACTTCTCGGCCGAGTGGTCTTCGGGGTTGATGAAGATGGCGTCGTAGGGGCAGGCGGCCATGCAAGCCTTGCAGCCGATGCAGATCGACTTGTCGAAATCCACGATGCCGTCCGGGCGTTTGAACATCGCCGTCGTCGGGCAGGCCGTCGCGCAGGGGGCGTGCGTACACTGGTTGCAGCGCGTCACCTGATGCGCGCGGCGCGTCTGCGGGTACTCGCCCACGTCCACGTGCTTGACGTAGGTGCGCGTCACCGAGAGCGGCACGAGGTTTTCCGACTTGCAGGCGGTCGTACACGCATGGCAACCGATGCAGCGCGTCTGGTCTATGACCTTCCCCCAACGGGGCGCGCCCCCTGGCTGTTCGAGCGGTGCGCGCCTGCTCTCGTACCCGACTGGCTCTTGCATTGACATCTCCGACAGGATGGTTTTGAAGTTGATCTAAACGACAGACTACACCGAAACGCGCACGACTGCACAACCCGCCGCGCGACTCAAACTTCGCCCGCCCAATCCGCCCCGGCGCGCTCCGCCCAGCGCGTGCGAATCATGTCGAACGCGCCCGCGTCGAGCGCGCCCGCGCGCAGCATCGCCGCGTTCTCCTGCCAGCGCTCGGGACGCTCCGTGCCGACAATTGCCGTCGCCACGCCGGGCACGCCGAGCGTAAAACGCAGCGCGACGGAGACCGCTTCCGCCATGTCGCCGCGCAAAAATTCGTAGTCGAGTTCGCGCAGGCGATCCCAGTAGGGTTGGACGTAAGAATCGCCCGGCCGCGCGTCGTGTTTCCAGACGGCGTTGGCGATGGGGCGTTTGGCGATGATGCCGAGGCCGCGTGCGCGCGCCGCCGGCAGCGTGAGCGTGACGGACTCCTGGTCGGCGATGTTGACGGAGGTCTGCAACGTATCGAACGCGCCGCACTCGACCGCGTAGAAGGCGGCGCGGCCGTCGCCGCTGTAGCCTATGTAGCGCGTTTGCCCGGCCTCGCGCGCCCGCCGCAAAACTTCGATCACGTCGCCACGCCGCAACACCTCTTCCGAGCAACTGTGCAACTGCAACAGGTCAACGTAGTCCGTCCTCAGACGCCTGAGGCTGCGCTCGATGCTCTGCTCAAGGAGACGCGCGTCCCAATCGGGCAGGTCGATCCCGGAGGCGTGGCCGCACTTCGTGAACAGGTAATAATCCTCGCGGCGGTGCGAGACGGCGCGGCCGATCAACTCCTCGCTCGTGACGTAGCACTCGGCCGTGTCGATCACGTTCAGCCCGGCATCGAGCGCCCCGCCGAGCAGACGCTCGACCGTCTCGACCGAAGCTCCCCCGTAGCCGATCTCCGAACCGCCGAAGCCGAGCACGCTCACGCCCATGTCCGTCCGCCCCAGCACTCTCTTCTCCATCAGTCCTCCCGCCTCGCCCGAACAGTTTCACTTCCGTCAAACGCTTCAACTCGTCTCGCCCCGTCAAATTCACTCCGTCAACTATTTCAGATCGTCGCGCACCATCAATTTCGCGCCGTCAAGCGTCGCCTTCAACTTCAACGCACCGCGTGCTCTTCAATTCAACGCACCGCGTTCTCTTCAACTTCAACGCGGCGCGTTTTCACGCAAGACGGCGATCAACTTGTCCGGGTAGTCGGTCATGATGCCGTCCACGCCGAGGGCGAGCAGGCGTCGCATCCCGGCCTCTTCGTTGACCGTCCAGACATGTATCTCCAGCCCCGCGCCGTGTGCCGCCGCGACAAGTTCCGGCGTCAGCCACGCGCGCCCGCCCAACGTCTCCGGCACCTGCACGGCGCGGAAGCGCGCTTTGCCGTTCGCCCCCGCCGTCCCGGCGGCACGACCCGCCTGCAAGTCCGCCGAGAGCGCGAAGACCTCTCCGGCGCTGGCCGACGTGGCAACCGCCGGACACTCGCGCCGAAACTCGTCGAGCGTCTCCGAACTGAAAGAGGCGACCATCACGCGCGAGGCCGCGCCGCTCACGTCGAGCATCCGGCACAAAGGTTTGACGAGCGAGGGCTGCCCCTGCTTGATGTCTATGTTGAGACGCGCGCGCGGAAATCGTTCGAGCACTTCGGCGAGCGTCGGCACGGTCAGCCCCCGGCCTCTGAACGGGTGCGTGCGCCCCCCGTCCTTCGTCCAGCGATAACCGGCGTCGAGTTGCTTGAGTTCGGCGAGCGTCAGGGCGGAGACGCGCCCCGCGCCGTTCGTCGTCCGGTTAACCGTCGCGTCGTGGATGACGACGAGCGCGCCGTCGCTCGTGCCGTGCAGGTCCATCTCCAACACGTCCACGCCGAGCCTTGTGCTCTCGGTGAAGGCGTGCGCGGTGTTCTCCGGCCACAGCCCCGCGCCCCCGCGATGCGCCATCACGAGCGGGCGGCGCGCGCCCGCACGACTCTCGGCCGCCGCGCGCTCGTCTCTAGAAATGTGCCGTTCGCCGGCGTGCATCTGCTGCGGCCTCCGCGCGAATCCGTAAAGCGCGCCCGTCAGCCCAATCGCGCCGAGCGCCAACACGAGCCATACCGCACCCGGTTTCGTCATCGTTGTTAAGCTTCTCTCTCAAACAAATTTGCTGCCGCGAGTGTCCCATAAGTCTTCGAGTTTAACACCCCGGCCGGTGTGAGTTTGACCCGTGAGGCGTTGACTTCGCATCGGCCGCCGTGTTTGACTGCGACGAACCGTAACAATCAATCCCGAGGTCAACCGAAACGAACAGGGGAGGCGATGGCGCGCGTGCCGAAATGCGCGCCTTTGGCGAACGACATGGCCGAAGAAATTTACGACTGCATAGTGATCGGGGCGGGGCCGGCGGGACTCTCCGCCGCGCTCTTTCTCGCGCGTTACCGCCGGCGCGTGCTCACCTTTCATCACAACAGCCCGCGCAATATCTACTCGCACGGCGTCCACGGCTTTCTCGGCCATCACGGCATCATGCCGACCGAATTGCTCGCGCGCGGCCGCGAAGAGGTGACGCAGCACGGCGGCCTCATCATCGAGGGTTGCATCACGAAGGTCGAGCGCATCGGCGAAGAACTCTTTCGCGTCTCGACCGGCGACGACCGGATCGTGGCGCAGACGTTCGACGCGCGCCGCGTGCTGCTCGCCACGGGCTTGCGCGACTTTTTGCCCGAATGCCCCGGCTTCCGCGAGTTCTACGGCGTCTCCGTACACCACTGCCCCGATTGCGACGGCTTCGAGGTGACGGGCAAGCGCGTCGCCGTCCTCGGCAGCGGCAAGAGCGCGGCCGGCTTCACGCTCGGCCTCCTGACATGGACGGACAAACTGACGCTCATCACCGACGGCGACCCCGGCGACCTCTCGGACGAGCACCGCGCCAAGCTGGCCGGCTGCAACATCCCCATCCGCAACCAGACCATCGCGAAACTCGAAGGCGACGCCGAGACGCGCCAACTCGAACTCGTGCGCTTCTCGGACGGCGACGCGCTCGAATGCGACGCGCTCTTCTTCAACCTCGGCACGGAAAGCTCCTCGAACCTGCACGAGATGCTCGGCTGCCGCATGGACGAAGACTGCGGGCTGGTGTGGGTTGACGAAAACCAGCAGACGAGCGTGCCCGGCGTCTACGCGGCCGGCGACCTCACGCCGAAATCGCAACTCGCAGTCGTCGCCGCCGCCGAAGGCGCGATGGCCGCCATCCACATCCACAAGTCTCTGATACCCGAGTCGCAGCAGGTCTGAGAGGAAAGTCAGTTATCAGTTTTCAGTTTTCAGTTTTCAGTTTGCAATTGTCAGTTGTCCGTTGTCCGTTTCATGTGACAATCACGCGAGTCGCTATAGATTTGGATTGAATAGCTGACAACTGACGATGGACAATCTTTCTCTAATAACTGAAAACTGAAAACTGAAAACTCATAACTGCCTCTTCAGTTGCGAAAGTTCTGCGTCACCATCAGGCCGCGTCGCCCGGCGTCCATGACGCCGATGCCGACGCGGCCGAATTGCGGGCGCAGGATGTTGGCGCGGTGGCCGGGCGAGTTCATCAAGCCCGTGTGCGCGATGGAGAGCGTGGGCGCGAGCGCGAGGTTTTCGCCCGCCGTGCGAAACGTGACGCCGCCCTCGCGTATGCGCGCGAACGGGTCGCGGCCTTCGGGCGTGACGTGCGAGAAGTAGCCGCGCGCGAACATGTCCGCCGAATGTCGACGCGCCACTTCCCGCAGTTCGTCGTCGGCGGTGAGCGGCGCAAGCCCTTCGGCGGCGCGTTCGCGGTTGACGAGTTCGAGCATCTCGGCTTCCAGCTCCGGCCTCGGGCGCGTCTCGGCCACTTTGAAAGGCAGCTCGACGCTCTCGTTCGACTCCGGCTTGACCGTCAGCCGGTTGAGCGTCTGCGCGATGGCCTCGTTGAAGACGGGCGCGAGCGCGGTTTCCAGTCGCTCGGTCGAAGAGGCGAGACGGTTCGCAAGCTGACTCTCGCGTGCGCGCGCCTGCATCCCGTCCGGCAGCGGCGCGGCCAGCAGCAGCGCGGCGGTGATGGCGGCGGTGACGAGGCCGCTCAACAGGCCGGGCACGACGCCGGCCGCGCGGTTCAGACGCCGCTCGTGTACGTCCGGCGGCAGCCGGCGCACGAGCGCGGAGCCGAGCATTTGGATCGCCACCCCGGTCAGGATCGCCACCAGCAGGAAGGCGACGGGTCTGTCCCAGGCCTCCGCCCAGTCGAAATGCGGCGCGAGCCAGCGCGCCAGCGGCTGGTAGAAGCGCAAAGCCAGCAGCAGGCTCCCGACCCAGCGCAGCAGGTCGAGCAGGCCGAGAATGAAACCGCGATACCAACCGTAATACGCGCTCAGCAGCACGATCAGGATCAGCAACAGATCAATGTAGTTCACGCTCATGGCCGTAACACCGTTCGCCGAGAGGGCGTTTTCGTAATTTGTTTGACTTCGCGCGCCGAAAATTTATAGTTCAGCTTACACGCTAGAATTGTCGGAAGCGTAACGCCGAACACAGATAAACGTGACGAGGGCACGACGCAAGCCGAACGTGGCGTTCGATGCGCACGGCCGCAAGTGGCGTTCGACGCGCGCCGCTGCAAGTGACGTTCGACATGCGCGGCCGTAAGTGACGCCTGCACGGCGCGGCCGTAAGTAACATTTGCACGGCGCGGTCGGAAGTAACGCTTGCGTGGCGCGGCCGACAGCGGCGCGCGGGCGCAGTCGGCCGCGTCGCCGCTCGTCGCCATCCGGCGGCGTTCATCAGTCGCCGCCCATCGCCATCCGGCGGCGTCAGTCAACGCTCGTCGCCGCTCATCAACGCTCGTCGCTGATGCGCCGCGCGCATTCGTCAGGGGAGTTTCGATGCCGTTCAGTTTGCCGCCCAAAGATAAATACCTCGTCGGCGTCATCTCCGACACGCACGGTTTGATGCGCGCCGAAGCCCTGCGCGCGCTCCGGGGCGCGGACTTAATCATCCACGCGGGCGACATCGGACGTCCAGAAGTGCTGGACGCGCTCGGCAGTATCGCCCCGGCCGTCGTCGCCGTGCGCGGCAACAACGACGGGGCGGCGTGGGCGCGCGGCATCGCCGAGACGGAGACCATAGAGATCGGCGAGATCAGGCTCTACCTCCTGCACGCCCTGCAGGAACTCGCGCTCGACCCCGCGGCCGAGGGCTTCGACGTGCTGGTCTGCGGCCATTCGCACCGCCCGTCGGTGGAACGGCGCGACGGCGTGCTCTACCTGAATCCGGGGAGCGCGGGGCCGCGCCGCTTCAAATTGCCCGTCACGGTCGCGCGTCTCACGGTGCGCGGGCGTAGCTGCCGCGCGCGGATCATCGAGTTGAAGGTGTGAGCCGCGCGACCATTCACGCGCCGAATCGCGCGGCCATTCACGTGCCGAATCGCGCGGCCATTCACGCGCCGAATCGCGCGGCTGGTCGCGCCATAAGTTGCGCGAGTCGGCGCGCGATAAGATAAGTTGCGCGAGTCGGCGCGCGATAAGTTGCGCACGGAATCGCGCGATAAGTTGCGCGCGTTGTTGCGCGATTCAGCGTGCGGTAGGTTGCACGAGTCGTCTCGTGAATGATCGCGCGACTCGCCACCCGTTTGCCGCGCTTGTTGCCGCGCGTGAGTTGCCGCGCATGAGTTGGCGCGCGCGTCGGCGGGCGAGTTTGCGTTCCCGTCCGCGTCGATAATTTATGATCCTGATCGTTAATCTCAACCTCGCCGTCGACCACATCGTGGAAGTGGACGAGTTGCGCGCCGGCGAGGTGCAACGCTCGCGCGGCGCGAAGGCTGTGGCCGGCGGCAAGGGCGTCAACGTCGCGCGCGTGCTGAAAACTCTGGGTGAGCCTTCGCTGCTGCTCGGCTTCCTCGGCGGGCGCGCGGGCGACCTGATCGAGGCCGGTCTGCGAGCCGAGCAAATTGCCTCGCGCTGCACGCGCGTCCGCGCGGAGAGCCGCACCTGCCTCATCATCAACGATCTCAAGAGGCGCGCGCAGACCGTCGTCAACGCGCCCGGCGCGGCCGTCGGCCGCGAGGAGTGGCGCGACTTCGAGGCCACCTACGCGCGCGAACTTCCACGCGCCGAATTCGTCGTCATCACGGGCAGCCTTCCCCCGTCCCTGCCCGCCGACAGTTATGCGCGCCTCATCTTCCAGGCCGGAGAGGCGGGCGCGCGCGTCCTGCTCGACTGCGCGGGCGAACCGCTCGAACGTGCGCTCGGCGCGCGTCCTTTCCTCGTGAAGATCAACGCGGTGGAGGCGTCGGAACTGCTAGATGCACCAATCGCCGATTTTTCCGGCGCGGCTCGCGCGACGCGCACGTTGCGCGAACGCGGCGCGCTGAACGCCATGATCACGCTCGGCGCGGCGGGCGCGGTGCTCGATTTCGCGGACGCGCGCTACAAATTCGCCGCGCCGCGCGTGCATGCGTTGAACAGCGTGGGCAGCGGCGACGCCGCGCTGGCCGGATTGGTCGCCGCGCTCAGACGCGGTGAGACGGCCTCAGAGGCGGGCGCGTTCGCCGTCGCGGCCGGGGCGGCGAACGCGCTGCACGGCGCGGGCGCTTGCAGCGGCGAAGAGATCGCGGAGTTACGGCCGCGCGTCGTCTGTGAAGCGGAGCAGCTTCCGTTGTGAAGCGCAATTGCTTTGACTATGAAGCAGAGCAGCTTCGATTGCGAAGCGGAGCAACTTTGATTGTGAAACAGAGCAGTTTTGATTGCGAAGCGGAGCAACTTCGGTTATGAAGCGGAAAAGCTTCGCTTGTGATGTGTAGCGAAGCAACTCCCGTTGTGTGGCGAAGTTGTTTCGGTTGTGAAGCGAGCCGGGCGGCCGATTCTTTTAGTGAACCCAATCGGGCGGCACGAACTCGACGGCGATCACTTCGCCGTCGGCCAGGCGCGCATCCGGCGGCGGGCGGTAGGTGACGAGGACGGGGTTCGAGCGCGTGCGCAGGCCGCACTCGATGCGCCCGCGCACGTCCGTCGTGTAGCTGACGAAGCGTATGCGGTTGAGCGCGGGGCTGCGCAATTTCAGAATGCCCTGCGGCGTCTCGACGAGCAGCGTGACGCCCGCCGCATCTTCGCATTCGACGCTCACGAGTTGGCCGCAAACCTGCCGCCCTTCAAAGCGCAGGGGCTTGAACTGCGGGCCGGGCTGCGGCATGTCGCAGGGCTGTGCCTCTTCCTCCGTCGCCGTTATTGCCGCTTCGCCCTCGCGCGGCGGCGTGCCGGGCGTCGCGCTCGCCGCCCCCGCGCTTGCCCCGCCGTTTGCGCCGTTCCCTGTCGAGACGCGTGCCGCATCCTCTTTACCCGGCGATGCGCCCGACCCGCCCGCCGCGTTCAACGTCGCTGTGCCGCCACCCGCCGCGCTCGACGTCGCCGCGCTGCCACCCGCCGCGCCCCTGACATCGCCTTCGCCCGCCGTGACGGTGTTCGCGGCGGCGGGCGTGAGAGTGTTCGCGGCGGCGGCGGGCGCGATCAATTGCGCCCTGCGCTGCGCGGCGGCCAATTCTTCGCTCGTCGCCAGTTTTTCGAGCAGAGTCCGCGCCTGGGCGCGCGTCTGCGCAGAACGCCGGTCGCGCGCGAGAAGTTCGAGTATCCGCCGCGCGCGGTCGAACTCCGCGCGCCGCGCGTGCAGTTGCGCCAGCAGCAACTTGAACTCCGACCGGCGCGGCGCGACGCTCGCGGCGTGGCCGAGGAGCGCGAAGGTCTCTTCCACGCGCGGGCTGCGTTCGAGGTCTACGCGGCCGAGCAGGGCGTAGGCTTCGAGAAAGTTCGGCGCGAGTTCGATGGCGCGTTTGAGTTCGGCGCGGATGAGGCGCGTCGTCGCGGCGTAGCCCGTCACGGTCTTCTCCGTCTCCAGGCCTTCGCGCAGCAGCAAATCCGCGTAATAAAAGTGCGCCAGATAATTCTCCGGCGCGAGGCTGACTGCGCGCTCCAGATGTTCGCGCGCCTCGCCGAGCCGATTTTGCTGCAGCCGCAGGAGACCGAGAGAGGCGTGCGCCGCGCCGAGGTTCGCGTCGAGTTTCAAGGCGCGCGCGAGATATTCTTCGGCGTCCTCCGTGCGGTTCGTGTGCAGGAGCAGGTCGCCGAGCGCGGCCTGCGTTTCCGCCTCCGAGAGCGGACTGCTCTCCGCAGGCACGCCCGCCGGCACGGGCGCGTTGAAAAGTTCACTGCGCACGCCGTAGCGCGCCGCGCGGACGTAGGCGGCGAGCGCGCCCTCCATTTGCCCGAAGTCAACCTTGAAGGCCTCGCGGAAACTCTCTTCGACGGGCGTGCCATTTCCCGCTAGTTCGAGGTAGCGCGCGAGTTGCGCCTGCCGCGCGCCGCTCGCGTCGCTCAGCAGGTAATGCACGAACGCCCAGGACTGCGCGTAGAACAGTTCGTGCCGGTCGTGCTGTTGATAGTGCGCGGAATAGACATCGGCCGAGAGGAGCGTCTTGAGCGGCAGGAGACGCTCGCGCCCCAGCGCGTCGAGGCGGTGCGTGAGTTCGCGCCCCAGGCGAACGCGCCGCCTGTCCGCCGACAACTCGAACTCGCTGTAATACTGCGCCAGCCCTTCGTTGAACCAGATGGGCGCGCCCGCGTAGTTGTTCCGCACGAGCGCGTGGACGTATTCGTGCGACAGGACGGAGAGCGGGTCGCGCCCGCCGCCGACGTTCTGCGAGAGCGTGATGTAGTTAACGTCCGGGCTGAACTGGAAGTAACCGGCCACGTCGCGGCGCAGGTCGCCGCGATACATCGGCTTGAAAAACTCGTAATCGCCGGCGTTCTGAAAGAAGATCACCGTGACGGGGATAGATACGTCGAATTCATCCTGCGCTCCGAGGCGCGCAAAAGTCGCGCGCAACTCTTCGAGCCGCACGGCGGCCTGCCGCGCCGCTCCCTCGCCCGCGTTACTGACGACGACGAAATTCTCCGAACGCACACGCGTCCAACCCCTGCCCTCCGCGCTCGCGCACGTCAGCACGGAGATGACGAAGAGATACACGCAGGCGCAGAGGAGTCGTGCAAAGCGTTGCAAAATTGACTTTCTCATGTGATGTCGGACGGAGGCGTACAAGGCGTCGGGTGCATGCGTTTCAACTGCCCCGGTGCGCCGGGGGCACGTATATCCGCGTCGTGCTGTTAGCAATTGTGTTGAGAAAATTGTGGCATCCACACTCTTCAATGTATGAAGAATGTGGATGCCACAATCGGCGGATTAGTTTGCCGCGCCGGTCTTATTCGCGGCCGGATGGTTCGAGACAAAACTCGCACTCTACGCATTCGCGAAAGTCTGCGATGCCGTCGCAGTTGCGATCCCCATTCCCGTAGCAACCGGGTTCCGCGCCCGGATTGATGCCGGCATCGTTATCGCCGGGCGATGCGCTAAGCCTCCACTATAAACACGCTAAGCCTTCACGATAAAGAGGTGGCTGTGCGAGATGCGCATCTCGCGAAACTTCGACGCGCGTCGGGGCGCGCGGCCGTACTGCGGGTGCGTGATGTCGCCCGCGCCGAGTTCATCAACCAGTTCCTTGACGAAGCCGACCATGCCGAAATCGTGGCTGTGATACTGCCGCTTGAGCGTCGTGGCCTTCACACGGCTCAGAATTTTTCCGGCGAAGGGCACGCGGGCGGCGACTCCATTCTTTTGCAGCCGCGAGATCGCACGGGTCAGGCGATAGAGAGCGGGGTGGTGATTCGTCGTGCGCGGCCTGTACTCCATGCCGTCAATCCAATCGTTCCAGTAGCCCGTGCCCCAATCCTCGATCACGTAGAGGCCGCCACTCTTGAGGTGATGTTCGAACAGGTGCCAGAAGCTGATGCGCGTCAGCGAGCCGATGTGCGAGCAGTCGTCGATGATCACGTCGAAGCCTTCGGGGGCGGTTTCGCGTGCGATGCGGTCGAGCAGTGCGGTGTCCTGTTGCCCGCCCTGATAGATGCGCACGCGGCCGCTCCGGTCATCGACGCTCACGGGTTCGATGTCGAGGCCGACGATCAGTCCCCGCTGAAAATAGTCGCGCCAGAGGAGCAGCGAGCCGCCGTGATAAATTCCGAGTTCGAGCAGGCGGATGTCCCGGTTCAGGAGGGGTTTGAAATAATCCTCGTAATTACGCAGGTAGTGCGTGTGCGTCGCCTTATCCGTATCGTACCTGTCCGCGATTTGTTTGAGGCTCGACATATCTTCCGCGTTCCGCCGATCTTCCGCCAGCACCCCCGCCCCCGGCTTTTTACCAACTTAATCCGCGCCCACACGAGAACTTCTGTAACGGTCGCGCTTCATATCAGCGCGGCGCGATTATACTCGTCTCCAGCCCGCCGCGAAACTTTCATCACACATTCAAACTAACCTCCGCGGTTCGCGGTTGACATTCGGGCGCGCACGCCGGAAGATCAATGGACAATGAAGGGGCAAAACATGAGCGCAGCAGAGACCAATGAAGCGGCCGTCGAGACGAAGCCGAAGGTGTCGGATTTTGAACTCGCGCAACAAAGCGCGGCCGGCGACCGCGATGCTTTCGAGCAGTTGTATCACCGCCATTTCCGGCGCGTCTACGCCCTCTGCCTGCGCATGACGACCAATCCCTCGACCGCCGAAGACCTGACGCAGGAAGTTTTCATCCACCTCTACAACAAGATCGACTCGTTTCGCGGCGACTCGGCCTTCACCACCTGGCTGCACCGCATGACGGTCAATCACGTCCTGATGTACTTCCGCAAGAGCAGCACGCGCTCCGAGTTGTTGACGATGGAGGGCGAGACGCCCGTCCAGATCGTGCGCGGCACGGAGAATCAGGATAAGATGCCCATCGTCGACCGCATCGCGCTGGAGAAAGCCGTCTCCGAGTTGCCGCCCGGCTACCGCAGCGTCTTCATCCTCCACGATGTCGAAGGCTACGAGCACGAGGAGATCGGGCGGATGCTCGGCTGCTCCACCGGCACGTCGAAATCGCAACTGCACAAGGCGCGTCTAAAATTAAGAGACCTCATCAGGCGACAGGCCGCGCAAAATTAGCATCTTACGTGCGCCAGGAATTTTAATACCCCTCCGGGAGACTAACCCTCAATGGACTGTGAAGAAAGTTTGCCTCTGCTCAGCGAATACCAGGCCGGTGCGCTCGACGAATCGAGCCGGGAAGGGGTGCGCGCGCACCTCGGCGATTGCCCACCTTGCGACGACGTCTACCGCGACGTCGAAACCATCATCGTTTCGGCCAGTTCGCTCCGCGAAGAAGAAGGCATCTCGTTCCCGGACGAGAGGGTCGTCTGGCAACGCATCCAGTTTTCCTGAATTTACGCGCCTCGCGCCTCGCGCCGACGCCCCGCGACCATTCGCGCGGGATGCGTGCCGTTTCCCGTAACTTTTTTCGGTCGCTCGCGGCCGGGGCAGTCCTTACCGGACTTTGTCGGGAAAGACTTCTCCGCCGGGACTTTCGGAGCTGTTTCCCCTGTATTTCGTTGGATTTATGCTTCATCTCCCTCGTGCGTAGCAGTTAATTTCCCTCGCGATAAAACTTTTTAATCTTTAAATTCATCTAACCCCTGCAACGGCGCGGCGCAAAGGGGTTGCCTCGCAAGCCGAAGGAGTTTATGCTAGCGGCCAACGCAGCTTTATTAAATAGTTTATCGTAGAGGCGGCATTTTCCCGTATCGCGCGCTAAAGAGGGGCAGGCGCAGAGGTTAAGAGTAAGTATGATTGAGAAGGACAGAGCGGAAGACGGCCTTCGCCCGGTTGGTTTCGGTGGTGGCGACAAATACCTTTCTTTCGACGGGGTGGGCGAGGAGCAACACGACGATGCCATCTCCACCAGCAAACTCGAAGACGTCTTACAGAAACTCGGCGGCGCGAGCCTGACCGAAGCCGACTCGGACGAACTACTCATCGAGGAGGTCGCCGCCGTCGCCGCCGACGAGACGGACGACCCGCTCGACGCCGAAGACGAACTCGACCTGTCGGCCGGCGTGGACGACAAATCGAGCGACCCCGTGCGCACCTACCTGCGCCAGATGGGCACCGTGCCGCTCCTGACGCGCGAGCAGGAAGTTTCCATCGCCAAGCGCATCGAACGCGGCCAGAACCGCACGCACAAGTCTCTGGCGCGCTCGCCCATCGCGCTCAAAGAACTCCTCCAGATCGGCGAGGACATCGACGCCGGCCTGCTCAGCATCCGCGACGTGGTGGCGTTCGCCGATCAGGCCGACGTGGCCGACCTCGAAGACAAGACCGAAGAGTACCAGCGCTGGACGCTCGAAGGCATCGAAAAGATCAACGTCATCTTCCAGCAGGGCTTGAAGGACTGGGAGAAACTTCGCGCCGAGCAACAGGTGACGCGCGGCAAGCGCAGCAAGAAACTGATGCGCCTGCGTCGCAAGGTGGCGGGCGCGCGCTTAGAGATCGCGCAGGAGATGAAGCAACTGACGCTCAAGGACGCGACGCGCCAGCGGCTCATCGACGCCATCGCCGCCGTCCACAAGGACATCCGCACGGCCGAGCGCGAGATCGAGAAGTACACGGAGAAGCTCCACGCCAAGCGCATCAAGCCCGAGCAGGAGAAAGACTTCAAGAAGCACATCTCTGCGGCCAAAAAGCGGCTCAAAGAGATCGAGGCCGCGCACGAGGTCTCGATCCTTGAGATCAAACGCTCGCACCAGTCAATCGCGCGCAGCGTGGCCGAGACCATCGAGGCCAAGAGCGAGTTGACGGAAGCGAATTTGCGTCTCGTCGTCTCGATTGCGAAGAAGTACACGAACCGCGGCTTGCAGTTTCTAGACCTCATTCAAGAGGGCAACATCGGACTCATGCGCGGCGTGGAGAAATTCGACTGGCGGCGCGGCTACAAGTTTTCGACTTACGCGACGTGGTGGATTCGGCAGGCCATCACGCGCGCCATCGCCGACCAGGCGCGCACCATCCGCATCCCCGTCCACATGATCGAGACCATCAACAAGCTCGTGCGCACCTCGCGCGCGCTCGTGCAGGAACTAGGGCGCGAACCGACGAGCGAGGAGATCGCGCAGAAGGTCGACATGCCCGTCTCGAAGGTGCGCAGCGTCTTCAAACTGGCGCAGCAACCCATTTCGCTGGAGACGCCCATCGGCGAAGAGGAAGATTCGCACCTCGGCGACTTCATCGAAGACAAGGGGCGCGTCAACCCGGCCGACTCGGTCGTGGCGGCGAACCTCAGAGAGATCACGGACGAAGTGCTGGCTACTCTGTCGCCGCGCGAAGAGAAAGTGATCAAGATGCGCTACGGCCTCGGCCCCGTCGGCGAGGAGCACACGCTCGAAGAGGTGGGCAAGGACTTCAGCGTGACGCGCGAGCGCATCCGCCAGATCGAGGCGAAGGCGCTGCGCAAGCTGCGCCACCCGTCGCGCTCGCGCCTGCTCAAAGCCTTCATCGAAGGCGTACAGCACTAAGCGCATAGCGACTTAACACACGAACGGCGACCGCAAGAATCTTGCGGTCGCCGTTTTTATTTAACGCGCTGTGTTTTTTGCCCACACGCTATCGCGGGCAAGTGTAAATTGTCGGCGCGCACGTGGGCTATCGCGCGGGCGCGTCAAGGTCTGTTGGCGTTCGCGCCCGCGCCCTGACCCGCGTTCCTGTTGACGCCCGTCGGCTCGACGTTGGAATTGCCGTTGACGGTCGGGCGTGTGTTGCCGTCGCTCGTGCCGCCGATACCTGTGTCCCTCGGCCCGATCCCTTCCCTGCTGCCCGTGCCGCTGTTGTTGCCGGCGCCCGCCGTGTTGGAGGCGTTCGCGCTGTTGGCGTTAGCGGGCGAGTTGACTCTTTCGCTGCCGCCGCAGGCGCCGCCGAGCATGACGAGTGCGAGCGTGGCGATCAGTGTGTAAGTGCGTCGCATTTCAGTTCCTCCTGTGGTGAATCGTGCGTGTGGGTGACGCGCCCGTTCAGGCGCGCTCCGCGATCAACTGTTCGACGCCTGCCGCGCTTCGAGCAATTGGCGGCTCTCAGTGATGTGTACGCCGGCGGCGGCCATCTCTTCGAGGGCGCGCGCCGTGTCGCCCTCCTGCACTTCCACGCCGCGACAGGCATCGGCGACGACGGTCGTGTCGAAACCGAGCATCACGGCGTCGAGCGCGGTGAACTTCACGCAGTAGTCCGTGGCGAGTCCGACGACGACGACTTGCTTTACGCCGCGCGCCTTCAGGTAATCGCCGAGTCCGGTGGCGCGCCGGTGCTCGTTGTCGTAGAAGCCGCTGTAGGAATCGACCTCCATGTCCGTGCCCTTCAGAAAGACGCGCGCCAGGCGGCTCGTGTCCAACCCGGCGACGAACTCCGCGCCCGCCGTCTCCTGCACGCAATGCGGCGGCCAGAGCGAGACGAAACTCGTATGTCCCGGCGGATGCCAGTCCTTCGTCGCCACGACGAGCGCGAAACGCTTTTGCAGTTCGTTAACCACGGGCACGATGCGGTCGCCCTCTCTTACGGCGAGCGAGCCGCCCGGACAAAAGTCGTTCTGGATGTCCACGAGGATCAGTGCGCTGTTGCTCTTGGCGTCCAATTATTCTCCAGTCCTTTCATCGGCCGCGCCGTCGAGCACGCGCACCGTCTGGCCGACGGCGAGCCGCCCCGTGCGGATCACGCGCGCGTAGAGGCGCGACGCGCCCGCGCGCTCTTTCTGCGAGATGCGCTTGAACTTCCCACCGGCGAACGAGCCTCTGATGTTCCGGCACGGGCTGGCATAGGAAGTGAGTTCGATAACCACTTCATCGCCCAGGGCGAGACGCCGGCCGGGCGCGAGTTGCGCCCAGTCGAGACCCGCGATGGTGACGTTCTCGCCCGTCGACCCCGGATAGATCGGATGGCCTTCGGACTGCAACGCCTGAATCACTTCGAGCGAGTAGAGGCAGAGGGCGCGCTGCGGCCCGCCGTGAAAGACCTTGTATCGCTGGCGGTCGCCGGAGAGTCCCGTCTCGGTCAATTGCGCTTCCTCGACGGGAAGCTTCGGCGCGCCGCCGTCCGAGCGATTGAGTTGGTAGATGTAGCCGTGGCCGGCGGTCATACGATCTCAGCCCGCGTCGTCTTTCAACTGCTCGGCCGTTTCGTCGTCGCCGATCAGATGGTTCGATTTATCGCGCGGGAGTTGCGCGTCCTTCTGCCCCGCCGCGCGCTCGGCGACGGCCTCGTGCATCTCCGCGCGATCCCCGTCCTTGCGTTCCCCGTCCTTCTTCTGGCGATCATTGTCCGACATAGCTTTTCTCCTCCTGTTGGCTCGTTGAACTTTACTCAGGCGGCGATGCCGCGCTGCACTTCCCGCACGCGCTCGACGAGGCGCGGCAGGTCTTCTCCGGTGTAGACGGGGATGCCGCGCGTCGCATTCCCGGCGAGCGCGTGCGCGCTCCAGTCCGCGAAGCGGGCACGCGCCGCGCTGAACTCCTCGCCTTCGTCGAAGAGATAGAACGCGTCCGTTTTCGAGAGCGCGCGCCGCGCCGAAGGCTTGATCTTGTCCGCCCCTCCGGCGCGCGCCGCCATGAGCATCAAATCAACTTCCACGAACTCCACGAAACTCGTGCCTTCGATCAGCACGCCGCCGGAGCGGACGCGCTCAAGCGCAGCCTTGATGCCGCGCTCCACTTGCTTGTCCGTGACGATGACCCAGTGGACGTTCGACGCCCCGGCGTCCCAGTATCGCCCCGTGTCTTTGCCCGCCGCATAAGTCTCCGCGCGCCCCGAACGAATCAACGGTTCTTCCGCGAGCAGGTGGCTCACGCAGCAGGCCTGCGGGTCTTTGCCGCACGAACGATAATGCCCGCGCGTGATCTTGACGGCCTCCCAGCCGGGCGACAGCGCACGGAGCAGTTCGCACATCAGAGTGGTTTTGCCCGCGTTCGAGGAGAAGCCCCCGACGCCGACGCTGGTGTATCTCATAGTCCCCTGCAAACTCTCTCGAATCGGCTTGCGGCCATTATGCAATCGCGCCCCGTCGAAACGGAAGCGAGGCGGCGCGTGCCTTGCGCGCTCTCTCCCGGCCGCCGCGCCGCCGCCGGTCACGCGCCCCCACTTGGCAAGCGGCGCGTCCGCGCTATAGATTAGCCGACTGCAATTATTCGCGCGAACTTTGAAGAGACTTTTATGACGAACGACCACGCCGCGCCTATCGCTTTGCCCGAACCGCCCGACTCCGCCGTGCGGCCGATCCGCGAGACGCTCCGCCGACACGGCGACGACGATGCTCTGGCCGGCCGTGCGAGCCACGATGCGGCCGCGCGCGCGTGGCTCGAAGCGGGCTTCGCAGACCCGGAAGAAGTTGAAGACTGGCTGGCCGCGCGCTGTTTCGACCCGCGCCACGCGCGCACGCTCGACGACGCCGGCGTCACGCCCGAACAGGGCGCTTTGCGCACGCGCGCCGGGCGTGTCGACTATGAAGAGACAATCGCCTATAAATTCGCGCACGGCGACATCACGCTCGAAGAGACGCGCCGCATCATCACCAGCGATTTTTGGAATTCCTGAAGGAGTCGGCTTTCGCACATGACGAACCAGACACGCCCGCTTACCGTTCTCTGCATTGCCAGTTATGAAAAGGGTCAGGAGTTTATGCGCGAGTGCAAACGGCAGGGTTGCCGCGTCCTCCTGCTCACGTCGCAGAGCATCCGCGACGCCGACTGGCCGCACGAGAGTCTAGACGAAATCTTTTACATGCCCGACGACAATCACAAGTGGGTGCTCGAAGACGTCATCAAGAGCGTCTCCTACGTGGCGCGCACCGAAGAGATCGACCGCATCGTCCCGCTCGACGATTTCGATTTGGAGACCGCCGCCGCCCTGCGCGAACACCTGCGCGTCGCCGGCATGGGCGAAACCACGACGCGCTACTTCCGCGACAAGCTCGCCATGCGGATGCGCGCGCGCGAGTTCGGCATCGCCGTCCCCGAATTCGCGCCCGTCCTCAACTACGCGGGCTTGCGTGATTACATGCGCCGCACGCCCGCGCCGTGGCTCCTGAAGCCGCGCTTCGAGGCTTCGGCCACCGGCATCAAAAAGATCGGGGAGCCGGACGAACTCTGGCCTGCGCTCGACGCGCTCGCCGACCGGCAGTGTTTCCACGTCATCGAACGCTACGTGCCCGGCGACATCTACCACGTCGATTCCATCGTCTACGAAGGGCGGGTGCTCTTCGCCGCCGTCAATCGCTACGGCCACCCGCCGCTCGACGTGGCGCATGGCGGCGGCATCTTCACCACGCGCACCTGCGTGCGCGGCACAAGCGAAGAAGCGGACTTGCAGGAGATCAACCGCGCCGTGCTGCAAGCGATGCGCCTGCCTTACGGCGTCTCGCACACCGAGTTCATACGCGGGCGCGAGGACGGCAAATACTATTTTCTCGAAACCGCCGCGCGCGTCGGCGGCGCGAACATCGTGGAACTCGTCGAGGCCGCGACCGGCCTCAATCTCTGGCGCGAATGGGCGAAGATTGAAATCGCGGGCGGCCGCCCCGGCGCATATCAACTGCCCGCGCGCCGCGAAGACTACGCCGGCCTGCTCGTCTCCCTCGCGCGGCAGAAATACCCCGACACGTCGCATTACGACGACCCGGAGATCGTCTGGCGCATGAACAAAGAGTCGCACGTCGGCCTCATCGTCATGTCGCACGACCCTTCGCGCGTCGAGTATTTATTGAACGATTACTCGGAGCGTTTCTACCGCGACTTCCACGCCGTCCATCCGCCGAGCGAGCGGCCGACGAGTTGAGCCGCCGTGAAGTTTTTCAAGTTCAACGCGCCGCGCTCAGTAGATGTTGAAGTTGTATTCGATGAGCACATACTGCGAGACGCGGCGACCGTCCTTGATGGCTGGGATGAACTTGATGTGGCTGGCCGCGAGGGCGGCCATCTCGGTGAGTCCGTCCGGCAGTAAGTTTACAGCCGAGATGTTCGAGACCTGCCCGCTGGCCGATAACACGAGCCGCAGCCTGACGGTTCCGGTCACTCCATTCCTGCGCGCCCTTTCCGTATAGCGCGGTTCGGGCTTGTGTATGATCTGCACCCTGCGCGTCACTTCGAGCGGAGAGTAGTTTCGCACGGCATCAGCCGCGCCGCCGGCTGGCGCAGCAGCGGACGCCGCGCTTCCGCCAGTTTCGGCATTCCCGCCCGCATCTTTACCCGCGCCCGCTCCGTCGTTGTTTGTCTCCGGCGCGCGTCCGTTGGATTTCGTGTCGCTAGGCGGCGGCGTTCTTTTGTCCGCCGGTGTGGACGGCGTGGTCGCGCGCGCTACGGGCGGTTGCGGCAGGGCGCTCTCGTCAACGATCTGCCGTCCGGCGGGCTTGTCCGCCAGCGCAAACGAGTTGAAGAAGCGTTGCACTTCCGGGTGTTTGTCGTCGCCGCCGACGGCGCGCAGGGCGTAGGCGTGCCGCCCGGTCAGGTACACGTAGATTGAGGAGTCGGGGATATTCGCCTGCTCGCCCTTGCGAACGCGGACGTACTGCTTGCCGGAAAACTTGCCGAGCCGCAACTCCCGCTGCACTTTGATTCCGCTGAATTGCGCCGCGTCGGCGAGTGACCGCGCATAGTCCGTGGCGAAATAATCAAGGTCTTCGTTAGCGCGCGGCTTATCGTAGGCGCGTATGAGGTAGACGATGTTGTCGCCGTAGGCTCCGTAGTTTCGCGCCGTCCCGTTTTGCTCCGGGCGTTCGTTGATGTACCGGGTCGAATGATCGAGGTCGGGCATCTCCGGCAGCGCGACGGAGAACTCTTCGCCTGCAAAGGTGTAAGTCTCCCACGCGGCTTGCGGCTGCGCGGGCGCGCCCTGCGCGGCGGCGGGGACGTTGCAGACGAGAGAGAATAAGAGCAGTAAGAGCATCGCCGTTGAAGCGATCCTGCGCATACGTGGTGTGGCTCCTGTAAAGATTGCGTTTGACTTGACCGCGCCGCGAAACGTTCGCGGCCGCGCAGTGAAAACTCACTCCGCGCGTTCGAGCGGCGGCGCGACGGCGATAAAATCGTCCGCGAACCGGCGCGCGTAGTCGTCGAGCAATTCGCGCAGGCGCGCATGGTCGGGCGAGCGCACGACGAGGCCGGCGTGGTAAGGCTTGCGCACGCGATAGACGATCTCCGCGTCGGTGTAGCGGGAAGTGTCCGGCCGCTCCTGGCGCGCGAGCGAGAGGACGATGCCGCCATACTCTTCGCGCGCGGGTTCCGCCCGGTACGGGTGCGCGTCGTCGCTCAATTCGAGCTTCGCCCACTCGCGCCAGATGTTGAGGCCGCTCGCGGCCTCCAGCGCCTCCGCGATGTATGCGCCGCCGACGCGCGCTGCGATTTCGAGAAAATAGTATTTGCCGTCGGCCGCGCTCCGGATGAACTCGGCGTGCGTCGCGCCCCGCCGCAGGCCGAGGGCGTTGATGACCTGCCGGTTGATCTCCAACAGTTTGCGCCGTTCGCCGCCGCGCCGTTCGAGCGTATGAGAGATGAAGACGCCGCCTTCGTGCGCCACGTTCATCGGCGGCCGGCCGTACATGCTGACGCCCGCGAACGCCACCCGCCCGCCGGAGACGATTGAATCCACGTGATAGACCTCGCCCGCCACGAAGCGTTCGAGCAGGTAAAAGGAGGACTGTTCGCTCAGCCGCTCGCGCGCGTCGAGCGCGTCAATCGCGCGCCACACCTGCTCCGCGTCGGACACTTTCCTGATGCCGATGGCCGACACGTCCGTGCGCGGCTTCAAGACCCACGGCGCGGGCACGCGGCGCATGAACTCCTGCAACTCGCCGTAGTGGAGCACGTGTACGAACTCCGGCACGTTGATGCGCGCGGCCTCGGCCACGCCGCGCATCGCCAGCTTGTCGCGAAACAGGCGCGCCTCCGCGCTCGTCATGCCGGGCAGTCGCAGGTGTTCGCGAATCAGGCCGGCCGTGATCACGTCGAACTCTTCGAGCGCGACGACGCGCGACAGTTTGTGCCGTCGCGCGATCTGCGTGACGCTGTAGATGAAGTGTTCGGGCGTGGCGTCGTCTGGCAGGGTGATGAATTCGTCAATCGAGTCGTGCGGCCATTCCTCGCCGCGCCACTTCTCTTTCGTGACGAGGAAGACGCGGCAGTTCTGTCGCCGGCACTCGCGCAAAAACTCCTCGCCCTTGAAGTAGCTGGCGAGGCAGACGATGTTGCGGCGGGGGGGTGTGTCGCTCAAGGGCAATTCTCTCGTTTAACGGGCGGCGCGAAATCAAGCGTCTGGGACGCGGTGTGCCTCTCCGTCTGAAATTATCGCCGAGCAGTATATAACGGGCACGCCCCGCGAGACACTTGCGGGAATCCGCTTTCGCAGAGCGGAAGCCTCCACCGGCACGGGCGCGGAGAAGGCGGGTTTTGAAGACGAGTTTTTTCACCATTTGCTTCAACCTGTATTCTGTGTCCTTGCTCGAACCGGCTTTACTCTCTGCGAAAAAGACGGCGGCGACTCATTATCTCTTGAGTCGCCGCCGTCGTCGTCCGTCGCGCTGAACGGGATTTAGTAGATGTTGAAGTTGTATTCGATGACGATGTATTGCGACACCTTGCGCCCGTCTTTCTCGGCCGGCGTGAAGTTGATTTTGCGCGCCGCTTCGATGGCCTTCTCCGTCAAACCGTCCGGCAGTCGCGACACCGGCGCGATGCCTGACACAGAGCCGTTCGCTCCCAGCACCAGACGCAGGCGCACCGTTCCCGTTACCTGATTTTTACGCGCCTCTTCGGTGTAGAGCGGTTCCGGCTTGGACGTGATCTGCGCCTTGCGCGTCACTTCCCTGGCCTGAAACGTCTTGTTGTAATCCGCTCCGCCGCCACCGCCGCCGGGGCCGCCGCCGCCGTCGCGCCGGTCGCCGCCGCCCGTGTTGCCCCCGCGACCGGGGCCGACGCCGCCGCCTTCACCCGAACCGACGCCGCCGCCCGTGCCCGAACCGATGCCGTTACCCGTGCCGGTGCCGGAACTCGTCTCGGTCGAACGCGATTTCGGGTCGCCGTAAGCGATCTGGCGATTG
>DASQLU010000059.1:0-100801 GCA_035645855.1 Pyrinomonadaceae bacterium
CGGGCGGCGAGTTGCCGCTGCGAGCCTTCGCCACTACGGTAGGCGTCCAGCACGCGGCGGCGCAAATCTAGGGAGTAGGGCTTCATGGGCGCGCAGCATACTCGCTGTCTGTGGTCTGTTCAAGTGAAATATGCTCTAACGTCGGCATCAGCGGCGCGCACGGGTCTTTGATTATGAGATTCAAGCTGATTTGCGCGTCCGCTGCATGTCGTTGTTAGATGGCACTCAAGAATCATTCTTGCTGTGCTGATGCTTCAGCTCTCAATCTCAGCTCCTGTTCGCGGATTCTATCTTCGATAGGCGGGGCGGTCCCACAGTGATAAAGCGAGCCATCTGAGCGACTCACTATTATCGGGCCGTTCCCTGCAAGCGCATGCTTGAAATCTCCCGTCTCGCGCCACGGGCGGGAGGTCCAATAGAAGACCCACCCATAATCTTTCTCGACCGTGTACTCATCAAGGATTATCATTTCGGGCATATCAGGCCATGCGCCATTAGGCTTATTGATCTCGCGGTTAACTATTTCTCTCGCTTCCTGATGATCAATCATTGTCGTTACCACGAAGCCATCTAACGCCCGAATTAACCGGCGCGTTGCTGCCTTCGACGATAACAAGGTTGCTGATTGCGCGTCCGGTTGAATGAGTTGTTAGATTGCGCCTTTTGATAACAAACAATCGTTTACATTATTTGTTTACCTTAGCTGTCTTATCCGGTATTGATTGACCCATACATGCCTCCACGAAGCTTATACCCAATGATGTTATAGCTAAATGGTGGTAATGGTTATTCTCCCAAGAAACTATGCATCTTACCCTAATAAGATTATCTATAGAATTTTCACAGATACTCCGTTCTAATTTTAGTTTATCCATTACTAATTTTCCGGGTATGAGGATTTGTACTGGCGAAGGGTCGTAAGTATGGTATGGATAGTCCTTCTTATAAGCCTTATAAATAAAACTCAATATATGAACATCAACGACCTCCAACTGCTTAATAATGTCAATGAAAGTAGCTCGAACAGTTCCATTAAAGTTAGGGTCTACTGCCGAGGCAAGAAGATATGCCCATAAATCTTGTAACTCATCATTTTCTTCCAAGGACGCATTCTCAATTATGGGTAGCGCCAACTTGGGAGAGATAATATTAAAACTGCCTGTAAGTCCTCTATCTCGAATAATCTCTAGGCATCTATCACGAAGGCGAAGTTGCCTCTCCCAACGCATGAAGCGTAATCGATCTGAGAGTATGCCCGTGACAGCCTCAATAGATTCATTAGTTACTCTCGCTACAAAGCTTCCTAGTTTTTGTGTGGCTTCGATTCCCTCTCTAGTCGTTTTCGCAACCTCTTGAATAGCCTTCGCCGATTCCGAAATCTCTTCATTCATGGTTTTATCTCCGATAAAGAAAGCAATCTAACGCTTGGCATCAGCGGCGCGCCGACAATGTTGAAGATGAAAGCGCCGCTGTGTTGCGCGTCCGTTGCATGCCATTGTTAGATTTCGCCGCTGTGACAATCACGCCACACCTCCCGCATCAGAGGCGTCACGGGAAACACGTTATCAACATCTGCTTCTTCTAACAGACTCCAGTATTCAACAATCTCTTCATGAATGATGAAATCTGCCTTGAGCAGGCGTGTGATTCGTTGCCAAGTGTCATTCACTCTGCCTCCATGCTCTAGCATCTGATCATAAGAGGCGACAATCAAGCCCATCAATTCGCTTTTCTCGACTGAATTTAGGTGCTCACGCTCGTAGACATCGCAGAACTCTTCGATGCGGTCAGGATCAGCGTAAACAAGCTCCCAATCCTGCCCCCATCCATCAATATCTATGGAGAGCAGTTTGCCCAGCCTATCCGGTGGCTTGCTCATTAGATCAGTTATCGCTTTAGCAAGAGAAAGAAATCTAACGCATATTGTACCGTGGGGTGCGGCCTAACTACGCAATAAAGAGCCAAAAGCCGCACTGTGCGGCCTAACACACCCAGATACGTGTCAAAAGCCGCTCATGGTTCAGCAGAATGTTCTGTTAGCACCCCGCCATTTAACTACACGCCACACAGGTCAAGCTGGAAAGTATCCTACTCATGACTCGGCCCGCAGCTCAAAGGCCACCGCTCACCACGTAAGTTCGGCTTGTCATATCTGCGCCAGATGCGTCAACTACATTACTGCCCTTTTTTATTGCCTTAAAGAGCTTCAAAAAAGGTGGAAGATCCATACTGAAAAATGTTACCGTGTTAAAGTGTAGCGAGACGCGCTGCATTCGTAACCCAGCGGCATAAACTCTCCCTTTTAGACCTAGTACCACAACGCAACTGACATTGACGGGTAGAGGATACGACCTAGCTAATGGCTCCAGTTGGCGTAACTTGTGTTGATGTTAAACAGCAGTGCCAAGCTGCCGGAGTTCTCAGTTGGGATAATTTCTCTGAACCCCGAAGGAAGTGCTTTTTGGACTTGATAATTTAGTGAGCTTGTAGTTGGACTAACTTTTGTTGAGAGACAGTTGTGGAAGAAAAATAATTAGCGTCCCTAGAAAATAATTACCGTCTCTAGGGAAAAGTTAGCGTCCTTACGGTCAATCTGGAGAATAGTCTTCATCTCCGGAATAAAGTGCCGGTCAGGCATCAGCAGAGATCAGCACAAGTGAACGCCCGCATGAGAAATCTCTCGTGCGGGCGTTCACTTATTCCTATGGAGGCTATCCTGCTCGTGGGCTTACCTAAGCTTGTTGATAATACCGACTACCTCATTCCAGTCAGGTATCTCTGTCATGTGACACCAGGAGAATCTGACTGCCCCTTTAATAACACTCTCCGGAAGACCCATCGCTTTGAGCACATGGCTTGGCTGATAGCTCTGTGACGTACACGCAGAGCCGTTAGAAACAGCAATGCAATCCTTCAGTGCAACCATTAAGGCTTCGGAATCCACTCCTGGGAATGACACATTCAACACGTGCGGCGAAGCCCGCTCTACATCGCCGTTAATCACTGGCTCAAGCGTTTTTAGTGCCTCTAGAAGATTCAAACGAAATTCTCTACATCGGGCGGAGCGATCGTCCGCTTGCTTGAGAGCTAATTCCGCAGCGAGCCCTAGTCCGACGATCAGCGGGACGGGCAGCGTTCCGGGACGTAGGCCCCGCTCCTGCCCCCCTCCGAAGAAAAGAGGCGTAAGCGGTGGGCGGTCAAATCCTCTCCGGCGTGCCACTAGGGCCCCAACTCCCTTCGGCGCATACACCTTGTGCCCGCTGACGCTAATAAAATCTATTCTCTGGTTCTGGAGTGGCGTGATCTCTTTACCAAACCCTTGGGCAGCGTCAACATGTATATAGGAGGGATGCTCACGGAGCATCTCGGCTATCTCAGAAACAGGCTGAATAACGCCAGTCTCGTTGTTGATCTGCATCACAGATACAAGTAAGGTATCGTCGCGCACCGCACCTTTAATTTGAGCCGCATCCACCCATCCTCCCTTGGTCGGGGGGACGAGAGTAATCTCAAAACCTCTGCCGGCAAGAGCTTCTAAAGGCTCCAGTACTGCCTTGTGCTCAATCTGGGTGCTGACTATATGGCGACGCTGAGTCTTTTCACCGTGCGGCGCAAGGCCCAGAATGACTAGGTTATTGCTCTCCGTGGCCCCACTCGTAAAAATCACTTCATCGCGCTTGGCCTTGGCTACTGCCGCGACGCTGTCGCGGGCGCGCTCAACCGCCTGCTTGGCGCGGGCGCCGTATTCGTGCGTTCGACTACCGGCGTTACCAAACTCCACAGCCATATAACGAAACACCTCTTCCTGCACCTTCGGCTCAACCGGGGTGGTCGCGTTGCAATCTAGATAAATCGTCATCTTATCCCTCCACAGTTCCAGCCGACACCAATCACCATTTTACACGCACAACCGCAGACGGATTGGCCTTCGCAACTTTCGTGGGCAGCGCGCTTTGTCTCCTAAATCACTATACTATGTTTCTTTATTGACGTAGCGACGTTTTTAGATTAAATTCCACAAGAACTTGTGGTAAAACGCATTGCCCGTCCCATAAGTTGGTGCCGAATTTAATTAGCCATCTCTTCTCACCCTTAAAATTTTATGGATGCTGCGTTCGAATACGTGTTTCCCGCTATCCGTGGTGTGCAAGCACAACGAGAATATTACGTCTCAATGTGTCCGTTGCGCTTAATCCCGAAGCTCTTCGTCTTTGACGATGAGGAGCTCGTGCCAGAATTACGCGCCCAGCGTACAATTAACCGGAGTCGAGTTCCGGAAATTGCCAGATACATCCTCAAGAACCCTCAAAACTATACGTTCTCCGCCATCACGGCATCGGTTGATGCCGACCTTCGGTTTGACCCTATCGGAGGAGGCACCGAGGGCAAACGCGTGGGGCTGCTTCACATACCGATGTCGGCGCGTTTTATCATCAACGACGGTCAGCACAGGCGTGCCGCTATCGAGATAGCACTCAAGGAAAATCCCGACTTTGCTAACGAAAGTATTGCCGTAGTATTCTTCCTCGACATCGGTCTAGAGCGCTGTCAGCAGATGTTCGCCGACCTAAATCGGCACGCGATCCGTCCGTCAAAATCTATTGGTGTTTTATACGACCACAGGGATGACTTCGCGAAGCTCGTCAAGCTTGTTGTCCTCAAGTCGCCCGTCTTCAAAGGGGTAGTGGACATGGAGCGGAGTACGCTGTCACCAGGCTCTCGCAAGCTGTTCACCTTAAGTGCCATCTACACTGCTACACTGGAGCTGCTCGCCGATGTAAGCGGGGAGTTGGCAGGCGATTGCGCTCAACGGGCTTCCACATTCTGGGAAGAGGTGGGGAAGCAATTCCCTGAATGGCAACTCGTGCGCGAAAGGCGGATGACTGCCGGTGAGGTTCGCCAAAACTATCTCCACTCGCACGGGATCGCGCTTCAGGCTCTCGGGCGGGTCGGAAACTACTTGATGTCTGACGCAGCTTCCGACTGGAAGAAGCAGTTGAGCCGGTTGAAAAGCATTAACTGGTTGCGCTCTAATTCCAAGTTCTGGGAGGGGCGTGCCCTCGCCGGGGGTCGGGTGTCCAAGTCGGCTAATAACGTGACACTGACGACCAATATCATCAAGAAGCATCTCCGGATGCCGCTATCACAGGAAGAGGATCGAATCGAGCAAGCCTTCTTACAGGGGTCACATGAGCAAGGATAAGAAAACTCGTCAGTCCGCCTTCAATGAAGTCGGTTTCAAAGAAGCCATCAGGACACTCATCGAAGAAATCAAAGAATTATACCTTGCCGACCAGATCCCTTGGGTAGTCGGTTACAGCGGCGGGAAGGACTCTACTGCAACCCTCCAGTTGGTGTGGCTTGCCCTCTCGGAATTGGAACCCGAGAAGAGGTGGAAGCCGGTTCACGTCATTAGCACGGACACGCTCGTCGAAAACCCGGTGGTCGCCTCATGGGTTACGCGCTCACTTCAGACCATGAACCGCACCGCCGAAGAACAAGGACTTCCCGTCAGGGCACACCGGTTGACTCCAAACGTCACGGACACCTTCTGGGTCAACCTCATCGGGCGAGGATACCCTGCCCCCCGCCCGAAATTCAGGTGGTGCACTGACAGGTTAAAGATCAACCCCTCAAACGCGTTCATCACCAATGTGGTGCGTAAAAATGGTGAAGCCATTCTCATTCTAGGGACGCGCAAAGCTGAGAGTGCTGCGAGATCTCGCAATATGGCGAAGTACGAGCGCATGCGAGTGCGCGAGCGCCTCAGCCCGAACGCGAATGCCAGCCTCCCTAATTGTCTCATCTTTAGCCCAATTGAAGATTGGTCCAACGATGATGTCTGGCTGTTTCTAATGCAGGTGGAAAATCCTTGGGGCTACGACAACAAGGACCTATTGACGATGTATCAGGGGGCGTCTCCGGACGGCGAGTGCCCGCTCGTGGTGGATACGACCACCCCGAGTTGTGGTGATTCGCGCTTCGGGTGCTGGGTCTGCACGCTGGTCGATAAAGACAAGTCCATGCAGGCGATGATCCAGAATGATGAGGAGAAAGAGTGGATGCTTCCGCTCCTCCAGTTGCGCAATGAACTGGACGTGCAAGATGACCGACACCTGCGTGACTTCCGCCGCATGAGGGGCAATGTTCAACTCTTCCACGACCGCCCCATACATGGCCCCTACGTGCAATCAGCGCGGGAAAAGTGGCTAAGAAGAGTGCTAGAGGCGCAAAGCTGGGTGCGCCGCAACGGTCCCGAGAATATGCGCGATCTTGAATTGATCACCCTCAGGGAGATGCATGAGATACGGAGGATTTGGGTCGTCGAAAAGCACGAGTTCGAAGATAGCCTACCCCGTATTTACGAAGAGGCCACGGGGCAGCCCTTTCCAGGGGGGTCAATTAACGACAACGTGGCGTTTGGGGCCGACGAGTTAGATATACTCAAGCAGGTCTGTGGCGACGATGAACTCCATTTTGAACTAACACGTGAGCTTTTGGACATCGAACGCCGTTATCGCACGATGGCACGCCGCGCTGGCATCTTTGACTCGCTTGAGCAGGCATTACGTCGCGGCTTTTACGCCAATGAAGAGGATGCCATAGATCGTGCCCGGCGGCGGCGCGACACAATGGAGGAAGCTCAACAAATAGAACGTGAGCCGACGTTATTTCAATGAAAATGTTTATTGTTTCAGCTAACGCATGAGCCTGTCCAGATCAACCGCCTTATGATTTTCGACGAGATAGTTCTAAACAATTTTGGAGTTTATAAAGACCGACAACAGGTGCTGCTAGCCCCTCCGACTCCAGAGAAAAATGTGGTACTTCTCGGCGGCCTTAATGGAACAGGCAAGACTACCTTCCTCGATGCCCTCCAGCTCGCACTCTACGGGAAAATGGCTCGTTGTTCGAATCGTTCTAGTCTTGGCTATGATGAGTTTCTTCGCCGCTCTGTTCACTGGACAGCCGATCCCAAAGAGGGAGCCGCGCTTGAAGTTCAATTTCGTCACACCACCGACGGGAAAGAACATACCTATCGTATTAACCGCTCATGGTCTGCTTACGGAACTGCAATTCGGGAGCGGGTGGAGGTCGCTCGTGACGGGACTGTAGACTCAGTGCTCACAGATTCGTGGGAGGAGTATGTCGAATCGTTAATCCCGCTCCGTATCTCACATCTTTTCTTCTTTGACGGTGAGAAGATCGAAGGGCTCGCGGATCTTGAAAATTCCGCTGAGGTTTTATCCACAGCCATTCACTCCCTGCTCGGTATTGATCTCGTAGACAAACTGGCTACCGACATGGTCGTGCTTGAACGGCGCAAGCGGATCGCTTCTAAAACTGACGTCGAAAGGCGTCAGATTAGCGAAGCTCAGGAGGAACTTGAACGCATTGAAAAGCGATACGAGGAGCTTTTCATGCAACGCGCAGGCCTTCAAAACGACCTCGACCGTCGTGAGAAGCACCTCCATGAGGTGGAAACCAACTTCCGTCTACGTGGAGGAGACCTCTATGAGCGTCAGAGCGAGGTGGAAGCAGCGCGCGGTGCAGCCGAAAAGCGGCTGCGCGATGTCGAAGAGCAATTGAGGGATCTTGCGGCAGGCCCGGCCCCTCTGCTGATGGTTTTCGATCTGTTAAGGGCAGTTGAAACCCAAGTCGAGCGAGAAGAGGAGGCAGGTCAATCTGAACAATTCGCCAAACTGCTCGTTGACCGTGATGAGAAAATTCTGGCCGACCTACAAAACGCTAGTGCCCCAACAGAAATACTGAAAACCCTAAAGAAGTTGCTGCTCGATGATCGCCAAAAGCGTAAGGTTTCAACCAAGACCGAACGCTATCTTAATCTTGGCACTGAAGCGCGTGACGCGGTACGGAGTCTGCAAAGCGTAATCTTGCCTGATGTACAAGCGCGCACGGCCAAACTCATTCAACTTGCTGACGAGGCGCAGAGCACTCTAGTTGATCATGACCGAAATTTGGCTAGTATCCCGGATCATGACACGCTTGCACTCCTAATGGAGGATCGTGAAAAGGCCAGGCGCGCGCTCGCGGAGGTTCAAGTACAACTCAGCGCCTTGGATTCAGAACTTGAGCGTGTTAAGCGCGAGCGGGAGGTAAGAAGGGCGCGTTTGATGTCGCAAATAGAAAGCAAGGTTGAGTTCGACCTTGAGCAGGAAGATCTGGCGCGCATGATTTTTCACTCACAGAAGACGCGCAAGACTTTGGAGAAGTTTCGGACTGCAGTGACGAAACATCACGTGAGTCGTATCGAGCGATTCATTTTGGATAGTCTGCAACAGTTGCTACGTAAAGATTCTCTAGTATCGGATCTGAAGATTGATCCTGAGCGATTTTCGGTGGAACTCTTCGGTAAGAACGGGAGACTGCTCCCCCCCGAAAGACTTTCGGCCGGCGAGCGGCAGTTATTAGCCATCTCAATTCTATGGGGCCTGGCTAGAACCTCAGGTCAGACTTTGCCCGCGATAATAGACACTCCGATGGGCCGTCTTGACGCGACCCATCGCGCCCATCTCGTACAACGCTATTTTCCGTATGCCAGCCACCAGGTGTTGCTGCTCTCAACCGACGAAGAGATTGACGAGCACTATTACGATAAATTAAAGCCTTGGGTCGGCCGCTCCTATAGCTTTCAGTTTGACGACTCAATAGGTGCGACAAAGGTGCAACCCGGTTACTTCTGGTAGAGCGTGATTAACATGCCAATCGAACACATTCATCTATCACAGCAAGCGAAGGATCAACTCACCAAGATCAAACGCGGAACGGGTATCCAGAACTGGAACACGCTCTGTCGGTGGGCATTTTGCCTTTCCTTAAGTGAGCCCGGCGTTCCGTCGCCAGCAAAAATACCGGCGGATAGCTCGGTCGACATGACATGGAAGGTCTTCGGCGGCTCCTTTTCGGATATTTATTTAGCGCTCTTGAAAGAGAGATGCAAGCGTGATCAAATGGAGACTAATGACGAGGTGTTAGCGGCACAATTTCGCCTCCACCTTCATCGCGGGATAGGCTATTTGGCTGCGGATAAGAATCTCAAAAGCATCCAAGCACTGCTAAGACGCTTGCCCCTCTAAGTTCCTATCGAAAGGTTAGATTCACCATTGCAGTACATCACCCTGCACTAATGAGTCACTATTTATTTCGACCCGTCTGACTCGCTATGAGGATGCAGCTATCACTCCTGACAGGGAGGCCCTGAATTATATCCACATGTGCAACAATTAGCTGTTAAAATTTTTTGAGTTAGAACAATAAATCATAAGGTTGCTGTTGGATTATCTAAAACCTTTCTATATTCATCTAACAAGTTGAAATCAGGGCGGCGGGGTTGTTGCCTCACATAATGTAAGAACAAACTTTCAGGCAACAAATTGCTTACTTTAGAGTTGACCTTCTTAGTGCTGGGATTCCAGAGTACATACTTCCAAGGAGCCTCGTTAAGATCCATAGGAACTTTTGATAATGCGGCTACCGCCTTTTTCATACTAAGGCCGCGATCCATCATTATTCTAACGGCGCTGGCAAAAGCCTTTTGACCAATTGGGCGAAACATCAGATGCCCGCCTTTAGTACCGCGATATTTTCCAGCCACTTGCTCCTCCGGTTTAGAAGCAAATAGTTCTTTATACTCAGGGATATTGGCTTTCAAAAGGTTCCAGTAGGTGATCTGGCTATGATAGATAGCGTTAAGCTTTTGATCAGTAGGCCGGCGGTCTTTAAGGCGCTGAAGATCTTTGCGCTCCCTTCTATCGAGTCTAGGTATATGAATCGTTGTTACGATGTCATATAGAGTAAGAACAGAAGTCAAACTTTTCCGGTCCGAAGGCCCTACATTGGAAGTTTTTCCAAAGAATACAAATCCTTCTTTAGCTACAACATCTGATTTCAGCAGCGGGAAATCCTCCACGAGCCGCCTAGTAACAATGGCAAAAGCGTCGTCTTCACTTAAAGCTACAATCTCTCCTTTAGAAACAGGCACCGCATATCTATTCAAGGTTGAAAAGAGTCTTCTAGTACGCATCATCCCCTTTTCATCATTGCTGTGGGCGACAAATATGGCACCTAGTTGCTCATCCGCCAAGCTACGATTTTCCTTTAAAGCCTTACTAATAGCTACAACTCTGTGTTGTCCGTCTATCGCAAAAAGTTTTTCTTCTCCTTCCAACATGAGGAGACCGATAGCATTGCGGGCGTCACCATCTAAATCAGGAGACCCGTGAGCAGGACTGTCACCGACATTTATTGGATACCATTTGGGTGCGCCTCCATAAACGCCCACAACTATGGAATTAAAAAACCGCTCTTTCTGTTCCAGAAGGTAATCAACGATAGGTCCCACGCGGTCTCCAATTTCGCGTTGTATCATGTCCTTCAATTTCTTATTTTTGTGAATTTCCTCCGTCTGTTTTACCCAAATGGAAACATCGGAGAACTTCATGTAGGTTACGTAATACACCCAGTCGCCCATGTGACAACGGAGGGCTGGGAACGTAGTCCTCTTATTTTGATTCGTTTTTATCGCCATGCTTTCATCGCCTTTCCGACTACACCTTGAAAATCTTCATTCATCGGCGGGACGTACGCTTCTATCAGTTTATTTTCAATGTCACCTATTTTCTTAACATCGTCGATTGTCGCGTAGCAAAACCAGAGATGCTTATTCCACAACCTAATCATTTCTTTTATGTAGGGTCTGCCGGTAGGCTTTTTTGTTTCACCAAAATACTGTAAGAAACGCGTCCTAAGGCCTTGCCGTTCAGTTTTTCCTACATAGAGTAAGTATGAACATTCTGGGTGATTAGCGATCCCCGGTTTAACGACAAAGGTGTAAACGCCTTGCTTATCTAAGGGTATCTTAGATTTATGCGTTTTATCGAATTTGACTACACGCCACTTTAATGAAATCTTTAAGTTACAGGCTTTCCATCTGTTTGGTGACAGTACCAAACGGCTGATGTTGTACTCTCTTAACTCAGCCAACGTATCTTTAACTAAATCATGAGGAATTGGCTTCATAAAAAATGCTCGGATTAAATGCCGTATCGAACTCCTTGTAGATACATATCAGCAACTATTTAGTTTTCCCTAAATGTACTAAACATTCGGAGTAATTGGGGCGCTCTATTAGGTATTCCCCCCTGCCCAAAGCAACGAACCAGTCAAACAGTACACGAACGTGCCCCGTTAGATCTCTGCGGCGCGGCACCGGCACATTTGTACAATTATTCTGTATCCAAGCCTTAGTTTCTCCAAAAAACTTTCGGGGATGTACGTAATCTGCAAATGCGTGAATAAATGGGTGAGCGAAAAAGTTTTCCCGCAGACGCCTTTCGTTCTCGTCACGGGTGGCCGCGCTATCAAGAGAGAATAATGTTGCGTCGTGGAGGGCACAGGTTAGATCAGTAGGATCTAATTTAGCCTCTTCGCCCTTACTTATTACTTCGAGACAGGTAAGAAGTGTTTCTGGCGTGTAGGACATAGGCAAAGAAGACAGAAGAAACCACTGCCTCTCGACGAACGCTGAACGGTCGAACTCTTCGACGGAATCTTGGCTGAGGTTGGGACGTTGAGAGTCGACGTGGCGCGAGAAGTTAAAATAATATTCGTCCTGCACAAGAAGTGATTCCGCCACTAAGCCTAATAACCATAGGCGATCTGAGGAGGAAAGAGATTCTACATACTCGGCACACTCAACATTACACTTTGCGGCCAAGCCAAGCGCGGACTTCGTAATGTTTGCAGACGTTATGATGGCGTTACTCAGATCAGTCACGATTAGTTTGGCGTGCAGACTTGGGTGGAGGTAAAGATACCAGTTGCGTGACCTGAGGTAAGGGTAGAGATCAAGGTCAGAGGCGCCATTTAACACATCTGCTGTTTTCCACGTTGTCACGATAGTGACATTTTGGAGCTGAACATTCGCCAAGATTGCATTTAATGCCTCGACACGGATGTATGGCGCGACAACATGCAAGCTCGTTTGCCCCGTAGCGGTAAAATTGGAGAAGTGGATATACAGGTCTTTCGTCAGCATGCCCTATACCGACCAATAATCAGCAAAGTATTCATACACATCATCGAGATTGCCTGAATAATCGATGATGTTATCGACCACATCTATTAACCGAAAAAACGCGGTTCCGCCGACAGCGGGACCACGCATCCCTCGGCCGATCATCTGACTGTAGAGCACTAAGGATTTTGTAGGCCTGGCAATAAACACGACGTCTATTCCCGGTGCGTCGAAACCAGTCGTGAGCACCTCATAATTGAAGAGGAATTTGATCTCTCCCCGGCGGAACTTGGCGATAACGGCACGCCGTGTCTCCCGCGAGGTGTTTCCGTCTACGTGTGCTGCAGGTATGCCGCGGTAAAGCATCATCGCGCAAAGCAGACGAGACTGCTCAACGCTTGCGGCGAAGGCTAATACCTGCACATCCTCCTGAGACAGATCCCACAACCTCTCAATAATAATTCTATTTCTTTCATGATTCTCAGCGACACGCTTTAGGAAGTCGCGTGAATACTCGAGATCATCCTCCAACCTCTGCCACTCTTCGGGATCAAGATGGAAAGTGACGTTGGTCATCAAGGCTTCGCGCTCTGCATGGGCTAGAATTCCTCGGCCCTGAAGAAACTCGATAACGCCTTGCCCGTCGGTTTCAATGCCTATGATCTGATTGTTAAAGAAGTCGGCGAGTGCTGTATTTTCCTCCCCCACGGCGGTGCCGCGGCCAGGCGTAGCCGAGAGCCCGAGTACGCGCGTGCTTAGAGTTTTAGCCCAACCTATGACCGCCGCATACGTGGGTGCTAAAACCTTGTGCGCCTCATCCACAACGATCAAATTGGCAGCCGGTGCTGTAACTCCTGATTGGCGCAGGGAATGAAGCTTCGAGAAACCAGCGATAATTAGCGATGACGGCAGTGTGGGAAACGTAGGGGTGTAGGGTCCCCAGCAGCGGTACAAGTTCACGGGCGTTTTGCCAATATGTCGCCAAACCTCTTGGAAGCCAGCAGCAGCTTGGGCGCAGAGTTCCTCCGTATGAGCTAGCCACAAGATGGTGCGGTTCGGCATTTCGTTAAAATATGAGGCAATCAACTCCATCGCGGTGCGCGTCTTTCCGGAACCGGTTGGCATCTGGATCAGGAAACGGGCGTTGGGCGGACGCAGCATTTCGCGGCAGCGGAAATAGAGTGCAGATTGATAGTCTTGTAGAACTTTTAAGGGGGGAAGAAATGGCTCTACACACTCCTCTAAGGGGGGAATGGCACCCTCATCCGGCATGTAGTCAGACGGGTATCCAAAAAATTGGAGAAAGGTTCTTGTGGATTCATTAGCACCCCAAGTCATGCCCGCTATTTGATCGGCGAGTTCCTTGAACGGACGACCAGTATTTAAGCCTAGCTGGTTCCCGAGATCTTGAAGCTTATCGGCGGGCACGTATTCGAGAAGGTGCCTTCGAGACGCGGGGCGGGTGAGAAAATCAATCCCATAGTAAGCCTCATAAATCCGCGCAAGGAAGTTGCGATCCGTGACTGGATCGTAACCAGCTCTGGAATCGAGCCGTCGCAAGAGGGCGGCAAATTCCCTAATCTGGTCTTCTCGTATCGCCGACTGTAACTCCGAGAGGGGGAGGTATTGCGAGAGCATCTTTAACTATTCTTTTCGTGTGTTTTCAAATATTGGCGCAGGAACATGCCCCAGTTGTTTTCCAAATACTGAATAGTGTCGCCGACCCGTTGCTCATGCTCAGGATCTAAATGTGATCGGGCTTGGGCATAAGCCATGAACAGCAGGTCAAGGGCGACTTTAAGTTTCTTGGCATTCTCGATTAAGGCCGTAGCGTCGTCCTTCTCACGTGTCGCGGTTAACTCCTTGATGGCACCATAAACGAACATGAAGAAATCATGCATCATGTTGTATTCGATAATGGTGCGCCCGACCTGAGGATGTATATCTAAGAACGTGTCCCCTTTCCATGTCGCGCCTTCTTTATCAACGATGGTGCAGGGCTGGGCTTCAATTTTAGCCACCCACGCGGCAAGCTCATCTTCATTTTTGACCAGAGGCTCTATGATCTCCCTGATCTCTCGCGCCCTCTCTGCAGGAGTCTTATCCCTGCCAGCTTTGCCAGGGGTTGGTGCCGCTGCTTTTACAGTTTTTTCAGCCTCCGTATGCTCTGTACTGACATCCTTATCTTTATGTATGTCAGCAATCTTTGTCTGTTTGAATACCGATTGAACCTGTTTGCGAAACTCGTATATGCTTGGTTTAATCCTAGTCTCAATTTCTTCTCGCAATTCCTTACGGAAGCGTGCGCCTCGCTTGATATTACGGACAGAGAAATAACGATCAAGCACAGGCTCAAAGGCAATCTCCGCGCTCCACCACCGATCAATGCCATCTGGATGTGGTGGTGGGTCGAAGTGAGGCATGATGTCATAAAAAACTTCCCGATTTGCCCGCAGGACTGAAATCCCCCAGTTATCGTCCATCCTCAGATTTTGAGCGAGTTGACTACGACCGGAAATACCGCCGCCTTCCAGCCTCCACTCCTTAGGGGTTAGGCTCATACGAATAATGAGCCTCGATGTCTTGAATGGCACAAGCGCATCGTCAGGGACGGGCATCTCGAGAGAAATCTCTTCAAGTAACTCCGCGTGCTGTCCCTTCGGGAAATCTTTATTCGGTATCACATATAGAGGATCGAAAGCCTCTATCTTTTCATTGTTATAAGTTATGGCTACTGAATCGGGATTTTTAACAACAGAGTTCTCAACAATCTGATGCTTTCCAATAAATTTTCGATAAGTTCGACCTATCCAATGCTTGATCTCATCAGACTGGCCGAGTAAGCGGTCGCATTTTTTCCAGATGACAAGCGTCCCGTGCTTCTTTCCGACAAGGTGTCGATACTTTTGGGGAGGCTCCTCTTTCACCGGTGGCGGAATGTATGGGGTATTTTCATCCAGATCCACGTAGGTATGTAGCCAACTCTTACTCTGTTCCGTTCTTGAATAAACTTCTATTCTTTTGCATTGATTGATCGCAGCCAAGGTCATACCGACGCCAAAGCGCCCAATCCCAGATCGATCATTGTAGCGAGTCGAATAGCCCAGTTGCATGCAATGATGTAGTGTCTCCTCATCCATGCCCTTGCCATTGTCCCCGAAAGCGAACTCAACTATTTGCGTGGCTCCAACTTTTCGGCGCCCACGCACAGGAAGGTCCACTTCACTGGTCTGAATATTTATCGCTGTCGCGGCAGCTTGAATTGAGTTATCTATCACTTCGCCGACCGCGCTAGCGGTGTCGAAGTCCGACTCTCTCAGTGAGGCAATGGCTTGTTCGGTAAAAACTAAACTGACCTGTTCCATGACTCTGCTCCTATCGATGCTGACTAGCTAGTGTCAGCCTACATCCAATGGTAAGCGGTTTAATGTGGCCTCAGATTAGGGATCTCATGCCAATCTAACTTTGTTAATGCAGAGTAAACTGTATTGACGTAGTGAGATGGTTTTAACTTACAGCTCACCGCAATTTTAGGGGTACCTACGTTCGCGGGCGGGACACCTCGTGCAATTCGGAGGGGTAGTCGCTCTGTCCAAAATATTGTAGTAAGTCAGCCCTGTATTCTAATATGTAAAACTGTAGTGGCAGCTCAATAAAATCCAGGTTCCTCATGAAGACTACGATCGTTGAAGTTATACGACAGGTAATGAAGGCTGAAGAGAAGCCTTTGACTCCCCGTGAGATTTACTACCACATTATGCAGCAAGGTTTATACGACTTCAAAGCCAAAGATCCGATTTCTGTTGTGGGGAGCCAAATACGGAAACACTGCGCTGGCAAAGATGCCAAGTCTTATTATGGTTCTAAATTTTTCCAAGCAGTAGGGAAAGACAAATTTCAGCTCTTACCGGAACCAATTTATCAGCCTCGGACAGTACATATAGACCGAAAGGAAGATGTTCAGCCATTCTTAGAGCAGAAAAATACACTCAAGCAGCAAAATGGTAATAGTGCCACGCAAGAAAGTGGAGTGGCTAAAAGGACAATTATTCTTGCCATTAAGGAAGTAATGCAAAGTCATCGTAAACCCATGACAGTTCAGCAGGTTTACGATGCTATTGTGAGCCTAAATCTCTACAGCTTTAAGGCCAGCCAGCCTGTCCATGTGGTACGAAGCCAAATTCGTAGACATACCTTCGGATTAGATTTCCCTTCAGCGGTGGATCTAAAGCATTTTGAACTTCGTGGTAAAGATAAGTACTACGTCCTACCAAAGCCGGTAAAGCAGAAGTCAAAATCAAGTCAGATGGGCGTTAATACCGATGTGGAGAACATTGCCGAGAGGCAGGCCCAATCCGCATCCACGGAAAAACGACCAAGAGATAAAGTATTTATTTGCTATTCCCATAAAGACTCAAAGTGGTTACAGCGTTTACACATACACTTAAAACCACTGGAGAAACCCGGACTTATAGATAGGTGGGATGATACCCGAATAAGTCCTGGAGCAAAATGGCGTGATGAAATAAAGAAAGCTATCGAGCGAACAAGAGTGGCCGTTATGTTGATAAGTGCCGATTTCCTCGCTTCGGAGTTCATTATCGACAATGAGCTTCCACCACTTTTACAAGCCGCCATGTCTGAGGGTGTAATGATTCTTCCAGTTATCATAAGCCCTTGCCGCTTTGAGAAAACTGAAGGCATCTGCCAGTTTCAAGCAGTTAATTCACCTAGCAAGCCGTTGACAGCATTAGACAAGACTAAGCGCGAAGAGATTTACGTCAAAGTCGCTGATGCAATTGAGGCGGCGCTCTACCCTGCATAGCTTTGAAGTCTGCTGTATACCATCAAAATTAGAGCTACGGTCGGATTCACTTCGCGACATGGATGTGAGGCACACCCTCGCTCACCGTGGACGGGAGAAAGGGCACACTAACGAAGCTTTCACTTATGCTGAGTTGAACTGCTCCGACAATCGCACATGTGCGCAGGAGCGTATCCTGAGGAAGATATTCACTGATAGCCAAATATATTCCTTGGTGAGTTTGTCAATGCTATGTCTTAGTTGATATTGCGCTGTCAGGATTATTGCTTCTGCGTGCTCGTTGAGCGAGAGCTTCGTTTAGTCGCCACCTTCTTTGGATGTGCTGGCAACTTGTCTGGAATGTCTAACTCATCATCCAGAAGTGTCTCGAGAAATTCGCCCCCGCCCGTAGTAGACATCACCCGCCCGTAGGCAAGAATGACCAGCAAGTTCGGTTCTCGCCTGTCCGTCTCAAACTCTCCGATATGCCCTGGCCAGAGGGCAGAATTTGTCTCTCCTAATCGTTCATACATCTGCTCTTGAGTAAGCCCTAGGCTCGTCCGGATCTGCCGAAGTTTAGCGGCTAATCGGCGCGGCCGAGACCGTCGTTGTCGTCCCATCAGAGTGAGCACCTCCGTGGGACGCATGTTCCTACTCTCTTTTGCCCAGCAATTAAGGGCTTAACTTGTCCCGCAATTAGGGGTATAGTATGACAGTTACTTCTTCTCGCCCGCCGTGCCTTAACTGGCTCATGGGCGATTCTCATCGCCTGTCGTGTCGCCGCGTTCCGCGCATCAACCTTAGTTTGTCAAAGACGCTATTGAGTGAACTGCTTAGTCGTGGAATCAAAATATATCACCACTTAGGCAGTTTAGTTGCAAAAGGAGAAAAAACCGTGAGATGCATCGCTGTTGAGCCGGCCAGATGTTGGCTACCCTCCCCCGATGTTGAGACGGTGCAGGATTATTTCCTGCAGGACTTCAGCTAGCTCTTACCGAGGCTCTCGGCCTCACTAGCTAGACCTGAACTAATACTTATCACCATCACCGGCGCACCCGAGAGCGCCTTCACACTCTAGGTCAAATGACGATGAACCCTGAATCACACAACAGGCTGCTTGCCATCCTGCACCTCGTCCACGGCTTCATAGCTGCCGCCACGGCAATCGGCGTCTTCCTGACGGTGGCCGTGATGGTTGGCTTCAAGGCAGTGGTGGAGCAGTGGGTGTTTCCCATCGACTACGGCGACAGCGCGAACCCGACATTCTGGCTGGGCGTCTTCGCCGTCGCGGTCACGGCCGTCTACATGCTCGGCGCGCTGCTCTTCACTGTCCCGGCGATCGCTGGAGGGTACGGGATGTTAAGGCAGAAGAGGTGGGCGAGGAAGTTCGTGCTGGTGTCTGCTGCCGTAGCAGCGTTGAACGTACCCTTCGGGACGGCGCTGGCTGTCTATACTTTCTGGTTTCTATTAGGCTCAAGGGCTGAGCTTAAGGCGTCAGTAGGGTAGCAATTGGACTTGGTTGGTTTTAGCCCCCCGGAGCACGTTTTAACCACGAGTTGTCAGCACGCAGAAGATCAAATCCCGTCGCACTGTGTGCCAGCATAACTAAAACAAGATTATGCACTGAGAGGGACTATTTACTAAATAAGGAGGGCTGTAGCGAATGGCGGAGAGTTCTGTTACTCCGAAGGTCGAGCAAGAAGAGGTAATCTCAGCTTGTTTGAGATCAGCCAGGCAATATGGCGAGGAAGGTTTACACGAGGAAGCGATCAATGTTCTAAAAGCATCATTAGACCTCTTGCAAAAGTAATTAACGGAGGTCAAGTTCATAGTTGTGCAGCCCAGCGATTAAGTTGAAGCGTGTTGTGAATCGCTGCCTTCGATTGCGGTATCGCTCGGCGAGGATGCGGAAGATTTTCAGGCTGCGAATCACATGTTCGACCACCACGCGGCGACGCGACAACTCCCGATTGCTCTGCTTCCGCTCCGCGCTCAGTTCAGCGCGGGGCGGTTTCTTGCACGGCGTCCGGCTGCCTTCGTGCAACTTCTGCAAACCCTGATAGCCGCTGTCGGCCAGCACTTCCAGGCTCTCGTGCGGCTCGACTCGACTCCGTTGGTAGAGCGCGAAGTCGTGCACCTGTCCGCGCCCCTGAGTCGTGCAGATGACTTGTCGAGTCGTGCCATCCACCACTACTTGGCTCTTGAGCGTGTGCCGTCGCCGCTTGCCGCTGTAGTACGACTGTTGCTTTTTTTCGGGCGTTCTATCGGACTTTCCGTGACATCGACGACGATAAATTCGATCTCGTGGTTTGCCGGCTGCAATACTTTCTTGCCCGGCAACTTAAAAGCCCGACTATTGGTCAAAATATCTTCTACCCGCCGGACGGTGCGGCACACGCTCGACTCATGGATATCCCAGGAGCGGGCGAGGTGGAAGAAGGTACGATACTCGCGCCAATACTCCAGTGTCAGCAGCACCTGGTCTTCGACCGAGAGTTTAGTCGGTCGCCCTGAGACGCGCCGCCGTCGCCGCAAGCAGTGAGAGACGACTTCGACCATGCGGTGAAAGGTCTCAGGCCGCACCCCGCAATAGCGCTTGAAGGCTGCGGGAGGTAAATCTTTAACTTGTTCGTAGCTCATCAGTGTGTCTCCTGCCGAGCTACGTTGTCGCATTAGTCAACCGACTTTTGCAAGAGGTCTAATGAAATAAAGTCGTGGGCTCTAAAATAAAGTTCTGAACTCTAAAATAAAGTTCTGAACTCTGAAATAAAGTTTTAGACTGACGTCAGCAATCTTTAACGCTCATGTTGGACAATTATGTTCAACATGAGCGTTCTGCCTACATAATCCTTATCCACCAAGTGGACTCCCTTACCCCTGATTTTTCAGAGAGCCGAAGAATTTTTTGATCAGTTGTCTAGCCATCCCGGCGTACTCTTCTTCGGGCCTTGTGTATCTCTTTAGCTCTTGTAGTTCTCTCTCCAGACGCTTCTCCAATTGCTTATCTTCGGGCCGCTTATCGAGATCGGCGATGAGTTCCCGAAGGCGTTCGATTTGTGCGAGCACCAGTTTGGCACGTGCGCGGCGCTCCTGCACCAGTCCTATGCGCTGCAAAGCGTAGACCCTGATAGAGACCTCACCTTTGATACTCGTTTTTCTTTTGATTAGAGTCGGTCTGACAATACCGTCCTCGGTAAACTCCAAGTGCTTGTCCGGCTGATCACTGGTTGGGTCCAAGATTAAAGGCTCTTCCTGCCTGCGGCTCCGAGGTGTGAGCCTTCTCTTAGTTTCGTCGGCTAAGGGGAAGTTGTTACCTTTGCCCACTTTGATGACTGTGAATCTCGTGGGGTCTGCGTCATGGGGAACCTTCTGGTTACGCTCTCGATTGCAATCAATACAGGCGGGCAGTAAATTGTCCCAACTCGCGGCCAGCCAGTAGTAACCGGGCTTTTGCAGCTTGATCTGAGGCTCGCCTGGGTTAGATTTTTTCGCGTTTTTTTTCGCGCCGCCTTTTTTCGGGTGATAGGCGACCATCACGCCACCTTTAGGCCGGTAGTGCTCCACGTCAACCGGCTGCGTAGCTTGATACTTGCTTTCACAGTAGGCGCACTTTCCGAAGAAAAGTTTGCCTAGTTCTTCAACGATGGTTTTGCTTTTATACGCCTTGTACTTGAAGGCTTTGATGAGATTGCCCTTGTTGGCATAGAACTCGATAACTTCCCGGAGTTCGATTTCCCCGGGTGAAGGCTTACCCACAGTCCCTTTCAAATCGGGCGGAGGCGGCGCGGTTCGTCGGATGCTGATCATCAAGCGACTCTCCTTGTTCAAACCATCTTCTTCCACATTCTTTCCAGTTTCCGTCGTGTTTCCTGTCTCACTGTCCCGCCGTCAGCCGGTTGTGACTTACTTGATTTTGCCAGAAATTCGTCCGTCGCCTCAAGCATCATTCGCTCGCGGCGTGTTGTCCCAAGCAGTTCGAGTTGACTCATCTCGTCTTTCAAGGCGCGTAACTTCTCCTCCTGAGCTTTGGTGCGCTTTCTCAAGGCGAGCAAATGGTAATACTGTTCGAACTTCTCTTCGATGGCAGGGTCAATCGTGCTGTTGAGTCCGAAATATTCAGACGTTAAAAGCTGGTCAACCCTCATCCCCTCCGGAGAAGGTAAATCGGTAATTATCACCGGGCGGCTTTTGTTGTCGGATTTCATCACGACGACCTCTCCGGCATGCAGACCGCGCAGCGTCAGCGGGTCATGGCTCGTGACGAGGAATTGCAAACGAGGAAACACTGTGCGCAGGCGTTGCACGATCTTCATCTTCCAACTCGGATGCAAGTGCGCGTCAATCTCGTCAATCAGCACGATGCCCTCCGCAATCTCCATCGCAGGCCAACGCAAGCGCATGACGTTCATAATGTCGGTCGTCAGGGCGACCACCGATTGATAACCGTCGCTCAAATCCTCCAGGGTGATCATCGTACCGAAGGCAGCAACTTCGATCTTTTGTTTGTTGCGCGGATTCCTCAGCAGGCGGTCTTTCGGCTTGAGCAGCATGAGGTCTTTGAGTGAACGCGCGATGCGGTCGAACTCTTTGTCCTCTAACTGCCAGAGCCACTTAGTGGCATCGTTTAACGGGATGAATGGGTTGAAGAGATTATAAGCTTTAGCCGCTTCTATCTGACGGGTAGCGAGAGCCTGTCCAGTTTGCGTCGTCGTGCCGCCGCGGGGAAGCAGGCGGGTCGCCCCATACGCCAGCAGGAGGACTTTCGGATCTTCCGGCTTCGCACTAAACAAACGAGAGCCTTTCCTAAAGTGAAGCTCGATGGGATCGGCCGAACCCGTGAGATATACCTTGATGTAGCCACTCTGCTTACCGTAGCGCACGAAGTCGGAAGCCTTTAGTTTCAACGCGGTGCGATGTCGCTTGCCCATCAAAGTTAAGGCGATTGCCTGTAAAATCGAACTTTTCCCCGTTCCATTCTCGCCTAGCAACAATAACCAGGAGCCTTTATCCGCGGATTCGGAGGGAATTTGGATCGTCAGGTTTTCAATGATCTTGAAATTACGAATTTCGATTCGCTCGATCAACCGCGTCTTGGTGAAATAGCTCTCCTTGTGCTTTTCGCTCGTAACAGAAAATGTCTCCGACACGGTCTCATAAGCCTGATAATCCTCGGCGGTCTTCCGCATAAATATTTTGATCTGACGGGAAGACGCAGTTGCGGCGGTTTTCGGCTGGCGACGGGCAACGCCTGTTTTCTTAGTCGCACCGGCTTTCGCCCTTCCCTTCGGCGCAACTTTTTCGGTCTCGCGCGTCAGGGCGGTACGATATGAGAGGAAGTTTTTAAAGGTTCTTTCCAGTGTGGGCTGACTACTCACAGCCTGGTTGCTCCACTGATTGACAAACTGGCGGCGCATGGCGAGAAAAGGAAGTGCGGGATTAGTTAGCCTTTCCAGGTAAGCGTGCAATTCCTTCCCGGCAGGTTTCTTCGTCTGATATGTACGTAACGTTTGCCACGCCGGGCGAAGCAACTTAAAGACCTCCGCCCGCGCCTTGACGAGTTCCGAACGGTTAAGTCCTAGAACGTCTATCGTCACTCGCCCCCGCTTAGTGTTCGAGGCGACCTTCCCCTTTTCATCAAAGATCAACTCTTCCTCCGGGTAGTCTCTGCACGGATCGAGCAAGAGCGGTTGCTCATCGAGCAATGTCGCCTCATCCGTGATGCCCGCTGCGACCCGCGTGCCTTCAATCGGAAACCGCGAGCCTTTCAGCTTATTGCACGCGGCGCAACTGAAAAGCAGATTAGACCATTCATAGATAAGCCACCAGTAGTGGTCGGAGGAGAGGCTCCCATCAAGATTAACTGCGCGGCTTCGCGGGCGGAAGCTATCAATATCGTAGCCCGTCGGTTTCACCACGAGGCTCTCGCAGTAGGCGCATTTCTGTGCGAAAGTCGCAGCCAACGATTCCCGCACGCCCTTGATGAGAATCGCAGGGTAAAACTCAAACCGCTGCTGCCGCCGCTCGTCTGGTTTAGTATTAAAGAATCTGGCCGCTTCTTTGAGCCGTGCGCGAACTGAAGCCGATTTCAAGGCGGCGGGTGCCAGCCCACGTTTGACATGAATCATTCTAAACTCCCAAAGTTCAGTCGGTTTGCCCCTTATAATTTGAAAGGTTGTAGTGAGCCGGGCAGCGCGGCAAAGAAGGCACGCTCGTACAAGCTATTGAAGCGGCGGCATGCTCTCTGGCATAACTAATTGCGGCAAAAAGATTTTTTGCCACCCTGCCCGTTTCGTCCCTTGGTAATTATTCGTTGAGCAACGCGCGTGGGTCTTCGTTCAATTGTCCCCAGAGCTTGAACGCTTCGTCGTACACCCCCCGCAGGGCTGAGTTCGGGTCTGCCAACTTAGCCGTCCTGTCGGCCTCGTCCGTGGGATTACTCTTCTTTCTCAGGATGAACCGGAGAATATTGAAGCACGTGGTAGCCTGCCCACAGGCGACGAGTTTTTTGAGATTTTCCTCATCCGTGAACCACAGATTAGTTCCGATCTTTTCTGCATCCTTCGCCAACTGCCTCAACTTCATGCTAGGTTCCAAGTGGTTCCGGATGACTTCGGCACCGTATTTGGTCTCGTTATCCATGTCATAAAGCACGTTGAATCGTAGCTTTCCAGCGTACTTCGGATAGACACTTATGTCTTCATAACCCATGTCGCGGATGCGTTTCATAAAGACGGAGGTGGCGAGGGTGATGAGCGACCGGAGCCGGTCGTCAACCAGTGCGATCAACTCAGGCACTTTAAGGAGTTTCAGGTAAGGCCACAGTTCAATATCCGTCTTTTCCTGCGCCAGAGACAGCGCTTCTCCCACGCGCGCCCGCAGCCAGTAAAGCCCCCCTGCAATTAAAGCGGATACCACAAAAGGTACGGCAAAGACTAAAACCCATTTCAAAAGGTCGAAGGGAGAGGTGGGCAACGCTTTATAACCGTAGTAGGGCAAACTGATGGAACTCATTAGTGCCAACGCGAAAAGTATCCACGCCAGGACATTAATAGCCCGCAACGAAAGCCATCCTGTTCGTTTCTTCGGAGGGAATTTCAGAAGAGACTCACTCCGTTGACTCGTGTCGGAGATAATAAACAGATCAGGCTTTTTTCCATCAGAATTCCAAGTTCGCTTGTATACGTTCACCACGCTGTCCAGACCTTGATTGTCAAAGATACCGCCGTCCATCAGCGGCACACACTCTGTCTGGAATGTCCGGCTTAGATTTTGCCTTGCTTCTTCCAGGGTGCGCCGGTCAGGCCACCTGAAATCGTCCGGAAAACGCAGCGGCTCGAAAGCTGCGGGAAAGCAGGAAGAGGCCGCGGCAATATCGGCCAACCGTATATCGCGAGACACCTCGTCGCTCACGACCAGCTCGCCGTTTCCGATTACTCCAGAACCACTACGGCTAGTCTGAAAGCGGAAGGAGATGCCATGTCTAAACTCAACGGCGTTGAAGATAATATCCGTCAGATGAGACGGCTCACTACTATTCAATAACTGATCGAGGCGTCTATCGCCGAACATCTCGTCTGAAGCGTAGACTTGCGCGGCCGAACGAATGAGACTCGGCATCTGTTCAGGCGCGGTGGTATCACCGCTGCTCAAATTGTCCAGCGCACGTTTAATGACATGTGTGTCTTTGAGAAATCCATAGACTCTTTGGTAAAAAGCCTCGAAGGTTTCTCTCTCTAAGATACTGACGGCGTAGGCCATCCCCGTGAAAGTACCTCCAGAGACCGTTGAAAGCACACGCACTTCCTGCATTATGCCGAGGCGATGTAACATGTCGAGGACGCCAAGGTGAAAGGCTGCCGCCCGGTAGCCGCCGCCCGATAGGGAGAGCGCAATTTCGCCGAAGGCTTTGTTACCTCGTTCGGGTACTGGTGCTGGAGCAGGTTGTGCTACGGCCTCCGTAATTGTAGGCGTTGGCTCAATTATGTTCATTAGTTATCTCCATAAGCACGGTGAGGAACTGAGGAATATCACACTGCCGAATCATTTATGCCTTGTTTGTAAATTTCTTATAAAGGGTTTATCTGACGTGCTATCTCCCAGCCCACTGCGGATAGTTCAACGGCCTGGCCATAACGGTACTGTTGCAAACCAGATGCACCATCGGGAGCCGCCCTTCTTTAATAGTTTCTTTATTCGCGCTGTCACCCTTTCTCAGGGAATCTGACCTGATGAACAATTCGCTCGTGCTTTGTCGCTCGCTCTATATTTTTGCTGTGCCATGAAGAGCCCAGGCTCCTTTCTAAGATGTGAGGTAAAGACTCCGCGAACAGAATCAGCGCGGCTAGCATCGGCAACATATCCGCACCGTCTCGCTAAAGTCAATAATTTTCCGCTTATATTTGGTAGCCGGAATAAAGACGGTTCGAGCTAGATAAAGTTCTGCGCTAAAAAATCAGGGTCGCCTAAAGTGTCAAACACTTTAGGCGACCCTATGTGCGATAGAGTAACAATCCTTTCGGGTCGCGTCTTAATAGAATCGAGCAGGAGAGCATTTGCGCGGCGAAATAATCCTTGCAGCGCCATCCTCACGGCGCGCCGGGTTAAATTGCGCGTGTTACGAGTATAAGGATGCGGATCATGCGCCTCTTGAAGCCACTGTTACACGTTTTCTGTTCTGCGTCTCAAGCGCCTTCACAAAACAATAGACCTGAGATACTGTGTTGGACTAAACCGGCGAGGTCGGAGGCCCGGGATAAAGGGGTGCGAAATGTTCATTGCTCTGAGCCAGTTCACCATCGCCAACGACATGACCGAAGAGGTCAAGGATGCTTTTATCAAGCGTCCGCACCTCGTAGAGGAGGCCACGGGCTTTTTACGTATGGAGGTCATTAGCCCGTTGGACAACAAGGACGAGATTTGGTTATTGACCTACTGGCGCGATGAAGACAGCTTCAAGGTGTGGCATCACAGCCACCTGTATCACGATTCTCACAAAGGTATTCCGAGAGGCTTAAAACTCGTTCCTCAAAGCGTCCGCCTACGATTTTTTGAGCACATCTCCTCGTAAATGTGAAAAAGTATGGTGTCGGAACTGAACGAAGCCATAGGTCGGATGCTCGATTCCGACCGCGCACAACTGGCGGAGGCGGTCACTTCGCGCCAGTATGAAGCGCAGCCGGAACTGGCGGCCAGATACGGCGAGGCGGGGCGCGCCAGGTGCTTACAGGACGCCCACTATCATCTCTCTTACCTGGCAGACGCCGTCGCGGCATCCAGTCATGCTTTATTCTCCGATTACATCGGGTGGGCGAAAGTGATGCTCGAAGCGCGCGGTGTTCCCTCTTCGGATTTGTCGCGCAACCTCCTGATCATGTGCGAGGTGGTCAGGGAGAGGCTTCCTCCACAGATGGGGTTGGTGATTCAAGAGTATTTCGAGGCGGGGCTGGACAGACTGCCCGCTGTGCCGTCCGACCTGCCGCCGTTATTTGAAGACGGCGCGCCGCACGGCGAGTTGGCGAAGAAGTTTCTGCGCTTCCTGCTGAACGGGGAGCGGCATCTGGCGAGCCGCCTCATCCTCGACGCGGTCGATTCCGGCGTGGACGTGAAGGACATTTACCTGCACGTTTTCCAATCTTCGCAGCGAGAGATCGGGCGGCTGTGGCAGTTGAACCGCGTGAGCGTGGCGCAGGAGCACTTCTGCACGGCCGCCACGCAACTCATCATGGCGCAACTGTACCCGCGAATCTTCCGCACGGAAAAGAACGGCCGGAGGATGGTTGCCACCAGCATCGGCGGAGAACTTCACGAAATGGGCATCCGCATCATCACCGACTTTTTCGAAATGGAAGGCTGGGACACGTATTACCTCGGAGCCAACTGCCCCACCAGTGCCATCCTTCAAGCCCTCTCGGATCGCAGTGCCGACGTGCTCGCGGTTTCGGCGACCATGACTTTTCACATCCGTGCGGTCGAGAATCTAATCGCCGCCGTTCGCGCGGCGGAAAATCTGAAGGCGGTTAAGATTCTGGTCGGCGGGTATCCTTTCAATGTCGAGCCGGAGTTATGGAGGCGAGTCGGCGCGGACGCCTACGCGGCGGATGCTTCCGATGCAGCCGCGATGGCTTCCCGTCTATGAACCTCCGGCGGAAGCGCAATGACGAGTAGAAAAGAAGAAACTGCCGCCCTTGCCCTGCTGTGCGATGCGAACGGCGTCGTGCGGCAAATTCTTTATGAAGGGCTGGACGCCGGGCAAATATCGCCCGGGCAGCCGTTTGCATCCGCATTGGATTTTGAGAGCCGTGAGAAAGGGCGCGCCTTCCTCGAAGTGGTGCGGGAAAAGGGGGCGGCTTTTGACTGGGAGTTGAATCTCGTCGTCGGCGAGCGCATCAGGTCAATCCGCTTCAGCGCGAGCGCCACGGCCGACGGTATATTCATCGCCGGTTCCCCTACTCGCTCAGGCGTCATAAAGATCTACGAGCAATTCATCCACATCGTGGATTTCGCTGCCGGAGAGAGCGCCGCGCAGGGACAGACGGGCTCCGCACCTTCACCACAGTTTGACGGCGACACCGAGCTTTACAACGAACTCGCGCGCCTCAACAACGAACTGGTCACCGCCCAACGCGAATTAATCAAAAGGAACGTCGAACTGGAAAGGCTCAACGAGGTTAAGAACCAGTTTATCGGAGTCGCCGCACACGATTTGCGGAACCCGCTCCAGGTGATAGAGGGTTATAGCCAGATGTTACTTGATCAGCACTTCGGGGAACTCACCCCCGCACAAGACAAGTTCATCTCCGTCATCAGAAAAAACAGCGACTTCATGTTGAATCTGATCACAGACCTTCTATATATCTCAAAAATCGAGGCCGGCAAGCTACAACTTGAGTTGCAGGAGACGGACTTGCTCGACCTGCTGGAAAGAAACGTGGAGTTGAACCGGTTGATGGCCGGACGAAAGCAGATCGACATCCTTTTCACCCGCCGTGAAGATTTACCCAGGTTAATCGTCGACGCGCCCAAGATCGAACAAGTTTTGAACAACCTCATCAGTAACGGCATTAAATTTTCTCACCCCGGCAGTACCGTGGAGGTGTCGGCCTCCAGAAGAGAAAAAGAGGTTGTCGTTAGTATCAGGGACGAGGGTCAGGGCATCCCGGCCGATGAAATCGAGAGGCTGTTTATTCCCTTTGAAAATCTCAGTGTCAAGAGCACGGGGGGCGAGCAGAGCACGGGACTCGGCCTGGCAATCGTTAAGAGAATTGTAGAAGGGCACGCAGGCCGAATCTGGGTGGAGAGCGAGCGGGGCGTCGGCTCAACCTTCAGTTTCTCATTGCCCCTTGCCGAGCCTGTTCCAATGACGGCTCGCCTTCATTCAACCGGGGCGGAATGAGCTTGCTTTTCCTCCGCAGGACTCGATGATCGATCTGTTGTGTCCCGGCCGGTTAATCAAGGGCGTTGGATGCCTTACGGTTTTGCCGGTGAACCGAGGAGAGTATCCGGCGAGGCGACATCGAAACGCCGGAAAGCGCTGTAGTCGAAAGTTACTTTCCAACCCAATAGCAGTTCGGGCAATTTATCGGCTCCCGTGCGCCCACGGTTGTAACTGCTGATCACTATCCGCTGTGGCGTGAGAATGCCGTAGCGGCTATCCGCATAGTCGAACTCGAATTTCATAAAAATGAGCGGACGGCCGAACGAGGGGTGTCTGAGCGTCCACTCCCGTTCTTCGCGCCGGAGTTGCGCCGTTTCGGCATCCAACCACAGACGCCCGCGGAAAAGCGGCTCGGCGCCTTTTAACGCCGACGGCAGTGAGAGCGTGAACCTGATATGAGGGCTTTGCGCCACCTGCTGATACTGCAGGACAACCACGTCGCGCCCGTTAACCTGCTCACGAGCGGCAACCGTGAACTGAAAAGATGCGCGCACGTCCTGACCCAGCGGCAAACCCTGATTGAGGCTCTCACCATAGGCGCTAATCCCGAGATCATACCTCCGGCTCTCGCGGCTAATCCGGTCGAGTTCCTTCCTGATGGAATCCGCTTTGGCTAAACGGCCGAAGAGATTCACCAGCCTCTCTTCCCGCTTGGCTACGGGCACGCCATCAACCGAACGCACATTGCGATACTCGGCCGTCAAGGATGTATCCAGTTGGGACTGATAGATGATCAGGTCTGAATCAATCCGCCGCTGCGTCTTGAGTTTGCCCTGGCTGTCGTATTCTTCTACTTTCTGCACTTCGTCAGCGGTGAGGTCTTTAAACTTTGTCTTGTATTCGCTTACGCTCAGGCCAGCCCGGCGAATAAGTTCTTCCAACTCGGCCGGGTTCGGTTGCGGGTGTGCAGGCTGTTGGCCGTAGGATGAGCCGGCGCTCGTCAGGGAGAGTAAAACAAGTAAGTAGAGAATACGTCTGAGCATTTGATGAGTTGGCGAAGATACAAGGTAAAAGGCCGTCGCTCTGCCTGGAAGACAAGTGTACAATGGCAGCCCGGCGTCTCACAACGGCCTGCGCCACGACCCGCGGCGGCGCGGCTCTCATCATCAATCGCAGGCGCGTGCGGATGATGCCCCGGTGTCAGGACTCTTATGGAAAGAGTGCGGATTATGGTTGTGGAGGATGCGTTCTCGGTGGCGGGGCGCGGCATCATTGCGACCGGAATCTGGCTGGACGAGGCACAGAAGATTCCGAACGATGCTCTGGTCGAGGTTGTTTGCCCAGATGGCACAACATTCAAAACCAACCTGTGCGGCGTCGCACCTTTCACAAAATGCTTCAGCGAGAACCGCGTGATCGGATTGCTGTTCGGCAACCTTGCGGACGAGTCTCAAATGCCTTTGCGCTCCGAGGTGTGGTGGTTGGTCGAGAGCCGTGACGACTCGTCAAAGAGGAGCGCGCCTTAGCTTGTTTTTCATCGAGAGCCCGGAATGGTCTTGATATTGTCTGCGCGCCCGGAACGAACGGGAATGACCACTCAAACAGCGAGAATGGATGAAGAAGAAGGGCATAGAGTGATGTCTTTTGTAAGCAGATGCCGAATCGCTATCGGATGATTAAAGTTTTCAAATACGCGGCTTATGCGGCGACGCTCGTGCTTGTGGCGTTTCCGGGATGTGGTGCGGGCGATTTCGCATCCGAGTATGCGATTGCCAGGCACGACCTGCCGGGCGGGAAGGCGATCTATTTCAAGCGCGAGGTGCGAGGCGTCAACGGCAACTATGACGTTGTCGCCATCTCGCCGAACGGTGATCCGTGTGGGGGCTTCAACGGCGACACCGATTATTGCATCTGCTCATGGCGCGAGTATGTGTACTACAAGCTGGAGGGCGACACGTTGCATCTCTATTACGCGACAGCGAACAGCGCCCCGGCGAAGCAGGGCTTTCCCGTCAAGGTCGTGAACCATGAGGTTCACCCGATGGATACGGAAGAGTTCAGGCGCACGTATGCGGCGAGGGGCATCAACAGGCTCGAACTGACGATTGACGGCACGAAGAAGTGCCGCTAATCGCGCCCTCCGGGGTCTGCTTCCGGTGCCACCAACGCGGCACGGCCTAACGGGTATGGTTGAGGAGTTGGCGAACGACACAATCCAACAACTCATTCAACTCGACCGGTAGTTAGCACGGATGTCATTCGCAGGACTCGGATGCTTGATACACTACTTCCGTGAGGTCGGGGCAATGAAATTCAGCGTGGGGGAAACGTACCGCTGCATTCGGCTCGGGTGATCGCTTTATTTTGCGCACCGGTTTCTCACGCCCTTTCTTATTTCCTGCGGCTCGCTATGCCTGAGGATGAGGGAGGAATATTCAAGCCTATTCGTTCCAACTCGTCTATCCAGATTCCGTCCGTCTCGAAGAAATCCGTTATCCCGCCCGTCGGGTCGTGGCGAAAGACCAGCGAGCCGCGAAAGAAGATGTCGAGCACGCCGCGCCGGTTACTGATAGCCAGGTCTCCCACGGTGTGTGTCACGCGAGGCGGGTCTGACGCCTCATTAAGTCCATAGACATCGAGGAGGCGCCCCGCCACGGACAAGATAGCCTGAAACTCTCTCTCTTCAATCACTTCTTCCTACCTTTCTTCCCCACGTTCTCCGTCCTCGCTCCCGTGGAGACCTCTCGCTTCCGGCACAATTCGGCGGCCGCGATTTGCGGCACGACCCCTCACTAAAGTTGCCTCATGCAGCGGCGTTTATCCGCTGCCGGCTCTCAACACGGGTGGGGCTTTTCCGTCGGGGCGGGCTTACTCTCTTCCCGTCCCGCGAGGAATCGTGAAGCGAAACGTAGAGCCGCGGCCGACTTCACTCTCGACCGTCACCTTCCCGCCATGCGCTTCGACGAATTGCTTGACGATGGCGAGGCCGAGTCCCATGCCGCCTTTCTTTTCGGGATCGGTTTCTAATTTGTCGAACACCTTTTCCAGCCGGTCGGCCGGAATCCCCGCGCCGTTGTCGCTCACCCAACATTCGACCGCATCGGAGCCTTCCATCACACGCCCTCCGATCAACACTTCGCCGTTCGGGGTGTAATCGATGGCGTTAGAGATCAGGTTCTGAAAGATGAGGGTCAGCATGTCGGCATCGGCGAGCACCGTCAATTCTTCGGGCAACCCGTTGATTAAACTCAGGTCTGAAGCGTAGGTCAATGGATTGAGATCGCTGAGAAGCACTTCGACCAGCCTCCTCAGATTCACTTCCCGCCACTCCACCCCCTCGTCCACCTGAGCCTTCAGATTTGCTTTTTCCTGCACCACCCTGACGACCAGCGAATTCAAGCGGTCGACGTTCCGGTGCATCGTTCCCAGCAAGGTGGCGGCCTGCTCGTCATTGACCAGGTCGGGAACCGTGCGTTCGAGCAGCCTGGCCGCCATCGCGATTGAGGCGAGCGGCGACCTCAGATCGTGCGCCACGAAGGCTAAGTGTTCCTCCCGCCGTTCCTGTACCTCCAGAGCTTTCTGCGCCGCGTAGGTCTTCACCGCGAGACCGATTGACTTGTCGATCACACGGTTGACGGTGCGGTTGACCGCCCCGCGCAGCCTCAAGCCGTGCGTTTCGATCAGGTCTTGAATAACGCCGCGCAGGGCGTTGTATTCCGCCACTACCTCCTCGACATCGAAGCCGAGGCGGAGCCGATCCAACCCGTGGCTGATGGGGTTCTTTTTCAGGTCTCCGATCAGGGATTCATCGGAACTATCATCCAACTCATAAGCTAACTCCTCAAGTAAATCGGGGACGTGATCGTTGAGCGTGGGCACGTCGAGGTCGTGCGCCACCGGAAGTTGCCGCACCTCCTGCCGCCATTCGGCGAGCAATGTATCGCGCTCTCGTCTAATCAGCGTCGCCAGCGTGCGAAGATTTTCAGTGGACAATGGTCTACTCCGTTAAGCGTCAAGTGAAATGTTATCTCACAGTGATTTTGCCCCGTCCAACGATTCGCTCCTGCTATGACCGATAGTGTGGCAAAAATTTTCATACAGCACAATATATTGAGACGGATGAACTATCTCGTCCGCCGCGCATCGCCGCTAATATATTTTTTTGCCGTCCTTTCCCGGCCGCGCCCATAACTTCAACGGCGGGCTTAAGAACGCTTGATGGAGGTTGAGGTGTAGATCAATAGCAGCGGGGCAAACTGCTTTTCCAATCTCGCTCAATGATTTATCCCGTCCTCCTGTTAAGATGTGGCGAAAGGCGGCACACCTTGCCCCGGGAGTCTAGACCAAGAGCCTGCGTCCATGAACGATCTGCCACGCCACACGCTCTCGCGAATCATCCGCGAACACGGTCGCGCCATTTGCGACACGCCGAAACGCGTCGAAGCGTTGCTGCGCGACTTATGCGGCGCACACCGGCGCGAGATTAACATTATCATCGGCGCGCTGGAGGAGCGCGTCGCGGCGGATTTGCTTGCGGCGCGCGGCACGGTGCCCCGCGAGGCACTGCTGGCGCGACTCGCCGCGCGACTGCGCGACAATCTCGCGTACACGCCAGAGGCGGCGCGCTGGGGAGTTGAGACATGGGCGGTCGCGCTCGGAACAATATCCGAAGCGGAACTGCGCGAGAGAGTGCACGCGGAATCAGCGGAGGATGGGCGCGGCGACGCGACGCCCGACGCTCCGCGCGCAGAGACGCCCGCGGCAAATTCGCCGCGTGTCGCTCCCCCCGTGTCTCAGCCATCGCGCGGAACGACCCACGCGCCTCCGCAACAATCACCGCAATCGCCGCAGCCCGTTCGGCCGCCCCAATCGCCCAAAGTTAGTCGGCCGCCCCAGACACCCACAGCCGGTCGACCGCCGACAATCGTCACGCCGCCCGCGCGCGCGCCGCGCCAAATGCCTGCGACGCACCCGAAGACGCACGCCCCCCGGCCACCTCAGCAGAACGTCGTGCCGCCGCCTGCAAGAGACGCGTCGCGGCGCGGCCTGACGCTTCGCGGTTGTCTCATCGGCGTCGTGTTGATTATCGTGCTCATCGTCGCCGCCGTCTTCGTCGTCCCGGCCGTCATCATGATCTTGAAAGAGGAACAGGCGCAACCGAGCATCAATGATCCACGAATCGGGTGATCCGTCACGGCGGGCGCGAGACGGCGGGGCGAATGGCCTGTCTCTTTCCCGCGCTTCGCCTTTGAGTTCCCGCGCCGCTTCCCGGTCGCTTTCCGCATCTCCTTCCGATGGTGTATCTTTTTCCGTAATTTCCGACAACTTGTGATTGGCAAACCCGACTCGACAGGGGGAGGACTATTGATTATGAGCAGACGACCCGGCGGCGAACTCGCTTCGCGTCCACTACACTTCATCTGGATCGCGGACGCATCAGGCTCGATGCAGCAGGACGGCAAAATTCAGGCTTTGAACAACGCGATTCGCGAAGCCATCCCGCACATGAAAAAGGTGGCGGACGATAACCCGAACGCGCAGGTCCTGGTACGCGCCGTTAAGTTTTCCGACGGCGCGCAGTGGCACATTTCGCAGCCCACGCCGGTCGCCGATTTCGCCTGGAACGATCTTCCGGCGGAAGGCGAAACCGACATGGGCAAGGCGCTCGCGCTCGTCGCCGAACAACTCAAAATGCCGCCGATGTCCGAGCGCGCTCTGCCGCCCGTGCTCGTGCTCATCTCCGACGGCCAACCGACCGACGATTTCGACGCGGGGCTGAAAGCCCTGCTCGATGAGCCGTGGGGCAAGAAGGCCGTGCGCATCGCGATCTCAATCGGGCAGGATGCGGATGCGGAAGTGCTGCAAAAATTCATCGCGCACCCGGAGATGAAACCGCTCGCGGCGAATTCGCCCGAAGCGCTCGTCAAACACATCAAGTGGGCTTCGACCGCCGTCTTGAAATCCGCCTCGTCGCCCGCCGCGGGCGGCACGGATCACCCCGATGCGTCGCCCTCCGCCGCGGGTTCGCCGGTCGGTGCGCCGGCACCCGGCGCGACCGCGCCCGACCCGAACGCCGCCGGAACGACGAGTGCCGCGCCCGTCGCCGCCGGAGCCGCCGTGCCGACCGTGGCCGATCCGGCCGACGATCAAAAAACAGTCGATGACGTTTGGTAACAGGAACAGCGTCATGCCTGACACGAAGGAAACTGAGACCGCAGGGCAATCTGCCGACGCGCCGCGCGAGATGAACGGAGCGGAGACAGGTGCGGCACAAGCGGCACCGACAGGGGCGGTGGCAACTGCGCCGTCAGGGGCGAGTGCGACTGCACAGGCAGGGGCGGGAGTGACTGCGCCGCCAATCGATGCCGCACAGCCGACACCAAACGATGCCGCACAGCCCGCCTCGGACAATGCCGCACAGCCGGCGTTAGACGACGCCGCCCCCGGCATTGTCGCGCCGCCCCGACCCGCGCCGGCGAACGACGCGCTCTTCGCCGCGCGCGCCGCGGCGGAGTGGCGCGTGATCGGCGAGACGGTTCCCGGCGCGTCGCACTTGCGCGCCGGAATCCCGAATCAGGACGCGATTTTGCACGTCCGGCAGTCGAGTGCGCGGTTGCCTGTCATCGTCTCCATCTCCGACGGTCATGGCAGCAACAAGTGCTTCCGCAGCGACCGTGGCTCGCGCTTCGCCGTGCGCATCGGTGCAGACCTCCTCGACGAACTCATCAACGGAAGACATGCCGCGCTTCCGCCCACGGAGATCGAAGGCCGTGTGCGCGCCAGCCTCCCCGCGGAGTTCATCAGGCGTTGGCGCGCGGCGGTCGAAGCCGACTTGAAGCGAGAACCGTTCAGGGAAACGGAGTTCAAGCGGATGATTGAGAAGGATGGCGAGCGAGCGCGCGGCCTCGTCGAAGCTAACCCGTATCTCGCCTACGGCGCGACCTCGCTCTCCTTCCTGCTCACTCCGGCCTACGCGCTCTACCTGCAACTCGGTGACGGCGAAATGATCACCGTCTCCGCACAGGGCGAGATCGCGCAACCCCTGCCCGAAGACATGCGCCTGCTCGCCAACGAAACCACTTCGCTCTGCCTTGAGAAAGCGGCGGACGACTTTCGCTTCGCGGTACATCCGCACGGCGCGGGCGACTTGCCCGCCCTCATCCTGTTGACGACCGACGGCTACTACAACTCGTTTTCGACTGTCGCGGGTTTCCATCAAGTGGGCGGCGACCTGCTGCATATGCTGCGCGAGCCGGACGGCTTCGGCACGGTCAACCGCAGCGTCAAAGGCTGGCTCGAAGAGGCGACCGCGGCGGGCAGCGGCGACGATTGCACGCTCGCCATCATCTGCCGCATGGATGCGCTCGAAGCGTCGCCTTCATCCGCCGGCGCAACCTCGAACACCGTTGCGTCCGGCGCGTCGCCCGCCGCGCCGGCGCAGAGCGCGCCGCCGCAGGAAACTCCTGCCGCAACCCGCGACGCGCCGCCGAGTTCCGGCGCGCACGATGCGCCCGCCGTGTCCGCCGTCTCAACCTCCGCCTCGCATGAACAATCTGCCACGCCAAAAACTGATTGAGATCATCCGCCGCCACGGGCGCGAGATCATCAGCGAGCCGCGTCGTTGCGAAGGCTTGATGCGCGACAACTTTCCCGCACATCGCCGCGAAATCGCCGTGCTCAACACCGCACTCGAAGAACGCATCCCTTCCGACCTGCTCAACTCGGGCAAAGGCCTGATGCCGCGCGGCGCGCTGTTTGCGCGGCTCGCCGCGCGCCTCCACGACGACGTCGCGATGGAAGCGAGCGCGGCGCGCTGGACGGTTCACACCTGGGCGCTCGCGCTCGGCGTCATCACGCCCGATGAACTCGACAATCTTGAAGGCGTCAATGCACAAACGGGCGAACAAGCGAGTGAACAGGTGAACGAACAATCGGGCGGACAGGCGAATGCGCCGACGGATAAACAATCAACACGCGCATCGCCACGGCAAGCCGCGCCCGCACAGGCTCAAACGGCGCGCCCGCCGCAGTCCGTCATGCACGCGCCTGCGCCCACCAGTGCGGCCGGCCGTTCCGCGTCGTCGCCCGCGCGCACGTCCTTCGTCGTCGCCCTCGACGGCAGTGGTGATTTCCAGACGTTGACGGAGGCTGTCCGGCGCGCTCCCGAAGGCTCGCGCCTGCTCGTGCGCCCCGGCATTTACAACGAAGGTTTCCTGTTAGACAAGTCGCTCGAAATCGTCGGCGAGGGCGCGCTCGAAGAGGTGATCGTGCGTGCGACCACGTCCAGTTGTCTGGTGTTGAGAACCGACGCGGCGACGATTCGCAATCTGACTTTGCGCGGGCAGGCGCGTGCGGGCGGCGCGGGCGGCGACGGCTTTTTCGCCGTGGACATAGTGCACGGGCGGCCTCTGTTAGACGGCTGCGACATCAGCTCCGATTCCCTCGCCTGCGTGGCGATCCACACCCCGACCGCCGCACCCGTAATTCGCAATTGCCACATACACCACGGCGTGGACTCCGGCGTCTTCATCTTCGACGGCGCGCAGGGCTTGATCGAAGCGTGCGACATCGCCGGGAACTCGAACATCGGCATCGCCGTCACGGGCGGCGCAGGCACGTCTGTGCAAAACTGCCGCATCCATGACGGAGCCGACGCGGGGGTGGTGATCTGGAATAAGGCGACCGGCACCATCGAGGGCTGCGACATTTACGCGAACCGGCGCGCGAACGTCGGCGTCAGCGACACGAGCGTCGCCGCCCTGCGCCGCTGCCGCATTCACGACGGCGACAACGCGGGCGTCTTCGCGCACCGCGACGGGCAGGCGACGATTGAGGCGTGCAACATCTACGCTCACGTCGAAGCGGAGATCGCCGTCACGAGCGGCGGCGTCGTGCGAGCGAGCAATTGTCAAATTCACGACGGGCAATCGCACGGCCTCTTCATCCACGATGCAGGCCGCGCGGCATTGGAGGCGTGCGACGTGTTCCGCAACCGCGGTTCGGGCGTGCACGTCGAGGCAAACGGCAGCGCGGTCGCGCATGGGTGTCGCATCAACGATAACGGCCACGTCGGCGTCAGTTGCGACGTGGGCGGCGCGGTCGAGGTCGAGGGCTGCGACCTGACGGAGAACCGTGTCGCCGCGTGGCTGACGAATCACGGGTCGCGGGTTGTGAGTCGTAACAATCGTTTAATTTAAGAGTGCCGAAAATCGTTTGTGAGCCGGAAGGGAAAGTTTATGGAAGACGGGCAACAAATTTTACGCGAAGGCCAGACGGTGCGCACGGAGCCTTCGGGTATGGCGTGCACGGCGGAGAAATTGCTCGGCGCGGGCGGGCAGGGTGAAGTTTATAAAGCCAGCCTCGGCGGCGAGGCGGTCGCCCTCAAGTGGTTTTTCCCGCAGATGGCGACGCCGGAACAACGCGCGGCGATTGAACTGCTCGTGCGCAAGGGCTCGCCGAGCGAACATTTTTTGTGGCCTATCGAACTCGCGGTTGAAGAGCGCGTGCAGGGCTTCGGCTACGTCATGGGCTTGCGCCCCCCGCGCTTCAAAAACATCGTCGACCTGATGAAGCGGCGCATCGAGCCGACGTTTCGCGCGCTCGCGACCGCCGGGTTTCACCTCGCGCACAACTATCTCCTGCTGCACACCGAAGGGTTCTGCTACCGCGACATCTCTTTCGGCAACGCCTTCTTCGACCCCGTGACGGGCGACGTGCTGATCTGCGATTGCGACAACGTCGCGCCCGACGGTCGCGGCACGCTCGGCGTACTCGGCACGCCGCGTTTCATGGCTCCCGAAGTCGTGCTCGGCACGGCCGTGCCGAGCACGCAGACCGATCTGTTCTCGCTCGCCGTCCTCATCTTCTACATGCTGACCGTCTCGCACCCGCTCGAAGGCAAGCGTGAGACCGAGATCAAGTGCCTCGATCTGCCGGCGATGAACAAGCTCTACGGCAGTCAGCCCATCTTCATCTACGACCCGGCCGACGACTCGAACCGCCCCGTCGCCGGCATACACGATAACGCCCTCGCCTTCTGGCGCATCTACCCGCAATTCCTGCGCGACACTTTCACGCGCGCTTTCACCGAGGGGCTGCGCGATCCGCTGCACGGGCGCGTCCGCGAAAGCGAATGGCGCGCTTTGATGATTCGCCTGCGCGATTCGATCATCTATTGCTCACACTGCGGGCTGGAGAATTTCTACGACGCCGAGCGCCTGCGCGCGACGGGCGGCAATCCCGGCTTATGCTGGTCATGCGCCGTGCAACTCGTCCTGCCGCCGCGCATCCGCATCGGCAGCCAGGTCGTGATGCTCAACCACGATACCCAACTCTTTCCGCATCACACGGACGACGACCGGCTCTACGATTTCAACGCCCCTTCAGCCACCGTCACGCGCCACCCTTCGAACCCGAACATCTGGGGGCTGAAAAATCTGTCGGGCGACAGGTGGGTCGTCACCACGGCCGACGGCACGGTGCGCGATGTCGAACCGCAACGCAGCGTGACGCTCGCCGTCAAAACACGCATCCAGTTCGGCAAGGCGGAAGGCGAAATCCGCGTTTGAACGCAGAGCGGCCGACGCGCGCCGTAGCCGTGTTAGCGCCCGAACGGGCGAACTAACTTCGGCTTCTGCGCGGGATGCTCTATTTCACGCTTGCCGTTCCGGTGTTTTCCTTTTTGATCATCCTCTTTGCCATGCCGCCGTGCGAGGTTTTATCGTCGCTTGAAGGTTGACGACCGTATGGATTCCTCCGGCGTGACGATCATGGCACGCGAGTCGCCCTACAACAATTTATAGCGCCCGGGCGTACCAAATTCTTACGAAGCCGGCGACCGCAGCGCGTCGCCGTACCGCTTTGCGTCTGTGTTAGATGGTGCGACCTCCCTTGCCCGGGCACAACCGGATGGTTTTTCGAGAGAGAGGCCGTTCAGGTTATTGACCGGCGACTATCTGTACAAACGTCGAGGCAAGACATAAAAATGATTTCACAAAGCAGAATTCGTCCACTCGCGGTCGTTGCCGCGCTTCTGGTTTTAAGTATTCCGACTTTTCCGCAGCGACAGGCTAAACAGGACAGGCAGAAGACACAGCCCACCGGCACGCCCGTCATGTGGCGCGATCCGGGCGACATCGCCGCGCGCGACCTGTTCGCCGGGCCGGGCGGCGAGGGGATGAAACCCGATCTGAGGAAGATTACCTTTCTTAAACAGGAGACGGGCGGCTATTCGACCAAGTTTCGCGTGCGCGATGCTTCCGACCGGGAGTGGGTGGCGAAGATCGGCAGAGAGGCGCAGAGTGAGGCGGCGGCCGTGCGCCTCCTCTGGGCTATCGGCTATGTGACGGAGATCAACTATTTAGTTCCGCGCCTCACCATCGAGGGCAAAGGCACGTTCGAGAACGTGAGGCTCGAAGCGAGACCCGAACACATCAAGCGGCTCGACGAATGGAAGTGGGCTGACAATCCCTTCTCCGGAACCAGGGAACTGCGCGCGCTCATCATTATGATGGCGTTCCTGAATAACTGGGACATCAAGGATGCGAACAATAAAGTCCTGCTGGTGCCCAACCTGAAGACGGGCGAGACCAGACTGCACTACATCGTCAGCGATCTGGGCGCGACCTTCGGCCGGGTGAAGGTGGACGCGCCCGTCATCTGGCGCATCAAGCGCAACCGCAACGACCCGGCGGACTATGCCGCAGACCCCTTCCTCGAAGACGTCACGGACGGGCGCGTCTTCCTCTTTTACAAAGGCAAGAGCCAGCGAATGTTCGACGACCTGCGCGTGGAAGAGGCGGCGTGGCTGGGCGGCCTGCTCGCCCAACTGAGCGACCGGCAAATAGGCGATGCCTTTCGCGCGGCCAACTACACGCCCGGCGAAGTTTTACTGATGACCAGAGCCGTGCGCGCTCGGATCAAGGAGTTAGCGAATATACGTTGAACGCCCGAAGAAGCACCCGCGCTCCAAGCCCGACGGCGGCGCGGCACCGCTTTATAGAGAAAGATGTAACAAAAATACAACACACAAATTTCCAAATGTAACGTAAAGTTCATCCTCTCCTCAAAACAGGTGGTTGGCATCGCGAAGATGGCGCGTTCCTGCTGTGCCTTACTTCAACCAACTACAGTGATAACTCTGTGTAGCCAAAGAATATCCGCACAATTACGGACTAGAGGTTAGAGGTGTCATCTTCTCCAGCTACCAAGAACCCGTCGTGGCTTCGTGGACGTTGGCCTTTCGGGCGTTCCGTTCAGGCGGGCGACGTGGTAAACGACGGGGTGCCTGTTCCCGCGGCGGATGATGGCGGGCGACCGGAGGCGGAATCCGGTAAACAGCAGAACCCCGACAAGGCAAGCTGGAATCTCGAAGCCGGGGCGCAGATAGCGGAAGGTCGCTCAATTCTGAAAAGACTCTCGGGCGGGAACCGTTACGAGGTCTTCCTGACCTGGGATGATCGACTTTTCGCCATCACGGTGACGAAAATCCTGAGACCGGATCAAGCCGGGGACGCGCACGCGCTCGACGAGCTTCGGCGCGAAGTCGAAGTGCTCCAAAGCCTCGCCCATCCCTGTCTCGTGCGCTGTTTCGACGCCGTGCTCGACGGCGCTTACCCGCACGTCATGCTTGAACATCTGGAAGGCCCTACCCTGCGCCGCCTGATCAAGCAGCAAACCACCATCCCCTTAGATCAACTGCTGCCGCTCGCCCTCCACGTCGCGGCCGTCCTCCAGTACATGGCGAACGAGCAGTTTGTTCACCTCGACGTCAAGCCCAGTAACATCGTGATGGGAGTTCCGCCCCGGCTGATTGACCTGAGCATCGCACAGAGCTTCGAGAGCGCCGCCCTGCTTCGTCATTCGCTTGGAACCGATCCGTACATGCCGCCGGAGCAGTGCGACCCGGCCGCGCACCCCGGCGGCGTCGGGCCTGCCGCCGACGTGTGGGGGCTCGGAGCCACGCTTTATCACGCAGTCACCGGGGAGAGACCTTTCTCGCGCGGCGACGCGAAGAGCAAAGACCGAACTCTGCGTTTCCCTCAATTAGTCGAGGAGATGAAACCGCTTCCGCGATACGTTTCCCCGGCTTTACAGGAGTTGATTTCGAGCATGCTTGCGAAGAATTCGGCCGAGCGACCGGCAGCCTCGGACGTCGCCAGCGCGCTCGAACCGTTGGTTGCGTCAATTTCGCCCAGGCTTAAAGCCTCGCGGCGCGGGATACATGTTCGTTGATTACCGGGAAAGTTAACTGGCAAACGCTCACGGAGCGCCGAACGCAAAACAGTAGTAAACCATATGGGGGAGTAACATGATGCTCAGTGTTAATAGATTATTTGGCCGCCGTTCTCCAGCAGACGGCGAAGCGGAAAGTTTGCGCGCGAACGAGAACGGCGCGAAAAAATCACCGTCGTCGATCTATCTCCAACTCATCGAGGAAGAATCGGCTGAACCGGAGTTCGGGAAGCGCTCGCTCGGCGTCCGGCTCGGCACCGTGTTCGCGACGCTGATGGTGGGGCTGTCGGCCGGAGCATTAAACGTCTTCGCCGCCGATGACGATGCGCCCGTCTCTCCTTTAAAAGACGGCTCGAAGGACAAAGATGACGACGTGGACGACACGGCGACGGGCACGGCGACGGGAGCCAACACCGCCACGGCGACCGCCACCGATTTGGGTACCAACGACGCGACCGGAACAAATACGGGAACGGGACTGGCGACGGCGACCGGCACGGGCACGCTGAACGGTCAAACCGCCACCGGCACGGCCACCGGCACGGGAGGCGTGACGGCGACCAACACGGCGACCGCCACTAATCTTAAAACCGGCGACCGCACGGCCACCCAGACGGGAACCGGCACAGGCGTCAACACGGCCACCGCGACCGCGACGGCGACGGCCCCCGGCAATGGTCGCAGGGGCAACAAGGGCAAGCACGGGGGCAAGGGCAAGGGTGGCGATAAGGGTGGCGATAACGACGGCACGTTCACCGCCACGGGCACCGCGACCGGCGTCAACACGGCGACCAACACCGGCACGGCCACCGACCCTCGAACTCAGGACGCGACGGCGACCCGCACCGGCACGGCGACCGGCAACAACACGCTGACGGCCACCGCGACCCGCACAGCTACCGACACCAGGCTCACGGTCACGGACGGCACCGCCACCAACACGGCGACGGCGACCGGCGTCAATACCGCCACCAACACGGCCACCGCCACAGACCCGCTGACGCAGGATCGAACCGCGACGGCGACGGCGACCGGAACAGGCGCGGCCACAGGCACGGCCACCAACACGGGAACCGTGACCGGCGACCTGACCGCCACCGGCAGAACGAGAACCGCCACGGCGACCGGCACGGGCGCGGTGACGGCGACGGGCACGGCGACCGCCACCAATCCACGAACGGTGGACGGCACGGCCACCAATACGGCCACCGCGACAGGCGCGTTGACCGCGACTAACACCGCCACCGCCACCGGCACGGCGAACGGTGGAACCGCCACCGGAACCGCCACCGCAACCGGCGACACGACGGCGACCAACACGGCGACCGCCACTAACCCGTTAACGCAGGATACGACGGCCACCAGCACCGGAACATCGACCGGGGACACGGAAACGAGAACCGCGACCAAGACAAAGAAGAAGGGCGAATAGTCAGGTGAGCGAGGGCGCGCGCGGCAGCCTCGTGCGCCCTCGCCCGAAAGTTGTCTCGCCGACGCGATACGAGCACAGGCAATAAAAGAGAAGGGGCAGGGTTGATTCCCTGCCCCTTCTCTCTGTTCGCGCGGACGATCAAGAGTTTCCGCCGCCCCGGCGGGAACTCTTACCTTTCCCACCCGGTGCCTTCACAACCGGCTTCTCATCGAGACTGGCTTCGCGCGAAGCATCCGCAGCGCGCTGTAGATGTTCGGGTCAACCCACAATTTCGACCCGGCTGGCTTCTGCGATGCGCCCGGCGGCGACCATCACTCGACACCGTCGTTTCGGCGTTGAGTGAGGCTTGCCGTGACGACGACCAACTCGGCAAGTTCGACCGGCTTCGAGAGGTGCATCTGGTAGCCGGCCCTCAACGCGCGCAGGCGGTCTTCCGTGCGCGCGTATGCCGTCAGGGCAATGGCCGGTATCTCCCCGCCGCGCCCGTTCGCCAGCGCTCTGACTTTCCCGATCAACTCGTAACCGTCCTCGCCCGGCATGCCGATGTCGCTGATCAGGAGATCGGGTCGGCTCTCTTCAATGGCTGCCAGCGCTTCCCGTGCGGAACCGGCGGTCGAGACCTCCGCACCGCATCGGCGGAGCGCAACACCCAGTAACTCTCGCGTATCAAATTCGTCGTCAACCACGAGCACCTTCAGTCCCTCTAATCTTTCGGGACAGTCGTATGAAGGAAGCGTATTCCCGTCCGTCGGGTAAGCGCACCCGGCCGGATCATCCTTTTGCTGCACCGGAAGCATCGGAAGCTTCACCACGAAAGTAGCGCCCTGTCCTTCGCCCGGGCTGTCGGCCTGTACCGTCCCGCCGTGCAGTTCCACCAGGTGGCGGACGATTGCCAGCCCGATGCCGAGACCGCCGTGAAGGCGTGTCGACTTCTGATCCGCCTGTCGAAAGCGCTCGAAGACGTGCGGCATGAACTCCGCTGCGATCCCCTTCCCCGTGTCGCTCACGATGATCTCGACGTGAGAATCGATGCGCTCCAGCCTGACCTGCACCACCCCGCCTTTGGGCGTGAACTTGATGGCGTTCGAGAGCAAATTCCAGACGACCTGTTGCAGGCGCGCCGGGTCGCCCGCGACGAAAGCCACGCCCGTATCCAACACCTTCTGAATCCGCACGTTCTTGGCTGCGGCTGCCGGCTGTAGCGCCTCGATGGCCGATTCGATGGATGAAGCGGGATCGTGCCGCCTGACATCGAGGCGCAGGTTGCCCGTGATGATCCGCGACACGTCGAGCAGGTCGTCAATGAGTTGAGTCTGCGCACGCGCATTGCGTTCGATGGTCTCAAGCGCGCGCGTCACATTCTGTTCGTCGAGTTGCCCGGTGCGCAGCAGGTGCGCCCAACCGAGAATGGACGTCAGGGGCGTGCGGAGTTCGTGCGAGACGGTGGCGAGGAATTCGTCCTTGAGGCGGTTCGCTTCTCGCAACTGTTCCGCCGTGCGCCGCTGCTCATCAATATCCGTGTTCGTCCCGAACCAGCGCACTATGCGCCCCTGAGAATCCCGGAGCGGGTTGACTCGCGTCAGAAACCAGCGGAACGCGCCGTCCGCGCCTTTCAAGGGAAACTCCATCTCGAACGGCTCGCCGCTCTCGATTGACGCGCCCCAACGCTCCAGCACCCGCGGCAACAGTTCGAGATCATGCACGGACTGCCAGCCCCACCCGGCCATCTGCTCGGGCGTCGTCCCCGTGTAGTCGTACCATCTCTGGTTGTACCAGACGATATAACCGTCCGGCTCGGCCATCCATACCAGTTGCGGCACGGCGTCGGCGAGCGTGCGCAGTTGCGTCTCGCTCCCGCGCAAGGCCTCTTCCGCCAATTTGCGGTCGGTGATGTCGCGCGTGAAGCAGCGCGTGTGGACGAATTTGTCCTCATCCCACATCACGTTGGAGTTGATCAGCACGTAGCGGACGGAGCCGTCCTTACTTCTCAGGCGCGCTTCGTAATCACGAAGCGTCTCCCTGTTCGTTAACCGACGCAGGATGTCGTTGATCACATCCTGGTCGGCATGAAACTCGGTGATCTTGCGCCCGATGTATTCGTCGCCGGAGTAGCCGAGCAAATCCAATTCGGCCTGATTAGCCCACAGGATCGTCCCGTCGGCTCCGACCCAGTGCAGGCCGACCGAAGCATTCTCGATGAAGTCCGAGAGTTCGCGTTCGCGTCGGCGCAACTCTTCCAGAACGCTGAGTTCGTCGGCAGACCTGTCATTAATCGTGCGGTCGTTAGGCATCAGGTTCTATTCACCGTAGTTCGAGAAGACACGAGACTGTGAAATGTCTTCGCCCCGGTTATCATCGAAACGAGGGGAAATTCATTATATGAGGTCGGACGAAAATACACCTCTAAATCAGAGGATTGCAGATCAATAGCACGGATGGCGGCCATTTTGAAACCGCCGGACGTTGCCCTTTCACGACCGGTCCGGCGAGAGCTTCCACGCCTTCCCTGTTGATATGTGGACTTATCAAGAGTTGCCGCGACGGGGACAACGCACATCAGGCCTGCAAACCGAGAAGAGAGAAGCCGGGGTCGCGCAGCGATTTGGCGGGCGCGTCGGGTTATTAATAAGCGCGCGGCCGCATGTTATACTGCGCGCGAGCTATTTAACGCTGCGAACCCGTTCTTCGACCATCGCAGTGGAAGAACCATGGGGGAATAAGATTTATGACTCATCAATTGCAGCCGAACCTGGATCGGGTCGCCGGCGCTGTGAAAGCGGATATGGAAAAGGGCATGCAGGCAGTGTCGTCTGAAGGGGAGGGCGTAGACCCGCAGATCACCTACCCTTGTTACAAATCCTTCGACGAGTTCATTGATGTGGAAAGGCTGAAGTCTCTGGACGGCTACATCACCGAGAGAATCAAACAGCACATCCAGGCGCAGCGGGACATACAGTTCTATACCGGCCCTTTCAGGTTGAAGGATGCAGACCCCGATCTGCCGGGTTCGAGAATGATCTATCTGGCTCAGTCCAGGTTTCCCGACAACTATTTCGACCTCGATAAAACGGAGTTGTGGGAACGCAGCCCCGAGGCGAACGAGTTCTACTGGCTGATGAAGTTCATCGACACCCTGCCCTTCAAGGCGACGGGAAGAATGCTGATCATGTATGACGACGTTGCCAGACCCGTCTCGCCTCACCGTGATCACGCGACGACGGAGACGTGTCACGAATTTATCTGGTTTCGCACGAACATGAACAAGCCTTTCTACATGTTCAATCATCTCACCGACGAGAAGAAATACGTCGAATCCTATAGCGCCTGGTTCGACACCGTAAATCAGTTTCACGGCACGGATGCGGGAACGGGGCTGACGTTCAGCATCAGGGTGGACGGAACTTTTACAGACGAATTCAGGAAGCGCATCCCGACCCCCGCGCAGAATCTCGCCTCGACGCCCGCTCTCTGGGCTAGCCTCTCAAGCTGACGGGCGGAAACAAACAGTCACAGGCGCGGCCGCGCCTCATATCATACAGACACAGGCGCAGTCGCGCCTCAGGTCATGGCGAGGAGAATCCGGCGCGATCCCGTATAGGGCATCCGCCCGTGCGCCGTCAGCAGATTGTCCAGAATGAGGATGTCGCCTGCGCGCCACGGCACGAGCACGGTCTCGGCGCGCATCACCTCGCGCGCGTGATTGAGCGCCCAGAGGTCGAGGGGCGCGCCGTCGCCGTAGTAAGAATTCAAACGGAACTCTTCTTCCCTCATCGACGCAATCAGCGACTCGTAAGTTTCCCTGTCGATCCCGCTCGGGTGAAAACCGTCGGCCTGATTAAACCAGACTTCTTCTCCCGTCAGGGGATGCGTCGCCGTCGCGGGGCGCACCTCGCTCAGAGTCAGGCCGCCGTCTACTCGCCATTTGAAACTGACGCCGCCGGCGCGACAGTGTTCCTCGATCACGCGTCTATCGTCGGTCTCGAAAGCCTCCTGCCAAGAGTAGCCCGTGCCCGCGCCGCCGTGCAGGTTGCGCACATATTTGACTCCCCTGCGCTTGAATTGGCGCACGACTTCCGCGTCCATCCCCTTGAGAATAGCGCGGCTGTCGCCGAGAGACGTTTCGCCGCCCTGCCCGGAAGCCTCGACGCAGTAGAAGAAAAGATGCTCAGGCCAGCGGTACGTGTAAGACAATTCATTATGCAGCGAGAGGGTGTAGTTGCCGGGATATTCCGTCGAGGTATAGACGCCTTCCCCCAACTTGATGCGCGGAGACGCGCCGCCGACATAGTCGATCAAACTCCGTTTTGAGAACTCGCGCACGAATCGCGCGAAGTCCGGCACGGCGAGCCCCGTGCTGCCCCGCAGCAGCAACGCGCCGCTTTCCAGCAGTCGACGCCGCAAAAATTCTCCGTGCCGCAGACATAATTCAGACACAGCTTCCGGCGCGGAGCCGTGCCTTGCGCCCTCTGCAAATTCGATAACAACGGGCAATTTCCTGTGATTAAGATAGCTCGTCTCCATCAACTCCCCACAAAACGCAACAATAATGTGAAAGTCCTTTTAAAATTAATTTGTACTGTATCGGACAGACAACTTGACCTTTGCGCTGTTATTTATTTTAATTCTAAAATAGTGCATTCGAATAAGCCTCCTAGCGCGCAATCTCTGTTGTCGCACTTGAACTATGCGCTTCGATCTTGAATGTACGAGCGCGGACTAATTTCCGCACCAGGGGAATGAGGGTGACGAGCCAACAGACGCATTAAAGCCACTTACTCTCACGAAAGTTTAACTTTATTTGAATTGAAGTGAAAAAGGCGACGCTCTCGGTGCGTTTACGGCGAGCGGCACAGTCTTGATTTACATTCATTCTACATTCTGACCGAGAAGGTAAACATGAAAATCTACATCAGCGGGCTTTACAGCGGAACCAATCCGCAACCGGGTATCGGGGTCGCGCGCTCTTTGCGCCTCGCTTATCCGAACGCCACTTTGGTCGGCGTTGAATATTCCAACCGTTGTTCGGGAATACACTGGACAGACATTGACGAGACGTGGCTGCAAAGGCCTTGGGAAGAGTTGAACCTGGAGACCTACGCGGCCGACATCAAGGCCATACTGGATGGTGGCGCGCTCTGGATTTCCGGCGTCGATCTGGAAATCATGTGGCTCGCCTCCGTCTTCCCGGAAGGTCATAAGAATTTGCTCACGCCTTCGTCGGCCGCCCTGCAAAAGATCAGCAAGCCCGCCGTGGAAGCGCACGAGGGATTACCCGTGCGTATCCCGCCGTTCATCACGACCGAACGCTCCGATTGGGAGCTGCACGCCTTTTGCCGCAAGCACGGGTGGAAGGTGTGGCTCAAGGGGCCGTATTACGAGGCCGTCCGCACGCACGGCTGGGACGTGTTCGAGCGCGTGCGCACGCTCTTGTCGCGCGCCTGGTCGACGGAGCGCCTGTTTCTACAGACGCACGTCACGGGCTACGAAGAATCGGTCTGTTTCAGCGCGTATCAGGGTGAGCTGATCGATTGCGTCTACATGCGCAAGCGCGAGTTGACGGAAGAAGGTAAGACCTGGGCGGGCGACGTGACGGAAGTGCCCGAAGAGATCGTCACGCCGCTGCGCCGGATAGTGAAAGAGTTGCGCTGGACGGGCGGCGCGGAGTTGGAGATGGTGCGCGACATGGCCGGGCAGTTGTGGCTGCTCGAATGTAATCCGAGATTCCCGGCGTGGATTCACGGCTCGACCATCGCCGGACACAATTTGCCCGCCGTGCTGGTGGAGCGTGCGACGGGCGTTCAGGCGCAACGTGCGACGACCGCCGCCTGTGAGGAGTTCACGCGCATCGTGCTGGAAATCCCGGTGCGCTCGCAATTCCCTCTGCCGAGTTTGCCGGAGCCTTTCCCCGGCGGCATCGGCCATTCCATGAAGCACCCTTCGGGCACGCTCGCGCTGGCCGAGCGTCTGCACAAGCTGCACATCATCGAAGGCGAAGGCGACGGCGACGGCACGATCAACGTCGAAGCGCCCACCGTGCCCGCCACCTTCATCGACGATCTGAAAACTTACGACTTCGCAGAGATGGAGACGCCCTCGTGGCTGTTTCTCGAAAGCACCGCGTCCGACCTCTTCAAACGCGCCGCCGACCTCGCCGCCAAACTCAGCACTCCGGCGCTGACGGTGACGAATGCTTACAGTCTCAAGACGAACCCCGATGAGAGGCTGCTCAGGATAGCGAAAGAGTCCGGCTTTTTAGCCGAAGCCATCAGCCTGCTGGAAGTGCAAAAGGCGCTCAAGACCGGATTCACACCCGATCAGGTGATCCTGAACGGCCCCGGCAAATGGTGGCCTGAAGGACTTTTGCCCGACGCGCCTATCCATGCCGTCTTCTGTGACTCACTCCCGGACTTGCGGCGCGTGGTGGCGAGCCTGAAGAGCAAAGAGCTGCAATCCAAAATCGTCGGGGTGCGCCTGCGCACGCCGACCGTCGGCTCTCGCTTCGGGATTCCGGTGGACACGCCCGACGCGCTCAAACAACTCGTGGACGCGATTGAGACTTTGCCGCGCGACACGACGTTCGGCGTCCATTTCCACATGGCGAGCAGCAACATCGGCGTCGGGCAATGGTGGCATCTCTACGAGTCCGTCCTGCGTTGGTGTCGCTCCATCGAGACGTTGTCGGGACGCCAGATCGAATGCCTTGATGTCGGCGGCGGCTGGTTCCCGGACGACTTTCACACGGAATCAGGCGATCAGTTCGCCAAAGCCATCTCGCGTGCACGCGACTTCCTGCCCTTCGTCAAGCAGATCATATCCGAACCCGGCAAGGCGATGGCTCAGCCTTCGATGGCCGTGGCGATGCGCCTGCTGGAGTTTGAAGACTCGGCGGAAGAGGTCTCGACGGAGGCGGTCGTGGACGGCTCGATTGCCGAACTGCCGATGCACTTTTTTCAACCGCACCGGATTCTGCGTCAGGACAGGCAGACGGGGGAATGGCAAACCCTGCGACACGGGAAGACCCATCTGTTGGGCAGACTTTGTATGGAACACGACGTGGTGGCGTCAAACGTCGAGTTGCCGGAGGGCGTGCGCCCCGGCGACGTTCTGGTTTTCTGTGACGCGGGAGCTTACGATAGGAGCATGTCTTATGTCTTTGGCCGAGGGTAAAATCGAATTCAACGAAACTGATTTCGCCGACACGAGCGCGGCGATGCAAAAGTGGCAAAACTTTCCGGCGTCCACGATCTCGCATCACGGCACACAGTGTTGCCATCTGGCGCGCGAGTGGGTGCTCTCGACCGACTACTCACGACTGAATGCGGGAAACACCCTTACCGGGCCGCGCTGGATACGTCAGAAATACACTTGGGGGCCTTCCACGTGGCCGATTTACTGGTGCGAAGCCGTCGAGCGGAAAACGCTCGATTGCGGCGTGCTGGCCGCGCTGACGCAGGAGGTGTTCGCCGCGCGCGGAGTCAAGAGCTATCACGCGCAGTTCATCCAGCAGTACACGGAAGAGGCCACGCGCCAGTGGGCTATCAGTTGGAACAACAGCGACGCCTCCGTCCACTGGATCAAGGATGATCTGATCTATCACGAAGGCTGCGCCGTCGTGGTGCGCGATAACGAGATCAGGCTCTGGGACCCGAGCGCCGCCTGGTGGGTCAACCCGAAGCAGTTCGGCGGTTACGGCGGGCTGCTCGCTCTGCGCGTCTTCGTCCCGCAGGCGAATGCCCCGGCGGAGCTTGTCTGGGGAACGCAGCGCATCAGCCCGAACCACTGGCAGAAGATAGAGAGAGCGCGCGAGAATTTTGCTCTGGCGGCCGCGAAGTAAGACGGCCGCGGGCTTTCGCCGGATAAGGCGCGCTTCAACGTCGGGAAGTTTACGAATGACGTTGAAGCGCGCCTTCTTTTACGACTGACTTTGAGGCGCGTTCCTTAACGCGAACCGCGAGCGGCGTGTGACCAAAACATCAAGGCGGGGGCGGCGGCGCAAGAGGCCGCGACAGCCCCCGCCTTAAACTTCAAAGGCGAGCTTAGGGCGCGGGCATTGGCTCGCCCGGATTGAGGCCGATCTGGAACGGCAGGCTCTCCTGATTGCAGACGACGGTGCGCGTCAGGCCGCCCCCGCATTGCGGCGGCACGCTCACCCATAACCACCCCGCGGGCAGTTCCAATCGCACCCCGTGCGTGATGACGTAGGAATTATCCAGGTCGTTCGTGTTCAGCGTCCGGTAGAACAGCCCCCGGCTCAAGCCCCAGTTGTCGGTCGTCTGCGTGTTGTAAGGCGCGACGCTCGTTTCGCTGTAAGGAGCGGCGAGCATGTTCCTTGCGTCCAGGCCGTGGTTCACCGGCTGCCGGGCGGTAGGATTAGCAGCGTCGAAATAATTCAGGAAGGCCTGCCCGCTCATCGTCACGGGAACTTCTGCGCCGACGATGAAGCGCACGCCCGTGTCGCCCGGATTGTCGTTCAGGTTCGGCACAGGACGATTGCAGGTGGTACGACCAAAGTAAACTATGCCGAGTGGGTCGAAGCCCTGCGAGGCGTCTTTCGGATTGTTTTGCTTCATACTTGCCCCGACGGCGAGCAGGCAGTTGACCTGACTGCTCGACGCCTGCGGTTTACCGGGCGGTAATTCCGCGCCATACGGGATGCAGATGTAGTCATCGGCGGTGACAAAACAGACATACCTGATCCCGTCCGTGACATTGGTGGTAGCGCGGGCGGCGACGAGTTGAAGTTCCCCGAGGTCGGCGGCGGGCGCGGTGATCCCGATGGCGAGGAAAAGTATGACGAGGAACGATAAACGAGACCCGGAACGTTTCATATGAGACTCCTTTGACCGGCAACGCCGGCGAGAAACAGGTTGTTAGCTGGGGGCGAAGGGAACAGCCGGGACTTTACATTTGCGGGGTTGAGGAAAACTTGAGGTGGGCACTCAGGCCGGACAATTCCGGCGCTAAACCGAAAGGTGGCAGATAATCTTCACATGCTCCGACGCTCTCCCGACGCAAGCATTACTAGAAGCCTCTCATAAATAGCACCTCAACAAAATCTTGATGCAGCCGAGATGCACGAAGCCGGGATAATTTTCCGCATAGTAGTCGAAGCGCATCGCAATGCGACGAAAGTTCCGGAGCGAGGCGTTCAAACGTTCGAGCTTCCAGCGGCGGCAGTGGCGGCGCGAAGTCCGTCTTCGCGACTGAGAAGGTCAGGCGGATGCGGCTCGATGACCGCCCATTGTTCGTCAGTTAGTTCTTCGCCTCGCACCATACCGAAATGCCGGCACGGGTATTTAGGAGACCGCTTCTAGACTTCAAGTCCCACCGACCGCATCAATTCGAGGGCGTTGCTTCTCTGCACCGTGCCGGGTCGCAACTGGTAGTCGAAGGTCATCTTTCCGTCTTCGAGATGATCCTGGAAGTGTACGTTCTCGGCGCGCGGGGCGAGTTCTTCGGCGATGCGCGCCAGCGCCAGGTCGTGCGTCGTGATCAACCCGATGGCGCGGCGTTCGATGAGGCCGCGCACTACGCCTTCAGCCCCGATGCGCCGGTCATGTGAGTTCGTCCCGTGGAGAATCTCGTCGAGCAGAAAAAAGACCGGGAGGCTGCCTTTTGTCAATTCCACGATCTGACGCAAGCGCATGATCTCCGCGTAGAAACGCGAAGCCCCGGCCTGTAGCGAATCCTGCACGCGTATCGAAGCTCCCACCTGAAGCGGCGTGAGTTTGAGAGAGCGAGCGCGCACGGGCGCACCGGCGAGAGCCAGCACCGTGTTGGTTCCGAGCGTTCGCAGCAGCGTGCTCTTGCCCGACATGTTCGAGCCGCTGACGACGAGCACGCCCCGTCGCTCGTCCGACACGCTCAGGTCTGTGCGAACGATGCGCGCTTTCGGAATGAGCGGATGGCCGAGACCTTCGCCCTCGAAGCGCGCGCCGCCTTCCAACAGTTCGGGGAAAGGATCGTCCGGGCGCTCGTAGGAGTAGCCGGCCAGAGAGCCGAGCGCTTCGAGTTCGCCCACGGCGGCCAGCCAGCGCGGCACGGCGGGGCCGGAGCTTTGACGCCACCTTTCGATAGCGATGGCGAACTGGTGCGACCAGAGCAGGACGAAGGCCAGCGGCGCGAAGAGCATGTTGCGCCGCGCGTCGAGCAGATCGATCAGGCGATTGAGCCGTGCGATCTGTTGCGACGCCGCCAGCCCTTCGACATCGAGCGCCGCGCGCAGCTCGACGAGGCGCGGGCTCTCGAAGCGTTCCGCTTCAAAGCGGCGCAGCACCTCCGACAGCAGCATCAGGTCGCGCCCCGGACTATCCACGGCGCTCACGACGCCCTCGACCGTGGCCTGCGTGCGGAAGGCGTAAAGCCGCCCCACGATGAGCGCCACGAGAAACGGCACCCCCCCGAAACCCGCAGCCCAGAGGATGAGCGTGATGAGCGCGGCGAGCGCCAGAGCGTGCGCCGTCAACTGTGTGCCGCGAGAGAGCGGCCACGGCGGGGCGGCAGCCCACTCCGCCAGGGCTTTCGCGTCTTCGCCGGAGCGGACGCCTTCGCCGAGCAAGGCCAGGTCTTCGCGCAGGTCGAGCCGTGTGCGAAGTTCGGCAATCGCGTCCTGGCGGGCACGCACCACTTCCGGCGCGGCCGGCGCGAGCAGCCAGTTTGCCAGCGTCTCTTCACCGGCGCGCGTGCGCGCTCGCGAAAGCAACTCGAAGAGAGACCCGCGTCCGAACAGGTCGAGGTCTTCGGCATAGGGGTGAGCGGGGTCGAGAAAACGCTCGCCCGTCGCCCCCTTCCCCGCCCAGAGATCGTCGAGCCGTGCCAACCCCTCTTCGTAGAGCGCGGCCACGCGCTCAGAGCGACGCCGCGCCCGTGTGATGCGTTGCTGGAAATCGGCCAGCACGAGAAAGGCGACGACCGGGGGAAGCAGCCACCACCATGCGACCGTCCGCGTATATGCGAGCCAGCCGACCACCAGTGCGACGAACAGCATCGCGAGGCGCAGTATGCCGAACGTGCGAAAGCGATTCATCTGCCGCTCCGCCTCCGCGCGGCGCTCGTCGCGCCGGCGCTCGTATTCAACTCGCGGCTCGGCCGGCCGCTCCGTCGTCGTGTTTAAGGAAGGACTCACGTTCTCGTTCATGGCTATAGCTTAAACCATTCACGCCGCGCGAGCAGGGTGGCGAATAAATTTTCGGCTGCCTGAGAGCAACTTTCAAATAGTGTCCTAATGGCGATTCCCCTCCCCGCGCCCCGTGTGTACGCTGTGTCCGCGCCGGCGAAGTCTCAAAAAACATCGCCGCTCGCCGGCGCGAACACAGAGAGAGAGGGAGATAGAGAGCGCGCACGCACACAGGGCACGCGGGGCACAAATCAAAGCTAGGACGCGCGGGGCACAAATCAAAGCGTGACGCCGCTCGATTTTTCCGTCCGCTTCACTATTGGAGTCCGGGATTTATAATTCACCTGAGATGAAGTTTTCGTCACCCACTACCTCCCTTCCTTCAAGCCGTGAAACTCTCCTGAGTTATCTGGACGACTACCTGCGTCGCGGGAACGAGACGATGATCGTGCGCGCGCGCGGATTGCGACGGGCGCGCTGGTCGTATGAGCGTGTAGTGTTTGCGGCGCGCAGGCTCGCGCGCGAGTTGGAGGCGCGGGGCATCGAGCGCGGCGCGCGCGTGTTGCTGTGCGGCGAGAACAGCCCCGAATGGGTGGCGGCCTTCTGGGGCTGCCTACTGCGCGGCGCGGTGGTCGTGCCGCTCGATAAAGAGAGCACACGCGAATTCGTCTCGACCGTGGCGCGGCAAACGTCTGCGAGCCTCCTGCTGGCGGATGCAGGTCTGCACGCGCTCGCGGGTTTAGACACCCCGCGTCTCGCGCTCGACGAGCTGGAACGAAGCGTCGCGCACCTGTCGGCCGATCCTTACCGCGTGGAAGGCATAGACGCGGACGCGCTCGTCGAAATCATCTACACGTCCGGCACGACGCAGGCTCCGAAGGGCGTGCTGCTCACGCACCGCAACCTGCTGGCGAACCTCCGGCCGCTCGAAACGGAGATCGAAAAGTATCTCAAGTGGGAGCGTTTCTTTCATCCTATACGCTTCCTGAATCTCGTCCCGCTGAGCCACGTCTTCGGGCAGTTCATGGGCGTCTTCGTGCCGCAACTGCTGGGCGGCGAAGTTCACTTTCAAAATTCTCTGAACCCGGCCGAGATCGTCCGCCGCACGCGCGAAGCGCGCATCTCCGTCATCGTCCTCGTGCCGCGCCTGCTCGAAGGTCTGGGCGAATGGGTGCGGCGCGACGCGGCCGCGCGCGGCGACGGCGGCGAACTGGGCGCGCTCGCGGCCGCCGCGAAGGGGATGAAATTCTGGCGCAGGTGGTGGAAGTTTCGCCGTGTGCATCGCCGTTTCGGCTGGAAGTTCTGGGCTTTTCTCTCCGGCGGCGCGACGCTGGACGAAGAGACGGACACCTTCTGGCGGCGGCTCGGATTCGCCGTCCTGCAAGGCTACGGCATGACGGAGACGGCTTCGCTCATCTCCGTGAATCACCCGTTCAAACAGAGTCGCGGCTCAATCGGCAAATTGATGCCGGGCTACGAAGTCAAACTCGACGAGACGGGCGAAATCATCGTGCAGGGCGCGAGCGTCTCGCCGGGCTACTGGTCGGAGCGCGGCGAGATCGACGCGCACGCTGGCGGGTGGCTGCGCACAGGCGACATCGGCGAGATGGACGCCGCCGGCAACCTCTACTTCAAGGGTCGGAAAAAGGATGTCATCGTCACGGCGGCGGGGCTGAACGTCTACCCGGAAGACCTCGAAGCCGCGCTGAACCGGCAGCCCGAAGTGCGCGCGAGCTGCGTCGTCGCGTGGGAGGGAGCGCGCGGCGCGGAACCGCTCGGCGTCCTCATCCTGCGCGACGCGGGGGCGAAGGTCGAGACCATCGTTGAGCGCGCCAACCGAGACCTCGCGGAGCATCAACGCATACGCCGCTGGTTCGTCTGGACGAAATTGGATTTCCCGCGCACGGCCACGCAAAAAGTGCTCAAACGCGAAGTCGCGGCGGAGGTGTTTGCCAAGCTCAACCGGCGAGACGACGGCGCGAAGGGCGATGTGCCGGGCGACGTGCCCGCCGGGCACGCGAACATGCGCGGGCACGATCTCGCAACGCGTTCCTTCATCGTCGCGGAAGCCGCGCGCCTGAGCGGCGACGCACCCGCGCGACTCGACGCCGCGGCGAATCTGGCGACGGATTTAAAGATCGACTCTCTCGGTCGCGTCGAACTGCTCAGCGCGCTCGAAGACCGTTACGGGATCGAGATCGACGAGGCCGCTTTCACCGCCGCGACGACCGTCGGTGACTTGGAAAAACTGATTCGCGGCGAGAGGCCGGAAGATGTTGAGGCGCGCGGCGCGCAGTATCCTTATCACGCGTGGAGCCGCGCCGCCCCCGTCAAATGGCTGCGCGCGTTTCTCTTCTACACAACCGTGCTGCCGATCACGCTCGTCCTCGGCCGGATGCGCGTCGAGGGGCGCGAGCATCTGGACGAACTGGGCGACGACGCCCCGGCGCTGTTCGTCGCCAATCACGTCACGCTCGGAGACCACGCGCTGATCCTCGCGGCTTTGCCCGCGCACCTGCGCCGACGCCTGTCGATTGCGATGGACGGCGAACGCCTGCGCGACTGGCTTCACCCGCCGGCGGGCACAAGCCGGCTCACACGCTGGCGACTGCTCGCGCAGTACGTGCTGGTCGCAACATTTTTCCAGGTCTTTCCGCTGCCCAAACAAAGCGGCTTTCGCCGCAGCTTCGCCTACGCGGGCGCGTGCGTCGAACGCGGCGAAAGCGTGCTCGTCTTTCCCGAAGGCGTGCGCGCGCCGCGCGGCCAGATGCGTATGAGCCCGTTCAAGACGGGCATCGGAGTGCTGGCCGCCGAGTTGGGCGTGCCGGTCGTGCCGGTGAAGCTCAGCGGCTTATACGAACTCAAACGACGCAAGCAATATTTCGCGCCGCGCGGACAGGTCGCCGTCGTGTTCGGCGAACCCGTCAGATTCGATGCGGGCGCGGAGGCGTCACAGGTCGCCGCCGAACTCGAACGCCGCATCGCAAGCCTGTGATGCCCCGTCTCACGCGCGAGTCCGCGAACTGTTCGGACGCACGTCAACGAGACGTATGCGATTTCCACTCGGGGCGGCGCGCGTCGCGTGAGGGCGCGCCGCTTCGCCGAGACCCATCCGTGTTGGCCTGACACCGTTCGACGCGGGATGCGGCTTATAATGGTTGCATGTTGGACTTCAGCATCAAACTCATCAACAGCCCGCAGGAGTTCCCCGCCCTGGCCGCCCGGCTGGCGTCTGCTCCGGCGCTCGCGCTCGACATCGAGACGGTCAACTGGTGGGACAGACACGTCGAGCGCGTCGCCCTCATCCAGCTTGCTTTCCGCGAAGGGGGACGGCTGCGCGTCGCCGTCGTCGATGCGCTCGCCGGACTCGACCTCGAAGGGCTGCGCCCCGGTCTGGAGTCGAGCCGCGTGCCGAAAGCGATCCACAATGCGTCATACGACGCCGTGCGCCTCGCGCGCCACTTCCGCATCCACACTTCGCCGATTCACGACACGATGCTGGCGGCGCGCCGCAACGGCGAGAAGCGCTATTCACTACAGGCGCAGGCGCAGGCGCACCTCGGATTCCAACTCGACAAAAGCGAACAGCGCGGCGATTGGGGGCGTCGCCCGCTCGCCCTCAAGCAACTGCGCTACGCCGCGCTCGACGCCGCGTGTACCCTCCTGCTTTACGAAGACCAGATCGCGCGGGGCGTGTCCGCCAGTTATCAACTGCGTGAAATAACACGCGCGGCGCAAACTTCCCTGCCCCTGAGCGACGCGGAGATGCACGCGCAGAACATCCCGAAAAAAGCGGAAGCCCCCGGCGCGCGCAGCACCGCGCCGGGAGAACTGGACGCGCCGGTCACTGCCCTGCTCGGCGTGGTCTCCGAATTGAACGGGCGTTACAGCCCGGAACGCCTGGCCGTTTCGGCCGATAGCGAGCGGGTGGGACTGGCGGGCTGGATCATCGACGGCGTGCTCGGCAGGGATGCGGATTTGGATGAGGATGCCGCGAAGATCGGCATCGCCGAACTCATCGAACGCGGGCTCGTCAGTCTCAACGCGGCGCGGCGGCTGGAAGCGACCGAGGCGGGCAGGCGTTTGTGGCTCAAACTAAAGCCGGCTTGAGTTGAAGTCACGCGAAACGGCGGCGCGCTAAGTGCGTGCGCGAGTCGGACGCAAGAAGCGGCGCGCGGGTGCGTGCGCGAGTCGGACGCGAGTTGCGCGCCTCTCGCGCAGCCGTAACGGACAGGCTATCAGCCGTGGGTCGCGGCCATGACGCGTTTCGTTTATGGCCTGACGGGTATCTTCCGTCAATGGCCTCGCGTGTATCTCCCGCCATGCGCGCGTCAGACGACGCCCGCCTCCTGGATGTCGAGCGTCCCGGCCGTCGCGTCGAGCGTGGCTCGCACGCCGAGGGGCAGCGTCAGTTGATCGTTCGTATGGCCGATGGTCAGCCCGGAGAGCACGGGCACGCCGAGCGCGCCGAGCAGGTTGTCCACCACCTCGCCCACCGTGAAAGGCAGCACGGTCGAAGGCTTGTAATCGCGCGCGCCGCAGCCGTCGCACTCGCCCCAGATAACGCCGGCAGCCTCCCTGAGTTTGCCCGCCAGCCGGAGCTGCGTCAGCATCCGGTCGATGTTGTAAGCCTGTTCTTCCACGTCTTCGAGAAAGAGAATTTTGCCGCGCGTGTCGATCTCGTAGGGCGTGCCGAGCGTGGAGACGACGAGCGACAAATTACCGCCGACGAGTTGGCCGCTGGCCGCGCCGGGGCGCACGGTGCGCAGCGCGTGCGCCGGGCGCATTTCGTTCGTCTCCGGCGGGTTTGTGAGCTTGCCCGGCGGCGCGGTCTCAAAGAGCGCCTTGCGAAAGTGCTGCTGCGTGTAGTCCGTGAAGCGCGAGAGCACGACGGGGCCGTGGAAGGTGACGAGGCGCGCGTGGCGGTTGATGGCGAGGTGCAGCGCGGTGATGTCCGAGTAACCGACGAAGACTTTCGGGTTGCGGCGGATGAGGTCGTAATCGACACGGTCGAGCAGGTGCGCCGAGCCGTAGCCGCCGCGAATGGCGAAGACGCCGCGCACTTCCGGGTCGCGAAACATCGCGTGCAGATCATCGAGCCGCGTCTCGACAGACTCGCGGTAAGTGCCGAGCCTGCGCCCGACGTTGCGGCCGCGCCGCACGCGCAGGCCGAGATGCCTGATCGTGTGTTCGGCGAGCGCGAGGCGATCAGGGTCGGGCACTTCGGTGGCGGGCGTCACCAGCCCCACCACGTCGCCCGCACGCAGCGCGCGCGGGCGTATGAGACCGCCCGGCGCGCTCGTCTGACCGCGCAGCAGCCCGGCCGCCAGTGGAAGTGTGGCGACGGCCACGCCCGCCCTCGTCAAAAAGTTTCTACGCCTCATGCCCAAGCTCCTCGAATTGACGCGAATTGTTAATGAACCCGCACGCGCGCGTTTTTACCCGTGTCCGCCCATTCAGCCCGACACATCGACGCATCAACGCATCGACGCTGATCGTCATATTCGCTGCGGCGCGCGCTTCAGGTCGCGGTGGTTGCCGCTCTCGATCCGCAAGAGATATAACTTACATTCCCGGCCACGCCAAAGCCTCGGCTGCCCGCGCGCTTGCGGCGGCGGCCGAAACAAAAGGGCGCGCCGCCTCGTTAAAGTAGCTCGCACCCGGTGACCGTTAGCGCCGTCCATAGCGCCGTCTATCTTTTACTTCTTCGGAGCCAAACAACATGTACAGACCGTTTCTCGCCCTCCTACTCCTGCTGTCCGTCTTCGGCGGAGCCGCTTCCTCAGCGCAGACCGAGACGCCGCTCATCCTGCGCAGCCCGTCCGTCAGCCGCGACCTCGTCGCCTTCGTCTTCGCCGGCGACCTGTGGGTGGTCGGGCGCGAGGGCGGCGATGCGCGACGCCTGACGACCGGCATGGGAACCGAGAACTCGCCGCTCTTTTCGCCCGACGGCAAGCTCATCGCCTTCACGGCCGACTACGAGGGCAATGCCGACGTGTATCTCGTAGAGGCGACGGGCGGCGTGCCGCGCCGCCTGACGTATCATCCCGGCGCGGACATCGTGGCGGGTTGGACGCCCGACGGCTCGGCCGTCCTCTTCCGCTCGCAGCGCGACAGCCAGACCTTCGCGCCGCGCCTCTTCACGATGCCGCTCGCGGGCGCGAACCCCTCCGAAGTTCCGCTCCCGCAGGCCTCCGAGGCCAGCTACTCGCCCGACGGGCGGCGCGTCGCTTATGTGCCCTTCCTGCGCGCCTTCACGCAGTGGAAGCAATATCGCGGCGGGCGCACGACGCCCATCTGGATCGCCGACCTGGCCGACTCGCGCATCGAGAAACTGCCGCGCGAAAACTCGAACGACTTCAACCCGATGTGGATCGGCGAACGCATCTATTTTCTCTCCGACCGCGACGGCAGCGTCACGCTCTATTCCTACGACACGCGCACGAAGCGCGTCGCGCAGGCGTTGAAGAACACAGGGCTGGACATCAAATCGGCCGCGGCGGGCGACGGCGTGATCGTCTACGAGCAGTTCGGCACGCTGCACACGCTCGATCTCGGTTCAGGGCGGACGAAGCGCATCCCCGTGCGCGTGGCGGGCGATCTGCCGTCGGTGCGGCCGCGCTTCGCGCGCGTCGCGCAGAACCTCTCCAACGCGTCGCTCTCGCCCACGGGCGCGCGCGCTCTCTTCGAGGCGCGCGGCGAGATCATCACCGTCCCGGCCGAGAAGGGCGACGCGCGCAATCTGACGAACACTTCGGGCGTCGCCGAGCGCGACCCCGCCTGGTCGCCCGACGGCAGGTGGATCGCTTACTTCTCCGACGAGTCGGGCGAGTATGCGCTGCACCTGCGGCGGCAGACCGGCATGGGCGAAGTGAAAAAAATCCCCCTCGGCAGCGCCCCCTCCTACTATTACTCGCCCGTCTGGTCGCCCGACTCGAAGAAGCTCGCCTTCACGGACAAGCGGCTCAACCTCTGGTACGTCGATGTGGAGAAGGCTGCGGCCGCGCCCGTCAAGGTCGACACCAACACCTACGACAACCCCTTTCGCGTGCTCGACCCCGCCTGGTCGCCCGACTCGCGCTTCATCGCCTACACGAAGCAACTCAGGAACCGCCTCTCCACCGTCTTCATCTACGCGCTCGAAGCCAACAAGACGCATCAGGTGACGGACAACATGAGCGACGCACGCTTCGCGCGCTTCGACCGCGACGGCAAGCACCTCTACTTCACGGCCTCGACGAACGCCGGGCCGTCCTCCGGCTGGCTCGACATGTCGAGTTTCGACCGCCCCGTAACGCGCTCGGCCTACGTCGTCGTGCTGCGCGGAGACCTCCCCTCCCCGCTTGCGCCCGAAAGCGACGAGGAGAAATTCACTGAGGAACAGAAGACGAACAACCCGGAGGACAAGGGCGAACCGCGCCCCGCCCCTTCGCCCACGGTCACGCCCGCGCCGCTCGCGGCGGACATAACCTCGTCGCTCGCGGACACAACCTCGTCCCACGGAGACGCGAGCGGGACGCTTGCAACGGACGCAAACTCGTCGCACGTAGACGCCCCGGCCGCCGAAGACTTGAGCGAGACCGCCTTCGCGTCCGTCCCGGAACTTCAACAGGAGCCGCCGTCACAGGGCGGCGCGGCGATGGCGGGCGGCGCGGCGGCCGTGCGCGGCGCGGCGGCCAAAAAGCCGGAACCCGTGCGGATAGATTTCGAGGGCATAGATCAGCGCGTGCTCGCGCTGCCCATCCCGGCGCGCAATTACGCGGGGATGCGCGAGGGCAAGACGGGCACGCTCTTTCTCCTCGAAGCCCCGCCGGGGGCGGACGCGCCGGGCTTCATCCTGCACCGCTTCGAGCTGTCGAAACGGCGTGTCGAGAAAGTGACGGAGGGCGTGACGTCCTTCGACGTGTCGGCCAACGGCGAGAAGATGCTCCTGCAAATCGGCGGCGGGCAGGGCGGCGCACAAGGCGGCGGGCAGGGCGGCGCGCAGGGCGGCGGACGTTGGCTCATCGTCCCGTCGATGCAGCCTTTGAAGCCGGGCGAGGGACAGATCAACACGGCCGCGCTGGAAGTGCGCGTTGACCCGCGCGCCGAGTGGCGGCAGATTTATCATGAAGCGTGGCGCATCCAGCGCGACTTTTTCTACGACCCGAATTTCCACGGCCTCGACATCGTCGCCACCGAAAAGCGTTACCACCCTTACGTCGAAGGACTCGCGCATCGCGCCGACCTCAACTACCTCTTGCAGGAATCGCTCGGAAATCTCGTCGTCGGCCACCACAACACGGGGGGCGGCGACACGCCGCAGGTCAACAACGTCCCCGGCGGCCTGCTCGGAGCCGACTACCGCGTCGAGAGCGGACGCTATCGCTTCGCGCGCATCTTCAACGGCGAAAACTGGAACCCCGGCCTGCGCGCGCCGCTCACGCAGCCCGGCGTGCAGGTGCGCGTCGGCGAATATTTGCTCGCCGTCAACGGCCGCGAGTTGCGCGCCTCGGACAACATCTACAGCTTTTTCGAGGGCACGGCGAACAAGCAGACGCTCATCAAGGTGGGGTCGAACGCCGACGGCACGGGCGCGCGCGAAGTGACGGTCGTACCCGTCGGGAGCGAGTCGGGACTCCGCAACCTCGCATGGATCGAGGGCAACCGCCGGAAGGTCTCGGAGATGAGCGGCGGCCGCGTGGCCTACGTCTATCTGCCGAACACCTCCGTCGGCGGCTACACGAATTTCAACCGCTACTTCTTCGCACAGATCGACAAGGAAGCCGCCGTCATCGACGAGCGTTACAACGGCGGCGGCACGGCCGCGGACTACTTCATAGACTACCTGCGCCGCCCGCTGATGAACTACTGGGCGACGCGCGAGGGCGAAGACTTCACCACGCCCGTCGGCGCGATCTACGGCCCGAAGGCGATGATCATAGACGGCTACTCCAGTTCCGGCGGCGACGCCCTGCCCTGGTATTTCCGCCGCGCCAAGATCGGCCCGCTCATCGGCAAGCGCACGTGGGGCGGCCTCGTCGGCATCTACGATTACCCGCAACTCATCGACGGCGGAACCGTCACCGCACCGCGCGTCGCCTTCTACAGCCCGGAAGGCGCATGGGAAGTCGAAAACGCGGGCGTCGCGCCCGACGTCGAGGTCGAACTCGATCCGCAGGCCTGGCGGCAGGGACGCGACACGCAACTGGAAAAGGCCGTGGAAGTCGTCATGGATGCGCTCCGCAAAAACCCACTGCCCGCGCCGCGCAAACCCGCCTACCCGAACTATCACAAGAACGCCGGGCGTTGATTCACAAACGCCGTGGGAGATTCGAGCGAAGCCCACGCGCGAGTTCAATCCACGCCCCTGCGGAAAGCAGTGACGGCGGAAAGCAGAGACCACGCTCGGAGGCCTCCCCGATCTTTAGACAAGATGGGGGAGGCCTCTTCCGCTGCAACTTCGAGACGGGCGCGCGTGTGCCTGCGCTTGTCGCCGTGCTTACTGCGACACCGTGGCGGCGCGCGGATCGCTTGCGCGAAACTTCTTCACCACAACTTCCACCACGGCTTCGTCTCTTCAATCTCGCCCGTCGGGTTCCGGATGGTGATCGACAGTTCGCCGCCCTGTTCGGGCGTCCATCCCTGCTCCAGCAAATCGCTCACATAACCCAACACGGTCTGTCCCTGGTACTCCGTGTCGCGCCGCGCGCGTCTGGTCATCCCCTCGTCCAGGTAAGCTCTCACGATCACGTTGTAGGTCTGCTCGCCTCTCTTCAGCCCGACAGCCCAGTCCGTGCCGGGACGGCTGCTGCCGTCGGGCTGAAAGAAATGCGCGTTGAGCGCGCCTTCGATACGCAGCAGCCATTGTTCTTCATTCGACATCACCACTCTCCCGCCCCGGAGAAGTTGGATTCAACCGCCCCCGAGCCTTCGCAACGCCTAATTCAGCCCTACACTTTCCTCAGCCTGCCTGTATGGCAACGGTTGATGATAGTTGGGCGTACCCAACTGCCGCCGTGCGCCGCCTTCGGGCAGCAAACCCGTATCGACCGTCGCGCACACGTCCTCCTCGATTGAGTTCGCGTTGTTTGCGCGCAACCGCGTGTGCGCGTCAAGGGCTTCGCGTCGCCGAAGCAAGACAAGGCCGCCGCCGGTCACGCTTGCGGGGGGTTTGCCGGTCGGGGCGAAATTCAAATTCGGCAGCTTTCGTTTTCCCGGTGCGTCTAAGTTGCATCCGGCTAATCGAGTTAGCTAAGAATCCGCACCGAACAGTTTCAGATTGCGCAGGCGCGCGGCGGCGAGTTTTTCCAAAAACTCACAACGACTGAGCGTGCGCGCGCCGAAGGCTTGCATGTGGGGCGTCATCACCTGGATGTCGAGCCAATCGAGCCCGCGCCCGCGGAGGTGTTCGACGAGGTGCAGCAACGCGAGTTTAGAGGCATTCGGCCGCAGGTAGAACATGCTCTCGCCGGCAAACGCGCCGCCCGCGTCAACTCCGTACAATCCGCCGACGAGCGCGTCGCCTTCCCACGCCTCGACGCTGTGCGCGTGGCCGAGTTCGTGCAAACGGCAATAGGCGCGAAACATATCCGGCGTAATCCAGGTGCCCTGCTCGTCCGCGCGTTTAACGCGGGCGCAGGCGAGAACCACTTCGGGGAACGCCGCGTCAATCGTCAAACGGAAGGGGGCGCGGCGTCTTACTTTCGAGAGGCTGCGCGGTATCTTCAAATTCTCAAACTCGATGACGGCGCGCTCCAGCGGAGAGAACCACGTCAGCGGCCAGCCCTCGACAGGCCAGGGGAAGATGCCGCGCGCGTAAGCGCGTCGGAGATTGAGCGGGTGCAGATTTCCGCCGACGGCGACGATGTCGCCGAAAGGCGCGTCTCGCGGGTCGGGGAAATCGATCAAGCTTACGTCCCGTTTAAAAAAGAGGGCGGGATGCTGCGTTGAAGTTTCAGTCTCCGACATGGTGCGAGTGGGAATCGGTTAATTCCTTGTCTCAGGTCAGACTTCAAAGGGCGCGCGGGAAGCTGAGCGTGAGTTCGTCGCCCGCGACGCCGACGGATACTTCGCCGCCCGCCGCGAGCGACGCGCCGAAGAGCAACTCTTCCGCGAGCGGTTCTTTGATCTTCTTCTGGATCAGCCGATTCATCGGACGCGCGCCGAAGAGTCGGTCGAAGCCGCGCGCCGCCAGCCAGGCGCGCGCCGTCTCTTCGAGCACGACCCGCACGTTTCGCTCGGCGAGCTGCGCATTCAACTCCTTGACGAACTTGTCGACCACCCGTTCGATGACCTCGAAACTGAGCGGCGCGAAGGCGATCCACGCGTCGAGACGGTTGCGAAACTCCGGGCTGAAGGCGCGTTCAATCGCGCCGCGCCCCTGCCCCTTGCCCGTCGTGTTCGACTGGAAGCCGATGCCGCCCGCGCTCAATTCCTGCGCGCCCGCGTTGGTCGTCATGATGAGGATGACGTTGCGGAAGTCTGCCTTTTTACCGTTGTTGTCGGTGAGCGTGGCGTGATCCATCACCTGCAGGAGGATGTTGAAGAGGTTCGGGTGCGCCTTCTCGATCTCGTCGAGGACGAGGACGGCGTAAGGCGTGCGGGTGATCGCGTCGGTGAGCAAACCGCCCTGGTCGAAGCCGACATAGCCGGGCGGCGCGCCGATGAGGCGTGAGACCGTGTGCGCCTCCGCGTACTCGCTCATGTCGAAGCGGATGAACTCGACGCCGAGTGCGACGGCGAGTTGTTTGGCGAGTTCCGTCTTGCCGACGCCCGTGGGGCCGGAGAAGAGGAAAGAGCCGACGGGCTTATCGGGATGACCGAGGCCGGAGCGCGATAGTTTGATCGCGTTCGAGACGCTTTCGATGGCCTGATCCTGCCCGTAAATGACCGCCTGCAATTCGCTCTTCAAATCGCGCAGGCGGTCGCGCTCCGAACCGCCGACGCTTTTCGGCGGAATCTTCGCCATGCGCGAAAGCACGAGTTCGATCTCCGCCGTGCCCACGGTCTCCGGCCGCTCTTCCTTCGGCAGCAATTTCATCGCCGCGCCGGCCTCGTCGATCACGTCAATCGCTTTGTCTGGCAGCAGGCGGTCGTGCAGGTATTTGGCGGCGAGTTCGGCGGCGAGTTGGATCGCGTCGGGCGAATAGGTGACGCCGTGATGCTGTTCGTAGTAGCTCTTGAGGCCATTCAGAATCTCGACGGTCTCGGCCAGAGTCGGCTCGCCGATCTCGATCTTCTGGAAGCGACGCGCGAGCGCACGGTCGCGTTCAAACGCGCTTTTGTACTCGGCATAAGTGGTTGAGCCGATGCAGCGCAGTTCGCCGGAGGCGAGCGCGGGCTTGATGATGTTGGAGGCGTCCATCGAACCGCCGGAGACCGCGCCCGCGCCGACGATGGTGTGTATCTCGTCGATGAAGAGGATCGCGCCGGGGATTTTCTTCAAGGCGTTGATGACGCCCTTGAAACGCTGCTCGAACTCGCCGCGGTATTTCGTGCCGGCGAGCACCGCGCCCATGTCGAGCGCATACACCACGGCGTCGCCGAGAACTTCGGGCACGTCTCCCTGTTGAATCTTGAGCGCGAGGCCTTCGGCGATGGCCGTCTTGCCGACGCCCGGCTCGCCGACGTAGATCGGGTTGTTTTTGCGCCGGCGACAGAGAATTTGAATCGTGCGCAGGACTTCGACGCTGCGGCCGATGAGCGGGTCGATGTAGCCTTCGCGCGCGCGCTCGTTGAGGTTGACGGTGAAGGCCGCGAGCGGGTCGCGCTGCTCCTGCTGCTGTTGTGCGGTGTCCGCTTCTTCCCCGTCGAAGTCGCCCCCGGCGGGTTCGTTCGCGCCGGAGTTTTTGGAGATGCCGTGCGCGATGAAGTTCAGCACGTCGAGGCGCGTCACGCCCTGCTGCCTGAGCAGGTAGACGGCGTAGGAGCGTTCGGCCTGAAAGAGCGCGGCGAGGATGTTGCCGCCGTTGATCTCTTTCTGCCCGCTGCCCTGCGCCTGGAGCATCGCGTATTGCAGCGTGCGCGTGAACATCTCGGTCTGTTCGGGGACATGCGTCGTCTCCAAAGCGAGTTGCTCGACGCGCTCATCGAAGAATTTTTCGAGGTCGCGGCGCAAAGCGTCGGTGTCGCCGCCGCAGTTGCGAATGACGTTCGCGGCCGTGCGGTCGGAGAGCAACGCGAGCAGGAGGTGTTCGAGCGTGACGTATTCGTGTCGCCGTTCGATGGCCTCGGCGACGGCCGCGCTCAAAGTTGCCTGTAATTCTCTGGTAATCATAAAAGCAGAGGTCAGAGGTTAGAGGTCAGAGGTTGGTGAAGACAGCTTTGTTTTAACTGATCTCTAACCTCTGACCTCTGACCTCTAGCTTATTGTTTCTTCAATCGTGCAGAGCAAAGGAAACTCGTGCGCGCGCGCCAGTTCCGCCACCTTCGCCACCTTCATCTCGGCGATCTCGTAGGTGTAGACGCCCGCCACGCCGGTGCCCTCCAGGTGAACCTGAAGCATGACGCGGACGGCCTCAATTTCGGATCGCTGGAAGATATTTTGCAACACGTAGACGACAAACTCCATCGTCGTGAAGTCGTCGTTGTGCAGCAGCACTTGGTAGAGCGGCGGCTTAGACAGCCGCATCTCGCTCTCGGTCACAACCGCATCGTCCGTGTCTGAATCGTATCTTGACATAAACGCTTTACACGCGCGCGCCGCTTCGGCCAACGCGCATTGACAGGATACCAACAACACAGGCCGGACGGTAGCGCGCGCGAAAAGAGAAGGCCGCGCAAACGCCGGAGCGTCGGACAGGCTTGTCTTTTTCAAGCGGGGAACGAAACTGCCCGTTGATTTAAGGGCGAGTGAATTACTCGCTGTGCTGTACGGGGTTGATGCCTTTGCCGGCCTGAGCCGGGGCGCGTTCACTATGCTGGACGGGATTGATGCCCTTACTCGTCATCGAAGGAGCAGACAAAAGGGCCAGTAACAGCGCGGCCAATGTAACTATCGCAGACATGGATTTTTCCTTTCCGCGTGCGGACGTGAGGCTAATGGAACATCAGCGCGGCGGAAGATACAGGGCAAGGTGTTGAAGTGTCAATAGTCGTCCGGCTTTGGGAGGGGAGGGTCTAAGTTGGGATAGAACGCGAGACATGCAGCGGTTAGTTAGACAAACTCAGCAACATCACTTTCGATTGTTGCCGCGTTGCCCTTCGAGGGCGCTCAGGAGCAGTCGCGTGAGCCGCCGCGCGTTTTTCGCGTCGGCCGGCGGCGCGTAATCGCCGCGCACGTGTAGCTCCAGACCCGGCTCGATCTCCAGGCGCGACCAGGTGGCCTGACCGGAGGGCGCGGATTGTTTCGCGGCTGATAAATTCGGGGCGGGGCGCGCCATATCGGCGGGGGCGGGGCTGGCAGAGTTTTGACCGGCTGGAGAGGCGGCGGCGGGTGAGGTCGATCTGGTCAGTAAGCGTTCGAGATAATTATCGGCTTCGTTCTTCGCCCCGGCTTTCGTGTCGAGGCCGAGGAGGCGCTCCAGTTCCCGCTCCGTTCTGCCGCCGACCAGCTCTTTGATCTTACGAATGGGGAAATGTTCGGATTGAAGTTTCTTGACGACGAGCAGTTGGAGCAGTTGGAGGTGGCCGAAGACGGAGGCCGTGCCCTGTTTTTCTCCGGCGGGCGAGATTAAACCCTCCGCGAGATAGTAACGCAAAGTGCGCTCGTCGGGCATGGCGCTGACCGTGCCGCGATCCTGCGTCGTGCCGATCTCGGCCAGAATGCCGGCCGCCTGGCTCGCCAGTTCGACGACCCCGACGTATCTCCGGCCGCGCATCTTTTCCAGTTGTCCGCTCATGGCGAAAAACAATAAGGCAACCCGCGTCGCTTGGCAACAGCACTTAACTGTCGCCGGACGCCTTTATCGTCGCCGGACGCCTTTGCATTTCGACGGCTCAACTTCTCCCTCGCTGGTTTATCATAGGCGCGTTTCTACGGATTCGACGCTTGCGCAAGAGAGGAAGTTGAGACTTTGAGCGGACGGGGCAAGTACATACGCGCGTCGGAGGTGGCGGAGTACGTCTATTGCGCGCGGGCCTGGCGTTTGCGCGCGGACGGGCACGAGCCTGTGTCCGGCGCGGGGCGACGCGCGGAGGGCGAGACCTGGCATCTGGCGCACGGCCGCGAGGTGTCGGGCGCGCAGAGGATGCGCCTCGTCGCGAAGTTGGCTTTCATCCTCGCGTTCGTCTGCGGCCTCTTGCTGCTGGTGTTGCGATGGCGATAACTTTTCTGGCTCTGGCCTTCGTCCTGTTGCTGCTGGCGGCGGCGGGCGCGTGGCTGGCTTCGCTGCGCGGGGCGCGCCGTGCCGATTTGCCGGAAGGTCGAATCATCTACAGCGACACGGGCGCGCCCGTCGGCCGCATCGCGCCCGTTACTTTGAACGAGCGCGGGGAGCGGCAGGAGAAGCCCCTGCTTTCGCGCCGGCACGGACTCGTCGGGCGGCCGGATTACCTGGTGCGGACGGGAGAGGGCGTCGTGCCCGTGGAGGCGAAGTCGGCGGCGTGTCCGGCGAGCGGCGTGCCTTACGAGTCGCACCTGATGCAACTCGCCTGCTACTGCCTGCTGGTCGAAGAGACGACGGGCGGGCGCGTGCCGTTCGGCGTGATTCGCTATCGCGACCGGCAGTTGCGCGTGGATTACACGGACGAGTTGCGCGCGGCGTTGCTCGCGCTGCTCGCAGAGATGCGCGGGGCGCGAAAGGCTGCGGACGTGCATCGCAGCCACGACGAGACGGCGCGTTGCGCCGGCTGTAGCTATCGCGAAATCTGCGACGAGTCGCTGGCAAATTGAAATTGGGTCGGAAGCCTGCAGGCGGCCGCCCGTCTATTCGGCCAGAGTCAGGTCGAGCAGGTCGTGGCGCGTGATGATGCCGGCAATGCGGCCGTACTCTTCGACGAGGATCGCCGGACTCTTCTGCAAGTGGCGCGACACTTTGCTCGCGCTCTCGTCAACATCGACGATGGGGAAGCTCGCGTCCATCAACTCGCTCACCGGCGCGTTCAGCAACTCGCGGTTGCCCAGCACTTTCGTCAGCATCCGGTTCTCCCTGAGCGACCCGACGGACTTCCCTTCCTCGATCACGGGGACGCAGGAGAGGCCGAGTTCGTCCATCTTCGCCAGCACGTCGGCCGTGCGTTCCGTCGGCGCGACCAGCACGAGCGACTTCGGCGACCCGCCCCCCTTCGTCCCGCTGATGAGTCCGGCTGTGATCTTCTGCGGCTCGATCAGTCGCTTCTCCTTCATCCACTCGTCCGAGTGATGCTTGGTCAGGTAGTGCTCGCCCGTGTCGCAGACGATGAAGACGACCAGGCCGGACTCGTCCAATCCGCGTGCGACTTTGAGCGCGGCCGCGAGGTTCGTACCCGTCGAGCCGCCGCAAAAGATTCCTTCCATGCGCCCCAGTTGGCGCGACAATTCAAACGACTCTCGATCCGTGACGTTGATGATCTCGTCCACGTACTTGAGGTGCACGTTTTCGGGAATGATCTCCTGGCCGATGCCTTCGACGAGGTAGGGCGTCGCCTGCGTCAGTTGCCCCGTCTCCTTGTAGGTCTTGAAGACCGAGCCGTAAGGGTCTGCGCCGATAACTTTAATGTCCGCGCTTTGTTCCTTGAGGAAACGCCCCGTGCCGGAGATCGAACCGCCCGTGCCGAGTCCTGAGACGAAGTGCGTGATCTTGCCTTCGGTCTGTCGCCAGATTTCCGGCCCCGTCGTGCGGTAGTGGGATTCGGGATTCGCCGGGTGCGCGTACTGGTTCGGGTAGTAAGAGTTACGCGTCTCGTCGGCGATGCGGCGGGCGGTGACGACGTAATGATCGGGCGTGCCGGGCTTGGCCGAGGAAGGCACGACAACCACGTCCGCGCCGAGCGCCTTCAAATAACGCACCTTCTCCACGGAGGCCTTGTCCGTCATCACGAACGTGCAGCGATAACCCTTGACCGCCGCCGCGAGCGCGAGGCCAATCCCCGTGTTGCCGGAGGTGGCTTCGACAATCGTGCCGCCGGGTTTGAGTTTCCCTTCGCGCTCCGCCGCCTCGATCATCGAGATGCCGATGCGGTCTTTGACGGAATAGCCGGGATTCAAATTCTCCATCTTGGCGAGCACCGTCGCCCGGATGCCCTGCGTCAGGCGGTTGAGCCGCACGAGCGGCGTGTTGCCGATGAGGCCGAGTATGTTTTCGTGGAAGTCCATAAATTTCTTTTGCTACCGGGATGAAACTTGCGCGCCGGTTTAGCGCCGCGAGATAAATTCAACTCAACTATAAAAACTGTTCTCGCACGCTTTGTCAAAGTTGGCGCGGCGGCGACGTAACCGCCCCCGCCCCGCACGCCGCTGTTGCACGGCACGAGGGACGCGAATCAGTTTTGTTTCATCTGTGAAATATTGTTGCACTCGCGCCCGAAACGTGTTACAGTGCCGTCGTTTTCGAGGAAAACGCTCCAGTGCTGCTTGAAGTTTTTTGGATGGGCACTCCCGAGCGCGTCGCAAAAAGTTTTGGCGGGCGAACACGCAACGAACCGTCACCGAAAAAATGAAACACTATTGAAGGAGCAGGTAGTGATGAGCAACACAAGGAAACCGAAAGTTAATCCGCTGAGCCGCCGACCGCGTCAACAGCGTCTGGTGATGGCGGTGCGGGGCGGTGCGGGCGTCGGCAAGAGCCATTTCGTGCGCAGCATGGCGGAGGCGAATCTGGGTCGTCTCTGCATCTTCGACGTGGAGCGCAAATCGCGCCTCCTCAAAGGCAACGGCACGATCTTCGACGGCCTCGAAATCGAACACCCGGACGAACTGCCGGAGTTCATCGACTGGGCGCTCTCCGGCGAAGGGCAGGAGCAGAACTACGGCTGCTTCGCGCTCGATTCCTGGGCGTCGTATTTCAGCGCGAAGCACAGCGAGATGGTGGCGGCCGTGCGCGAACGCACGAACGATCCGCTCGCACAGCCCTCGGCCGAAGAACTGGCCGCCGACCAGATGATTTTGCAGGGCGTCCTGCGCCGCCTGTGCATCGAGAGCGGCAAGTCGGTCGTCATCGTGGATCAGATTCCGGCGAAGGGTAAGGAGGCGAAGGAGGACAACGAGGTCGGGCGTGTGCTGCCGATGACGGCGAGCGGCCTCGAATACTTCGTGGACATCATGGTCGAGGTGTCGCTGCAGGAGCGCGACGGCGAGATCGTGCGCGTCTTCCAGATCGTTAAAAGCAACAGCCCGGCCTTCGAGGTCGGCTTCGAGTTGACGGGCGCAGTCACCTTCTCGGATTTCATCAACCACATGAAGCGCGAGACGGGCGACGAGCTGCCGATGGAGTCGCCGCGCGCGGCGAGCGTGCCGGAGACTTTGGAAGAGAAGCCTTCGCCGCTCTCGCTCGTGCCGCAGGCGTTGACGATTCAGGAGTTGATCGCGAAGGCAGAGGGTCACGGCTTCAAAGTCGCGGACATCGTGACGGGCGCGAAGCTCTACCACAACCAGACCAACATCTACCGCCTCACGCCCGAACAGATCGCAGACCTCGACCGCCGCATCTCGGCGCGCATCGAAAAGACCGGCGCGGGCGCCCGCGAAGACAAAGCGGGCGCGGCGAAACAGGAAACGACCGGCAGCGAAACGAACGCCCGCCCTGCCGCGACGCGCAACATCAAACGCGCCTAGTTAAGTTCTCAAGCAATGAGGGAGGGGCGGCGGACTTGTTCCGCCGCCCCTCTTTTTTCGGGCTACCAGCCGCGTTGAATCTGCCAGCGGTCGACGATGCGCTCCCCGTCGAGCACGTTGTAGTGCGGGTGCTGCGCGGCGGTCAGGCAGGAATGGTTGGCGAGTATGCGCAGGCGCGTGCCGACCTTCAGTTGATCGAAGAGTGCATCGTGGTCGCCGTGCGCTTCGATCATGCCGTGCTCCTGCGAAAGCGAGGCGACGCGCAGGTTGAGATCGCGCCCTTCGAGGTCGAGCACGCGCCCGTAACCGCAGGCCGGGTCGGCGTCCTCCGCGCCGCGATCTTTCGAGAGCGCGACGGCTCCGGCGTCGATCACCACTTTGCGCCGGGCGGCGTCCCTGTGAACGACCGACGTGAGCACCGTGAGGGCGCAATCCTCAAAGCGACAACTGCCGAGCGTCGCCTGAAAGGCGTCGAAGAAGATGTAGTTGCCGGGTCGGGCTTCGTCTATCCCTTCGAGGTGTTCGACCATGGAGATGGTGGGCGTCGAGCCGATGCTGACAACGGGGACGGGAATGCCCGACGCGCGCAGGGCGGCGGCAAACTCCACCATCAGGTCGCGCTCGTGGCGCGCGAGCGCGCGCAGTTCGGCGAGTTCGCGGCTGTGGTAAGAGTGCCCTGCGTGCGTAAGTATGCCGGCGAAGCGCAGGTGCGAAGCATCCATGATGCGACGCGGAATCTCGAAGGCTTCCCTCGTCTCCGGCTCGACGCCGCAACGGTGATAACCGCAATCAACTTTCAAAAACAGATCGAGCGTGATGTTCGCGGCGCGCGCGGCGGCGTCGAGCTGTGCGGGGATGGTGGCGTCGTCCGTGAGCAGCGCGAGCCGCTCGCAGTCTCCGGCGAGTTCGATGGCGGCTTCGAACTTACCCGGTTCGATGGGCACGGCGTAAGTTAAATCCGTCAAGCCGCGCGCGGCGAACCAGCGCGCCTCGGCAAGCGTGGAGACGGTGAGCGCGGCGCTGCCGAGCGCGGAGGTTTGCAGTCGCGCCACCTCGACGCACTTGTGCGTCTTGACGTGCGGGCGCAGGCGCGCGCCCATCCCTTCGACGCGCGCCTGCATCCGTTCCGCGTTGCGCCGCACGCGCCGCACGTCCAAGACGAGCGCGGGCGTGGTCAGTTCTGATAAATTCATACGCGCAGGATGTTGCCGCAAAAGCTGCCGCGAGGGCAAACGAAATCGGCCGATTTCCGGTCGGCTTCGCGCGCGCCCTGCCGACCGCGCTCGTTTTCGCGCACGCGCCCCGAACGTAACGACACCGATGACTTCCAGACTCTGGTACATGAACGCGGACTTCGAGGCGGAACTGGCCGCCGGCGCGGGCGCGGCCTACCGGCGGCCGCACACGTTCGCGGCGCTCAACCGCAGGCTCGCCCCGCACCTGCTCCGGCTCGCCGTGGAGGGAGACGCGCTGCTCGTCGAAGAGTCTCCGTCCGAATCCCTGCGGAGCGAGGCGGCGCGTCGCGGCGTCGAACTGTTGACGCTCTACCCGGCGAAAAAGCGCGGCGAAGCGGCGGCGCGCGATGCGACGCCTGACAAGGCGAAGCAGGGGGCGTGCAGAATCTTTACGCCCTGGGGCTGGACGGCGAGCGCGGTCGCGCTCGGCGCGAGAATGTGCGCGAGTGTGGCGGCGCGCCCTTCGCTCGAAACGGTCAGGCGGGTTAATTCAAAGTTGTGGAGTCATGCGCTGGAACAGGAACTCGGCCTCGGGATGGCGGGCGCGCGCGCCGCCGCCAGCTTCGCCGAACTGGAAGAAACCGTGGCGCGCGCCTGCCCGCGCCCGGGAGACAAGTGGGTGATTAAGAATCAGTTCGGATTCGCGGCGCGCGAGCGCGTGCTCGGTCGCGGCGCGCGCCTCGAAGGGGCGCAGGCCACCTGGGCGCGGCGTCAGTTTGCACGGGGCGAAACGCTCATCTTTCAACCGTGGCTTGAGCGCGTGCGCGAGTACGGCGTGACGCTGGAGATCGCGCCGGGCGGCGAAATCAATCTCCACGGCATCAGCGATTTGCAAACGAACGGCGCGGGCACGGGCACGGGCTACCTGCTCGGCCGCGAAATAGATGCGGGACGGCGCGCGGAACTCGAAAGCATGGCACGGTTGGTGGGCGAGAGATTGTTTCGCGAGGGCTACACGGGGGCGGCGGGACTCGACGCGCTGGAACACACTGGGGGGTTGCACCCGCTCCTCGAAATCAACGCGCGTTACACGATGGGCTTCGTCGCCCTCGCCGTCGAGCGCGCGCTCAAACCGCAGACGCCGATCCTGTGGGAACTAAAATAAGCGGCTGAGAGCGTCGCGCATTAAGTAAACTTTTGAGAACGTCGCGCATCGACTGAGCGCGTAAGAACATCGCGCATTGAGTTAAGCGTGTAAGAACATCGCGCATTGAGTGAGCCTGTGAGAACGTCGCGCGTTTGCGCCGTCGTCCCGGCGGGTGTTCCATGGCTTACGTTCATTTCGCCTTGTGGCTTACTTTCGTTGTGGCTCGCGGTTACTTTCGTCTCGCTTCCCGTCCGGTGGCGGTCTTAACGTAAGCCGCGATGAACAGCGCGGCGAGAATCAAATCCACGATGCCGCCGGCGAGCATGAGTTGGGGCAGGCGTTGCTGCGCATAGAGCACGAGGGCGGCGACGCCGAAGGCCAGTTTCTCCAGCACGGCGGGAATCATCATGGGGCGAAAGCGCACCGGGTCTCGCGATAGAATGAGAAACAACACCTGCCACGCGACGGCCACGCCGATGAAGCCGTAAAAATATTCCGGGTGGGTGATGGGCGGCGGATAGGCGCGCGCCGTGTACGCCTCCATGAAGTATTGCGGCAGGAGCGCGAGCAGGCCGTAGATGCCGGCCAGCAGGAATACGACTTTAGCGAATTTCATCTGTCCCCGATGCGCCTCTCGTGTTTCAGGCGGCCGGCGGCGCGTGGCGTCTCGGCCGCAAGTTCCGCGCGGGGTCGCGCGCTCTCCTGAGTCCCGGCCTGCGCGGCGCGAAAGTAATTTACACGAATCGCGCGGCTCGTATCCATGTCTCATCAATCTGCGCGCCCGGTATCCATGTTTCATTAACTCGAACGCGCGCGCTAGTCTTCGAGGAAGCGGCCGCGAAAGAGCGGCTGCCCGGCCAAAGACGTGTGGACGGCGTAGAGCAGGAGCGCGCCGAGCAGGAACAGTTGCAGGAGAAAGCTCGTCGCATACCACGCGGAGAATTCGGTGGTCACGGGATAGAAGGGCATGAAGTGCGAGAAGAAAAGGGTCGTGATCAGGGCGAGCAGGCCGAAGCGCGTGAGGACTGTGAACAGGAGTGTCGGCGTGATGACGCCGAGCAGCAGGCTGAGAGGTGTCGCGTCGCTGAAGTTTAAGCTGATGGCGGCGTAGAAGAGGAGCCAGCTGGCCGCGATGCCGAGCCGCTCGCGCCGGAACAGCATGGTGAAGAACAGCAGGACGGAGATGATGATGAAGGAAAACGTCAGCGACGACGCCGTCTGGTTCGACAGCAACGGGATGAAGCGGTTCAGACCGAGCAGGCCGGATTCATAGAGGAGATTTGAATTAAACACGAGCGCGGGCGGGCGCGAGTTGAACAGGCGCGGCACGAGCGCTTGGATGTTAGTGGCGACGGGGAGGCCGATGCCGAACACGGCGCCGATCAGCACGTCGCGCCCGATGAGCGGGTCGCGAAAGTCGCCGGCGAGCAGGCGACTCCAGGAGATGATCCACTCCGGCCAGCGCCGCCTGAGAAACGGTTCGAGCGCCAGATACATCAAGCCCATGAAGAAAGCCCAGTAGACCGCCGATTGAAGCGCCATGAGAAACTGCCCCGCGACTTCGCCCACGGTCGGGGTGTGGTGCGCGGCGAAGACCCAGTAGATCATCCTCAAGGCGAAGCTGAAGAGGGCGAGGCGGAACGCGCCCCGGCGGTCGCCTCGCCCCAGACGCAAATTTCTCCACGCGAGCAGCGCGCCGAGCGCGAGCGCGCCGAAGTAGAAGGTGAGCAGGAAGCCGACAAACGCTTTCTGTCCGGCGCTCGCCTCGAAAGGCGTGCGCCGATCCGGCCGCTGCCACGGGCCGATCAACTCGAAATAGACGGGCTGGCCGCGATAAGCGGCGGCCTCTATCTTGAGCGGGATATCCGGGCGGCCGGGATAAGTTCCATCCCACGCCGCGCGGGCGTCTGCATGTCGCGGGGGCGTCCAGCGCGACTGCACCTGACGGAAGGCGGCGAGGTCGAGTCCCGCCGCTTGAAACATCGGCGACCAGTCGGGCGCAACATTCGCGCCCGTGTTCGCCCCCGCGCCCGTGTTCGCCCCCGCGCCCGTGTTCGCGCCCGCGCTCGTGTTCGCGTTCACATTCGCGGGCGGGTTAGTGTTCGCGGGTGAGTTCGCGTTCGCGTTCGCGTTTGCCGTCGTGTTCCTCGGCGCGTTTACCGTCGTGTCCGTGGGCGCGGTCGGATTCGAGTTCACGCTCGTATTCGCGGCCGAGCTTGCGTTCGTGTTCGCTTGCGCGTCCGGACTTGCGTTTGTGTTTTCATTGGCGGTCTCGTCCACCTGCGGCGGCGCGGCTTCGAAGTAAGTCAGACGCCCCGTCGTGTCGAGTTTCAGGAGCAACATGCCGGAGACTTCGTTCGGCGGGTCGTGCGGTTTGATCTGCCAGTTGTCGTAAGCCTCCAGGTAGCGCGGGCTTTGGCGATACCAGTAGGTGATGGCGGCCGGTTGCCCGGTCTTCAGTTTCTCCCAGCGCTCCTGCGACTCGTCTTGTCTCTGCACGTAGTCCAGATATTCAAGCTCCGCCGCGAACCCGTGCACGGTGTCGAGCGGCGGCGAGGTATAACCGGCGCGCCTGGCGATCTCGCCCGCGCGCTCCTTCAGATCGTCCGGCGATTTTTTGAGCGGCACGAAGCGGTGGAGCGCCACCCGGCCGGAGAAGAACACGATGAACGTCATGCCGGCGAGCACCGCCGCCAGCAACGCGAGCGCGACCGGCGGGCGCAGGCTCCCTTCTTTGGGCGCGGCGGCGACCATCTCCGGCGAAGGCGTCTCGCCGGCGGCGAGCGCGGCGGCGAGCGGGTCGCCGCCGGGCAGCGCGGCCGCCACCTGTATGGCCGAAGCGGGTCGCAGAGCCGGGTCGCGTTCGAGACAGCGGAGGATGACGCGTTCCACGAGCGGGTCGAGTTCGGCGATCAATTTGGAGGGACTGGTCGGCGTCGTGTCGCTGCGGCGCAGGCGCAGCATGTCGTTGAGATTCGCCGCCTCGAAGGCGCGCTTGCCGGTGAAGATTTCGTAGAGCACGAGGCCGAGCGAATAGATGTCGCTCGCCGCCGTCAACTCGCGCCCGCCGAGTTGTTCGGGCGACATGTAGGCGGGCGTGCCCATGACCTCGCGCGCGCCCTGTAGGCTCTCGGTGAGGGCGGCGATGCCGAAGTCCGTGATGCGCACGTCGCCACGCTCGTCGAGCATGATGTTGGCGGGCTTGAGATCGCGGTGCAGCACGCCCCGGTCGTGTATGGCGGCGAGGCCGCCGCAGAGTTGGCGCGCCACCTCGACGGCCTTGTCGTGCGGCAGCCGGTTGATGCGCTTCAGGAGCGAGGCGAGTTCTTCGCCGCGCACAAACTCCATCGAGATGAAATGCTGCCCCTCGTATTCGCCCACGTCGTAGACGCGGCAGACGTGGCGGTGCGAAATCTGGCGCGCCACGCTGACCTCCTGGTAGAAGCGCGCGAGCGAAGCCCCGTCGGCCGAGAGCGTGTCGGGCAGAAACTTGAGCGCGACCGCCTGTTTGAGCTTGAGATCGTCGGCGCGGTAAACCTCGCCCATCCCGCCGCGCCCGAGCAGGCCGACGATGCGGTAGCGTTCGGCGAGCACGTCGCCGGGGATGTAGAGCGCGTCGTCAATCGAGCCGGACGCGGAATGAGTTTGCGCACGCTTCGCGGACTCGCTTTTCGCCGCGCTCAAGGCCGCGCCGGACGGCGACTGCGGCGCGCCCGCCGCCTCATCCTCCTCCTGCGCCGCGCCGCCGTGCTCGCCCGTCAACAGGCGCGCGGCCACGCCGAAGACCGGCGTCTCGATGAAGTCTTCGGCCTGCCGGTCGAAGGCGAGCATCTTCTCCACCTCGCGGCGCAGGGTGTCGTCGCCCGCGCAGGCTTCGGCGAGAAAGGCTGCGCGCGACGGCGCGTCTTCGCGTTCGAGCGCGGCTTCGAACAGTTCGTCAATCTGTCGCCAGCGGTCGGGTCTCATCGCCCCCTCCTTCGGCGAGCGCGCGATAGAGCCACGCCTTCGCGCGTCGCCATTCGCGCCTGACGGTCGTCGGGGAAATCTTCAACACTTCGGCCGTCTCGTCTATCCCCAGCCCCGCGAAGTAACGCAGTTCGACGATCCTTCCCTTCTGCGGGTCGAAGGCTTCGAGCGCGCGCAGGGCTTCTTCGAGCGCGAGGAAATCCGCCGTCCCTTCGCCGACGAGCATCGCCACCTCGCCGAGCGACACCTGGACGCGGCCGCCGCCGCGCTTGTCGCGCCGCTCCGCGCGCGCGTGGTCGATGAGGATGTGGCGCATCACCTGCGCGCAGACGGCGTAGAAGTGTGCGCGATCCTGCCAGTTGAAAGTCTCCTGGCCGGAGAGGCGGATGAAGGCTTCGTTGACGAGCGCGGTGGCCTGCAAGGTGTGGCCGTCGCGCTCGCGGCTCATCTGGCGGCGGGCGATGCGGCGCAGTTCCGCATAGACGAGCGGGGTGAGCCGGTCGAGCGCGGCGCGGTCGCCCCGTCCCCAATCGGCCAGCAGTCCGGTGATCTCCTGTTGCGAGATGGTGTTCATGGCGGGCGGCGCGTGCCTCCGGGCGGCGAATGCGAAAGCGCGCGGATTGTAGCACCCAAAAAAATTTGCGAGAGAATTTTTCTCCATTTTTTTCTCCGGGGTGGACACTTTTCGCTCCGCACGTCGCTTCCTCCAGTGAACGCGGAAATAAGCACGCGAGAGACGAGGGGCGCGCGGGCTGGTTAATGTCGCCCGTGCGCGCCCTCGACAAATTTTTCGAGCGGAGGAGACGGACATGCAAAGTTTGAACACGGAAAAGAACGCCGAGAGGCGGATGCTCTGCGCTATCACCCTGACCTGTTACATGACGACGCTGGCCGGGCTGCTCGCACTGGGCTATACGGTGTTTTCGCTCGCCGCCCGCACGCTCGACCAAAGCATCTTCACCCTTTATTCGCGGCAGATTTTTTAGCCGCGCGCCGCGCGTGCGCCCGCAGGCGGCGCGCGGCACGCGGCTTACGGTTATCCAATTATCGACTTCCGACACTTCGCACAGGAGAAATGAGATGAACAGACAGATCAGAAACAGACGCTTCCTTTCCATCCTCGTCGCCCTCGCCGCCTGCGCGCAGGGCAGCCCCGCCCGCGCCGCCGTCACCGCGCACGGCACGACACTCACGCACGGTACGACAGTCACGCACGGCACGACGCCGGCGGCGGCGACGGCGGCCGACGAAGCCGCCGTGCGCGAAAACGTGCGCCGGTTGGAAGCCGGTTGGAACGCTAAGAGCGGCGCACTCTACGCACAGCCTTTCGCGGCGGACGCCGATTACGTCGTCGTCAACGGCATGCACCTGCGCGGGCGCGAGGCCATCGAAAAAAGCCACCAGCATATCTTCGACACCTTCTTCCGAAACTCGACCCTCAGAGTCTCCGTCAAACAAATTCGCTTTCTGCGCCCGGACGTGGCCGTCCTCCACATAGAAGGCGTTGTTCGGATGCGGCAGGGCGCGGAGACGAACGAACCCACTTCAATCATCACCCTCGTGATGACGAAGGAGAAGGGCGACTGGAAGATCGCGGCCTTTCAGAACACGCACGTCATGGGGGAACAGCCCCGACCGGCGGGTCAGGCGCGTTGATGACTACGCACACGCAATCAGGCGCGTCGATGATTACGAAGAGGTAATGAAGAGGTAATGAAGGAGAGGCACATGAGCATATCGCACAGCAGCAACCGTCGCCGTCTGATCGCGGGCGCGAGTCTGGTCGGCTTGTCCGTCACCTTTCTCGCGCACACTGTGGCGGGGTTGACGAACGAATCGGGCGCGCTGTCTCAAACAACCAACGCGCTCGTGGGATTCGAGGCCGTCCTGAACAGCCTGTTGATGACGGGCGCGCTGCTGGGGCTGGCGCAGTTGCTCCGTGCCAGGGCGGACTGGGCGGGGTTGCTCGGCGCGGCCTTCGCGCTCGTCGGCTGGGCGGTCGCGACGAGAATCTCCGCCCTCATACAAATCGACGCGCTGCTGCGCGCGGGCGTGGAAGGCGTGCCCCCGGCCGCGCTGGAGTCGGCTTTCAAATCCGCCCCCATCGTGTGGACGAGCGTCTTTCCCGTCGGCCTCTTCTTTCCGCTTGGACTCATCACGCTCGGCGTCGCGTTGTGCTGGCGTAGTCCTTTGAATCGTTGGTGCGGCCTGCCGCTCGCGCTCGGCGGCCTGCTCTTTCCGGTGGGGCGCGCGGCCGGGCACGAGTTCGCCGTCATCTCCTGCGATCTCCTGCTGGCGGCGGCGTTCGCCGCGTTTGGATGGGGGATTCTGACGCGCCCCGAAGCGTGGGGAACAACTCCGGGTGGAAGCGAGACTTTGAAAAGCAGCGTGGCCGGGTGAACGGCGCGCGCGGCGTGCGATGCGCCGCCGTGCGTGCCGTGCGTCGCGCCATCGGGCGCGCTCGACACGTCGCGCCAACCGGCGAGCAGTGCGTCGCGCCGCCGTACGCGCGGCGTGCGGATGGGCGGCTGTCGTGAGTTCAGGCGCGGTCTGACTCGAACGCCAGTTCGTCGTCGGCGAATCCGACTCGCTCCGGGATGGCTCCCAACTCGACATTGTAGGCGGCGCGGATCGACTCTTTCGGCGAGGGGCTCGGCCACAGCGGAAGGCGCGCACCCAGTTTATGGTTCGCCACGCACGCGCGAAAATATTTTTCGTGCTCCCATTCAACCTCGGCCATGCCGAGCAGGCATTCGACAAACTCGGCGCGGCCTGAGCGCGAGGCGTGCCGCGCCGCCGTCTCATACTCGTTGATGTTCCGGCTCTCCAGTTTCCCCGCCCCGTACATCGGCAGCAGCCACCCGCTCAAGTGACACATCGCGCCGAGGGTGCGCCCGATGACGATGGCGCGAAATTCACGCGCGCGGTTCGGCCGCGCGCCCAACTGTTCGAGCATTCGCCCCACCAGGCGGCGGTGATGCCATTCTTCTTCCTCGATCTCGCGGATGCGCGCACGCGTCGCCTCGTCCCTGACCGACCGCCAGTGGCCGCGATAGGCATAGGCCGCCGCCAGCTCGCCGGAGTAGGCGAGCCGTAGAAGTTTGATCAACTCATCTAAAGGAGAGGCCATCCGCGCCTGATTGTAGGGGCGGCGGCGGCGGGATGCAAACGGGTTTTTCGCAACGCGCGTATCGGCGGGTCTTCCGCCGGCGGCGACTCTCTCCCGCATCGGCGCAGCCCCTTCGAGCCGCGCGCCGCGCCTCGTTCGCAAACGTTTTCACAACGATTTCATGTCGATGACGAAGCGGTAGCGCACGTCGCCTTTGATCGTCCGCTCGTAGGCCTCGTTGATGTTCTGTATGGGAATCACTTCCACGTCGGAAGTGACGTTGCGCTCAGCGCAATAGTCGAGCATCTCCTGCGTCTCGCGGATGCCGCCGATCATCGAGCCGGCCAGTGTGCGGTTGTTCGTGATGAGCGAGAAGGCGGCCACCTCGGCGGGCTTTTCGGGCGCGCCGACGAGCACCATCGTGCCGTCGCGGCGCAGCAGGTTGATGTACATGTTCAGGTCGTGCGCGGCGGAAACCGTGTCGAGGATGAAGTGAAACGTGCCGGCGTGGGGTTCGAGTTGTTGCGGGTCTCTGGTGATGACGAAGTGGTGTGCGCCGAGGCGGCGCGCGTCCTGCTCTTTCGCCTGCGAAGTGCTGAAGACCGTCACTTCCGCGCCCATCGAGGCGGCCAGTTTGACGCCCATGTGCCCCAGGCCGCCGAGTCCTACGACCCCGACGCGCTGCCCCGCGCCGACCTTGAAACGGCGCAGCGGCGAATACGTAGTGATGCCGGCGCAGAGCAACGGCGCGACCGCTTCCGGCGGCAAATTGGCGGGCACTTTCAACGTGTAGTTTTCGTCCACGACGATCTGGTTCGAGTAGCCCCCGTAGGTCGGCGTCCGCTCATCGTGCTCGGTGCCGTTGTAGGTGGCGACGAGGTGTCGCTGGCAATGCTGCTCCTCGCCCTCGCGGCAGTTCTCGCAGGTGCGGCAGGAATCCACGAAACAGCCGACGCCCGCGAGGTCGCCTTCACGGAAGCGCGTGACCTCCGCCCCGACGCGCGCCACGCGCCCGACGATCTCGTGGCCGGGAACCATCGGGTAGATCGAATTGTCCCACTCGTTGCGCGCCTGGTGAATGTCGGAGTGACAAACACCGCAATAGAGTATTTCGATGAGGACGTCGTGCGCGCCGGGTTCGCGCCGCTCGAAGCTGAAAGGTTCGAGCGAGGCGGTTACCCCTCGCGTTGCGTATCCGCGTGTCTTGAGCATTATGTGATTCTCTTCTTTCCTTTTCGATTCGGATCATTCCGGTGTTTGAAATTGATTTGCCGAGACGCAGCGCGTGCGCGCCCCGCGTGTTGCGGAGCCGTGCGTGTTGCGGCACTCCCCCTCAGGTTTTAGCAGCGACTGTTGTCTTTTTCTTCACCGCGATGCCACTATTCCTCTCCGCCGGCAGACGGGCTGAGGCCGCGGGATTTCTACGCGCCCGACGCCGCCCGCGCGCGGCGCATGCGTCCTCTTGTCGCTTCAGGTGAGCCGTGATAAGTTATCTCCAAAGAAACTCACGAGAACATTTAGGGAAGGAAGAAGGCCTATGGGTGAAGTGCAGGCGGGGAATCGCACGGTTCTCGTCGTGGACGATTCGGGCGACATCCGCGAGTTGATGCGGATGATGTTGCAAATGAAGAATTGTCAGGTCGTTGAGGCCATCAACGGGCAGGAAGCCGTGGAGCTCGCGCCGCAGGTCTGCCCGAACCTGATCCTGATGGACTTGAGTATGCCCGTGCTCGACGGCTACGAGGCGACGCGCCTGATCAAAGCCCAATGCAAGACCCAGAACATTCCCATCGTCGCCGTGTCGGCCTTCTGCGACGTGGAGAACCGCCACAAGGCCGTCGCCGCCGGTTGCATCGAATGCGTCAGCAAACCGATAGACTTCGCCGTCATCGGCGATGTGGTGAACCGCTACCTGCAAGCGTAAATTGACCGCCCGCGCGGCGCAGGTATGATCGCCCGCGCGAAGCCTTGCGCTCCGCAAGCCCTGCCCTCTACATCCGGCTCGTAACCCCGGCCAGCCCCACGATCACCGCGACGAACTCCGCCGGACTGCTCGGTTTCGCCATGTGAACCTGAAAGCCCGCCATGAGTGCGCGCAGGCGGTCGTCTTCCTGCGCGTAAGCGGACAGGGTGATGGCGTGACTTCGGCTTCCCTCTCCCGTGCTGAGCGCGCGCCATGAGGTTTCTGCCGCCGCCCGCTATCGCGTCGGCCGACGGCCGCTCGCGGAAAAGCACATGGGGCGGCTCTCGCGCCTGTAGCACGCAAACCACGGCCGGAAGTTATCAACACAGTCTCAACAACCGTTACATTCTGATTCAAATTCGGAGATGGAGCTGGACGCTTCCGGGTCGGGCAGGAAAGGACGGCCTGAACACAGCCCCCGGCGGCTTTTATGTTTCTACCGGCCGCCCGTCGTTTTTGTGATAGGCTTGAAGCGTGATGGCGCAGGAGCAGGCACAGGCGAAAGCGGGCACACCTTTGCGGCGCAAGATGTGGTGGCTCATCGGCGGTCGTTGCGGGTTGGCCGTCGCGCTTTTCGGATTGAGCCTGGTGTTCGGCCGGGGCGGTGGCGGCGCGGCGGCGGCGAGCGGCGCAAGCTTCGATACGCTCCGCAGCACGCTCGTCTTCGGGCTGGTCGTGCTGCTCTTCTCCGCGCTCTCGGCCGCCACACTGCGCTTCTCGCGCGTGCCTCTGCAGTGGCAGGCGCGGGCGCAGATTTTCTGCGACGTGCTGCTCGTTACGTGGCTCACGGCGATTCGCGGCGACCTGCATTCGCCCTACGTCGCGCTCTACATCGTCATCATTTCGGCGGCGGGACTCTTTCTCGGCGTGCGCGGCGCGCTCATCACCTCCGTCGGCTGCGCCGGCTGTTACACGTTCGTCGTCTTCGCCGGGGCTTCGGGGTGGCTGGCGGCGAACGCGGGCGACGTGTCCGCGGCGACCGTGCCGGAAGTGATCGGGAGCGTCGGGCTGTACGACATCGCCTTCTTCGTCGTCGGGCTGCTCGCCTCGCGCCTCGCCGAACGCCAGGCGCATTCCGAAGTCCAACTCATCGAAGCCAAGCACGCGCTCGCAGACCTCCGCGCATTGCACGAGCGCATCGTCGAATCCATCCGCTCCGGTCTCATCACCACAGACCTCGACGGTCTCATCTACACTTTCAACGCCGCCGCCGAAGAGATCACCGGGCACGCGGCCGAAGCCCTGCGCGGGCAGGACGTGTCCATCCTCTTCGGCGCGCTCGACCCGAAGGTCGAAGAGTCTCTGCGCGCGGCGGAGACGGGCGCGGCCAGCCCGCGTTACGAAGCCGACTGTCTCACGGCCGACGGCCTGCGGCTGCGCCTCGGCTACAGCATCTTCCCGCTCTTCGGCGAGACGGGCGCGCGCACCGGCCTCGTCATCACGTTTCAGGATTTGACCCAGGTGCGCGCGCTCGAAGAGACCTCGCGGCGGCAGGACAGGCTCGCGGCCGTCGGGCGCGTCGCGGCCGGCATCGCGCACGAGATACGCAACCCGCTCGCGGCCATGCGCGGCTCGATTCAGGTGTTGCGCTCGGAGATGAACGGCGACCCCGGCCAGGCCGAACTGATGGAGATCGTGCTGCGCGAATCCGACCGCCTCAACCACATCATCACGGACTTTCTCACCTACGCGCGCCCACGCCCCGTCTCGCTCGCCGACACGGACTTGCGCGAACCGCTGCGCGAGACCTTCACGCTCCTGCGCCACAGCCCGGAGACGCGCGACGGCCACACGATTGAAGAAGACTTCCCCGCCGACCCCGTCCGCGTGCAGGCCGACGCGGCCGGCCTGCGCCAGGTCTTCTGGAACCTCGCGCGCAACGCCCTCTCGGCCATGCCTGCGGGCGGGCGGCTGCGCGTCGAACTGCGCCCGACGAATTACAACCGCGTCCGCATCTCCTTCGCCGACACCGGGCAGGGCATGTCGCCCGAACAGGTTGAAAGATTGTTCGAGCCGTTCTCCTCCTCCACGACGGGCGGCACCGGCCTCGGCCTCTCGATTGTTTATCAAATCATCCGCGATCATGGTGGTACAATAAACGTCCGCAGCCGCGAAGGGCACGGCACGACGATCATCATCGAATTACCCGAAACACAGAGGTCAGAGGTCAGAGGTTAGAGGTTAGAGGCCGGAAAAGCAGGAAGATGATTGAGAGGCGGCGATGGAGCAGATTAAAAGTCACCGTGACTTGATAGTATGGCAGAAGGCGATGGAGTTAGTGGTAGTTGTTTACAAGTTGAGTAAAAATTTTCCCAAAGAGGAATTATATGGCCTGACGAGCCAACTCAGACGCGCCGCCGTCTCAATTCCCGCAAATATAGCTGAGGGGCAAGGTCGTAGATCAAAAACAGAATTCAATCAGTTTCTTGGTCACGCGCGCGGCTCGTTACTGGAGCTGGATACGCATTTAGAGTTGGCCTTACGTCTCGAATATCTCAGCACAAAAGAGCACGCGCCTGTCCAGTAACAACTTCGAGAGGTCGGGCGGATCATGAACGGGCTAATGCGTTCACTAACCTCTAACCTCTGACCTCTGACCTCTGACCTCTGCATTCTTATGGCACAAATACTCATCGTTGACGACGAACAGGGCATGCGGCAGTTGTTGTCGCTGGTGTTCGGGCGCGCGGGGCATCAGGTGCGCGCGGCGGAGAACGGGCGGCGCGCGGTCGAGATGTTGCGTGAGACGGCGGCCGATTTGATCATCTCCGATGTGCGGATGCCGGACATGGGCGGTATCGAGTTGCTGAGCGCGGCGCGCGAGATGTCGCCGGATACGGCCGTCGTGATGATGACGGCCTTCGCCACCGTCGAGACGGCGCGCGAGGCCTTCAAACTCGGCGCGGACGATTTCATACAGAAGCCCTTCGACGTGGACGAGTTGAAGTTGATCGTCGAGAAGGCGCTCGAACTGCGCCAGCTCAAGCAGGAGATACAGGACTGGCGCAAGACGCAGAGCGAGCGCGGGCGACTCGATCAGATCATCGGCCGCTCGCCCCGGATGCAGCCCGTCTATCAGATGATCGAGACGGTCGCCGTCGTGCAGTCTACGATTTTGATCACGGGCGAGTCGGGCACGGGCAAGGAACTCGTGGCGCGCGCCGTCCACAATCTCTCGCCGCGCAAGGACAAACCCTTCGTTTCGATCAACTGCGGCGCGTTCACCGAGACGCTCCTCGAAAGCGAACTCTTCGGCTATGTGCGCGGCGCGTTCACGGGCGCGGCCGCCAACCGCAAAGGCTTATTCGAAGCGGCCGACCGGGGCACGATCTTTCTCGACGAGATCGGCGAGATGTCGCCGGCCATGCAGGTGAAGCTGCTGCGCGTCTTGCAGGAGCGCAAGGTGCGCCCCGTCGGCGGGCACGAGGAGTTGAGCGTGGACGCGCGCGTCATCGCCGCGACGAACCGCGACCTGCCCGCGATGGTCAAGGCCGGGACGTTCCGCGAAGATTTGTTTTATCGCGTCTCGGTCATCCCGATAGAACTTCCCCCCTTGCGCGAGAAGCGCGAAGACATCCCCGAACTCGTCACGCACTTCGCGGAAAAATATTGCAGGCAGGCCGGGCGCAGCCTCGGCGTCTCCGAGCGCGCCATGGCTCTGCTCGAACGCTACTCGTGGCCGGGCAACGTGCGCGAACTCGAACACACCATCGAACGCGCCGTCGCGCTCGAACGCACGGATGAGATTCAACCCGAACGGCTCCCCGAACAGATCACCAACTACAACCCCGCGCGCGTCGGCGACGCGCTCGACCTGCCCGAAAACGGACTCAATCTCACGGCGCACCTCGACCAGTTGGAGAAGACCTACCTGCTCGAAGCCCTGCGGCGCACCGGCGGCAACCAGACGCGCGCCGCCGAACTGCTCCGACTCTCCGTCCGCAGCCTGCGCCACCTGCTCGATAAGCACGGCATCCGCAATCTCACCGCGCAAATCCGCAACGACGCCGCCGCGCGCGGCGCGCACGAATAGGCACGAAGGGGGAAGGGGGAAGGGGGAAGGGGTAAAGGTAGGAAGAAATCTGCGCCCGATGAACGCGCGGCCTTTTCTTTTCCTTTCCCCTTTATCCCTTCCCCTTTTCCCTTTTTTCTTGCCTCACTGGCATGAGCTTTGCTCTCAGGGAAAGCAGATTGACCTTGAGGTCAGTCAGGTTGATTGAGTGCGTTTGCAAAGGACGATGATGCACAGTTCCCCTACCCGAATATTTCAACGTGGCCGGACAGTTCAACGCGGCTTCTCGCTGATCGAACTCCTGATCGTCGTCGCGATCATCGGCATCGTCGCGTCAATCGCGGTTCCGCACTTCCTGAATTCGCGGCAGTCCGCGCACAATGCCAGCGCGCTCAGTTCGCTGCGGCTCATTCACACGGCCGAAATCTCCTACCGCATGCGCAATCCGCAATACGGCGACCTGGCCGCGCTGCATACCGCGAACGCGCTCGACGATCCGCTGCTCGCCGCCGGCACGCGCAGCAATTACACCTTCGACATTAAAGCCGCGACGCTCTCTTCGAGCTTTTACGAGGTCACGGCCACGCCCGCCAGCGCGCCGTGGCAGTATTACTACCTCGACGTTTCCGGCGTCATACGCAGCGCGAGCGGAAGCCCTGCCGACGCCGCCAGCCCGCCCGTCAGCTATTAACGTTAGCGGGCGTTAGCATCCGTCTACAGTCGGCTTCTCACTTCGCCGACACGGTCGGACACATGACTCTCTCCTCCAGACAAACCACGCGGACATCATCCGCCGAAACGCGCGTGTGCGAGGTGCATGCGCCGTTTCCCCCTTTGACAAAATCCGTCACTCTTCATCTGACGAGTTTTGTTAATCACCCCCCGTCGTCTTCGAGCCTTCCGGCTCGTCTCGTGTTCACCCGCCAAAAAGCCCGTCATTTGCAGCCACCGCGCGAGTCGCCCGACCCGTCCGCGCGTGTGGCATAACTCTTGTTACTTCATAGTTCGCACGGCGCTCAAGCCCGTCAGACGGCAACTGCAGGCGCGTGGACAGTAAAACCCAACCATTCCCTTCCGCTATAAGGAGCACACGAAAGAAATGCAACAGAACAAAGGCCAACGCGGCTTCTCACTGATCGAACTCTTGATCGTCGTCGCGATCATCGGCATCATCGCCGCCATCGCCATCCCCAACCTGCTCGCCTCTCGGCGCTCTGCTAACGAAGGCTCCGCCATCGGCTCCGTGCGCTCGATCAACACGGCCGAAGCCACCTATTTCACCACCACCGGCCAGAACCTCAACTACGGCGACCTGACCGCCCTGCAGGGTGCGAGCCTGATCGACACCGTGCTGGCCGGCGGCACGAAGAGCGGCTACATCTTCACCGTCACCACCGTTGCTCCCGTCGCCGGCACTTCCGCACAGTACGAAGTGAGAGCGCGTCCGGTCTCGTTCAACGCCGTCACGGGCACGGGCACGCGCGGCTTCTACTCGGATGAATCATCGGTCATCTACGGCCTGCCCGGCGCGGCCGCTCCCGTCCGCACCGCCACCGGCGCGACCGGCACGCCTATCCAGTAACTTTGAGTGTGGGCGGTCTCATCAATTCTTTCGGCACCCACCCGGACGCCTGAAGCGTCGCCACGAAACTCCTGCCGTTTCGTTGATGAGACCGCTAACCCCCACCATGCGCTCGAAGACAGATGCAGCGGAACATTACCGGTCATCCTGAGTTCGAGGCTTCGCACAAACAACGCCGCCAGTTTGACAACAACGACAGCAACCATCGCGGCAGTATTAATGTCCGACTATTTGCCATCCAAGGAGCACACGAAAGAAATGCAACAGAACAAAGGCCAACGCGGCTTCTCACTGATCGAACTCTTGATCGTCGTCGCGATCATCGGCATCATCGCCGCCATCGCCATCCCCAACCTGCTCGCCTCCCGGCGCTCCGCCAACGAAGGTTCCGCCATCGGCTCGATGCGCTCGATCAACACGGCCGAAGCCACCTATTTCACCACCACGGGCGAGAATCTGAACTACGGCACGCTCGCCAACCTCAGAGACGCCAGCCTGATCGACAGCGTGCTGGCCGGCGGCACGAAGAGCGGCTACGTCTTCGCCGCCACCGTCACGCCCCCGGCCGCGGGCACAGCGGCGCAGTTCGACGTGACGGCCACGCCGGTCTCGTTCAACGCCGTCACGGGCACGGGCACGCGCGGCTTCTACTCGAACGAAGCCTCGGTCATTTACGGCACGCCGGGTGCGGCCGCCGGTTCGCGCGGCACGCCGGGTACGCCCATCCAGTAACTTGAGCTAGAGACTCAAGCCAACACCCTGTAGAAACTGCGGAGGCGGATCAAGTTTCCGCCTCCGCAGTTTCTTTTCAACCTTCCGCCTCCGCGCGTTCTTTGCCGCGGTTCATGCGCCCCGCGCGCGCCGTGTGATATTCTCCACCGCGTCTCGTCACCCAAACGGCGCGGTTTCACAACGTCCGAACTACCGCTCCGTCATGTTTTCAGAAACCATCACCGTTGCCGAACACTTGACACAAACCTCCGCCACCGACGACGCGAGCACACAGCCGCGGCACCAGCAGCAGCAGGCGGCCGCCGGGGAACCGCCGCGCGGCTCGACGGCGCGCCGCGTCTCCGCCATCGCGCGCAACGCCTTTCGCGAGGCCGTGCGCGACCGCGTGCTCTACAACCTCGTCTTCTTCGTGCTCCTGCTCACCGGCGGCGCGATCTTCATCGGCGACCTCTCGGCGGCGCAGGAAGCCAAGATCATCGTGGACATGTCGCTGAGCGCGATGCTTTTGTTCGGCGTCTTCATCGCCATCTTCGTGGGCGTCGGGCTGGTCTACAAGGAACTGGAGCGGCGCACGGTCTACGCCATCTTCGCCAAGCCCGTGGGACGCGGCGAATTTCTCGTCGGCAAATATCTGGGTTTGTGCCTGACGCTCACCGTCAACGTCCTCGTGATGGGGGCGGGCATCTCGCTCGCGCTGCTCTACGTGCGCGGCGGCTACGACCCGCTCGTTCTCAGCGTGTGGCCGGCGATCATTTTGATCCTCGTCGAATTGATGATCGTGGTGGCGGTCGCGCTGCTGTTCTCTTCCTTCTCGTCGCACGCGCTCTCGGCGCTCCTCACCTTCGCCGTCTTCATCATCGGCCACTTCAGCGCGGACATGAAACTGCTCGCCGCCTCGACGAACACTACGGCCGCGAAAATCTTCTTCGGCGCGCTCTACTACCTGCTCCCCAATTTCTCGCACTACACCGTCATCACCGAAGCCGGGCACGGCCTCACCCCTTCGCCCGCCGCGTTCGGCGTCGCGCTTCTGTACGCCTCCGTCTATATCACCGTCCTCCTCGCCGCCTCGATCCTCATCTTCAATCGCCGCAACTTCAAATGAGCGCCACGCGACACACAGCAACGGGCAACGACGAGCGCCGCGAACGTCGAGACGAGACGGCGGGACGCGCGCGCGGGTTCAAGCCGCGTGAGTTCGCGCTCGTCGCCGTCGTCGTCTGCGGCCTCGCCGTGTCGGCGGGGCTGGCACGGTGGTTGGATTCACAGGCGCGCACGCTCGCGGCGCGGCGTTCGGCAGCCGTGTCGGAGGAGTTGTACCTGAAGCCGGAGCGGGTGCGCCGCCTCAGTCTCGGCTTCAACGCGATGGCCGCCGATTGGTACTGGATGCGCACGCTCCAATACGTCGGGCGCAAGGTGACGACGCACAAAGGTGAGATTCAGATCGACGACCTGAGCGCGCTCAACCTGAAAATTCTCGCGCCGCTCCTCGATAACGCGACGACGCTCGACCCTCAATTTATCGCCGCCTACGAATACGGCGCAATCGTCCTGCCGGCCGTCGACGTGGAGGCCGCCGTCAAGCTCATCGAGAAAGGCATCGCCGCCAACCCGAACGCCTGGCGGCTTCACTCTTACCTCGGCTACATCTACTGGCAACGAAATCGCTTTGAGGAAGCGAGCGCGGCCTACGCGGCGGGCGCGCGCATCCCCGGCGCGCCCGCCTGGATGCACACGATGTCGGCGCAGATGGCGACCAAAGGCGGCAGCCGCGAAACCGCCCGCGCCATCTACCAGAACATGTACCGGCAGACGAACGACGAGCAGATGAAGAAACTCTCGCTCGCGCGCCTGCTCCAACTGCAATCGCTCGACGAAATGGACGCGCTCGGCGGCCTGCTCGAAGCCCACCGCGCGCGCACCGGCAAGTGCCCGCGAGAGTGGCGCGAACTCGCGCCCTCGCTCCTGCGCGCCGCGCGCTTTCAAATGGATTCGTCCGCCGCGCCGCTCGACCCTTCGGGCGTGCCCTACCGTATCCGGCAGGACGCCTCCGCCTCCTGCGCGGCCGAACTCGGAGAGACATCCGAGATCATTCGCAAGTATTAACTCCGGGCGCAAAGCTCGTCGCGGCGAGAGGCGCGGCACGTTAAATTGCGCTCGCCCCATGCTCACCTGAGAGGAGACGGAGTAAACAAGATGCCGGCCGCAATCGAGATCGACAACCTGTCGAAAGACTACGAAGTGGGCTTCTGGCGCAAGCGCAGGGTGCGCGCGCTCGACGGTCTTTCGCTCGCCGTCGAAGAGGGCGAAATTTTCGGCTTCCTCGGCGCGAACGGCGCGGGCAAGTCCACGACGATGAAACTCCTGATGCGCCTCATCTACCCGACCGCCGGGCACGCGCGCATCAACGGCCGCGACATCGAAGACATCTCCATGCACGCCGCTATCGGCTACCTCCCCGAACATCCGTACTTCTACGACTACCTCACCGCCCGCGAACTGCTCGAATACTGCGCCGAACTGTTCGGCTACACGCGCCGCGACTGCCGCCAGCGCGCCGCGCGGATGCTGGCCGCCGTGCGCCTCGAAGAGAAGAGTTGGGACAAGCAACTGCGCAAGTTCTCGAAGGGAATGTTGCAGCGCGTCGGCCTCGCGCAGGCGCTCGTCAACGATCCTTCAATCGTCTTCCTCGATGAACCGATGAGCGGACTCGACCCCATCGGCCGCCGCGAGGTGCGCGACCTCATCGCCTCTCTGCGCACGCGCGGCACGACCGTCTTCTTCTGCTCTCACATCCTCGCCGACATCGAAGTGCTTTGCGACCGCGCCGCCATCCTCCAGCGCGGCCGGCTCGCACACCTCGGCCCGCTCGCGGATTTGCGCCACGCGGCGGGCGACGCGCGCGCCATGGAGATCATCTGCGCGGGCGCGAACCTTTCGGACTTGAAAACGGAGGCCGGAAAACTGCCGGGGGCGCGCCTGACGCCGACGCCGGGCGGCGCGCGTCTGGAAGTCGCGGGCGAACGCGACGTAGACGCAGCCCTGCGCGCCGTGCGCGCGTCAGGCGCGACGCTCGTCTCCGTCCAGCCGGTCGGCAACCCACTCGAAGAACTTTTCACGAGTGACAACTGAAGGGCGGGTGGCGCGGCGCGCTCGCGTCTCTCGCGTCTATAGAAGCTCGGCGCGCTCCCACCTTTAAAAGACGCTTCGGCCACACGACTAATCTGTCTTCGTCATCTTCTATATGGAAGCAATCACGGTTCACTACAAACTTTCCGAGAAGGAATATCTGGACGCGGCGCGTTTGATTCTCTTCCCGAAGCCTGTGGAGTGGCGGCTGCGCGCCGCGACGGCTTGCATGTTGTTACCGATGGCGTTCTTCCTGTCGGCAGTCGCCGTGGGCTTTGAACCGCTGCCCGCGCTCGGCGTCGCCGTCGCGCTCCTGCCGCTGGTAGTTTATCTCATCTTCTTCCACTTCAACGCCATCGCGCGGCGTTGCTACAAAGGCGACCGCCGGTTCCGCGAGGCGATGACCCTCACCTTTACCGACGAGCACATCACCTTGCAGTCAAAGCTCGTCGAATCGAAACAGAGTTGGAAGTTGTACACGGACGTGCTGGAGGGTGAGACCTGCTACGCGCTCATTTACGGACAGGACATCCGCATGGCGATCATGTTGCCGAAGCGCGCCTTTCGCACGAAGCAACAGCACAGGGCCTTTCGCGAATTGGTCGGCGCGCAGTTTAAGCGGGCGCTGCCGTTGCAGCGAATCGGCGAACTGGAAGCGGAGGAGCGCGAATACCACCCGGCGAGCCTTGAGCCGCCCGACTGGCGCTAGCCCACACGCGCCCTCACGCCCTCCGGCGAATACTCCGCGCCCGCGCGCGCTCCGGCGAATACTCCGCGCACTTACCTGAACTTCACGCCCGTAACTACCACGCGGATGTTGGCGCGCACGTCTTCCTTCCTGAAACCTTCCATCAGGATCGGCACGACGAGTATCTTGTTGTTTTCCAGTTCCGCCTGTCCCGTCTCGACATTGGGGATGGCGATCTTGGTGCGCTGCCTGACGGGTCGCTCGTCGAGGTCGACGACGGTCGCGAGCAGTTCGAGGCCGGTGATGGTGCGTCCCGTGAAGTTGCGCACCTTCGGGCGCAGCGTCATCACGATGTCGCCCGCCGGGCGCGGAGACTCGGTCGCTTCATCCGGCTCCGGCTCGACAACGATCTTTTCTCGCGCCAGCGCGAACTCGGGCGTGCCTTCGCGCAGCGCGCCCGCGAGTTGCGGCTGCTGCCCCGCCGCGCCGCTCGTGCCGGGGCGCGTCGCCCAGAAGACCAGCAGCGCGACAAGGAGCGCGCTCGCGATAGCCGTGATGATAAAGATTTTTCGCCGCGAATCATCCGCGGCGTCCGTGTTCGATTTAGCTGACATAAGACAATAGTAAAACGCGAATCGTGAATCGTAAATAGATTCAGCCCGCCTTTATTCGTTCACGATTGACTGAGGCGCGATTCACGGCTTTGCTCATCCCGTGCGGGCGCGCAACGTCGTCTGGCCGGGGCGCGGGTCGGCCGCCTTTTCCTGGTTGAAGGCGGTCATGGAAGAGTCTTTGACGAGCGAGCCGGTGCCGGTGCGCGGGCGCGCGTTGAGCGGCCAGACGATGCGGAAGCGGCTGCCCTCCTCGGGGCGACTCTCAACCGCGATCTCGCCTTCGAGCAGTTCGACGATCTTGCGCGTGATGGCGAGACCCAGACCGACGCCGCTGTAGGGGCGCGTCAAGCGGTCGTCCACCTGCCGAAACTCGTCGAAGATGTAACTCAAAGCCTCGCGCGAGATGCCGATGCCGGTGTCGCTCACTTCCAGAAACCAGCTCGTGTCGTCGAGCGGTGCGGCCGCGATGCTGATCGTGCCCGTCGAAGTGAACTTCACGGCGTTGCTCACGAGATTCGTTATCACCTGCGAGAGCTTGTGCCGGTCGGTGGTGACGAAGCCGAGCGCGGGCGAAATTTTCGCCTGCAGTTGAACCTGCTTTTCGCCGGCCTCGGTCGAGAAAGTCTTCACCACCTCTTCCGCCACGGCCGACACGTCAACCTCTTCCAGATGCAGCGCGGAACGTCCCGCCTCCAGACGCGAATAGTCGAGTAGGTCGTTGACGAGTTCGAGCAGCGAGCGCGCGTTGCGTCCCATGCGCTCGACCGCTTCGGTCTGCAGGGGCGCGAGCGGCTGCTGCCGGTCGCGTTCAAGCAATTGGCACAGCCCGATGATGACGTTCAGAGGCGTGCGCAGTTCGTGCGAGACGTTGGCGACGAAGGCCGACTTCAAACGGTCGTGCTCGCGCAGGCGGCCGTATGCGCCCATCAACTCCTTGTACTGCCTGACCTCCGGCGTGATGTCGCGGAAGACGGCGACGACGCCCTCGCGCCCGCCCCCCTCGATGGCGAGCGGCGTGGCGCTGACGGCCAGCACGCCCTCTTCGCCCGCGCCGCGCATGATCTGCACGTGCTCGCCCGAGACGTGTTCGCCGCGCGAGAGCGCGCGCCCGAGCGGCGTCTCTTCGGCGGGCAATACGTTGCCCTGCAGATCGCGCAAGGCCATGTCGGCGATGAGCGCGTCCACGCCGTCGCGAAACTCGCCGCGCCTGCGCCCGATGATGCGCGCCGCCGCCGGGTTGACGCGGTAACGCCCGCGCCCGTCCACGATGATGACGCCCTCGTCCATCTGGTTGATGACGCTCTCCAACTCGGCCGCGCGCGACTTCTCCGCCGCGAAGGCGGCGGTCGCCAGTTTCTCGGCGCGGACGCGCTTCGAGACTTCCGACAGGATCAACAACAGGTCGCCACGCTCCTCGCTGCGCTCGCTCATCGGCCAGAGAATCACGTCCCAGTATTTCGTGCCTTCGTCGCGTTCGCCGCGCTGTTCGTTCGTGCGCGCGACGAGTTCGAGCGGCAGGCCGTAGTTGACGAAAGCGCGGCGCGTGCGGCGCACGTCTTCGACCACTTCGCTGAGGACGGCCAGCCCCGCCGCCGCTTCGTACAAACCCTGTCCGGCGAGCGACGCGCCGTTGCGGCCGACGATGCCGGCGAAGGCGTTGTTGGCCTTGCGCACGATGAGTCCCGCGTCGAGCACGGCCACGCCGAGCGGCAGGCTGTCGAGCACCTCTTCGATGAACGCGCCCTGCGTGCGCAGTTCGTTAAACTTCGTCTCCAGGCTCGAAGCCATCACGTTGAAGCCGGCGGCGAGCGTGCCCACCTCGTCGTCCGTCTCCACGGCGAAGCGTTCGTGCAGTTGTCCCTCGCCGAGCGTCGAGGCGGAGGCGGCCAGGCGTTGCAGCGGTTTGGTGAAACGCCCGACCGCCCAGATCGCCAGAAAACTCGAAGCCATCAGGCCGAGCGCCCACGCGGCCGTGAGCGCCAGGTAGGCGCGGCCCGCAGGCGTGTTGTGCGCCGTCGGGACGCCGACCGCCACGCTCCACCCGTAGGTCGCGCTCCGCCGCTCGCTCGTCAGACGCTCCACGCCGTCGTTCCACTTCTCCTGATGAATCTCCACGGCGGAATGCTTCTGCGGCGTGTGCGGGAGCGCCTCGGCGGGAACGCCGGCGGAATATTCGGGCACGATGCGCCCCTCGGCGTCGTAGACGAGAATGGCGGCCTCCGTCTCGGGCGAGGCGTGCTGGCGCAGGCGCGCGTAAAGTTCGGTCGCCGATTTGGGCGGGAGCGCGGCCCCCTGCGCGATGGCCGCCGGGCGCATCTCCAGCCACGATTCAAGCGCGCCTTCGGCGGCCACGGCCTTGATGCGCGCGATGGTTCCGGCCTGTTCGATCAAAGATTTCTGGTAGCTGTCGAGCTGGAAGAGACTGATGATGAGCAGGGGCAGAGAGAGCACGGCGAGCATCACCAGAAGTTTGGTGCGCACGTCGAGCGGGTTGCGAGAGTTTTTGCCATGTTTCGTCACGGCGCTTCTTCAGTGTTCCGGGAAATCCGTGCGGCGGCGTCGCGGCGGCGGCCAGTAAGAGGTGCGCGTCCGCACCTGCGGGCGCAAACTCGTGGCATAGATCAAAACCGCCTGCGCCAGCAACTCGTCGACGAACAGATGCGTCCGCCGCAGGTTGTCGCGCAGTTCCCGAATCTCTCCCTCCGTGGCGCAATTCGCTTCGCGCCACAGAAAATCCTGCAATACATCACGTAAAATCATCAACTCTCGTGCCACTTCGTCAATCAGACAGCCCTGTTGGAAACGCGCCTGCGAGTGCATCCGAAGGGAACGCACCGCTTCGGCGATTTCGCTGTCGAGCGCAGCGCTATCCAACACCTGCGCCAGCGCGTCGAAAATGTCGGGCAGGTAGTCCACGAGTTGTTGATAAGTGAGCAGCGCGGGCAGGTCTGTGCGGCGATCCGTATAGACGATGTCGACGAAGGAACGCACGAGCGCGGGCTCATGCTGTCTCAGCAGGGCGGCGTAACGTTCGGCCATAGGAGAGGTAACGATGAAGTAGGAACGATGAACGATGAACTCAAAGCAACTGTTATCAGTTCATCGTTCATCGTTCCTACTTCATCATTTTGCCAGTAGTTTCTTCAAAAGAACTTCCAGTTCATCGAAATCGATGGGCTTGGTGACGTATTCGTTACAGCCTGCGGCGAGGGCTTCGGCGTGGAAATCGTTGGTGTCGTGCGCCGAGACGGCGACGATGGGGATGCGCGAGAGGCCGTCGAGTTCGCGTATGCGGCGCGTGGCGTCGAGGCCGTCGAGGCGCGGCAGGCTCAAGTCCATCAGGATCAAGTCTGGGCGACTGCTCTCGGCCATGTCCACGGCCTCTTTACCATCCACCGCTTCCACCACCCGATAACCGCTCATTTCCAGTAACCTTCTCATCATAAAGCGGTTATCGGCAAAATCTTCAACTACGAGGACTGTCAACTTCGCTTTTCCGTTCTCTTCCATTCACAGCCTTCCTCTGAACAAGGTGAAATAATTAGATACCTCACGCCTGTCGCCGAACGTATCACTAGCAAACACTCGGATTTTTTGTTAAGATGCCGCATCGAAACGCAACACAAACAGCCGCATCGTTCGGGTTCAATTCGCAGGGAGGGCGCGGCCTGAACACCTCCACGCAACCGGCGCAAGCGCCCGACGCGCGAGCCTTGTGAGCAAAATGAAGCCGATAAAAGCGACCACACACGACACGGATGCCCTGATTGAACTGGGTCGCGCCTCCGTGCAGATCGTCCATGACCTGAAAAATCAGGTTAACGGTCTCAAACTCTATGCCACATTTTTGCGCAAGCGCATGGAGAAGGGCGAACGCCCCGCCGACGAACTCGAAACCATCAACAAGATCATGGCCGGATTGGAGCGCGCCGCCGCCGACATGAACACGCTCGTGCGCTTCGGCCGCCCGCTCGAACTCCAGCGCCAGCCCCAACTTGACCTCGCCGCGCTCGTCGCCGCCGCCGCCGAAGGCGACTTCGCGCCGCAGGAGGCGGGCAGCGCCGCCGCAGCCTATCGCGGCGACTTCGACGCGCCCCTTCTTTCAGACGCGCTCAAAAGCATCCACGCGGGCGCGCGCCAACTCGCGCCCAAAGACGCCGCGCCGGACATCAACCTGCGCCGCGAAGCGGACGGCGAGGCGGACGGCGCGCGCGCCTCCGCCCTCATCGAGTGGCGCGGCCTCAAGGCCGCCGGCGATGACGACATTTTCAACAGTTTCAACGGGGGCGCGGGTTTGCGCCTCGCGCTCGCCGCCAGGGTTATACGCGCGCACGGCGGGACAGTCGAACAAGCGGCCGACGCACTGCGCGTCCGGCTGCCACTCAGGAACGATGAGGGCTGAACGCGGAACGATGAACGAAAGCAAATGTTTTCAGTTCATCGTTCCGCGTTCATCCTTCCGCGTTGATTTTTCATCGAGGAGAGCAACAGGTGGATCGTAAAGACGTACGCATTTTGGTGGTTGACGACGAGGCGATGATGGCCGACTCGCTCAAGCAGAATCTGGTCGAGGAAGGCTACACGGTGGACACCGCGCTGAACGGCGCGGACGCCATCGAACTGTTCGACCGCGGCGGGCATCACGTGGCGATCTGCGACGTGCAACTGCCCGACATGGACGGCCTCGAAGTGCTGCGACACATCAAGGACGCGCAGCCGGCGACGGAAGTGATCGTGATGACCGGCTTCGGCACGGTGCAGCGCGCCATCGAAGCGACGAAGGCGGGCGCGTTCTGGTTTCTCGAAAAGCCTTTCGAGTTCGAGGTGCTGCTGCCGCTCATCGAACGCGCCGTTCAACACCGCGAGTTGATCGTCGAGACCGAGACGATGCGCCGGAATCTTTCGACGCGCACGGAGTATTTCAACATCATCGGCGCGTCGCGCCAGATGCAGCAGATTTACGAGACGATTGAATCGGTCGCCAAGTCCGACGCCAACGTGCTCATCGTCGGCGAATCGGGCACGGGCAAGGAGCTCATCGCCAACGCCATCCACTACAATTCCCTGCGCGTCAAAAAGCCTTTCATCAAGGTGAACTGCGCCGCGCTCCCCAAAGAGCTAATCGAATCCGAACTCTTCGGCCACACGAAGGGCGCGTTCACCGGCGCGCACGCAGACAAGGACGGCCTCATCCAGCACGCGGCCGGCGGCTCACTCCTGCTCGATGAAATCGCCGAGATGCCCGTCGAGTTGCAGCCGAAACTCCTGCGCGTCCTGCAGGAGCGCAGCTATCGCAAGATCGGTTCGGAGCGCACCTACGCCGTGGACTTCCGGCTCATCACCTCGACCAACCGCCCGCCCGCCGACGCCATTCGTGACGGCCTCCTGCGCGACGACCTCTTCTATCGCATCTCGACCATCACGATCCACGTTCCGCCCTTGCGCGAACGCACCGAAGACATCCAACTGCTCGCCGAGCATTTCTTCAAGATGTACGCGCGCAAGTACCAGCGCCCGATCACGGGCATCTCGCAGGCCGCCTATCAACGGCTCTTCTCGCACGGCTGGCCGGGCAACGTGCGCGAGTTGCAGAACGTGCTGGAGCGCGCGGTGCTTCTGGCGAAAGCCAATAAGATCGAGCCGGTCGATCTGCCCTTTGAGAACGGCAACGTGCCGGAGCGCGCGGCGCAGGGCGCGGCGTGGGACGTGCCGGCCAATCTCACGCTCGAAGAGATCGAAAAACTCGTCATCGAAAAGACGCTCCAACGCACCGGCGGCAACAAGCAGGCGGCGGCCAACCTCCTCGGCATCTACCGCCCGCGTCTCTACTCGAAGATCAGGAAATACAACATCGACATCGGCGCGCTTGTCACCCCCTAGAGCAAATTTCATTTGCGTGAGACACGATAGCCGCAATGCTTGAACCATGCTTGCGCGTTCTCGACCGTGATCTTTGACAACGCTTCAGTGATCGCCTCGTCTAGTGCCTCGTAACTGCGCGCCGCACGTGAGCGC
>DASQLU010000060.1:0-197618 GCA_035645855.1 Pyrinomonadaceae bacterium
AATCATAAAAAGATTGATTCGTCGGTTCATTGATTCAATGAAGAAATGAACCGACGAATCAATGGATCAATTCCTTTCATGCTTGAACTGCGAGACATCACGAAACGCTTCGGAAACGTCGTGGCGAACGACTGCGTGAGCATCAAAGTGCGGCCGGGGACGATCCACGCCATCGTCGGCGAGAACGGCGCGGGCAAGTCCACGGCGATGCGCATCGCTTACGGCTTCTACGCGGCCGACAGCGGCGACATCCTCGTCGATGGCGAGGTGCGCCGCATCTCGACGCCGCACGACGCCATCGCGCTCGGCGTCGGCATGGTGCACCAGCACTTCATGCTGGTGGAGACGATGACGGTGGCGGAAAACATCGTGCTCGGCGCGGAGACGGGCGGCATCGCGTCGCTCGATCTGCGCAAGGCCGCCGTGGAGATTCGCGCGCTCTCCGACGAGTTCAAGCTGGCGGTCGATCCGAACGCCACGGTGGAGAGTTTGTCGGTCGGGCAGCAGCAGCGCGTGGAGTTGTTGAAGGCGCTCTATCGCCGCGCGCGCCTGTTGATCCTCGACGAGCCGACGGCCGTCCTGACGCCGCCGGAGGTCGAAGAGTTCTTCACCATTCTCAGGCGGATGCGCGAGCAGGGGAAGACGGTCGTGATCATCACGCACAAGCTCTCCGAAGTGCTCGCCATCTCGGACGACGTGACGGTGATGCGCGACGGGCGCGTCGTCGGCCACGTCAGGACGGAGGAGACGAGCGCGGCGGAGCTGGCGCGTTTGATGGTCGGGCGCGACGTGCTGCTGAGAATTGAAAAGACGGACGCGGCGGCCGGCGGCGAAGTCGTCCTCAGCGCATCCGGTCTGATCATCACGGGGCGTGACGGCAAGCGGCGTCTCGATGAAGTGTCCTTTGAAGTGCGCGCGGGCGAGATCGTCGGCATCGCGGGCGTCGAAGGCAACGGGCAGACGGAACTCATCGAAACGCTCGCCGGACTCACCGCCGACGGGCACACGGCGGCGGGCGTGGTGGAATTCGGTGGGCGCAATATCACGAATCTCAATTCGCGCGCGCGCCGCGAACTCGGCATCGCACACATCCCCGAAGACCGGCACCGGCGCGGCCTCCTGCTCGATTTCGACCTGGCGGAAAATTCCATCCTCGGCGACCACTATCGCAAGCCCGCGGTCGCCGGCTTCGGCAACCTGTTCCTGAACGACCGTGGCATACGCGAGCGCGCCCTGCAGGTGATCAGAGATTTCGACGTGCGCCCGGCCGACCCGGATTTGCCGGCGCGCGCGCTCTCCGGCGGCAACCAGCAAAAGCTCATCATCGGGCGCGAATTTGAACTCCGGCCGAAACTGTTGCTCGTCTCGCAGCCGACGCGCGGCGTGGACATCGGCGCGATAGAATTCATCCACCGCAAACTCGTCGCCCTGCGCGACGCGGGCTGCGCCGTCCTGCTCGTCTCGGCCGAACTCGAAGAGGTGACGGCACTCTCCGACCGCCTCCTCATCATGCGCGAGGGGCGCATTGTCGGCGAAGTCGATCCGAAGCAGGCGACCGTGGAAGAGATCGGGCTGTTGATGACCGGCGGAAACTAACTGCTTATGAAACTGCTACGCGAACTGTTCTTCCCGCTCGTCGCCGTGCTGGCGGCATTCGTCATCGGCGGCATCTTCGTCTGGATCATCGGCGATAATCCGTTCGACACCTACCGCCTCCTGATCGGCAGCGCGTTCTCGTGGCCTGACGGCATCGGCTACACGCTCTTTTACGCGACGCCGCTCATCTTTACGGGGCTGGCCGTCGCCGTCGCCTTCCGCTGCGGCCTCCTGAACATCGGCGCGGAGGGGCAACTCTACGTCGCGGCGTTTGCTACCGCGTGGGTGGGCATCAAGTTCGGCGGCACGATAGTCGGGGGCACGAATTATTCCTGGATGACGCTGCCCGCCGGCATCCTCTTTCCGCTCGCGATTTTAACGGCCATCGCGGCGGGCGCGGCGTGGGGCGCGATTCCGGGCGTGCTCAAAGCGCGCTTCGGCTCGCACGAAGTTATCAACACGATCATGTTGAACTTCATCGCCTTCGCGCTTGTCAGCTACTTCACGCAGTATCATTTCAAAGAGCCGGGCGCGATTCTCCAGACCGTCTCCATCGGCTCGGGCGTGCATTTGCCGCGCCTCGGCAGCTTCATCCCCGGTTTTCCGGAGCGCATCCCGCTGAACCTCGCGTTCCTGTTCGCGCTGCTCGCCTGCGTGCTCGTCTACGTTTTCCTGTGGCGCACGAAGTGGGGCTATGCGATTCGCGCGACGGGCGCGAACCCGACGGCCGCCGAATACGGCGGCATCTCCACGGGTAAGCAGATCGTCCTCGCGATGGCCGTCTCCGGCGGGCTCGCCGGGATGGTCGCCGTCAACGAAGTGCTCGGCTATCGTTATCGCTACTACGACGGCTTCTCGGCCAACTACGGATTCACGGGCATCGCCGTCGCGCTGCTCGGCCGCAATCACCCGGTCGGCGTGCTCATCTCCGCGCTCCTGTTCGGCATGTTGATTCGTGGCGGCATCTTCGTCGATGCTTTCTCCGGCAAGGTCTCCAAAGATTTGGTCGAGGTGCTGCAAGCCATCGTCATTCTCTTCGTCGCCTGCGAAGCGTTGTTTCGCGGCTCGTTCGGCAAATTCGGTTTGCTGAAAAGATCGAAAGTGTAAAAGCATAGAGGTCGGAGGCCAGAGGTCAGAGATCAGTTAAAACAAAACTGTCTTTACTAACCTCTAACCTCTAACCTCTGACCTCTACTGTTATGAGTGAAATTTTCACCATCGCGCTCATCTTCTCGACCATCCGGACGGCGACGCCGCTCCTGCTCGCCGCTCTCGGCGGGTTGTTCTCGGAGCGTGCGGGCGTCATCAACATCGCGCTCGAAGGATTGATGCTGGCGGGCGCGTTCACGGCCGCGGCCGTGACGCATTACACGGGCAGCCCATGGATCGGACTCGGCGCGGGAATCGGCGCGGGCGTCGCCGTCGCCGCCGTCCACGCCGTCGCGTGCATCCGCTTCAACGCCGACCAGGTGGTGAGCGGCACGGCCATCAACATACTGATGACGGGCGTTCCGGCGATGCTGAGCGGCGCGCTGTTTCTCTCTTCGGGTTCGACGCCGCAGATTCCCAAAGATGATCTGATTCCGTGGACGCCGGTCGTGCTCTCGCTCCTGCTCGTGGGCGTGACGTGGTATGTGCTCTACCGCACGCCCTTCGGCCTGCGCCTGCGCGCGGTGGGGGAAAACCCGGAGGCGGCGGACGCGGCGGGCGTGAATGTGCGCGGCGTGCGCTATTCGGCGGTCTTGTTGTCGGGCGCGCTCGCGGCCATCGGCGGCGCGTATCTCTCCATCGGCCAGTCGTCGCTCTTTACGCGTAGCATGACATCGGGGCGCGGCTTCATCGCTCTCGCCGCGCTCATCTTCGGCAAGTGGCGACCCGTGCAGACCATGCTCGCATGTCTGCTGTTCGGTTTCGCCGAGGCGCTGTCGATCCAGTTGCAGGGCAAAAAATTGATTTCGGGCGAGGAAATACCCGTCCAGTTCATCAGCATCGTGCCCTACGTGCTGACCATCATCGTTCTCGCGGGCTTCATCGGCCTCTCACGCGCGCCGCGCGCGCTGGGTCTGCCGTACCAGAAGGAGAAGTAAGGGCTGTCAGTTGTCCGTGGACAGTTGTCCGTTGCATGTATCGTTCGAAGTGAGTGACTATAGATTTAACCGGACAACTGACACAGACAAATAACAACGGACAACTGATCACGGACGACTGTCTAATTTTATGGAAACTTCGAGCACGGACACACTGTATGAACGCGCGGAACACGCGGCGCGGACGATTCGCGCGCGGGGCTGGAACGATGCGCGCGTCGGGCTGGTGCTCGGCAGCGGCCTCGGCGCGTTCGCGGACGATCTGGAGGATGCCTCCGCGATTCCTTACGAAGATATTCCGGGCTTCGCGCGTTCGACCGTGGAGGGGCACGCGGGACGCCTCGTCACAGGGCGCATCGCGGGCGTTCACGTCGTCGTGCAGCAGGGGCGGTTCCACTTTTACGAGGGCTACGCGCTCGACGAGGTGACGTTTCCCGTCCGCGTGCTCGGCCTGCTCGGCATCAAGTCGCTCGTCCTGACGAACGCGGCCGGCGGGTTGAACAATTCGTTCAAGCAGGGCGCGCTGATGCTCATCAGCGATCACCTGAACCTGCTCGGTGCGAACCCACTGCGCGGCGCGAACGACGAGCGTTTCGGCGCGCGCTTCCCGGACATGTCCGAAGTGTACGACCGCGAATTTCAAGAGGCCGCCAGTTGCGAAGCGCACGCGATGCAGATCGAACTCAAGCGCGGCATCTACGCCGCCCTGACCGGCCCCAGCTACGAGACGCCCGCCGAAATACGTATGCTGCGCGCGCTCGGCGCGGACGCCGTCGGGATGAGCACCGTGCCGGAAGCCATCGTCGCGCGCCACATGGGCGTCAAAGTGCTCGGCCTCTCCTGCATCACGAACATGGCCGCCGGCGTCCTCGACCGCCCGATTGACCACGCCGAAGTGATCGAGACCGGCGAACTCGTGCGCGCCACTTTCACGGAATTGCTGCGACGGACGATACCGAAACTACAGTGACGGGTGACGGGTGACAGGTGACGGGAAGAAATAGATCATTCCTGTCACCTGTCACCCGTCACCTGTCACCCGGAGCGAAGCGACCGAATGATCATCGGAATTTGTGGGGGCACGGGGTCGGGGAAGACGACCGTGGCGAACAAGATTTTGCAGTCGGTGAGCGCAAACGAAGTGGCGTTCATCCAGCAGGACTCTTATTATCGCGACCTCGACCGGATGCCGCTCGATTACCGGCAGCAGGTGAACTTCGATCACCCGGACGCGCTCGACAACGACCTGCTGGTGGAGCATGTCCGCGCGCTGAAATCGGGGCGGGCGGTCGAACTGCCGATCTACGATTTCAAGAATCACGCGCGGCGCAGGGAGACGCTCGGCATGGAGCCGAAACTCATCACCATCATCGAAGGGATTCTCATATTTAACGAGAAGCGCCTGCTCGAAGAGATGGACATCAAGGTGTTCGTCGACACGCCCGACGACATACGTTTCATCCGCCGCCTGCGCCGCGACATCGCCGAACGCGGGCGCACGGTGGATTCGGTCATCGAACAATATCTCGCCACCGTGCGCCCGATGCACATGCAGTTCGTCGAACCGTCGAAGCGTTGCGCGGACGTGATCATCCCCGAAGGCGGGCACAACATGGTCAGCATCGGCCTGCTCAGCGGGAAGATTCGCGAGCGTCTGGCCGACGAGCAGCGGCGGCGTCGCAGTAGCGACGGTAACGGCGGCAGTAGCGCCGCGGTCGGTAATTGAGCGAGCAGAGGAGCACAGGAAGAGTTTGACTACAAACGGAGTTGAGGAAGCGATCATCGGGGCGGCGACGGGCGCGCGCGATTGTGCGCTGGCGCGGTTCTCGAAGTTCTGCGTCGGCGCGGCGCTCGAAGCCGAAGACGGGACGATTTACACGGGCTGCAACATCGAGAGCGCGGCCTATGAACTGACCATGTGCGCCGAGCGCGTGACGATCTGGAAGGCGCTCTCGGAGGGCGCGCGCAAATTCAGACGCATCGCGGTCGTGGCCGACACGGAACGCCTCACGCCGCCGTGCGGCGCGTGCCGCCAGATCATCTGGGAGTTTTGCGGCGACATTCCCGTCGTGCTCGCGAACCTTCGCGGCACGACCGAGACGCTGCAAATGGCCTTCCTCCTGCCGCGCCCCTTCGAGGCGAATTTCCTCGACGAAACGGGCAGGGAAAGTTAAGCCCATTGGCTGAAATTACTTCATGTCTTCCTTTGCGTCTTTGCGCCTTCGCGTGAAATTTAATCTCGCAAAGGCGCAAAGGCGCAAAGAAGAATGGAAAGAAGGCTGGTCGAGTTGATTTTGATAATGAAGTTAATGAGGGCTGAAATAACTGTCGTGATGAAACTATCTCGAACTCTTTTGCGGCGGGCGTCGGCAATTATTCTCGCCTGCGCGTCTCTCGTCGCGCCGGGCGTGAACGTTGCGGCCTTCGCCCCGCGCACGGTCGATCTCGTGGTGCGCGGCGGCACGGTCGTGACGATGGACGGGCGCGGCAGCTTGATCGAAGATGGCGCGGTGGCCGTGCATCGAGGGCGCATCGTGGCGGTGGGGCGGCGCGCGGACGTCGACAGGGATTTCGCCGGGCGCGAGACGATTGAGGCGCGCGGGCGCGTCGTCATGCCCGGCCTCATCAACGGCCACACGCACATCCCGATGACTTTGTTTCGCGGACTCGCCGACGACCTCGACCTCAACGAATGGCTGACCAAGTACATCTTCCCGGCCGAAGCGAAGAACGTGACGGAGGACTTCGTGCGCGCCGGCACGCGGCTCGGTCTCGTCGAAATGATTCGCGGCGGCACGACGACCTATTGCGACATGTACTACTTCGAGGATGCCATCGCCGACGAGACGGCGAAGGCCGGCGTGCGCGGCGTGCTCGGCGAGACGGTGATAGATTTCCCGGTGGCCGACAACAAGACCTTCGCGGACGCGCTTGCGTACACGGAGAAGTTTATCGAGAAGTGGCGCGGCCACGCGCTCATCACGCCCGCGATTGCGCCGCATGCGCCCTACACCGTCTCGGAAGAACATCTCAAGGCCGTGCGCGATTTGTCGAACCGCCTGCGCGCGACCGTCGTGATCCACGTCGCCGAGACGCGCAAGGAAGTTGAAGACGTGACGCGCGACCACGGTGCGTCGCCCGTCGCATACCTGGCGCGCATCGGATTTCTGTACGACCGCGTGATCGCCGCGCACGCGGTTCACCTGACGACGGAAGAGATCGAGTTGTTGAAGCGTCTGGGCGTCGGCGCGGTGCATAATCCGCAATCGAACATGAAGCTGGCGTCGGGCGTGGCGCGCGTGCCGGAGATGCTGCGCGCGGACTTGAATTTGGGGCTGGGGACGGACGGCGCGGCTTCGAACAACGACCTGAGCATGTGGGAGGAGATGGACACGGCGGCCAAACTGCACAAGTTGACGTCGAACGATCCGCGCGTGGTGTCGGCGCGCGAGGCGTTGGAGATGGCGACGATTCGCGGCGCGCGCGCGCTCCACCTCGAACGAGAAATCGGTTCACTCGAACGGGGCAAGCGCGCCGACCTCATCATCGTCGACATGGACGCGCCGCACCAGACGCCGATGTATAACGTCTACTCGCACCTGGTTTACGCCACGAAGGCGGGCGACGTGAGAACGGTCGTCATCGAAGGGCGCGTGGTGATGCGCGACCGCCGCCTGCTGACGCTCGACGAAGAGGCCGTCAAGCGTGACGCGCACGCCTATCGCGCGCGTATTTCCGAGAGCCTCGCGCCGGCCGCCGTCAGCCCGGCCGCGCCGCCGGGAAACGAACGACGGGGCGGCGCGACGCGCGCGCCGAAGCAGAAACCGCCGACCCCGGCGCGGAAAAAACCGGCGCGACGGAGTTGATCGATTCGCGTCGAAGGGCGATAATATTCGCGCCGATCAAAGATCATCCTTCAAGCGAGCGCGGGCGCTCGCTTTCACATTTATGGAGTATCACAAGTGAAGGGAAGTCTTCTCAAACGTTCTACGCAGCGCCTCTTTAAAATCGGTTTCGCTCTCCTCATCTTTATCGCCGGCGCGGCCGTTTCGTCTGCTCAGACTCCCCCGAGTGAGCTGGACGCGGACGGCATCCAGCGGCGCATCACGCGCGCACGCGCGCTGGCGGCGGCGGGTAATCTCCCCGCGGCGCGCTCCGAACTCGAAGCCCTGCAACGCACTTCGGGCGTAGACCCCTCGGTGCGCGAGATCACGCTCGTGCTGCTCGCCGGCATCTACATCGATCAGGCCGATTACAATTACGCCGAGAATTTGTTGAACTCCGCGTTTACCGCGCGTGCGTCGGGCGGCGAGAGCGCGGCGCGCGCCTACTTCGTGCTGGCCGGGCAACTGCTGGGCGGCGTGCGCGCGCGCCTCGAACGCTACCGCGTCTTCGGTCTGAACGTGGCCGACGAGGAGTTGCCGGCAGAGGCCGCGGGCGATCTGGATCGGCTGCGCACGCTCCTCGAACGCGTCATCGCGCAGGGGCGACAGTTGCGCGATGAGAACGCGCGCAACATGGACGCGACGGCGCTGCTCGAAGAGGCGGCGGGTGTGCGCGTGCGTCTGGCGCGCAAAGAGGACGAGCGCGCGCGCTGGCAGGCGGAAGTGACCGATGCGCGACAGCGTCTGATCGGCGCGGACAGGCGCGTGGCGAGCAACGGGACGATTGCCCCCCTGACGACACCGCGCACGCAGACGGCCAACACATCCGCCGGGGCTAGCCAGCCCGCGACACGACCCACTCCCGCCCCCGCGAACGCCGCGCAGGGAGTTGCGGCCAACACCCCTCCCGCCACAAGGAACGCGACGCCGGGCACGATGCGCAGCGACGGCACAAACAACACGACGCGCAGCGACGGCACAAACAACACGGCGCAGGGCAGTGGCTCAACGCCGACGCCGCCCGCCAACTCTCAAGCCGTCGCGTCCGACGGAAAGCCGCTCGAAGTCGGCTCGCTGTTGCCGAAAGCGACGGAGAGACCCGCCCCGACCTATCCGGCCACGGCGCGTTCAGCGCGCATCAGCGGCCGCGTTACGGTCTTCCTGATGTTGGACGAGCGCGGCGCGGTTGCGAAGGTCGAGCGCACGGACGGGCCGGAACTGTTACGCGGGGCGGCGATAGATGCCGCGCGCCGCTGGAAGTTTCGCCCGACGGTCGTCAACGGCCAACCCGTGCGCGTCTCCGGCTTCATCAATTTCAACTTCACGCTTTAACGCCCGTCTCAACTTCAACTTCACACTTTAACGCCCGTCTACGGCTGCCGTGAGCGTCCGTCACCGAGTACGGATCGATTCCGCAGCCCTTTTGGCCGAGCTTAACCGCGTCGCCGCAAGTGATGCGCACGGCGCGCGGGGGCGTCAACTCGACCACGGACGCGAAAGGCGTGCGGGAGTCTCAAAACTCCCGCACGCCTTCTTTCATGCGCTTCGCACAACCAGACGTGCTTTCATGCGCGTCGCATAACCAGACGCGAACTCTTATTCGGGTCGCCGCTTCGCGCCGCCGCCCCTCGCATTCGTGATCTGTACGAGAACATTTTGCGGCCTCGCCGCCTTCGCCGTCACGCTCGACGCCCTCGGCCGCTCGTCGCCGCAACTGCCGCATCCGGTCGCGCAGGAGGAGGAAGCCCCTCGCCCCTCGCCGCTCGCCCGGAATGAACGGGCGCGCGCCCAACCGCGCCGCCCCACGTAGGTAAGCGCGGCGAGGATGATCAGCCATACGGCGACAATTTGCCAATCCACTGACATCAACTTAACTAAACCCCAGCAGCCGCCCGCCCTGATACGTGATGAACGAGGCGACGTAAGCCAGCACGAGCATGTAGCTCACCATAAAGAGCGGCCAGCGCCAGGAATTCGTCTCGCGCCTGACGATGGCGATGGTTGACATGCACTGGCAGGCGAGCACGAAAAAGACCATCATCGAGACGGCCACGAGGGGCGTCCAGGCGGGGCTGCCGTCCGGGCGTCGCGCGTTTCGCACGGCCTCGATCAGCGAACTCGATTCTTCCGTCGCCTCTTTGCCGACGTTATAGACGATGCTCAGGGTGGAGACCAGCGTCTCGCGTGCGGCGAACGAGGCGATGAGGCCGATGCCCATCTTCCAGTCGAAGCCGAGCGGCGCAATCGCCGGTTCGATCAGATGACCGAGTCGCCCCGCGTAACTCTGCCGAATCTGTTCGCCCGCGTCTCCGTCAACCGCTTCCGCCACGCTCGAAGCGCCGGCGGCCGGTTGCACGCTCTCGTCGCGCGCGGCCGTCGTCGCGCGTTCTTCGGAAGCGTTCGCCGTCGCGTCGGTGTCCGCCGTCTGCGCCGCCGCCGTGCCGGCGCGACCGCCGTCGCCGGGCGCGGATTCGTTCAGGCGCGGGAAGGTGACGAGCGCCCAGAGCAGAATCGAGATGGCGAGGATCACCGTGCCCGCGCGGCGCACGAACATCCAGGAGCGCGCGCGGATCGTCTGCAGCACGTTGAAGGGATTCGGCATCCGGTAGGGGGGCAATTCCAGCACGAGCGGCGGCGGCGGCGACTTGAGGATCGTGTGCTTCAAAATCCACGCCACGACGACCGCCACCGCGATCCCCAACAAATACATCGCCATGATGATGACGACGCCCACCGACAGCACGCCGAACAGTTTCTCCTGCCTTGAGAAGAAGGCCGCGATCATCAGCGTGTAGACCGGCAGGCGTGCAGAGCAACTCATGAAGGGGGCGATCAAAATCGTCGCCAGGCGATCCTTCGGGTTCTCAATCGTGCGCGTCGCCATGATGCCCGGGATGGCGCACGCGAAACTGCTCAACAGCGGCATGAACGCTTTACCGTGCAGCCCGACGCCGCTCATTATTTTGTCCATCAGAAACGCGGCACGTGCCATGTAACCGCTGTCTTCCAAAAGCGAGATGAAGAAGAAGAGGAGGAGAATCTGCGGCAGGAAGACGAGCACCCCGCCGACGCCCGCGATCACGCCGTCAACCAGCAAGTCGGTCAACAGGCCGGGCTGCAACGTGGCGCGCACGAGTTCGCCGAGTTGGCCGAAACCGCCGTCGATCAAATTCATTGGCACTTGCGCCCAGGAAAAGATCGCTTGGAGGATGAGGATCATCACCGCGAACAGGATCAGGGGGCCGAACAACTTGTGCGTGACGAGGCGGTCTATGCGATCCGTGCGGCGCGTGCGTCCCGGTTTATGATCGCGCACCGTGAGCCGCGCGACGCTCTCGATCCAGTTGTAACGCGCGAGCAGCGGCTCCTGCCACCAGCGCGAATTGTCCGCCGCCAGTCGCTCGCGCGCCGCGACGACGGCCGCCTGCCGCTCCCTCTGCTGCTCCTCCGTCTCCTCCTCACGCGCCGCCTCCGGCAACTCTTCCGCGTAGAGTTCGACGAGCGCGCCGTAGCGTCGCGCGCTTGCGTCCGTCGTCGCGTCCGTCGTCGCGCCCGTGCCCGCGCCTGCGCCGTTGCCGTCGTTGTCGCCGTCGGCAGGCGCATCGAGCGCGGCGAGCGCTTCGAGTTCGCGCTCGGCCTCGGCCGAGAGACGCCAGCCCGCGACGGGCGAGGCCGCAGACTCCGCGACGCTCAAGACGGCCTCGGCCAAAGCATCCAAGCCCTGTCGCTGCTTGGCGACGACCGGCACGACCGGCACGCCGAGCGCGTCCGACAGGCGTGCCGCGTCGATCTCCAGCCGGTGCCGTTCGGCCAGGTCGATCATCGTCAGGGCGACGACGAGCGGGCGGCCGGTTTCGAGCAGTTGCGTGGCGAGATAGAGATTGCGTTCGAGGTTGGTGGCGTCCACGACGGCGACCACACAGTCGGGTCTCTGGACGCTCGCCAGACGCCCCGTGATCACGTCGCGCGCGATCTGTTCGTCAATCGAGTTGGCGTCGAGGCTGTAGAGGCCGGGCAGGTCTATGAGTTGCGCGGGGGGCAAATCGGCCGCGAGTTGCCAGTGTCCCTCTTTGCGCTCCACGGTCACGCCGGGATAGTTGGCGACCTTCTGCCGCAAGCCCGTCAGCGCGTTGAAGAGGCTCGTCTTGCCCGCGTTCGGGTTGCCCGCCAGCGCAATCGTCAGCGGCCTCGCCGCCGCGTCTTCGTGCGCTTCCGGCGTCGCAACCGTTTCCCGAACCGGGGCGGGGGATTTCAGGGTCGTGGTCATAAGTGAAAAAGTGACAGGTGACAGGTGACAGGTGACAGGAACAAGCAGAGGCTTTCGTTACTGTCACCTGTCACCTGTCACCTGTCACTACTGTGATCGTCTGCGCTTCGGCGCGGCGGAGGGCGAGGTGGTAGCCGCGCACGCGCACCTCGATGGGGTCGCCGAGCGGCGCGGCCTTGATGACGCACACGGGCGCACCCGGCACGACGCCCATCTCCATCAAACGGCGCGCCACCGCGCCCTCGCCGTCAACCGAAACGACGCGCGCCTCCGCGCCGTGTGCCAGAGTGTTGAGCGTCGTCGCCGCTGCGGCGGCGCGGCGTCCGGCGCGGTTCGCGGGCGCGGTCGCCATGTCCTTGTCCGTCAAATTGTTGCTCGGGGAAACCATCTGTTGATTGCTTCAAGCGAGGCTGCGCGCACGCCTCAGTTTGGAAAACTCACCAATCTTGATTTGAAAGCTCTACGGGGAGCGCCCGGCTTCGAGCGTCGCTGAACGCACGGCAGTATAGCCTAGTTGAAATCAATTTTCAATTTCATCTAAGGCGACGGATGAAGGGCGGAAGGCCGTTAGCGGGGAAAGTTTTTACTGTGGGTCGAGAGGGATGATGGAGAGGTCTGCGCGGACTGGGCCGAGGGGGGTGACGGCCGTCAGGCGCAGGGGCAGGCGGCGGCGATCCGCGCCCACCCAGAGGCGCAGTTTGAGGCGGTCGCCGGTCGCCTCGTCGGTGGCGAGCGCGAGCTGGTAGGCGGGGATGCGTTTGCCTCCGAGTTCGATGGTCTCGCGCTGGAGCGAGGTGATAAAGAGCGTGCGCGGGCGTTTGTTGATGAGCAGGGAGACGGCGTTGCGTTTGGGCGGCGTCAGGTCGAAGGAGCGCAGGGCGTAGATGACCGAGACGAGATCGTAAGTGCCGACGGGAATTTCGATGCTGCTGCCGTCGGTGACGACGGCCGAGCCGCGTTCCTGATCGAGCGAGACGACGCCCTGCAGGCGATGGTTGCCCTCGCGGATTTGCAACTGGCTGCGGAAAGGCAGCAGGCTCTTGGCGTCGACGTAAGTTTCGATCTTATCGGAGACGGGGAAGATTTGTTGGAGCGCGTTGGTGGTCGCCATCGAGGCCGAGAGCCAGAGACCGTCGCGGCCGGCGTAACGGTTGCGAGCGCGGACGTGATAGGTGGCGACGCCGACGGGTTGCTGCGACGTGCCGAGGAAGAAATTGAAGTTCAACTGCTCGCCGACTTTGAACGGCAGATCGGAAGACGTATCCGCTCTCCCTGCTTCGCCCGCGCCGTCGCCGGCGGCGGGTGGGGGCGTGAGCACGCGCGCCGGGGTCGGGGTCGCTTCGGGCGGTTGCGCGCGTTCGGCGACGTTGCCCGGCGGGAGCGTCTCCGTCGTTCTCATCAACTCGGAACTGGCAAGCTCCGCACGCACCTGGCCGGTCTTCAATTCGGCCGTCAGGAGCACGGGCACGTGGCGCGCGTCGTCGCTGAAATAGATGCGCGTGCGGTAGTTGTTCGCGGCCGAATTGTTGCGCACGCGCAGTAGGGTCGCGATGGCATTGAAAGTGCCGGCCGGAGTTTTCACCGTCTCGCGCCCAGTGACGCGCAACTCCGCTTCGTACTGCGTGTCTTCGCCCTCAGCCCTGACGGGATAAACCGCGCCCGCCGCGAGGGGCAGCGCGCGCATGCGGTAGAGGGCGGAGAGGAAATCCGACGTTGCCGGCGTGGACTCGACGGCGGGTGCGGCCTGGCCTCCCGTGCCGGTCAGGGTTTGCGGTGTCGCGTCGCCGTCGAGTCGCTGGAAGCGAGCGCGAAAGGGCAGCCCCGTCTGCGGGTCTACGTAAGACGTGTACTCGTTATCGATGGCGTAGAGCGCGGCGCGCACGACGCCGACGCTACGGACGCGCGCGCGCAGTTCAAAGCCGTCACGGTCGAAGAAACGGCCACGACCGGCGTTGAACAATTCGACGTGACCGGCTGTAGAGAAGTTGGAGAAAGAGACGTTGTAGGTCAGTTTCTCGCCCGCCTGGTAGGGCGCGGGAGAAAAGCCGCCCGACGCTGCCGCAGCGACGCCCGGCGCTTGCTGCGCGAAGGCGGGCGCGGAGAAAGTCAGGAATGCGAACAGGAATGTGAACGCCGCTTGAACCGATCTTGGTCTTCGATGCAAAAGTAACTTCCTCATTTCCGCAGGTTCGCTAGAGCTTCTCTCCGGCCGCGCGCCGCGCACAAACGCGTGTGAACATTACACGCCGCGCGCACGCCTCTCGTTCCTAAACATTCGACGGGGGAATTAATGCCCACTAGCTTACACCACACGGCCGCGCCCGCGCATCTGTGCGCGCACCTGTCGCCAGACATACACGCGCGCCCTTAACCGTGCGCTTAGACACGCACGCGCGCACTTAACCGTGCGCGTGAAGTTCCTTCCGCGCTCTACTCAGGGCGCGCGCCTCAGCCGGGTTCTCCGGCCGCGAGTTCCATCTCCGCCACGATCTCGTGCGCCGCACGCAGGGAATCGGGGGCGTTCAGGATCGCCCGCCCGACGACGATGTAATCCGCCCCGGCGCGCACCGCCCCGGCGGGCGTCATCACGCGCCTCTGATCGTCGTGCGCAGAGGCGGACGGTCTTACGCCGGGGGTGACGAGCAGGAAGCTTTCGCGCTCCACCGCCGAACGCACGGGGGCGATCTCGTGCGGCGAGGCGACCACGCCGTCCAGCCCGCAGGAGGCGGTCAACTTAGCCAGCCTCAAGACCTGTTCCTCCAACGCGCAGCCGCCGACGCCTGTCTCCGCGAGCACCCCCGCGTCCGCGCTCGTCAGCACCGTGACGGCGATGAGCGCGGGGCGCGGCAAGCCTTCGCGTTCGGCCGTCTCGCCCGTGGCCTCCAACGCGCGCCGCATCATCTCGCCGCCGCCCGCCGCGTGGACGTTGAAGATCGACACGCCGAGCCTGACGGCTTCACGACACGCGGCGGCGACCGTGTTCGGGATGTCGTGAAATTTGAGGTCGAGGAAGACGCGCCCGCCCCCAGCCACGATGTCGCGCACCAACTGCGGCCCGGCCGCCGTAAACAACTGCGAGCCGATCTTGAACATGCCCGCCTCCGCACGGAGCAGCGAGAAGAGCCGGCGCGCTTCGTCCGCGGTCTCCACGTCGAGCGCGATGATCAATTTGTTGTTCATAAGTATGAATGCTAACAGCCGTCAGCCATGAGCCGTCAGCTCTGAGAAGGGAGTTTGTCGGCGTCGAGCCGGCGGCTACCGCCAAACGAGAAGTGCCTGCGACCGGCCGCTGATAGTTGATTGGCTGATAGCTGCCGTCTGATTGCCGACGGCTGATTGCTGATAGTTGACGGCTGGCAGCTAATCACGGATTGCCGGCCGCTGTGTGCTGACGACTGATAGTCGACCGCTGATAGCCGTTGGCTGATTACTATCGGCTGTTAACCGAAAGCTGATTGCTGTCCGCTACCCGGCCTGGCAGCCGACGGCCTCGTCGAGTGTGCGAAAGCCTTCGCGCCGGAGAATCTTCGCCAGTCCTTCGTTGATGTCGTGCGGGGCGGTGACGCCTTCGTAGATGAAACCCGTGTAGAGTTGCACGAGGCTCGCCCCGGCGCAAATCTTCTCCCATGCATCGGCCGCGTTGAAGATGCCGCCGACGCCGATGATCCTGATCGTGCCGCGCGAGAGACGATACAACGCGCGGATCACCTCCGTCGAACGCGCGCCGAGCGGCGCGCCGCTCAATCCTCCCGCGCCTATCCGAGACACGACGCCCGCCGGGGTGTGCGATAAATGCTCGCGCGCAATCGTCGTGTTGGTCGCGATGATGCCGTCGATTCCCGTGCGGCGCGCTACGTCGATAATCATTTCGAGGTCGCTCTCCGTCAGGTCGGGCGCGACTTTCGCGAGCAGCGGCACGCGCCGCGTCTCTGTATCTCCACCTTCGGCGCGCGACAATTCGACGTTCCGCTGTTGCAGCGCGCCCAGCAATTCGGCAAGCGCATCGGCGCGTTGCAGTTCGCGCAGGTTGGGCGTGTTCGGCGAACTGACGTTGACGGTGATGTAGTCAGCGTGCGGGCGCACGATCTCGAAACTGGCGAGATAGTCGGCGGTCGCGTCCGCCAGTTCGACGATGCGGCTCTTGCCGATGTTGATGCCGAGCACGCAGGAGGGTGGGCGTCCAACTCGCTCAAGGCGCGCGGCGAGCGCGGTTGCGCCGTCGTTGTTGAAGCCCTGACGATTGATGAGCGCGCGATCCAGCGGCAATCGAAACAGGCGCGGCTGCGGGTTGCCGGGCTGCGCGAGATGCGTCACCGTCCCCACTTCGAGAAAGCCGAAGCCGAGCGCGGCCAGTTCATGCACCGCCGCGCCGTTCTTATCGAAGCCCGCCGCCAATCCCACCGGATTGCCGAACTTCAACCCGAAGCGTTCGAGTTCGCCAAACGGCGCGCGCCGCAAGCGACCGGCAATCAAACGCCTCGCCGACTCCGGCTTCAAGGCGACTGCGAGCGCGTGCAGGGCAAACTCGTGCGCCGTCTCCGGCGCGAGACGAAACAGGGCGGGACGCACGAGCGAGCGATAGAGCATTGAAAAGTGACGAGAGACGAGAGACGGGTGACAAGAGCAAACCGGAGTTTATCCTGTCACCCTTCACTTGTCACCCGCCTCAGCTTTCGCGCTGCCCCGGCAGCCTTCCACGAGCGGTTATGAATTTAGCGAATGACTGCGACTTCGAGTGCGGAACTGAGGCCGGGCAGGGCGCGCGGGTTCTGTTTGTTGCGGGTTTCTTTTCGCACGCGGTTGCTGACGTAATCGAACAGTTCGCCGGCCGTGACGATTTTGTCCGTGTTCGCGTCCGCCTGACCGCGCAAGCCTTCGAGCAAAGCCCAGGTGAAAACGCCGTGACCGCCGCCCCAGAGGGTGCTTTCGGCGGAAGTTTCGTTGACATCCGAAGAAGTCAAAACGGCGCGGCCTTCCTGGTTGAAAAGCTGTTTGGCGAGAAAGTCGTTGACGTTATTGCCGCCCAGCACGAGCCGGCGCTCATCGCTTTCCGAAACTGTTTTTTTGCTGCCGCCCGGGTTGGCGGGCGTTCCGCTCTGTAAGAGTCCGCGTTGTTCGGCAGAATCGGGCGATGGTTTGGAAATGATTTTCGTCCCGCTCACCCCCGCGCTGTGACAGGTGTCGAGGAGGAAAACGGCGCGCTTCGCTTGCAGTATCCGGTCAATCATCTGTTTCAGTTCGAGCATCGGCAGGGCGGTGTTTTTCAAATCCGCGACTTTGGAATCGTGAACCAGAAAATATAAATTTCGCCTGTCGTAAGGGTCGGGCGTACCGTGTCCGGCGAGAAAAAACAGAATCATGTCTGTCGCAGCCGCGCGGGTCAGAAAACGCGCCAGCGAATCGCGCACCGCGCTCAGAGTGGCGCGTTCGTTAGTCAAAAACAGAATGTCGTTCGGGTTGAAACCGCCCCGGGTCAGCAGTTGAAAGAGAGCTTCCGCGTCTTTGTCGGCAAATGCCAGGTCGGTCAAGCCCGCGTCGTTGTTTTTGTACTCGGAGACGCCGATGATGACGGCGTATTTGCGTCCCGAAAATTTCAGAGGGCCTTTGTCGGCCGCGAGGTTGCGGTCGGTCAGCAGCACGAACGAAGCGAAATAACGTGTGCCGTCTTTAGTTCTGGCTTCGATTTCAAAGACGTTTTTGCTGCCGTCGAGTTTGAAACCGGCGAGACGGTTCAAATCGCAGAGCAGCATTTTGCCCGACGAAGCGGCGCGTTGATGGCAGACCGTCGTGGCGGCTTTGGTATTGACGAAGACTTTGATGTCGCTCCAATTCATCAGGGCGGCATGCGGGTCTGCAATCCAGAATTTGACGATGTTGACATCGGTGCGGGCGATGTAATTATTGACTGCGCGAAGCTGTCCCGTGTTCAGTTCGGGCAGTTCGAGCGCAAACGGAGCGCGGTCTTGCCCATAGGCCGCCGCCGAAATCAATAACAACGCCAACAGTGCGAAAATTTTAGTAAATTTATGACACATCGGATTTGAGGGATAAGGGATGAGGGATGTTTGAAAGACACTGCTGTTTCAAACATCCCTCATCCGGTACTTCACTGTCTCTTGCGCGACGCCGCCGGAGATGCGGCGGGTTGCGGGACGTTTTGCGCGGCGGGTTGCGGAGCGCCGCCCGCGACGCGAATCGGGTCGATGTCTTTGGTGGCGACGTTCATCGCCGGAGAGGCGCGGTAAGTCGTCGCGCCCATGTCCTGCATGAAGTCGTAAATAAATTCCATGTTCGGCGGCAAATTGCCGCCGTTTTCGCGTTGGTAAATCGTCACGTAGGTTTTCAAATCGTTGATGATCGAGTTGATTTCGTTCGGGTTGCGTTCGGTCAGGCGCAGCATGGCGCGGTAGAGATAGGGTTCGGCGATGGTCTGGCGTTGATCGAGCGCAACGGCCTGCGACAGATTCTCCAGAGCCTTGGAAACCTCCGTCGGATTGCGGGCGGTCTGTTTCAAAACCTTGCCGTAATAATAGTAAGCCGACGGGTCGCTGCTGCGGTTGGCAATCGAATCTTCCAGATTGGTGCGAGCCATTTGGAACATATCAAACTGGAACGCGCGGATTCCGTTGTCGCGTTTGATGAGAGCCATGACGTTGGAAAATTCCGGTTCACTGGCGATGAGTTCGCCCGCGTCGAGTTTTTGCTTGATGTCAGCCGCAAGCGTTTCGTTGAGCATGCGTGCGATGCCGCGCGCGCCGGTGACAGCCAGATTTTTGCCTTTGTCACCACCGCCGGTGAATGCTTTACGGTTTGCCGCCACGTCAATCGCACCGGCAATCGCGCCGCTTTTGATGAACTGCGTCGAGGCCGAGACATAAGCCGAGAGACGGTCTTTAACACGGTCGGGAGCGGCGATAAAGCCGGTATGTGTGCGCGGGTCGGCGGTCATCGTCGCCATTCGTTCGTAAAATTTCGGGACTTCGCGGACATCGTAATTGCGGTTGAACATGTAACGCATTGATTCGATGTCGGATTCGTCCTCCTGCGCTTTTTCCCAATTGACGACGCCGGGCGAGAAAAGTTTGCTGATGGTCGGGACGAGCGCAACCGCCAGAAGCGCGCCGGTGTCGCCGCCGACGATGGTGCTGACGATGGTACCGATAAGGGCGGCTTTGCGGGCTTTGGATTCCTGGTAAGCCTGTGCGCCGAGCGAAACCAGCGCGTCGTCGAGCCAGTGTTCCTTTTCGACGTGGGCGATTTCGTGGCCCAGAATATAAGCAAGCTGGGCTTCATTATCCACGGCGGCGAGATAGCCCGTCGAGATGTAAACCGTGCCGGTGGACATCGAACGCGCTTCGGGAACGGGATTTTGCAGGATGCGGAAGGCGTACAGGTTTTTCGATCCGGCGGGAACGAGCGACTGTCCCACGCGGTTGATGTAATCCTGTGCTAAGGGGTTGTCGTAGAGCGTGTCTTCGAAAACCAGCTTTTCTCCATCGCGGTTGATGAGTTTGGCGTTTGAAGGACGCATGTTGATGCTGTAGGCGGATTCGATGTGAGAGCGCCGGATTTCGCGGTAGCGGTGATCAACTGCATCTTTAAAAACCGGGTCGGTGTTGTACTTGTTACGCGAGTACGACTTGATCTCCTGATAGAGGCGTTCGTTTTTCGCCTCTATTTTTGCGGCCTTTTCTTCCTGCTTGGCAGCTTTCTCCTGTCGTTTTTGTTCTTCTCTGCGTTGTTTTTCGAGTTGTTTATCGTCCTGCGCCGTCGCGGGAAAATTGATTGCCAAAACTGCGGCGAAAACCAGAATCGGAAGGCGTAAGGGGTTGAAAAGTTGTTTGAGGGTCGCTGCCAACATGATTCTTTCTCCTAATGTGGAAAGGCGGGGTGAGTGGTGCTTTGATTGACACGCTCGACGCTCAGAGAGTCGGGCTTGCCGTGGATGACTGGCTGGCGGGCTGCATGAGTTGCCTGTCTGTGAATCTGGCCGGGGCTTGCGCGCTTTTGGCTGGAGAGGGTTTCCGGCTGAATGCCGGGCTATTCCGGTAGAGTGTGAGAATAAGTGACCAGAGGATGGTAAAGCGCTTGTCCATGTGGAGACTCCGAGCTTAACGGTTGAGTGTGAGAAGCTAGCCGAGTATTGTTTTGACGCCGGAGCGATAGCGATTCGCAGGCACGATACGACTGAGTTATGAGGCAACCAAAGTTGAGAACGGGCACATACTATGCCAGTCGTCTTGCGAATTCAAGAGTAATGTTCAGCCTCATAAGTAATCATTCAGTGAAGGGCGAAAGACGCGGCGTGCGCCGTTGAGTTTGAACCGAGCCGCCCCTCACGCAAACTCTTAATGGGAAGCATAAGCATTCCGAACCGGAAAACTCTTGGTAATCATCACAGACGGCGCAGTTTTCTTGTCATCCGTCACACGCTTTGTTAGTATCCGCGCCGATGGAATTTACCGAGAAAGTACGAATCATGGACGGCGCGCGCATCAATCGCGCGCTGGCGCGTCTGGCGTCGGAGATCGTGGAGGAGAATCAGGGTTCGAGCGATCTCTATCTGGTGGGCATCCAGCGGCGGGGCGTGCCGCTGGCGCATCGTCTCGCGGATAAGATCGCCGACCTCGAAGGCGACCGCCCGCCGGTGGGCGTCGTTGACATCACGCTCTATCGCGACGACCTCTCGACCGTCGGCGCGAACCCCATCGTCAACCGCACGGACTTGCCCGGCGGCGTGGACAACCGCAACATCGTCCTCATCGACGATGTGCTCTATACGGGGCGCACCATTCGCGCCGCGCTCGACCAGTTGATCGACTTCGGGCGGCCGCGCCGCGTGCAACTCGCCGTCCTCGTGGATCGAGGGAAGGAGCACCGCGAGTTGCCGATTCAGGCGGACTTCGTGGGGAAGTTTGCGCCGACGAAAAGGAGCGAGATCATCAAGGTCATGCTCAATGAGTTCGACGGCGAAGAAGGCGTCGCCATCGTGGAACGACCGGCGACGGAGAACGGGTAAGGACGGGCGGCCTCAGATGGCCGCCTTTTTCGTCTGTCACGCGGGCGGCGCGCGCGATGAAAGTGGACGGTCTGGGAGTCTTCCAGTTTGAGGGGCGCACACACAGGATGGTTTTAGCCAGCAAACACCTGCTCGGAATCAGCGAACTCTCGGCGGCGGAGATCGTGCATATCCTCGACACGGCCGAGACTTTTCGCGCCATCTCGCAACGCGAGATCAAGAAGGTGCCGACCCTGCGCGGGCGCACCGTCATCAACCTCTTCTTCGAGGCCTCCACGCGCACGCGCACCTCCTTCGAACTCGCAGGCAAGCGACTCTCGGCCGACACCATCAACATCAGCGCATCGACTTCGAGCGTGACCAAGGGCGAGACCCTACTCGACACGGCGCGCAACCTCGAAGCCATGTCGCCCGACTTCATCGTCATCCGCCACCCCTCGGCGGGCGCGCCGCACGCGCTCGCGCGCATCTGCCGCGCCGCCGTCATCAACGCGGGCGACGGCGCGCACGAACACCCGACGCAAGCACTCCTCGATGCGCTCACGATTCGCCAGCACAAAGGGCGCGTCGAGGGCTTACGCGTCGCCATTATCGGCGACATACTCCATTCGCGCGTGGCACGCTCGAACATGCACCTGCTGACGAAACTCGGCGCGGAGGTGAGCCTCGCCGGGCCGGGCACGCTCGTCCCGGCCGAGTTCAAAGAACTCGTCACGGAAGGGAATTTGCGCGTGGCGAGCCGGATCGAAGAGGCGATTGAAGACGCGGACGTGGTGATGGTCTTGCGCATCCAGCGCGAGCGGCAGGGTGCGGCCTTCTTTCCCTCTTTACGCGAATATGCCGTGCATTACGGCCTCAATTTGAAACGGCTCGGCGGCGCACACCCGGATGCCATCGTCATGCACCCCGGCCCGATGAATCGCGGCATCGAAATCGCCTCCGACGTGGCCGACGGCACGCACTCCCTGATACTCGACCAGGTTTCCAACGGCCTCGCCGTCCGCATGGCCGTCCTCTACCTGCTTGCCGGCGGCTCGGTGCTCAACCAGAACATGCTCTCGACCGCGAAACCCGAAACCGCCGCCGCCGCAACCGGCACGCACGCCGCAGCCGCGAAGACGACGAGCGCGCCGCCTTCGAGCGCGGCCGAACAACTCGAATTCGTCGCCGCCGCAGGCCGCAACGCGTCTGAAGAAAAGCGACGGGGCAAAGCAGCGGACACCGATTGATCACACACACGGACAACAACTGTTCACCGACTACTAATTACCGACAACTGACCATCGACCACTGACAGCCTCCCATGAAACTGCTCATCGCGAACGGCTACCTGATAGACCCCACGCAGGGGTTGAACGGCGGGAAGAATTTATTGATCGAGCATGGGCGCATCGCGGCGCTGATGGCGCACAACGAAGGCGTGCCCGAGGGCGCGGAAGTGTTCGATGCGACGGGTCTCGTCGTTGCGCCCGGCTTCATAGACCTGCACACGCACCTGCGCGAGCCGGGGCAGGAATACAAAGAGACGATTGAGACGGGCGCGGCGGCGGCCGTCGCCGGCGGCTGGACGAGCGTCTGCGCGATGCCGAACACAGACCCCGTCAACGACAACCCGGCCGTCACACGTTTCATCATCGAGCAGGCGGAGCGCGCCGCGCTGGCGAACGTCTTTCCCATCGGCGCGATCACGAAAAATTCCGGCGGCGCGGAACTGGCCGAAATGGGTGAGATGAAAAGCGCAGGGATCGTCGCCGTCTCGGACGACGGCCGCCCCGTGCCGTCCGCCGGTGTCATGCGCCGGGCGTTGGAGTACGCGCGCGGGTTCGACCTGCCCGTCGTCGATCACTGCGAGGATCGAAGTTTGACGGCGGGCGGCGTCATGCACGAAGGGAACTGGTCGCTGCGGCTCGGCCTGCGCGGTCATCCCGCGCTCGCCGAGGAGATGGACGCCCTGCGCGACATCGCGCTCGCCGAGTTGACGGGCGCGCGCGTCCACCTCGCGCACGTCTCGACGCGCGGCGCGCTCGCCGCCGTCCGGCGCGCGAAGGAGCGCGGCCTGAATGTCACGTGCGAGGTGACGCCGCACCATTGGACGCTCGAAGACGAAGCCGTGCGCGATTACGACACGAACACGAAGATGTGCCCCCCGCTGCGCAGCCGCGAACACGTCGAAGCGATCATCGAAGCCCTCGCCGACGGCACGATTGACGCCATCGCCACAGACCACGCGCCGCACCACGCCGACGAAAAAGCCCTCGAATACGACCAGGCTCCCTTCGGCATCACAGGCCTTGAGACGGCCGTCGGCCTCGCCTTTGAACGGCTCGTGCATCGGGGCATCATCGGCCTCGCACGTCTCGTCGAACTCTGCTCGGTCAACCCCGCGAAGATTTTCTCGCTCGACGGTCGCGGCACGCTCCGCCCCGGCGCGCACGCCGACGTGACCATCCTCGACCCCGAACACACCTGGACTTTCAAAGCTTCCGCCTCGAAATCCAGAAGCCGCAACACGCCCTTCGACAACTGGACGATGCGCGGCGCAGCCGTCGCCACCATCGTCGCCGGGCGCGTCGTCTATCGCCGCCACGAAACGGCCGTATCAGCCACCACTCGTCACTAGCCGGGACGTGATAACGACTCTTTCGGCCGTTCGCACCCTATTGCGGAGTTTAGGCAGGATGATTCGGTATAATATGCGTTCAGTGCTTTCTCTTTTTGTTTCTGCTTTGGTTATCTCAGAATGAAAACCCTGAAAGACTTGTTTCTGTTCGTTCGTGAAACCTGGAATACATATCCAAAATTCCCAGCCGTGAGCGAATGGTTTCAGGTTCGGTTTGATGATGCCGTTATCAGCTTGCAGGTGAGTCCGCCAAAGCAGGAATCGTGGGTAGCGCAAATTAAATGGGAGCGCATTGTTCGCGTCTGCTTCAATGCTGGAGATTTGTACAATCCCGACATGATTTATATTTTCATGGATGAAAGACCCGAAAGCTATTCGATTCCTGCAGAGGCAGATATTGAAGGCGCGTTGTGGAATGAAATCCTCCGAAGAAAACTGTTTGATGCTGAGGTAGCTATTGAAGCGATGTCGTCCACGAACAAGTTATTCTGTTGTCCAGCAATGGAATGATTGCCTTCGACGGCGCACCGAACAAGTTGCTGGAGGGGTGGGCTAATAGAGCGGCTTCATGCGCGAGGCTTACGTGGGTTCGAGGTTGTGTGCGCCGCCCCCAGTTCCACCGTTAGGCTGCTAAGGTTAGAGAATCTATGAAAATATTTATGTGCATCGGTCTTTATTGTCTCCTGCTGTCTTACAGCCAGATTGTAGTGGCTCAAAATGCCGAACCGGCTGACCCGTGTGGCGATGCTGCAGTTGAGAGTCAGTCATGGGGTATCGTTCGCGGGAGGGTGATTAAAGTTGAGAAGGGAGATACGGTTGTCGTCTCTCTCAAAGGCAGAAAGATTACGCGCGTTAATCTGGTTGGCATCGACGCTCCCGAACACGGTAAGCCATTCTCAAAAGCCTCGCGCCTGTTACTCGAAAGTTTATTGAAAGGCAAAGTCATTGAGGTCTGGGTTAATAATAGCAAATGGTTGGGGCGGCAGGTGCCCGTAGAAATAGCAGGCGTTGTACGTCTACGAAATATTGAGCTGCTGGATGTGAATCTGCTGATGCTTCAGTCGGGGATGGCACAGCATAAGCAACCTGAGCCTTACACCATGTCCAGCCATAGCAAATGCCACTATGCGAGAGCGGAGGATGAGGCTCGCGCAGCACGTCGCGGCCTATGGCGAGGCGCAGCATAACAACGGCATGTCAGCGGACGCGCAGCCAGCAAATCTTTCATCAATCAGGGTCTCTGCGCGCCGCTGATGCCGGGCGTTCGGCTGCCGTCTTTAGAGTTTGGTAAGAGTGTATGAATCATCAAGCCAAAGTGAACGGTCATGAGGGTTTGCCCGCCACCAGATTTGACGTTCAGCATACGCCCGGTGAGACCCGCACTTGTCATAATTATTGGTGCAATTACAAAACCGACCGACCTCTTTCGCGCTGCCCGGAATGCGGGCGACCTCTCCTGAATGCTCAAACTTACCGAATCCTTGGATGGGTTCTCGTGTTCATCGGATTATTACTGTCAATCACCGGTGGCTCGCTGCTAATTTTCGCCGCCCCCAAACTTGTAGGCGGACTCGGAGTAAAGCTATTTGTTTGGGGTGTTTTCGGTTTCCTCCTGGCGGTCGGCTTAACGACTATGACGGCAGGTTTGTGGCAGGCATTATTCGGCAAACGTAGTCAGCCGTTGATGAAAGTAGTGATCGCATTAGTAATCGCGATCATGCTGATCGTAACAATTGGCACTGCCGTTTTATAGTTTGCTTAAGTTGGCTTAACACTTCCCGACGCGCCGCCGAACAACTCATTCAACCCGATGCCTCGGCAGCATTCTTTTCATCCTCGACTTATCCTCCCCGCGTTGAAAGCTGTTCGCTCGGCGCGGGCTAATTCGAGCAGTAGGCGGCTATTTGTTGCCCTTGAGACCTGGGAAAAGGAGGAGATAAAATGAACCTATCGCCGGGCAGCAACCGACGTAGAATAATCGCGGGCGTGAGCCTGTTTGTTCTTGCCGCCGGGTTTTTGCTCAATACGTTGACCGGAATGATGACCGGAATATCTGCGCCGTCGCAAGCTGGAATCGCGCTTGCCGGATTTATTGCCGTCTCGCGTTCGCCTTGATTGGCTGGCAAATTCTAACTCGTCCTGAAATCCGGGAGAAATCATCGCCTGTAGATTGACGCGTCGCCGAACAAGTCCTGACAGCGGACTTTCTGCCCGTGATGTTTTCATAAGTTGGAGTCGCGCGGCAGAAAGCCGCTGAAGTCCACCGTTCGGCTTTTCGCACCCTATTGCGAAGGTAGGCCGAATGCTTGGGTATAATATGAGTTAGGCGGGATAACTTTGTGGCTACACGAAAATTTAGAGGTACGGTTATGAAACGCTCACTTCTCAAGCCTGTTGTCGCAGTACTTACCTTTTTAATCGGGGTGGCTTGTGCTTATTCGGCGTGGTTAATCTATAGGCAAAAACCGGAATCCCTGCCGAATGCTACTCATGCCGAGCAACCCACTCCTGAGAGGTCACAGCCCGCATTACAAAGCCAACCCCCACCTGCCGCGCAGAATACCGCAGCTTCCATCGAAGAAGAGTGGCGTAATCTCACGCAGGCGAGTTTCTGTTTCCTCGGCTCCGAGTACTATTACACGGACGCCACCGTCCCCAGGGAACCTGCCCCGCCTTTTGATCCTTACCGATGGCTCCCATCCCTACGTGTGGACGAGCCCAAAGGAATAGATTTCCTCATCCGGCAGATGCCAGATCACGCCAGCTCCTTTGCCCACGTTGACCCATTCCAGCCTGCAACCAGGGGAGAGTTGGCCGTCTATTGCTTGCAGCACATAATGAAAGTGAACTGGTATGAACTGAAGCCCGAGTATAAAGCCATGTGCGAGAAGGTGGAATTGCGCGGCTATGGTTCATATCAAGCGGAATTGCGGTCGATCATTCATAATAGGCGGGGGGCTAAAGAGATGAAAGAGCTTTGGTTAAGGAAGTATGAGAGCCGTAAATCTAGCCCATCACAGCAGGGTCAGTGATCGGGTACGAGTTCTGCCTAACAGCCGCATGCACCCGACAGCGAATAGCGTAGCTTTCATGCGCGAGACTTGGGTGGTTGATACATTGAGTGCGCGGCGGGTGATGCCGGGCGTTAGATGGTTCGTCTGTTGCAGAGGCAAAATAATAGCCCTATGAGATTTGACCAGCGTACCGTTTCACAGATGCCTTTACGTGAACTTTGGAATGAACGCGGTGTCGTGAGCGCAAAAGAGCTTCGTGAATTGAATGCCTCAGACATAGCAGAGTTGTTGCGTGCGGGAAAGGTTCATTTTGTGGTAGCCGATGTTGGTAGCCCATTGAGGTGGATTCACATTGATGAATGTCATGGTTTCTGGAAATCCGAGGTAAAGAATCATCTTGCCAATCCTGTTGCGGATAATCATCCGGAGAATTTTCCGGACGAATATTGTTACTTTGCTTCGGAGTGGAAGCCCGGGATAGGCGCGCCAATCGTTCTTTTGGCGAAGTCGCATTAGAAGGTAGGAAGGCGCGTTACATTGAAGACCACCACCTCACAACGGCATGCACCCGATTTGGCATGAATGTCATTCGCGAAATTGAAAGCCTCCGCAGTTGAGTGCGGGCGGGTGATGCCGGGGTTAGATTGCTCTGTCTAGGGGTGCGCCGTGCGGCATGCCAAAAAGGGAAAGATTTCTCGCAGTGATTCATCTCCGCTTTGACGCGGCAAATATTTTCCCGGCGGGCGTTGTCAACAGTGGTAAGAATTGCCAGACCCGCCAGAGTTGAGCGCGCCCCAAACAGGGACGATTAACTTTGTACAGTAATTCTACTGTCGTCGCTTAAAAGTGATTCCTTTAACCTCTCGTTCATCAACTGCTGAATTGAACACGAATCCCGTGATTTTTCCCTTGTCGTCGCGGGTAAAAGAAAGATTGATCTGCCCGCCCGCCGTGGTGAAAACATCAGCGTATGCGGCGGTGAGCGCAGGTTTGAGATTTTCGTTGATCTGAAGGGAGAGATTATTGCCTTTCAGCGAAATTTTATAATCCGCGTCGAACTCATCGCTGTAATAAGTCCCCGCGTATTCGGATAATTGTTGCGCCGAATCGAACGGCGGTTTGACGGGAACGAAAATGTCCGGCTGTCCATTTTTTGTTAGTATTTTTATTTCAGAAATTGTGCCGGACTGGTTAAAGACGGGATTTAGCTCCGTTACATCCGTGCCCGCGACCAGCAGTAAGCGGTTTTCGGAAATCGGCATCACGGGTATTTCGTTACTCAGCAGCCCGCTGTTTATTAATTTTCCGTCCTTGAGACCCCACACGACCTCCCAAAGTTCTGATGAAGTAAATCCGTCTGCGGAAGCAGAGATACGTGAGTTGTTCAAACAGTTTGCCATAGCCCAGACCAACCGTGATGCTGCCTTCTTTGAGCGGGTCGAGGCGGACAGTTACACCGTAGTTACCAGGTGGGGACAGACCTTCACGAAGGCGGCTATCATCGCGGACATGAAAACCTGGGACAGTAATACCAGATATGCATACGAATCTTTAGATGTGCAGCTCTATGGAGATGTGGCTGTCGTTAAGGGGGCGTTGACGGCGATGGACACTTCATCCAGCACAACATGGAACTCAATATATCTGCTTACAAAGGTGGCCGGACAGTGGCGGATTTTAAGTACAACTCAGATTAAATGATGACCTCTCACGTAGGCCACTTTTTTTTAACTCTGTCGCTCAGCATCACCTCCGCCCAGTCTTTTGACCCGGCGTTCATCTACATGTTCAACGCCTCAATTCCTTCGAGCGTTCGCCCCGCTCCCCTGCGGGGGAGATGTTGACCATATGCTCTGTTTTGGATATAAAGTACGTCGGCTACCGCAAGCTTCGGAGATTTACAAATGGCATTACCGTCAGCGCCCGGTCTTCCGTTTCCGAGCTTCAACGGTCTGCACCTCGTTCAGGGCGCGCGGTATTCAACTCTCGACGCTTTTCACCGGCGCTTATTTTTCACGGGCTCCTGCTTTTCACCGGCTCGTGGCAGTATCGGGATAAACATCGTCACCATCATTTGAACGGAGACCTCAAACATGGGCGGCTTCCACAGATTCAGCCGTCGGCAAATCCTCCCTCGCCTATGCAGTCCTCCCCCGGACGAGGGCATCATCAACTTACTCTAAAGCGGCGATGGCGATAGTCGCCGGACGACGCGTGCGGTCTCACCCGCGCATCGTCTCGTCCAAACCCTTGATAGTTTCTCGGCACAACTCTCGTCGCTTGTTTTCAAGTGACGGTCGGGAGGAGGGCGCTTGGCGTTTCCGCGAGTTTTCCAATCGAACATACAGGGAAGAGCTCACAGCGCTGCAAGTTGAACGCAACCGCCCGCCGCGCGTGATAGGAAATTCTCACTTTTCTCCGGCCTGTTGCCGGCATTTCTCACATTGATAAGTCTGATGAGTCAGACCAAAATCCTGTTGTTCGACTTCGGCGCGGCGGACGGCTGCAACCGCCCGCTGTCAGGCATCCTTCATTCATCGGGCTGCGTGGCGGAATTGCGTGAGGAGCGCATTGCCGCTTCGCCCGGCGCGCGCTCCGATGCAGAGTTACTCGAATCCCTCGCCGGCTTCAGGCCGGACATCATCTTCTACAGCCTGACGCGGGACGCGCTGCAAAGAGCCGTCACGTTTTTTCCCCTCGTGCGAACGCGCGCGCCGGGAGTGCCTGCGGTGGTCGTCATCGAAGGCTGTGCCCCGGAGGAATTGCTGGGTCTGCTCCGGCTCGGCTTCGACGAGTTCATCACACCGCCGCTCAATCCCCCCGACATCATCACGCGCCTCGGCTGGCTGCTCGACGGCTCACGCCGCGCGGAACCTGTCACGCAGGCGCTCAAGGAGAAACTAGGACTAAAGCAGTTTGTCGGCGAGAGCCGTGTGCTGATCGAAGAGATCGGGAAAATTCCGCTCGTGGCGAAGTGCGATGCAAACGTGATGATTCTGGGCGAGACCGGAACCGGAAAAGAGTTGTGCGCGCGCGCCGTCCACTATCTCAGCCCGCGCGCGCACGGGCCGTTCATTACCGTCAACTGCGGGGCGATACCCGTCGAACTCGTGGAGAATGAATTGTTCGGCCACGAGCGCGGCGCGTACACCGGCGCGACGTGCGCCGAAGAGGGACTGGTGCAGGGAAGCGACGGCGGCACGCTCTTTCTCGACGAGGTGGATTGCCTGCCGCCCGCGGCGCAGGTGAAGCTGCTGCGCTTCCTCCAGGAAAAGGAGTTTCGCGCGCTCGGGTCGGCGAAGACGCGCAAGGTGAACGTGCGCGTGATCGCGGCGACCAACGCGGTGCTCGAAGAAGCGGTCAGGGAAGGGCGACTGCGGCAAGACCTCTACTACCGGCTCAACGTCATTCCGCTGCTGCTGCCGCCCCTGCGCGAGCGGCGCGAAGACATCGCCCTCCTCGCCCGGCACTTTCTGGCGAAGTACGCGGCGGAGTTCGAGCGCGAGCCGAAAGAATTCTCGCCCGAGGCTTTGCGCGCGCTCTCGCTCTACGATTGGCCGGGCAACGTCAGAGAATTGCAGCATATCGTCGAGCGCGCCGTCGTCCTGTGCGAGCGCAGAATTGTCGGCATAGACGATATCAGCCTGCCGGGCTTCGCGGCGGCCGTGCCCTCGGAATCTTTCAAGGACTTGAAAGCGAAGGTCGTCGCGCAGTTCGAGAAAAGCTACCTGCTCAACACTCTGCGCGCCTGCGACTGGAACGTTACCCGTGCGGCGCAACTGGCCTGCAAGAACCGGCGCGCCTTCTGGCAACTGCTTCGCAAGCACGGGATAGACGTGCGCACCTTGAAATTCGACTCCTGACACTCAGCCGTCCGGCACGCCATTCCCGCCCCGCTCCCGCCCGTCAATCCGAGCCGTTCATCGAATTAGTAGCTTCAATTCATCTTTACCAACCAAGACAATTGAGCGGCACGGTGTGACAAATTTGTCCGCGCCTGATTTTCGTCATAACCGGGACGGAAATGTGCGTCTCCGGCGAAGATGCGAGCCGGCGTGTGAGACAAAAATATCCTGCCGCCGTCCTGTCGAACGTCGAATATGAAAGCCGCGCGTGCCGGAACAGAAGTTGCTCTGCAAGGTCTCGTCAGGAAACTTGAAGGCGTGAGAGTGCGGACAAGCACAGATCGAGAGGGCACACGCGCACCACTGACAGACCAGGTCTTGCGCACGATGTATTGACCTATTTGGCCGAGCACCCCGAAAGCCACGACACTCTGGAAGGCATCGTCGAGTGGTGGCTGCTCGAACAGGAAATCAAGCGCCGCACGGTGCTCATCCGAGAGGTGATGGCCGAACTGGTAGTGCGTGGACTTGTGCTTGAACGGGAAAGTTCCGATGCGCGCGTGCACTATTACATCAACCGCGACAGGCTGGCCGAGATTCGGCAGTTGATTGCTCAGCCGCCTCGGTGAGGGGCGCGCAGAAACTATTCCGCTTCGGAGGTATGCAATGCCCGAAACCGTAGATAGCCCCGATGTGAAGCTCGACGAACTCAGGAAACAACTACAGGAGAGCGACGATGATCTCGGCGAGTTGACAAAAAAGCGCGAGGCGCTCAAGACCGAGGTGGAAACGCTCTCAAAGACCGTCGAGGAAATAAAGAAAACGAGCGCCGACTTCGGGCAGGGTGAGGCGACATTAAAGAGCGGCACGCAGGAATTTAAAACTTATAAACAGACCAAGACCCAGATGGTCGAGGCCGCGCTCGGCGAGAAGAAGGGGCAGGTCGAAGCCGAGATAAAGAAGGTCGACGAACAAATAGAAAGCCTGCGAAAGAAAGCCGCTGAGTTACACGAAGCGGCGATCAAGGCCGAACTCGAATACGAGACGGCGAAACAGACGCTACAGGAAAAGCAGCATGCCGCCGACAGTTTGAAAGACCTCCGCAAGCATCTCGGCGAGAATTTACAGAAACTAAAAGACTTCAAAATTTCCATCGAACGGTTCGACGAGCAGGCCAAACCCGCCGGCATGTATGTTTACCTCCTTGAGTTTGAAAAAGTTCTGAACTACACCGAGATTCCATCTCAGGCCGATTATGAGAAGACTTTGAACGCGGTCGCGACGGCACTCGAAACGGCGAAGACCGGGGTGGCGAGCAAGCGGCTGGCTGCCGAGACGGCGCGCGGGCAACTGGCGCAAGCGGAAGAAGCGCTCAGGACTTTAGAGAAGAATCGCATTAAAGAGATTTTGAAGGAAGTGGACAAGCTCAATTAGCGGGCGGAGAACAGTCTCGCGCCCGCGGAGGTGACGAAGTCGATGAGCGATTACATGGTGCTGGCCGCGGTCAGCGATGCGTTGCGGCGAATTTTGTGGGAGGCGTATAACGCCGACCCGGTCGTCCGCTCCATCGTCGGCAGCGATGCCGCCATCGTCTTCGGGAACCCGACCGAGACGGCGCGCGATTCGAGCAACCGCCTCTCGGTCTGGCTATATCAGATTACGGAAAACGAGTACGTCAAGAACCAGCCACGCGTGCGCGCCGCGCAGCCACCGCCGCCGCCCCCGCCCGGACAAAGCGGGCGCGAGGTGATGCAACTGCCCCCGCTTGCGCTGAACCTCTCGTTTCTGGTGACGCCGTTTGCCCCGACGGCGCGGGGCGATCACATCCTGCTCGGCAAAACCATGCAAGTGCTCTACGACAACGCGATCATCCTGCTGCAGGACATGGTGAGCAACATCTCGGAAGAGTTGCGCCTGATCTTTTGTCGCCTCTCGCTCGAAGAGTTGACGCGTATCTGGGAGGCTCTGCGCGAGCCTTACCGCCTCTCGGTCTGCTACCTCATTCGGGTCACGCGAATCGACTCTCTACGCCAGCCCGAACACGCGCGCGTGGTGGAACGCCTCGCGGGCTTCAGCGGCGACCCGCTCGGCATCGCAAGCGGGATTTGAACTTCACAAGGTAGAAAAGTTTGCCGACTATTTACGAAATCCGCAGCCTCTCGGCCACTCTTATCTTCGATCTGGAAGACCGTTTCGCGCGTGCGCGCGCCGTGCGCGGGCCGCACCCGAGACCCTTCGAGCCGATTAAATTCTTCGCCACCGCAGAGATCGTCGGCGGCGTCCGGCAGGATTTCGCGCGCCCTCTGGAACTCGTCGTCAAACGCAACCGCAGCGGCTATCACTGTTTCTTCGGCGCGGTCAAACAGCCCGACGGCTCCGTGCGACAGCGCGCGCTCCCGGACGGCACGTATGCCGTGCGCGCCGAAGGGACTTTTTACCAGCGCGTCGAGCGCGAAGATATCGTCCTGCCCGTACCGGGCAGCGCATACTTCTACGACCTGCCGCCCTCCTTCGCCTATCCGTTTCCTTCCGAGAGCACGCTGCCGGGCGGGCGCGGGCTGACGCTTCTGCGCGGCAGTCTTCACGAGACCGACGGGCGCGGCGTTGCCGGGGCGACCGTCGAGGTCGTCGGCCTGACGGATTCTTACCTGACAGACGAGACCGGCCAATGGGTGCTCGTCTTCGCCGACGCGCAGGCTTCCGGCAACGTCACCGTGCGCGTCGCTTTCGCGGACGGGACAAGCGAAGACGTTTTAGACGTGCCAATTGTGCAGGGGCGCCAAACGGGGCTGGCGCAGACGGCTCTGCGCGGGTGGGTGCGTTCGGGCGCAGGGATAGGTCTGGCTGGAGCGAGCATCAGGGTGCAGGGACAGCCCGGCGTGGCCGCGACGGGCACCGACGGCGGCTGGTTCTATTACTTCGGGATCAATCAGGCGGCAGCGCCCGTCAACGTGGACGCCGTGCTGCCCGATGGTCAAAGTCTCACCAGGAATAATGTGCAGGTACTACCACGCGCGACGGTGGTGGTGCCAACCTTTCAGTTCACATAAGTTGAGTTAAGGAGATTCGACATGCCTGAGTACCTTTCGCCTGGGGTGTATGTGGAAGAGATAAGCACGGGGCCGATTCCGATTGAAGGCGTGAGCACCAGCACCGCCGGTATGCTCGGGGCGACGGAGCGTGGGCCTGAGCCGCCCAGACTCATCACGAGTTGGCTCCAGTTTCAACGCTGGTACGGCGGCTACGTCCCCGACATCTCATACCTCGCCTACGCCATTCAGGGCTTCTTCGATAACGGCGGGCAGCGTTGTTACGTCGGACGCATCGTCGCCGACGACGCGGCGGTGACGACGGGAGCCGTCGGGGCTATCAGCCTGTTCGCCAACGGGCGCGGAGCCTGGGGCAACCACATCATGGTGAAGGTTGACGATAGTTCCAACCAGAACTCGGACAGCTTCCGCGTCAGCATTCTCTACTTCAGGAACCCGCCCGCGCCCGCCGATTTCGTTGATCCGACCTCGACCTCGACCGCCGACCTCGTCAACCCCAAACGCCGCGAGCCGGACGTGCTCGAAGTGTTCGACAATCTGTCCGAGCAGGTAGGCGCATCCAACAACGTCGTCAACACCATCAACTCGGCTTCGCGTCTGGTGCGCGCCGAGTGGAACGGAACACCCGCGCGCCCGCCCAATCAGGGCTTCACCGCGCTCGGCACAAACGGCAGCGACAGCGCCTCGGCCGCCAACATCGTCGCCGCCGATTTCATCGGAGACGCCGACCCGATCCCCGGCGCGCCCAACGAGCTGCTGGGGCGCGGGCGCGGCATCGTCGCGCTCGAAGGGATTGACGATATTTCTCTCCTGCTCGCCCCGGACGAGGTGCGGCGCGCGCCCGAAGATTTGTCGCAGGTGACGGAGGAAATACTCAACCAGTGCGAGCGGCTCAAGGATCGCTTCGGCCTCGTCTCGGTCGAACAGGGACGCAGCGACCCCACTTCGCCGACGGTGCTCAATCCGCCCCGCGACACTTCCTACGCGGCTTTCTACTATCCGTGGATTGAAATATTCGATCCGTCCATCAACGACCGCCGCCTGATTCCCCCCACCGGCCACGTCGCGGGCATCTGCGCCCGCACGGATGTCGAGCGCGGGGTTCACAAAGCGCCGGCCAACGAGGTCGTGCGCGGAGCGCGCAATCTCGAATTCAATGTGCCGAGAGGCTTGCAGGACGTGCTCAACCCGCGCGGCGTGAACTGCTTCCGCGACTTTCGCAGCGACGGCCTCGGCATCCGCCTGTGGGGCGCGCGCACGATGTCTTCCAACGGCGAATGGAAGTACATCAACGTGCGCAGGCTCTTCCTCTTCATCGAGGAATCCATCGACGAAGGCACGCAGTGGGTCGTCTTCGAGCCGAACGACGAACCGCTGTGGGCGCGCGTGCGGCGCAGCATCTCAAACTTCCTGTACGGCGTCTGGCGCAGCGGGGCGCTGATGGGGACGACGCAGGAGGAGGCTTTCTTCGTCAAGTGCGACCGCACGACGATGACGCAGGACGATATAGATAATGGCCGCCTGATCTGCTACATCGGCATCGCGCCGGTGAAGCCGGCAGAGTTCGTAATCTTCCGCATTAATCACAAGACGATTGATGCACAGCAGTAGAGAAACGCGGAGGTGAAGCATGGCACAGACTGGTAGCCGCAACGATCCGTTTGCGGGATTCAACTTCCTTGTTGAAATAGACGGCATCACCGTCGCCGGATTCTCCGAAATCACCGGCCTGATCAACCAGACGGACGTGATCGAGTATCGCACCGGCAACAACGACATCAGCGTGACGAAACTGCCCGGCCTGAAGAAGTTCAACAACATCACCCTCAAGCACGGGATGACCGACAACACCGAATTATGGGAGTGGCGAAAAACGGTTCTGAACGGCAAGACGGAGCGCAAGTCCGGCTCCATCGTGCTCCAGACCGAGGCGCGGACGGAGGCCATGCGCTGGAACTTCTACGAAACGTGGGTGAGCAAGATGGAAGTGTCGGCCTTCAACGCCAAGACCAACGATGTCGCGCTTCTGACGGTCGAACTTGTCTGCGAAAGAGTCGAACTCGTGTGAAAGCCGGTCGGGACACGGGCACGCCTGCGTTAAAGCCCGCCCGACGGCGTTTCGTGCTCACGGGCTGAAACCCTGGGCGACCCTGCGGCGAGCCTCGCGCCGATTCACTCAGTTTGCCGGGCGGGGGCTTCGTCGCACGCCTTCGCCTTGAGTCGAGCGAATTTCGTTTCGCGCGGTGGCGAAACCGAAGGACATCCCGGCCGCCCGTCAAACATCTTCGCCTGTTGGATGCTGTTATGTTTGCTTACCGAACTCCCGGCGTTTACTTCGAGTGGCTGGACACGCGCGTCCCGGCGCTCAGACCGCTGCGCACGGACATCGCGGGGTTCGTCGGCATCGCGGCCAGCGGCCCGCTGCACACGCCTGTCAGGCTCGGAAGCCTGACGCAGTTCGTCAGCATCTTCGGCGGACACATCCCGCAGGGCTTTCTCGCCTACGCCGTCGAAGGCTTCTTCGCCAACGGCGGGCAGACCTGTTGGGTCGTGCGCATCACCGACCCCGTGGCGGCGCGTGCGGCCTCCGCCGAACTGCTCGATTCCTCCGGTCAGCCGACCATCGGGTTGAGCGCCGTCAGCCGCATCGTCGCGGACGACGGCACGCAACACGTCTATCCGAGTCCCGGCGTGTGGGGTCAGCGCATCACTTTCTCTCTGGCGCTCAACGCGCCTGACCGCTTCACGCTCACATTCCGGCTCGGCAACGCCAGCGAAATCTGGCGCGACCTCTCGATGGATGCGAACCACCCGCGCTACTTCGTCAAGCTGATCAACGGCGAACCGCGCCCCGGCGAATTTTTCCCGCCGTGCAGGTACAGACCCGCGGGCGAGAACAGCGGCTCGCGCTTCGTGTGGTGTCGAGACCTCGACTCGTCCGCCAAGAGCCCCGACAACATCCCCGACCCGCGCGCCTCGAACTTGCGCGGCGGCGTCGGCCGTTTGCAGGACGGCACGGACGGGCTCGCCAATCTCACGCTCGCTCATGCGCGCGGCGAGGGCGCGCCCGCAGGACTTAAATGGGGGCTGGCCGCGCTCGAACAAATTGACGAGATCAGCATCGTGGCGATGCCGGACATCATGCCGAAGCGTTATGTCGCGCCGCCAATCGTCAAAGAGCCGCCGATTGATTGCAGCGCCCTTGATGCCGCGCCCGAGCCGCCGCCCGCATCCGGCGCTCCCGCGGAATTCGCTCCGAACCTGGCGGCCGAACAGATCGAAATCCTACAGGCCGCGCTCGTCTCTCATTGCGAACGGCTGAAAGATCGTTTCGCCATCCTCGACCCGCGACCGGCAGACCTGACGCCGGAGCAGGCGATTGACTGGCGCAGAAAATTCGCCGGTGAGGGGATGAAATACGCGGCCTTCTATTTTCCCTGGCTGCTCGTGCCCGACCCGCTCAAACTCGAAGGGCTGCTGCGCGCCGTCCCGCCTTCGGGACACATGGCCGGAATCTACGCGCGCGGAGATTTGCGTGTCGGCGTCCACAAGTCGCCCGCCAACGAGGAGATCGAAGGCGCGAAGGACGTGAGCGCGCCCGTGGGCGACGTTGAGCACGGCGAGTTGAACGAGCAGAGCATCAACGTTATCCGCGAATATCGAGGGCGCGGCCTGCGCGTGGCGGGCGCGCGGACGCTCAGCCCCGAACCGCTCTGGCGCTACATCAACGTGCGCCGCCTGCTCACCATGATCGAAGAGACGCTCGACGAGCAGATGAACTGGACGGTCTTCGAGCCGAACAATCCCGACTTGTGGCGCGAAGCTGATCGCGTCGCGCGCACCTTTCTGCAAGACCTCTGGCGGCGCGGCCTGCTCGACGGTGCGACCGCCGCCGAAGCATTCTTCGTGCGCTGCGACGAAACGACCAACCCGGCGGCGGAAACCGAGGTCGGGCGCATGACCTGCATGATCGGAGTGCTGCCGCCTTATCCGGCTGAGTTCGTCGTGGTGCGGATCGGGATGACCGAAGGGGGCACGGAGATATCCGAGCTGGCGGGAGGCTTGAATGGCTAAAACAGGTGCACGCAACGATCCCTTCTTCGCCTTCCGCTTCGAGGTCACGCTCGAAGCCATGTCGGTCGCCGGCTTTACGGACTGCACCGGCCTGCAACTCGAAACCGAGGTGCAGGACTACAGCGAAGGCGGACTCAACACGCACCTGCTGAAGTTTCCCACGCGCACCAAGCAATCGAACATCACGCTCAAGCGCGGCATCGTGGATCGAGAGATGTGGGATTGGTACTGGCAGTTGACGCAGGGGCTGACCTGGCTGCGCAGCGGAACCATCGTCGTGCGTGATCCTTCGGGTGGGCAGGTCGTCATCGAGTGGCAGTTTCGCGATGCGTTTCCCTGCAAGTGGCTCGGCCCCGAATTGAACGCCATGCAGAACAATATCGCGGTCGAAACGCTCGAACTCTGTCATCGGGGGCTTGAGCGCATCAGGTGAGAGCGAAAGTCGAAAATGTCTGAAAGCAGGGTTTGGGAGAGCGTATGCCGGTACACATCGAAAAAATGACGAACGAGGTGACGGTCGTCGAAGGCGAGTTGCCGCTGACGGAGGGGCAGGTGGAGAAGCTGGTCAACATCGTGCTCACGCGTCTCGAAGGAAAGCAGCGCGAGGCGCAGAAGCGACAGGAGGCCACGAGACTGCGACGCGGCTCCGCGCCGCCCGTCCGCTTCGGAGAGTGAATTGTAGAGATGCGCCGTGGTGAATAAACAGTAGAGATAGCGTTCGCCGTGGGGAGTGAAGTGAAAACATGCCGCTCGTGAAAGCCCTCATCGAGATACTGGACAAGGCGGCCATCGATCCGCGCCGCGGTTTGCTGCCCATTATCCCGGTGCAGTTCAACCCGCCCGACCTGACGTTCAGCAAGGGCGCGCAGATCGCCGAAATCGCCATTCCCGGTCTGGATTCGCCGATTTTGCAATTCATTCGCGGGCAGAACGAAAAGCTGACGCTCGAACTCTTCTTCGACACGACGACCCTTGAGAAGATCACCCCGGCGCTCGTTGACGTGCGTTTGATGACCAACTCGATCTATCAACTCGTCAAGATTCAGCCGCGCACGCACGCGCCGCCGGTCGTCCGTTTCAGTTGGGGGCTGAACCTTCAGTTCAAGGCCATCGTCGAGAGCGTGCAGCAGAAGTTCACGCTCTTCAATCAACTCGGCACGCCGCTGCGCGCGACGGTCACGGTGGTCTTCCGCGAATATAAGACGCTCGAAGAACAGATCGCGGAGATGAACCTGCAATCCTCCGATCACACGAAGCGGCGCGTCGTCCGGCGCGGCGAGACGCTCTCGCAGATTGCCGCCGAGGAATACGACGACCCGGAAGAGTGGCGGCGCATCGCCGACGCCAACCCGGACGTGGCCTCGAACCCGCGCCGCCTCGCGCCCGGCGTCGTGCTCGAAATTCCGCCGATCTCCCTGCTCGGCACCGGGGGCGGATTGAAAAGATGAGCGCCACCGAATCGCAAGCCGTTCCGGTTTACAGGGAACAGAACTTTTACGTCCCCACCTTCAAGGTCAAGTTGCGCGGCCGTGAGTTGCCCGATGATGTGGTGTACGACGTGGTGCAGGTCTCCTACAAAGACAACCTCGAAGAGGTGGACAGTTTCGAGATCAGCATCAACAACTGGGACGCCGCGAACCGCAGCTTCAAGTACATAGACGAAGACACGTTCGACCCCGGCAAAGAGATCGAGTTGTACATGGGCTATCACGGAAAATCTCCTCTCAGCCTGATGATTAAGGGCGAGATCACGTCGCTGCGGCCTAACTTCCCCGCGACGGGTCAGCCGACGCTCGCCATCACCGGCCTCAACCTCCTGCACCGGCTGCGTAAAAAGCAGGAGACGTGCGTGTATAAGGATTCCACTCCGAGCCGCATCGCCGGGCAGATCGCCGACCGCCTCGGCCTTAAAATCTGCACCAACCCGACCGCGACGGCGCAGGAACAGCCCATCCCCTATCTCTTTCAGGATAACGAGTACGACATTCTTTTCCTCTGGGAGCGGGCGCGCAAAATCGGTTACGACCTCTTCGTCGTCGAGCAGGCGACCGGGCAGTGTCAGGCCGGACAACTCTACTTCGGGCCTTCGACCGAAGTCCGGCGCACCACTTATCAATTGAGCTTCAACAAGTCGCTCGTCGACTTCCAGCCCGAACTGGCGACGCACAGGCAGGTGGGCAAGGTGCGGGTGCAGGGGTGGGACGCGAAGAAGAAAGAGAAGATCGAATACACCGCCACGCGCGAAGATTTGAAGACCTCCGGGCTGGGGACTGAGGGCAGGCAGGAGGCCGTCGAGCAATCCTTCGGCGACCGCGAAGAGGTCATCACGGACATTCCCGTCAACAGCGTGGACGACGCCAAAAAATTAGCCATCTCCGCGCTCGCCAACATCGCCAAGGATTTGGTGACGGGGCGCGGCACGTGCATCGGCCTGCCGGATTTGCGCGCGGGCAGCGTCGTCATGATTGACGGCATGGGGCAGCGTTTCAGCGGCCGCTATTTCGTCACCGCGACGACGCACACCATCAACGACAGCGGCTACACCACGCAGTTCGATTGCCGCCGCGAGGAGATTAAGGGGAAGTGATGGGGGCAGATAGAGTCAACGGCATCATCATCGGCATCGTCACCGATCTGGAAGACCCGGAGGCGATAGGCCGCATCAAGGTGATGTTTCCGACGCTGGGCGATCAGGCGAGCGATTGGGCGCGTCTGGTGACGCCGATGGCGGGCAAAGATCGCGGCCTCTTCCTGCGTCCCGAAGTGGGCGACGAGGTGCTCGTCGCCTTCGAGTTGGGCGACCCGACGCGCCCCTACATTCTCGGCTCGCTGTGGAACAAGGTAGACACGCCGCCGCCCGACGACGGGCAGGCCGGGCAAAACAACTGGCGCTTCATCAAGTCGCGCAGCGGTCATATCGTCAAACTCGACGACACGCAGGGCGCGGAGAAGATCGAGATCATCGGCAGCGACGGCCAGCGCCAAATCGTCTTTGACATCGCGGGCAAGAAGATACAGGTCGTCTGCGACACGGGCGACGTGGAAGTCTCGGCCACGGGAGGCACGGTCAAGGTCGAAGCCCTGACGGTGGAGGTCAAAGCCAGCGGCAACATGACTCTCGAAGCTACGGGCACGATGACGATCAAAGGCGCGACGGTCAACATCAATTAGGCGGCGCGGGCGAGATACGATTTAGAGAGAGGGGAGAGACGAATGGGACAACCGGCGGCCAAACAGGGCGATCAGGTGACGGCAGTTGACATGCACTTGATTCAACCGCCCGGCCCGACCTCGCCCGTCATCGTCCCGCATCCGTTCAGCGGCATCATCGATAACGGACTCAGCGCGAACGTCAATATCGAGAGCCGCCCCGCCGCCACGCTCAACAGTACGGCGACGAACACCCCGCCGCACATTCCCATCGGCGGCACGTTCGTCAAGCCGCCTTCGAATCAGGCGCGTATCACCGTTGGTAGCCCGACCGTCCTGATTAACAACAAGCCCGCCGCGCGCAGCGGCGACACCGCGCTCACCTGCAACGACCCGGTGGACTTACCCGCCGGCACCGTCGTCGCCGTGAGCACTGTTCTCATCGGGTAACGCTTATGGAGCCTGACTTTCTCGGTCGCGGTTGGAATTTCCCCGTCAAGCCGGCGGCTAACGGACGCCTCGTCTTTATCGGCGGCGAGGAGAAAATACGTCAAAGCATCTGGCTCATTCTCTCGACCGCGCCCGGCGAGAGACAGATGCGACCCGAGTTCGGCTGCGGTATTCACGATCTGGTTTTCGAGCCGAACACGACCGCCCTGCACGGTCTCGTCCAAATTCGCGTGCGCGAATCGTTGACCCGCTTCGAGCCGCGCATCGACGTGACCGACGTGCGCGTCGAGACGCCGCCCGAAGCGCGCAACTATCTCCTGATTCGCGTTGATTACCGGATTCGTTCCAACAACGCCTTCTACAATCTCGTCTATCCCTTCTTCATCAACGAAGGGGCTGGCTGAAAGGAAGCGCCGACGTGCCACTGGAAGCACCAGAACTCGATACACGAAAGTTTGAAGACCTGCTGCGCGAGGCTCAGCTTCGTATTCCGCGCTACACGCCGGAGTGGACTGACTATAACGAGAGCGACCCCGGCATCGCGCTCGCGCAACTCTTCGCGTGGCTCACCGAGATGATGCTCTACCAGATGAACCGCGTGCCGGAGCGCAACTACATCAAGTTTCTCGGGTTGCTCGGCATGGAGCTTCAGCCCGCTCAGGCCGCGCACGCGCATCTCACCTTCACCGCGAAGCCCGACGCCGCCGTGCAGTCCATCCCGCGCCGCGCGCAAATTCAGGCGCAGCCTCCCGATGGAACTCCCGTCGTCTTTGAAACGCTTGAAGGACTCGATCTCATTCGCCCCCCGCTCTCCAACATCCAACTCTTCGACGGCGGCACGTTCTCCGATTTGACCGAGGCCAACCGGACGCCCGGCACAACCTTTCCCCCGCTTGGCTGGCTACCCCAGACCGGCAGCGCGCTCTATCTCGGCTTCACGCCGCCCGACAAGCCCATCGCCGGACGCCCCTTTCCGCAGGAGATGCGCTTCCGCGTTTTTCTGCCGCACGCATCGCAGGCAGGCCGAGCCGCCAATTGCCGCGCGCACGAGCAATTGCCGCGCCCGCCCGTCTCGCTCATCTGGGAGTACCGTCCCGCGTCCGACCCGACGCGCTGGCGGCGGCTCAACGTCTACCGGGATGATTCCGTCGCCTTCACGCGCGAGGGCTACATTCTGGTCGAAGGACCGAAAGAGATCGAGGCGACGCAGGAAGGAAAGCCGTTGCCGAAAGACGCGCAGCGATACTGGCTGCGCGTGCGACTCGCCGCCGGAAGCTACCCGGCCGGGCAAGCTCCCATCATCGACTTCATTCGCCCGAACACGGTCGAGGCCGAGAGCCTGACCACCGTGCGCGACGAGTTTGTTGACGTGAGCGAAGGCGTGCCCGGTCAAATCTTCACCCTCCGGCATAGTCCCGTGCAGCCCGACTCGCTCGAACTAATCGTTCAGCAGGCTAATGAAGCGCAGGCGTGGCGGCGCGTCGCGGACTTCCTTTCGTCCACCCCCGAAGATCAGCATTACGTCTTCAACGCGACGAAGGGCGAAGTGAGTTTCGGCGACGGAAAGCGCGGCCTCATTCCGCCCGCCGGAGTTGAGATCATCGCGCGGCATTACCGCCACGGCGGCGGCGCGGCGGGCAACGTCGCCGGAGGGTTGATCACGTCGCCGCTCGCCAGTCTGGTGGGCGTTGACAAAGTGACGAACGAGCGTCCGGCCACGGGCGGACGCGACGAGCAGGACGTGGAGACTTTGAAGGAGAGCGCGCCGCGCCTTCTGCGCAGCCGTAATCGCGCCATCACGTCCGACGATTACGCGGCGCTGGCCTCCGAAGCGGGCGAAGTGCACAAGGCGACGGCGCTCGCGCTCGCGCATCCCGGTCATCCCGGCGTCGAAGTGCCCGGCGCGGTCACGGTCGTCATCGTGCCCTTCGCCGACAGGGAAGACCGCGCGCCGAAACCTTCGGCCGATTTGATCACGCGCGTCTGCCGTTACCTGGACGCGCGCCGCCTGCTCACGACCGAGCTTTACGTCAAGGGGGCTGAGTATCAGGCGATCAAAATCGAGGCGCGCGTCGAAGCCCGCCCTTACGCCGCCTTCGACACCGTGGCGCGCAACGTAAGCGTGGCGATCAACGAGTATCTCGACCCGCTCGGGCGCAGGTTCGGAGATGAAGAAGACGGAAGCGCCGCAGGGGGCACAACGACGAGCGCCGGAGGCAGGTCGTCTGGCTGGGACTTCGGGCGCGACCTCTTCCCGACGAACCTCTTCAGCGTCATTCTCGGCGTGCCCGACGTGGTTGCGGTGCCTACGCTCGTCGTCATGGTTGACGGGCGGCCACAGGAAATCAACGTGCCGGTGCGGGTGGGGCGCGACGGACTGCTCTACGGCGTGGCCGAACACGAGATAAACGTCGTCCCGACAGTGGATTTGTAAACAGAAGTTATCGTCATGCGACCACAAGGCCAGACATCCTTCCTGCTCGACGGGCGCACCGGTTGGCGCACGGCCGCCGCTGCGAGCGTCAGCGTCGGCGACCGCGCGGGAATCCGGCTGGCCGCCGACCCCGCCGGGCCGCTAGGCCTCGCGAGCGCGGACGGAAGCCTCGGCGGAATCGTCCTGCCCGCAGGGATGGCGCTCGACGCGGACAACACGCTCTACCTGCTCGGCCAGGCTAAACCGGGCGTGCGACGTTTCGACGCCGAGCGGCGCGAGTTCGTGCCGTTGCCTTCAATCGGCGCGGAGGTGGGCGGCGATGTGAGGCAGTTTCGCAACCCCGCGAGCATCGGCGTCGCCGGTCACAACCTCTACGTGGCGGACAGCGGCAACCGGCGCGTGCAGGTCTTCGCGCTCGGCACGCTGGTCGTGCGTCATGTGTGGGAACCACGGGACGAAGACGGGCGGCGCACGCACGCGGGCGACCCCGCCGCGTGGCTGCCTCTGGACGTGGCCTCGCATGATGGTCTGGCCTACATTCTCGATGCGCGCTACCGGCGCGTTTACAGGCACAGGCCGGGAACAGACAACCTCGTACTCCTGCTCGAAGGCCGCCCTTCTCCGTCGAGCGCGACGCCGCATCCCGCTTCATGGACGCGCCTCGCGCTCGATAGAGAAGGGCGCATTTATCTCTTCGACACGCAGGCGGGGCGCATCGACATACACGACCGCGACGGCCTCTACATCGAGACGAAAACCGGGGCGGGCGACATCGCCGACCGCTTCGATGCGCCCCCGCTGCGTCTCTCTCGCGGCAAGGCCGGTGCGCCGTGGCGTTTCTGCCTGCCGGAAAGTCTGATGCGCCCGTGCGACCGGCGCGCGACGGGAGAGCCGCCCTCCGCCTCGATGCCGCACGGCAGTTGCGCCGCGCGCCCGCCCGGCGGCCTGCTCTTCGACCGCGAGGGCGAACGCGCGCGCGCCGATGAAGAACCGCAGGCGGGGCCGAAACTCTACGCGACGGAAGGCGAATGGACGAGTGACGCGCTCGACAGCAAAATTTACCGCTGCCAGTGGCATCGCATCGAGCTTGAACTGGGCGAGCTGCCGGCGGGTACGCGCGTCGAAGTACGCACCTATACGGACGCCGCTCCGCTCACGAGCGCCGAGGTCGGCGCTCGTCACGAGAAACTCTGGAGCAAGGGATACGTTGCGACGGGACAACTCACGCGACCGCGAAATTCATCTCCCGCGAAGGGGCGCGGCGCGGCGCGTGAGACACGCCCAGACGATGCTTCGGCGCAGGGCGCGGGCACGCATGAATTTCTCGTGCAGAGCCACGAAGGGCAATATCTCTGGTTCAAAGTTCTGCTCACGGGCGACGGTTACGCCACGCCCGCCGTCAGGTCGGTTCGAATCCACTACCCTCGCGATTCTTATGTCGGTTATCTGCCCGCGGTCTATTCGTCGGACGACGAGAGCCGCAGGTTTCTCGAACGCTTCCTCTCGATTTTCCAAACCGAGTGGGACTCGCTCGAAGGCCGCATCAGAGACATCCCGGCTCTCTTCGACCCGCAGGCCGTGCCCGAAGGCAAATTTCTCGAATGGCTCGCGTCGTGGTTCGCGCTTCCGCTCGAAGGAAGCTGGAACGGCGAGCAGAAACGGCGGCTGCTCGCAGCGGCGACCGAAATTTACTTCGGCAGTTGGAAGGTGACGGGCGAAAGAGATGAATGTCTCGACGAGGCCGACCCCGGCCGGGCGGCGCGGCGCGGAACGCGCGAGGGCTTGCGCCGCTTCCTGCAAATTTACCTGCACAACATCACGAATCTGAGCCCCGCCGAACAGGGCGGCTACCCGCACATCGTCGAGAGCTTTCGGGAACGCCAAAGGCTGCTGCTCGGCATGGATGATCTGGCGGCGCTCGGCGCGAGCGCGCCGCTGTGGAGTCCGAGCGCCGTCGGCCGTTTGCATCTCGGCGTGTTCGCGCGCGAGGGCGAGGCGCGTCTCGTCTCGACCGGCGACCCCGAGCGCGATCTGTTTCACGAGTACGCACATCGCTTCCGTGTCTTCGTACCCGCCTCGTGGGTGCGGACGAAGACCGACGAAGAGATGTTGCGGCGCGCGCTCAACGGGGAGAAGCCCGCGCACACGAGTTTCGATCTGTGTCTGGTCGAACCGCGCTTGCGCGTCGGCCTGCAAGCGACGGTCGGCGTCGATACCGTCGTCGGCGCAATGCCTTCGGCGCGTCTCGCGTGCCCGCACGAAACGGATGCGCCGCCGAGCCGGCCGCCACGCAATCGTCTGGGCTACGACATGGTTCTGAGTGCGCCGCCCGGAGACCAGCCAACTTTCCGGGTCGGCCGCGAAACGCGCGCCGGGGTCGGCACGATCTTGAATTGAGGCGAAGGAGACTGAAGACGATGCGGAAGAAACAGCATCAAGACAAGTGCAAGTGCTGCGCGGGCGAAACCGGGTGCGGCCACGTCGCAACGGAGCGCAACCGCTACTTCACGGGGAAGTTCATGGCGGCGCGCGATTTTCAGGACGAGCAGACATATTTCCTGAGCCGCCATCGCCTGCACAACCGCCTGCTCCACGGCTGGGGCATCGTCTGTGGCCTCAAGGTCACACATCATCCGGATTACCGGCGCAACCCCGATTCCGCGTGCGCGCGGCGCTGGGTGGTGGTGCATCCCGGCATCGCCCTCGACTGTTGCGGGCGCGAACTCGTCGTGAAGCGCGAGATCGCCTTCGAGTTACCGTTGCCGCGCGTGCCGGAGAATGACGAACAGCACGCGCCGCCGCAAAAGCAGTATCGCCCGCCTGAATACGACGCCGAATACGCCGAAGAAGAAGACGACGCGGGGGAATCCGCCGCTGACGGCGACGCGGACGACGAAGTGATGCGCGCGCCTTTCCTGCTCGCCCTGCGCTACACCGAAGAGGAGATCGAACGCGTCCCGGCGCTCTATCACGAGGGCAACTGCGATCCCGCGCGCACGGAAGCCAACCGCGTGCGCGAGTGCGCCGAAGTGGTGGTCGTGCCGCTCGATGAAGTTGAAGGCAACTGCTGGCGCAACTCCGAGGGCGACCCGAACGCGCGCTGTCGCGACGACTGCGCCGACGATCTCTACGCCATCGGCGGCTCGTGTCTCGACCCCGTGTGCCCCTGCAAGGAATTCGTGCCGCTCGCGCTCATTCGCTTCGACCCGGAGCGGCCGGAGCAGGGCTTCGAGATCGATCACACGGGACGGCGTTACCTGCCGGCGCCGCCCGAACTCCTCACGCACATCGTCGATATCAATTGGCCTCATGGCGGCGAACTCACGCTCGACCAGTTGAACAACGAGCTGAACGGCGAATTGGTCATCACCTTCGACCGCAAGCTACTGCCCGCCGTCGCCGACGCGACCGGCATCAACGCTTTCACGTTTACGGTGCAGTACGGCGGCGTGCAGCGCACGCTGGAGTTTCTGCCATACGCCGAGGGCAGTGAGCCGCGCCTCGATGAAGAGTGTCGCGCCGTCTTCACCATCGACCCCGACTACATCAACACGGACAAACCGGCGGATCGCAAACAGGTCCGCCCCTACAACATCCTCGGCAGCATCATCTACGTCACGCTCCGGTGCGACTTTATCCTCGACTGTCACAACAACCCCGTGGACGGCAACTTCCTGCGGGGCTTGTTGCCGACGGGCGACGGCGTGCCCGGCGGCGTGTTCGAGAGTTGGTTTCGGGTGGTCTATGAGAAAGAGGAGGAGAAGAGATGGCAACAACAACGCGGAGCTTGATCGTGACGGGCAAGGGGGCGAACGCGCACCCGTGCCCGTGCGGGTGCGCATCCTGCGAGGGGACGTGCTGCCGTCTCGATTGCCTTGAGCAGCCGCGCTTCTTCTGCGGCCAACTGCTCACCGATCAGGACTTGTCCGCGCTCGTCAATTGGACGCGCGACAAGTTCGGCCTGAACCGCTACAAGCAGGGCTGGGGCGTCGTCTGCGGCCTCGACGTGCGCTGCGCGTCGGACGCGAAACACCCGCTGCGCGTCGCCGTGATGCCCGGCTACGCCGTCGGTTGTTGCGGCGAGGACATCATCGTCTGCGAGGAAGCCACGCTCGATCTCTCGGACGCCTGCCGCGAGGAAGCAGACCCCTGCGCCGAGTTGCGCAGGCAACTGAAAGGCGCGCCCGCCGCCGGGGGACGCGCCGAAGCCCCGGGCGCTTCGACGAGCGCAGCGGCGGCGGGGATGGGTACAATCAACGGCCAGGTGGTGGGCGCGAGCGGCGCAGTCATTCCGAACGCAACCGTCAGCATCATCAATGCGGCGACGATGGCGGAGGTCAAACGCACAACCGCCGATGCCAACGGCAACTTCAGCGCGGGTCAACTGCCCGCCGGCACGTACCGCGTCCACGCACACCTGCCCGGCCTCGGCGTGATGGTGACGGAGAACGTGGTCGTCACCCCGAACGCGAAGACGAACGTCATCGTCCCGTCGGAAAGCGAAGGCGAGGACACGACTGTCGAAGATCATTTCCGTGTCGTGGACATTTACCTGCGCTACGCCGAGCGTCCCGCGGGCATGACAACGGCGCTCGGTCGAAGTTCCTGCCAGGAAGTGTCCGAGTGCGAGCACAACCGGACGCGTGAGACTTATACGCTGAGTTACGAACCGGGCACGCGCGAAGGCGACCCCGTGGAGTCCGCCGCGCGTCGTTGGCATGAAGGCTACGAGAAATGTCTGGACGTGCTCGTGAAATTTCGGCAGCAGTTTTCTTTCCAGTCGCCGCCGGACGGCGAGGACGTGCGTCGCTGGTTCATCAGGTGGATGGAGCGTCACCCGCTGCGGCAGTTCTGTCATCTGCGAGATGAGATTTGCCGCGCGTCCGCCGAACAGTTGCGCGACGAGAGAAAGGTGACGGAATGGCTCTTCGGCTTCGTGCAGGACTGCCGCAACGCCTATCTCAACTGCGATTGCGCGGGCTGCGAGAGAGACGCGGGCGTGCCGCTGGCGCGCGTGTGGCTGCGATCTTCGGACGAGCGTTGGGGCAAGGAAAATTGTCGCATCGCGCAGATCGATCCTTACCCGCCGTTTCGCCGCCCGCTCGCGCCCGATTGCTGGCCTGCGCCGCTCGGCTCGGTTAACGTCGGCCGCGCCATCTGGCATCGGCGGCAGGAAGCCTGCACGATGCTGGCCGACCTCGGCGTGCGCATCAGCGAAGCGCGCCGGTTCGACGTGCCCGAAACGCTCCAGGGACTCGAAAACGAATTAGCGTGCAACCTCTTCGTCGAGTGCGGCGAGGAGCGGGTTGCGCTCTACTACAAATTCGGGCCGCTCGGCGAACGAATCGTCGGCTTCTGCGCCGGCGCTGCCGTGGTCGATGAGCCGACCGGAGAGCGGGCAGTGAATTTGACGGTGGTGTGCCAGAAGTATAACCCCGCGACGGCCAGCATGATTCCGGCCACCGAAGCGCACCCACAGGATACGGTGCAATACTCGTTCACCGTCGAGAACACGAGCGGAGTCGAGTTAACCTCCGTCGTGTTGAAAGACACGGCGACGAATTACAACGATGTGACCATCGGCAAGTTGGCCGCCGGTGAAGTACGCACCCTGGCGAGTTTGTTCAAGCAGGCGAGTGCTCTGCCGCGAGTCGGCAACGAGATTCCCAACGAAGTGACGTTCACGGGAGTTGCCCCGGACGGTCAGACCGTCGCCGCCGTCGCCCTTCACACGCTGACCGTTATCGACCAGCGGCTTCCCTCCGGAGGCATCCCGATTGACGAAGTAAGGCCGCTCGCGCCCGGGCAACCCGCGCGCCAACCCGCAACGGGCAACGAATTTTCACGCGCCGACGATTTCACGGCCATCCGCGGCATCGGCGAAAGCCGCGCCGCCGTGTTGCACGAGGCGGGCATCAACACCTACGCCCAACTCGCCGTAACGCCCATCGAACAACTCAAACAACTCTTTACCACGCTCAACGAAGGGGTTTTAATTCAGTGGATCGAAAATGCCAAAAGCCTGTCGCGGTAAAGCGTGAGCAGGGCATGGTGGAGCATGAGCAGGGCAGCGCCGTTGCCACGGCGGGGGCGACGCGCATCCGCTTCCGCGAGCGACAACTCCTGCGTGCCGGCGACCTCGCCGCCGAGCAGGCGTATCACGTCGCCATGCGCCGCCGTCACAACAGGGCGATGCACGGTTGGGGCATCGTGCGCGGGCTCAGGCTCCTGCACATGCCCGGCGGCGTCGAGGTCGAGGCGGGCATGGCCGTCGACGGTTACGGGCGCGAACTCTTCATCGCCGAGCCGCTCGCCATCCCCGAGGACTCTTTCGAGCGTTTGGAGAGCACGGCGCTCGACGTGTGGCTGATTTACGACCGGGTGGAAGAGACGACGCAGGTGCGCGGTCGCTTTGCCTGCGGGGCGGGTCGCCACAATCGCTGGCGTGAACTCTCGCGCCTGCGCCTGACCCCGGCGCGGCGGCACAACCCGCACGCGCCCGCCGAAGTGCCGGACGACGATCTTTCGTTCGCCGCGCACGAAACGCCCACGGACGATCCCGCGCGCGAGTGGCCGGTCTACCTCGGCACAATCGTGCGCACGGAGAACGGACAGAACGTCCGTCGGGAGAGCATCGAGCCGTCTAATGAACTGCCGCGCCCCGCCGTGAAACTCGTCGGGGAGAAAGTAGCCGCGCCTTCGGGGCGCGCACGGGTGCAGGTGGGAAGCGAACTGGCGAGCGAGTCGCAACGCTTCTCCGTGAGCCTTCCCGATGCACACGGAACGTACATCGAGCATCTCTCGATTGATCGCGCGGGGCAGACGAACCTGCGCGGCAACGCGAGACTCGGCGGCAATCTCTCGATGCGGAAGAGCCGGCAGGCTCAAGCCCCTTCACAGGTAGGCAGCGACCATTGTTCGCGCGCCCGGACGCGCGCCGACGAAGAGTTGGCCGCTCGCGCCGTCATCTTCCGCCCGCCCGTTGCGCCGCCCGCCGAGGCCGCCCCCTGGCAAATCTATCGCACGACGCTCACCCGCGACAAAAAACAGGTGCGCCAGCTACGCGTGGAACTCGCACACCCCGGCGACGAGGGCGACCCGCGTCTCAACAAACTCGCCGTCGGCCAGTGCGACGCGACGGGCAGGTTCAATTCCTGCCTGACGGTGACGGCGGATTGTCTCGTGACCATCGTGGGCGATTTGAAAGTCAACGGGCAGCTCATCGAAGGGGCGATCAAGGCCGACCCGACTGATCCGCGCTTCGGTGCGGAACTGCTCAACCAGTGGTCGAAGGGCGTGGCCGCGGCCAAAGCGCAGTTGCCGAATGTGTTCCCGGGTGGCGGCGTCGAGTTGGAAGTGATGGTGGAAAGCGTCAACGCGATAGCACCGGGCGGCGTGCTCAATTACGCGATCAAGGTAGTGAACAAAGGTCTGAGCGGCATTACGAACGTGCAGCTTTACATTAATGTCGCTTACGAGAATACATCCGGGGTCGTCATCGCCAGCGAGAAGAGAACCTACGGGTCTTTCAATCTTGCGAGCGGCGAGGCGAAGACATCTTCAAGTTTCACTTACGGCGGGGCGACCAACACCACCGGCACACTCGTCATCACGGCGACGGTGATCGGCGTCGGGGCGCTCTCGAACGTCATCTCGGAGAAGGTCGAGAAGCCGGTTGAGGTATATGAGCCGATTGGTTGACCCGGCCGGAGAAAGCGCGCGCAATCAAGATGAGCGATAACCAGATAACTCGCGTCAACTACTTCGAGCGGCAGTTTCTGCGCACGCAGGACTTCGCCGACGAGCAGGCTTATCACGTTGCGATGCGCCGCAGCCACCACATCGCGCATCACACCTGGGGCATCGTCAACGGGTTGGAAATATTCATCGAAGAGGGCAACCTCTTCGTGCAGCCGGGCATGGCCGTCGATGGCTACGGGCGCGAGTTGATTTTGCCCGTGCGGCAACCGCTTTCAACTGCGGCCTTCCTCGACCGGGGAAGCAATGAGCTTGACGTGTGGCTCGTCTATGAGCGCACCGGCAGCGACCAGCCGCCCGCGGGTTATGCCGGATGCGGCACGGGCGCGGGCGGCGATCTCTTCTATCGCTGGCAGGAGATGGCGCGCGTGCGCCTGGAAAAACCAGACCCCGACTTTCCCAACCGGCGCGCTCCCGAAAGCATCGCCGCTTCCGACCTGAACTTTCCGCCGAGCCGCACGCCGCCCGAAGATGCGGACTGGCCTGTCTTCCTCGGGCAAATCATCAAAGACCCGACCAACGCGCAGCAACCCTTTGCGTTCAACCCGGCGGATCGCCCTTACGTCGGGCTGGTCGGCGAATCAATCGTCGCGCCTTCCGGCCGGACGCTCGTGCAGATCGGCGCGGAGCGGCAGGAGGACGCGAATCGCTTCGCCGTCTTCGTCGCCGACGCTATCGATCCGAACGACGCGACGCCGCGGCCGCAGTTAAGTATCGACCTCGCGGGAAACCTCAACGTCGAGCGGGACACGAATCTCCACGGCAACCTGACCGTGGCGGGCGGGCGCATCGAGTTTGAAGCGGGGGCGGCCAGCGCGCAGACAGGGGCGCAGCCCTGGAGCGTCTATCACGTCGAGGACGAGGAGACGGGCGCGCATGAGTTGCGCGTGGAGATGGCGCGGGCGGCCGAGGGCGGCGTGCCCGGGAATAACAGCGTCGTGATCGGCGCGTGGTTCAAGGGCGCGGACGACAAGGAAGAGTTTCAACCATGCCTGACCATTGACGACAACTGCACGGTGACGGTGCACGGCAATCTGGTTGTTCTCGGGCAACTGACCGAAACCAAAGTGAGAGCGCAGGCCGGCTCCACCTCGGAAGCGCGCAGCTTCATCGCGGGCGGATTTATGAGCGGCATCGCCGGCACGAGCAGCCTCTTCCCCGGCCACGCCGGCGCCGCGCCGGGCAACGCCATGCTGAACTTCAAGGGCGGCGACGCGGATTCCCCCGCAGCCAACACCGATGCGCTGGCGCTCGCGCTCGAAGCCGACCCGGAACAATTCGCGGCCTTCAGCGAACGCATCAGGACGCACCATCCCGAACTGGCCGAAAAGCTGCGCGCGGCCTTGAGCGACATCGTGACCCCGGAAGGGTGATTATTGACTTGTCGCGGGCGCGCGCGCGTGTGAAGAGAAGCGGGAAGCCATGAACGGTCGCATCGGTCATCTGCATAACCACTATCGTGTGGTCGGCGCGCGGGGCACGCAGCAGGAGGCGCTCGCCGCGCGACTCGAACGCGTCATGCGCGAGCAGATGGCCGCGTCCCTAGAGGCGGCTCTCAACGAGGCGTTCGCGGGCGATGAGGCGGTTTATGTCCTGCGCCTGATGAAGGTCACAACGCTGCTCACCGGCATCCATGACTCGACCGACGCGGGCGTGGCTCGTCGCTGGGCTGAGCATCTGGCGGGCGCGGTCGTGCACAGCATCTCGAAAGACGACGGCGACGGCGCAAATTTGATTCGCTTCGACGATCAGGCCGATTACGTCGCGCACTTCGTCGTCGCGCTGTTGCAGGGTTCTGCCTGGGAACGCTGGTATTACGGCGCATACGCACCTCTGCGCGCGCTCTCCGCGCCGGCGGCGCTGCGCGAAGTGCTGCTCGATAACCGGCAGCACGTGCCCGCCATCCTCGGCAAACTTCACGAGCGCGGCCAGCTCGATGCGCTGCTCGCCGCGCTCGATGAACAGACGCGACGCCTGCTCTGGCGCGAAGATTCGGCGGCGGGCGAGCGTGCCGCGCCCGACGAACTGCGGCCTCTCTTCGCCGGTGCGTTGCAACTCGCGGATCAAGCCGGTCTGTGGGCGCGCGGCGGCGCAAGACCCGACGGCGAGACACTTTTTGAAGTTTATGCGAGCGGCACGAACTGCGCGGTTGACTGGCGCGACCGTCGCGCGCTGGCCTTCTCGCTCTTCGACATCATGCGCTTCCTCTCGCAACGCGGTTATCTGCGCGCCCCGCACGACGACGAAGAATTTCTCCTCAAACTCAACGCCGCGCTCGCCGGTCTCGACTGGCTCGACGCCGAATGGTTGCGCGCGCAGCTCCTGAGACTGCTCAAGGAAGCGAGAGGCTCTGACCTGCCGACGCGCCCCGCCGCGCAGCCGACGCCGCGCCAGCGCGATTTGCTCGATACGCTCGCCGCGCTCGTCCGCGAAGAAGGCTGGCAGCTCAGCGGCGACGCGACGGACGCTTCCGCCGATGCGCTGCGCCTGCTCGCCATGCTCGTCAAGCGCGCCCCGCAATGGGCGGATGATGCGGCGGCCAGGACTTTGATCGAACATCTGCTCACGCTCGGTCGCCTGCTGCGCCACGCGCGCGAAGAGTTATCGTCGCGCCTGCGCAGCCGCGATGTAGAAGGCGCGTTGCGCCTGCTCGCGCCGGGCGCGCGTGCGGCGGGGGCGGGCGTCGCATGCGAATTCGTGGCGCGGCTCGGCGAGCAGGGCATCGATCTTGCGGAAAACCTCGCGGGTCAAAGGCGCGCGGGCGCGCGCGGCGCGGAGAAAATCGAGAGCGCCTGCGCCGGGCTGTCGCTCCTGTTGCGGACGATTTTAGAGATGCGGCTGCACCGGCTGGCCGAAGAGTCGGAGTTTCCGTCGCTCATTGAAGAGGGGGATTTTTCGTCGCGGGGAGAAGCTGCGATAGAGGCGCGGCCTGCCGGAATGACGCATTTCGGCGCGCTGCTGTTAACTCTCGGTCTGCGGCTCGGCGGCGAAGCGTCCGTCTCGCCGGAAGGTCTTGACGGGGGGTTATGCGTGCTCGCCAATTTTAAAGAGCGTGCGACGCTCGACGATTTGCGCGCGTGTTGGACGGCGACGGGCGAAGCGCGCCACGCGCTCTTTCAGACGGGGCTGCTGCGCATCGCCGCAGGCCAGCGCCTGTTGAGCGCGGACGTGATGCATCTCTATCAACTCGAACTCGAAGGGGCCGGGTCGGTTCTGATCGCGTGCGACGAGTCGGCGCAAGTATGGCCGCTCGGATGCTCTCTCAAGCCACACGTAGAAGTTGCGGAGATTGTGGCCGGTTGGCTCGACGCGTGGGAAGAAGCTGCCGGAGTTCGCCCCGCGCTCATCGCGTTCGAGCGCGACGCCGGAGGCGACGAGGCATTATGGAAAGCTCACGAACAGGGGCGGGCGTCCCTGCTCGCGGCGTGGGCGGCCTTGCGGCACGGGCGTCTGGGATTGCCTGAAACAGACCTCACGGTCTTTCTCGCGGCCTGCCTGTTGTTGCGGACATGGGCGCGCTGGTTACGGCAATTCTCTTCGTCGAGCGTCCCGTATCTGCTGGACAATTTCATCCGCCGCGCCGGGACGTTGAGCGACGGGCGGGAAGAGTTGTTGGTCGAACTGGAGCGCGCGCCGCTCGACATCGTGATCGAAATGGCGAGTTATTTGGACGAACTTGAGCGCGTGCCGTGGCTCGAAAACCGGCGCGTTGAATTTCTACTGCGGGGAGCGTGATGCCTTTTTTCAGACGTAAAAGCGGCGGGGAAAACGAGCGCGGCAAGGATGAGCCGCAGGCCGGGACGCCCGCGCCGCAACCGCTGCCGCAACCGCCCTCGCCATTGCCCCCGCCCGCGCTATCGCCGCCCCTGCAACTGTCCGCGCCTCCGCCGAAACCAGAACTACAGGCGGGCGAGTACGGGAGCAGCGAGGAGCACCTGTGGGACGAGTTGCGACGCATCGACCAGTACGTTCGCGCGCAGATGATTCTCTGGCGCGCGACCATCGGCGCGAGCAAGCCCGAACACATGTGGGGAATGGTGAGCGTCACGGACGAAGAGGTCAACGCATACCTGCGCGCGCCGTTCCTGCCATTCGATTACGAGGCCGCGGGCGTCGAGGAAGAGGTGGCCGGTTTCTGGATGACGGCCGGAGAGATGCGCGAGAGCATCAATACGCGCGTCGGCACGACGACGCCCGAGTTGGTCTTGCGGCTCGAACAATTGAAGCGCCTCTTCAACCTCTCGGAGTTCGAGCGCGACGTGCTGCTCGTCCTGCTGCTGCCGGAACTCGACGGACGCTACCGCCGCCTGTTCGGCTACCTGCAAGACGATGCATCGCGCGAGAATCCTTCGGTCGAGCTTGTCCTCGATATCCTGCGCCCCATTGCGCCGGACGCCGGTTCGGCGCGCGCCATCTTCGCGGCCACGTCTTCATTGATCGTGAATCATCTCATCGTGCTGCGAGGCGACACCGAAAGCCACGCGCCTTTGAGCGTTCGCTCTGCCCGCGTCGACGACCGCGTCGTGGGTTATCTGACGGGCAGCGACGCGCACGACGCGCGACTCGAAGGCATCCTGCGACGTGTGGACGAACCCGCGCTCTGGGAGGATTTGCTGATCGAACCGGAGCGCGGCTCGCGGCTCGCGGCACTCGGCGAATGGTGGCGGGAGAATTTGCGCGAAGAGGGGTCTCAAAGCGCGACGCTCTTCCTGCACGGCTCTTACGGCAGTTCTCGTCTGAAGGCGGCGCGCGCCTTCTGCACGGCGGCAGAAATTCCGTTGCTCGTCGCCGACATGCCCGCGCTCATGCGCTCCGCACCCCCCGACGCGCTGCTCGTCGATCTCGCCTATCGCGAAGCGAAACTACAGGCCGCCGCGCTCTACTGGTCGCGGTGCGAGCAAGCCCTCGAAGCGGCCAATGCCTTCCACGCCTGGGAACACCTCACGGAATCGGCCGAAAAGTTTCGCGGCCTCACCTTCGTCGCCAGCAGCACGCCCTGGGAGCCCGCGGGCAGCTTCCGCGACTCCTATTTCCTGCGTCTCGATTTTTCCGCGCCCGGCTACGAACTGCGCCGCCGCATCTGGGAAACGCATCTCCCGCCCGCGGAGCAATTCGCCGAGCATGCGCCGGAGAGAAGTGCGCTCGCCGACCAACTCGCCAACGGTTTTCAGTTGACCGAAGGACAGATCGTGGACGCCCTCTTCACCGCGCGCGAGCAGGCGCTCGTGCGCGACCCGGGGCAAACGCAAATCACTGTCGCAGACCTCTACGAGGGTTGCCGCAGGCAGTCCAACCGCAGCCTCGCGGCCTTCGCGCGTCGCCTTGAGCCTCGCGCGGGGCTGTCCTTCGACGACCTGATTTTGCCGCCGCCGAACAAGCAGCAACTCGACGAGCTTCGCTTCCGCATCTCGCAGCGTCAACGCGTGCGCGGGCAGTTCGAGAACCGCCTGACGCTCGGGCGCGGCCTCATCGTGCTCTTCACCGGCTCTTCGGGGACGGGCAAGACGATGGCGGCCGGACTGCTGGCGCATGAGCAGGGCGTTGACCTCTACAAGGTTGACCTCTCGGCCGTGGTGAGCAAGTACGTCGGTGAAACGGAGAAGAACCTGAGCCGCGTCTTCGCCGAAGCCGAGGACGCCAACGCCATCATCTTCTTCGACGAAGGCGAAGCGCTCTTCGGCCAGCGCGGCAGCAAGACCGAGACCGGGCAGGACAGGTGGGCTAACATGGAGGTCAACTATCTCCTGCAACGCATCGAGGAATACACGGGCGTTGTCATACTTGCTTCCAATTTGCGACAGAACATCGATGAAGCCTTCATGCGACGCATCCACGTCGTCGTGGAGTTTCCGTTTCCCGAAGCGGAGGCGCGTCGACGCATCTGGACGGGGATGTTTCCCGAAGGTCTCACGCGCCCGCCCGACGAAGACATCCGCGCCCTAGCCGAGCGCTTCCGCATGCCCGGCGGCGGCATCAGCAACATCGTCGTGGACGCGGCCTTCCGCGCCCGCGCCGAAGCCCCGGAGGGCGAACCCCGCATTACCCTGCGTCATCTCGTGCTCGGCGTCGCGCGCGAGTATCAGAAGATGGGGCAGCCGATCACGAAAGGCGAGTTCGGCGAAACTTTCTATCAGTGGATACAACAAGACCTCTTGCTCGGCACGGCGGGCTGAGCGGCCACGAACGCGAAACACGATGGGGAAGCTCAAGACAGAGAGCGAGGCCACGGATAAGACAACCCCCGTGTCGTCCGCCGGGCAGCAGAAGGAAACGCCGCTGAAGACCGGCGGCGGGTCTCGTGCCGCCGGGACTGAGCGTGAGCAGGAGGGCGCGGCGCGCTCGGCCGACCTCCTGACCTCGCCCGCGACGAAGCACGGCGCGGTCGGCCGCGCGCGCGCCTCTTCGACGATGCAGCGCGCCGTCGGCAACGCACGCCTGAACCGCATGATGTCTTCCGGTGGGGAGAGGGAGCGTGAGGCGTTGCCGCGCGCCGCGAGGGCGTCCGCAAATACCGCCAATCGCATTCAGCCGCTCTCCGTCAGTCGCCCCGACGACGCCTCGGAGAAGGAAGCGGAGACGGTTGCGCGCAGCGTCGTCTCCGGTCAGAAAGCGCCGCCCATCAAATCGCTCGCGCCCGGCAGCGTGCAGATGTTGGCGCGCGGGGAGACGAGAAGGGAAGACGAAAAACAGGACGACAAGCCCGCGCACCTGTCGGCCGTGCGAAGGCAGACGGCGGAAGAAGAGAGATCGCCTGCGCTCGCGCAGAGACTTGAGCGGGATGAGACCGGGCAATTGAACGCCTCTGCCGCGGCCGACGCCATCGCGCGTAAAAGCGCGGGCAGCCCCCTCGACCCCGCCCTGCGCCGCAGACTCGAACCGCGCATGGGCGCAGACCTCGGCGAGGCGCGCATCCATCAGGACAGCGTAGCCAACGAGGCCGCCAGCGCCATCAACGCGCGCGCCTTCACGCACGGCCCCGACATCTTTCTCGCGCGCGGCGAGTCCGAGCGCGACACGCAACTAATGGCGCACGAACTGACGCACGTGGTTCAACAGAGGGGCGGCGCGGGCGGCGCGGTCGGGCAGCCTCCGCCAATCAGTCGAAAGGTGAGCGACGGGGAAGCGGGTAAAGTTAAATCGCCCGCGACGGTGCAGCCGAAAGCGACGAAGGGCGCGGGCAAGCCTGCCGGGGGGGGCGCAAGTGCGCCGGGTTTCCTCGACCTCAAGGGCATGTCGGAGTTTACGCCCTCCAAAGCTATCGACGAGTTTCTCGACGAGCACGAGGAAGCCGTGGTGCAGATGCGCTACGGGAGCATCGCCGAGGGGCCGGTCGAAGTCAAAAAACGGGGCGAAGGAAAGTACACGGTCAAGCGCGAAAAGATGCCGCTCAGGCATCCGGTGTTCGTTCGTATCACCGAAGCCTTCCCCGACCTTGAGCCGAGCCTCATCGTCAAAGTGGAAGGCAAAAAGCTCGAAGGCTTCATCGGGCTGGCGACGTTGAAGAACATCCCCAGTTCTCACACGGAACTGGCCGCGCGGATCGCCGACAAGCCGGAGATGCTCGGCCTCGTCGGCTTCGACTTCGCCTCCGCGCCGAAGATCACGAACAAGCTCGACGCAGGCCAACTTCATCTCGGCCTCACGGGCGTCAAGGTCAGGATCGGCTCAGCCTTCGACGCCACACTGAGCCTCGAAGCCATCGACACGGCCGTCACCTTTTCGGCCAGCGCTCAAATCAAAGTTAAGGGGCTTGAACCGGCGACCCTCGACATGAAGCGCGAGCCTTCGGGCGCGATCACCGGGCAGGTCTCGGCCGCCCTGCAACTGACGAAGGAATTCTCCGGGGCTTTCACGATCACGTGGGGCGCGGAGGGTGTTTCGGGTCAGGGCAAGATCGGTTATCAGGGCGAGAAGATGTCGGGCGAGATAACGCTCGTGCTGATGGAGCGCGGGATGGCCGCGCAGCTTGAAGCGGCGAAGAAAGCCCCGCCCGAAGAGGCCATGGCACAGGCCGGAGGCGCGCCCGCCGCCCCGCCCGCCGCCGGGAAGGGCAAGCCGAAGAAACTGGACTATGTGGTGTTCGGCGAAGGCGACCTGACCTTTGCCTTCAACGACTGGCTCAACGGCACGGCGCACGTCATCGTCGACCCGAAGGGCTTCGTCACCATCATCGGCAAGATAACTCCGCAAAAAGAGTTTCCGCTCTTCGAGCCGAAGGAGTTCATCAAACCACTCTTCAAGGTGGAGGCGCGCGCCGCTTACGGGCTTCCGGTCGTCGGCAACATCTTCATCTTCGCCAATTTCAGCATGGACGCCTTCGCCAAGCTCGAAGGCAAACTCTACAACATCACGGCCGAGGGAACTTATTCGACCGACCCGGAGAAGTCCACCGAGTTTCAGATCAGCGGCAGCCTCAACATCTCGGCGGGAGCCGGGCTGCGCCTGCGCGGCGAGGCCGGAGCCGGGGTCGAAATTCTCGACCACGACCTCAAGGCCGGTGCGGGCATCAACGGTATTCTCGGCATCAAGGGCTATGCCGACGCCCAGCCCGTGATCGGCTACCGCGAGAAGGGCGCGCCCGGCGAGGATAAGAAGGGCGAATTCTTCATTCGCGGGGATGTCGAGATCGCCGTGCAGCCGTTCCTCGGTCTCTCCGGCGATCTCTTCGTCGAAGTTGACGCCCCGTGGTGGTCGCCGCTCGACGACGACAAGTGGACGTGGCCGCTCTTTAACAAGGAATGGCCGCTCGGCGGCAGTTTCGGCATGCTCGCCTCGGTGGACTACGTTTTCGGCTCCGGTCAGTGGCCGACCGTCGAATTCAAGCCCGTCGAGTTTGACGCCGACAAGTTCACCACAGACCTGTATAACGACCGTGCCAAGCCCAAGTCGGGCGCGCCCGGCGAGCAGAAGGGAACCTGGAAAGAGAAGAACGAGCCGCAGGCCGAACCGCCCGTCGCCCCCGAAGGCAAGGGCGATGCTAAGAAGGGCAAACCGGCCGAACTGCCGCCCGCCAAGCCAAAGGTCACGCCCGGCGGCAAGAGGAGCGGCAGGAAAGAGGCCAACCCCGGAGACAAGACCGCCGAGGGCAAATCCGTCAGGCAACTTCAGGACGAGGCCAAAAAGAAGGGCAGGAAGCCGAAGGGCAGAGACCTGAAGACCGGCGCGGAGACGGACGGCGCGCCCGAGAAAGACCCGGCCAAGAAAGAGCAGTCCGACGAGTTGCGCAAGGGTCTGGCCGCGCTCCAGCAAGTTACCGATCACTACGCGAAAACGGGCGCGACGAAAGAAGAGGTCGTTGCGGGCGTCAAGTCGGTGCGCCGCAAGTTCAAAGTCTTCAAGTCCATCGAGGTCATCGAGCGGGAAGGAAGGTACGACTACGAGTACGTCTATAACCCCCCGGGGGGGCAAGCGGGGCCGCAGAAGGCGGGTATACCGACGCGGCGCTACCTGCCCGCCGACTACGACGTGCGCGCCAAGCTCTATGAGCGCGGGAGCGGCTGGAAGACGGTGCGCAATAATTTCTTCGACGAGGAGAGCACGAAGGTCAAGGATCGTATCGCGAGCATCCTTGAGGATGATGCGGCAGGCCAAACATCACGCGCGCAGAACAGGGTGCGCGCGCTCATCCGCGAAGAAAAGCTGCCCGAAGAGGCGATGGATAAGTTTGACCGTGGCACGCTCAAACCTAATTACGTAGACAAGGTCGATTATCATATCGATCACATCTCTCCGCTCGCCGAACACTGGAAGGAACACGGATTTGAAAGCGGCGATAAATCACGCTGGGATAAAACCATCAGCCTGTCGAACCTGCGGCTGATTACCAAAGAAGCCAACTTGAGCAAAGGCGGCAAGGATGAAGACGACAAGAGCCACCACTACGCGGACAAGCCTTATGTCGGTAAAACTTTCGTCAGTATATATGCCGACGATGGAGCGGTGGGCGCCAAGAGAATCGATAAAAAATATTTCCGGGACGAGGAAAAGGGCGGCGGCAGCGCCCTTAAGTGAGGGAGGCAGATGAAGTATAAGCCCAGAAAAGTAAAGCTTCCGAATCGCACGGTCATTCATACGCTGGACATCAACCCGGCCGGCGATCAACTCGTCGTCGGGCAGGACAGTCCCAAAAACCATTCATACCTGACTCTGTGGTCGGCGCCGGACTTGAAACTCATCTCCGAATTGGAACACGAGAAGCATGAGCTGTTGAAGATGGCGCGCTTTACTTCCGACGGGAAGAAAATCGCCTACGTGGACAGCACCCTGACGCCGCGCATCTATGATCTTGAAGAGAAAAAATCATCACCGCTCAACTTGAAAAACCCGGTCGTTCAATGGCTCGCGCCCGCCTCCAAGGGAGATCAACTCGTGGTTGCGGGCGCGCTGACGCAGGTGTGGGACGCGAGCGCGGAGAAAGTTGTCTGGAAGCTGCCGGGGCAGGTCGCTTCCAAAAACCGGGAGAGCATTCCGGCCATAGCGGCGCTTCATCCGAACGGTAAACAGATCGCTGTGGCGGGTGTCGAGAAAGGCGCGATTCGGATTTATGATCTCAAACAGGACGAGCCCGTTAAGAGCCTGCAGGATGCCCCGGATCAGGCACGCTGGATCAGTTTCGATCCGCACGGGCGTTATCTGGCGGCCATCGAGTTGAACTCACACGGGACATTTGTCTGGAACGTGCGGAGCGGTAAGCAAATCCTGCCCGATGTCTTCGGTGCCGAATTTGAATCCTACTGGTGTCTGCGCTTTCACCCTAACGGTAAATACCTAGCGCTCGGTATGCTGTCCGGTTATGTCGTCGTCGTGCGGCTGGCGGATGGCGAGTTTCTGCTCGATGAAAAACAACATAAGGGACGCGTCTGGGACCTGGTTTTCACCCCTGACGGGAAGCACCTGATCTCCGGCGGAGACGACGCCACGCTCTTCCTCTGGGAACTAAATCTGGACTAATCGTTCGCCGCTGAAAGTAAACATGCGAAGCGGTTCGACGCTCTTCTCATGCTGCAACCGGAAGACACAACCCGCGCCGACGAAAGCGACCTGCGCGACTCTACCGCGCGCGGCTATCAATTCCTCCTGCAGGGCAGAGGCGAAGAGGCGCTGCTCAATTTCCGGCACGCCGTCGAACTAAGTCAGGGCCATCCGGTCGCCCTTAACAATCTCGGCAATGCACTTCTTCAACTCAACCAACGCGCGGCGGCGAGTGCCGCTTACCGGCAGGCTATTGCCGCCGCTCCGGACTACCCAAAACCGTATCGCAACCTCGCCGTCCTGCAACAACTCGCAGGGGAGACGTGCGAAGCGATAGCCACTTACCGGCTCTACCTCTCGAAAGCGCCGGAGGACGGCGAGGCGCACTTCAATCTCGGCCTGCTCTGCATGAGCGCCGGGTTGCCGGGCGAGGCCGCCCCGGCCTTTGCCGCCGCCGCCGCGCACCTCGCGCCCGACGATGCCGAGAAAGCGACGAGCCTCGGCGTCAGCTATTTCTTCCTCGGCGAATTGACGAAAGCCGCCGAACTGTTCGAGCAGGCACAGGCGTTCGACGCCGCGTACCTGCCCGCGCGCTATCATCTCGGCGTGACCCGCCTGCATCAGGGACGTTGCGCGGAAGCCATCGCGCAACTCGAATCGGTGTTAGCCGACTCTCCCCACTACCCCCAGGCGGCGTCCAATCTGGGCGTCGCCTACAACACGTCCGGACGACACGCCGAAGCCATACGCCTCTTCGAACAACTCCTCACGGAACAACCCGGCCACCACGGCCATCTCTCAAATCTCGGCCGCGCCTGTCACGACGCAGGACTCTCCGCCAGAGCCGCGCAGTACTTCGCACAAGCCGCCGCCCTAAAGAACGTCTAAAAAGCAGAACGTCAGAAACTGTTCCCGAAGAGTTCGCGCATGTACTCTGAAACCGCTCTCCAGATCGTTGTTGTCGATTCGACGGCCGTGTTGACAAACTTGGCACACGGCTTGCCCCCTTGCCTTCACACTCTCCTCTGAACGTCTCAATATCCTGCAAATATTGCTTGTAGCGGCTTAGGCATTGTACTGATTCGATCCTTGGCGAAATATCCTTCTCGCTTACTGATCGATGTCTCGTAACCTGCATAAGCTTATATTGCATGCGAGTTTGTACCTAAAGGTTACGGGAAGGGCTGTGCGGAGCCTGCTTCTACTGTAAGAATCATCTGCTCTCCGGCCACTCTCCTTTACTATTCGGGGGGAACATGAAAAATCGCGCAAATCAGCACGCAAGCTTGATTACATCTTTCGTGCTGGTAGTTGGTCTGTTAGTTCTACCAACAATAAATCCGGCACAATCGAATAAAAACAAAGGTGGGAGCAATCAGTCTCAAAAGACAACCTTTAGCGGGCAAGCAACGGTGGTCAAAGCTAATGTTGCCGGACAACCCATCACCTTATCTGATACCGGTGCGCTTGATAGCACAGGCGGCGAAAAGGAAGCATCGCTGCTGGAAGCGAACGTTCCAGGCGTGCTAACAGCGGAAGTGCTTCACGCTTCCACTATAGGTAATGGCAATCATAGCCGCTCGGAAGCCTCGGTTGCTAATCTCAATCTGACAGTAGGCGGCAATACCATTATCGCAGATTTCCTTAGGGCTTCGGCACAGGCCGTATGCGCTGGCGGCGCGAGCGCCGGCGGAAGCTCTGAGATCGCCAATCTTGTCATCAACGGGCAGGCCATAACGGTAACGGGAGAGCCTAATCAGACAATCGACCTCCCTTTAGGTGGGCAGGTCATCATCAACGAGCAAACGAGTACCCGCCAGGGCGATATTACAGTCAATGCCCTGCATGTGATCATTCCCGGTGTAGCTGATGTGATCATCGCCTCGGCGCATGCCGACATTACGTGCGCGAAGGCCACCTGCCCCGGAAAAGACTTTGTCACCGGCGGTGGATGGATAATCGCCCCGTCCGGCAGTAAAGGCACTTTCGGTGTCGCCGGTGGAATAATGGGCAAGGGACTATGGGGTCACCTAACGTACATCGATCATGGAGCCAACTTGAAAGTAAAAGGGATTAGGGTGACGGGATATACCGTTACCGCGCCTAATTCACGTCGAATCGAAGGAACGTGTGAAATCAACGGGCTACCGGGAACTTACACAGTTGAGGTCACTGATAATGGTGAACCCGGTAAAGGAAAAGATATCTTTACCATCACCTTGTCTAACGGTTACACGGCAGGAGGCCTCTTAGAAGGCGGTAACATTCAACTTCACACGCCGTGTAAGTAACCCGGGAAAGATTAAAGACCTGAAAACGTAAGAAATGATAAGGGGGAGTGTATTTTGATACACTCCCCCTTTCTTAGGAACGTGGGGGCGAGGGCTGTACCTTCCTTCGCAACGCAACCTAATCGGTCGGGTCTTCAAAATATTGACTTTCCCCGGTTGAACAAATAATGTATGCCTTCTTCCGGCTACCTCAAGGCCGATACGCAGTAAGTTTCTTGTGACACTCCGCCAGTTGCCCAATCCGAAAGGAGCACCTTTATGAAGCGAATGATTGCGCTGGTCTTGTTTATCTCGTTCGCAGCAACTTTCAATCCGGCTCAGAGCACGCGGCCGAAAGGGAATGCAAAAGAGTCTGCGCCTGCCGGCACAACTGCGCCTGCGGCGACGGTTGACCAAATTCTAGATAAGTACATATTGGCGCTGGGCGGCAGGGAAGCGCTCGAAAAAATCACCAGCCGTATAACAAAGGGTTCATTCAGTTTTGAAAAGGGATTGAATATCACCGGGGAGACGGAGAGTTATTCCAAGTTCCCGAACAAGAATCTCATCAACACGACCCTGAGTGGTCTCGGACTCATACAGGAAGGCTACGACGGGAGCACCGCATGGACTAAAGACTCCTCGCAGGGCTTACGCGAGCGGAAGGGGGTTGAGTTTGAAGAGGCCAAACTTGACTCGGAGTTTAACCGAGAGCTGAAGCTCAGGCGGCTGTATCCTAAGATGGAGATGAAGGGCATGCAGAAGGTCGCGGGACGCGACGCTTACCTGATTGAGGCGACGCCCGTCGGGAGCAGCCCCGAAAAGTTCTACTTCGATGCGCAGACAGGCCTGCTCGTGCGTATAGACCGGCAACGTCTGTCGCCGCAGGGTGAAACGGTCGCTCAGGAAATCTACTATGAAGATTACCGGGAAGCAGACGGCATTAAAGTTCCCTTCGGCGAGCGGCAGGTGTTGCCCGGGCTGACCGCGATCATCAAGTACAGTTCGATCAAGCACAACCTTCCAATTGACGACGCGAAATTCGTCAAGCCGTCTAAATAGAAGAGAGGGGAGGTGCAGCGCAATAGAAGAGAGGGGGGCGGCGCACGGCGTTCCCAGCGTTCCACCACGTGCCCTGCCCGGCCGGTAACAAAGAGGCCGAAGAAGCGACGAAGAATTTTTCGACCTTAGTTTCTCACACCTTACCGCTTACCGTTTGAGAAGCGCCTCACGAAAGGTCTTATAAATGTATTTCCCCAACTCCCTAAAACGCCCCGCGCGCATCCTGCCCGGCGTGGTTCTCGCCTTCCTGTGTCTCGACGCGAACGCGCCGGCGCAGACAATAAACACTCCGCCCGCGCCGACGGGCAGCGCGGAGGTCGTGTCCACCGTGCAAAATCCTCTGGCCGAAGCATCTGCTCTGGAGCAACGGGTGTTGGAGTTACACAGAAAAGGGAAGTATGAAGAGGCTTTGCCCCTGGCGGAACGTGCTTTGCAACTTCGTGAAGCACATCTCGAAGCCGATCACATGCTAATCGCGGCGTCGCTCGAACACGTCTCCATGGTGTTGCTGTCGAAAGGGGAGTTTGATCGCGCCGAGTCGCTGCTCCAAAGATCGCTGAAGATACGCGAGAAGTTTTCAGGCCCGGACGATTACCTGGTGGGCGTCTCGCTGAATAGCATCGCGCAGGTGCAAATGAAGAAGGGCGACTACGCGCGCGCGTTGGAAACGATGTTGCGTTCCCTGGCGCTCCGGGAGAAGTTGTTCGGCGGAGAGCATTCGCTGGTGGCACATGCCTTAGCTAATCTGGCTCCGCTCTATCAAAATATGGGGAGGTTCAAGGAGGCGGAATCGTGCCTGCTGCGAGCCTTGAAGATACTCGAAAAACCGCCCGGCATCTCGGATAAACAGTTCCAACAACCTGATGAGGTTGCCGTCCAGACCGGACAGGTGTTGAATAATCTGGCAACGCTCTATCAGGAAACGGGTGATTATGTCGGCGCCGAAAAGTATCTCCTGCGGTCGCTGGCGCTACGCGAGCAGTTGTTGGGTCGAGACCACCCCCACACGGCGATCACGCTGAATAATCTGGCGACGCTGTATCGCGTCAAGGGCGACCTCAAGCGCGCGGAGGGGATGCTTCTGCAAAGTCTGGAGGTACTCAGGAAGGCGCACAAGGACGACGACAATCTCGACGTGGCCGCGTTGGTGAACAACCTGGCCGACGTGTACAGAGAGCGGGGAGAGTATGCGCGCGCCGAGGAGTTGCTGGCAAAGGTGCTGGAGATTCGCGAGAGAGTGCATCGAGGCGAGCACCCGGACGTTGCTTTGTCTCTCAATAACCTCGCCAGCCTGTATGCGGAGCGCGGCGACGGCGAACGCGCGGGCGCACTCATGCGACGTGCCCTGCTGATGTATGAGAGGCTGCTCGGGGCGGAGCATCCCGACGTGGGGTATGTGCTGAACAACCTCGGCATGCTGTCGAAGGCTCAGGGCGACTACAACCGCGCGGAGGAGATGTTGAGACGTGCGCTTGAAATTCGCTCGAAAGCGCTCGGCGGTAAGCATCCGGACGTGGCCGCGACGCTGAATAATCTGGCGTCACTTTACGAGTCGAAGGCAGACGCCGCGCGGGCTGTCGAATTCCTGGCGCGCGGCAACGATATCCGCGAACATAACCTCGCGCTCATACTCGCCACCGGCTCAGACAGACAGAAGCAACTGTATCTCGCCACTCTCGCCGCCGAGACCTTCAACACCATCTCTCTGCACGTCAATTCGGCGGCCAATCCCGAAGCCGCGCGGCTTGCGCTGACGACCATCCTGCGGCGCAAAGGGCGCGCCCTCGATGCCATGTCCGCGCAGGTGGCCTCGCTGCGCGCGAGGCTCGACCCGCAGGATCGCGCCCTGCTCGACAAACTCTCCGCCGTGCAGTCCAAACTTTCCGCACTCGTTCTGAACGGGACGGGCACGACCCTCCCCGCCGCGCATGCAACAACCGTCTCGCGTCTCGAAGATGAAGTCGAGCGTCTACAGGATGCGGTCAGCCGGCGCAGCGCGGAGTTTCGCATACAGACGCAACCCGTCACGGTCGAGCAGGTGCGCGGGGCGCTCCCTGTGCGGGCGGCGCTCGTCGAGTTCTTCTCTTACCGCCCCAATGATGCGAAGGCGAAAACGCCCGTCGGACGGCTGGGCGCGGCGCGCTACGTCGCTTATGTGCTGCGCCGGGAGGGCGACCCGCTGTGGGTCGATCTGGGGGAAGCAGCGAGCATTGACGCCGACATCGCGCGGTTTCTCACGGCGCTTAAGTGCCCGCAGACGGGGAGAGGTCTGGGATGCCCCGCCATCGCCGAGGTCAAGAGGCTGTCCCGCGCAGTGGACGAGCGGGTCATGCGCCCGGTGCGTAATCTTTTGGGTAAGACGCAACGAATCTTCGTCTCTCCTGACGGTGCGCTGAACCTCGTACCCTTCGCCGCCCTCGTAGCCGAGAATGATAAATACCTCGTCGAGAGTTACTCTTTGACTTACCTTACTTCGGGGCGCGACCTGCTGCGGCTGCAATTCGGTGCGCGGAGCCGCCAGCCACCGCTCGTCGTGGCTAACCCGGCGTTCGATGGTGGTGCCGTCGGGTCGCCCGCCTCCAACGCTCTTTCGCGGCTCGATGTCGAAGAAGCGCAAGCGAAGCCTCCCGGTGACACGGTACGGTTGAGATTCGTCCCGCTGCGAGGCACGGCCGAAGAGGCGAAAGAGCTTGTCCCGCTGCTCGCCGGCGTGCGGGTGCTGACACAGGCACGGGCGACCGAAGCGGCCGTCAAGGGTATCCGTGCCCCGCAGGTGTTGCACATCGCCACGCATGGTTTCTTTCTCGACGACCAACCGCAGGAGGCCATTGCGGACGTGCGTGGGATCAAACTCGGCGGAGGCAGCGCGCAGCCCGCCATCCGGATAGAGAATCCGCTGCTGCGTTCGGGTCTCGCGCTCGAAGGCGCGAACCAGCGGCGCGGCGCGGACGGGGAGGACGGCATCCTGACGGCACTGGAAGTCGCGGGACTTGATCTCTGGGGCACGAAGCTCGTCGTGCTCTCGGCGTGCGAAACGGGGGTAGGCGAAGTCCGAAACGGCGAGGGGGTGTACGGGCTACGACGCGCGCTCGTGCTCGCCGGGAGCGAGAGCCAGGTCATGTCTCTGTGGCAGGTCTCGGACGATGCGACGCTCGACTTGATGGTCGCCTACTATAAACGTCTGCTGGCGGGCGAGGGGCGTACCGGGGCGCTCAGACAAGTGCAATTGGAGATGATTCAAGGTAGCAAGGCACTGAAGGAGGGCACGGGGCGCGGTATTTTAGGCGCTCGGACTCGCGCCGGTAAGGGAGATCGGCGTCATCCCTTCTACTGGGCGGCCTTCATCCAGTCGGGAGAGTGGCGCGCCATGACACATCGGGCTCCGGCGCGCTGATGTTCAAGCGCAGGGACAGTCCGGCCTGCTCAGCTCAATGATCTGTAAATGGGGTAGTATTGAGAAAATTATTGTAGAGCGCAGTAGGTCAGGAACCGCTCTCTCTCAGGGGTTCATTTACGGCAACTACGGCCCGAAGAGCACTCCCGGCAACCACTCATTTATCCAACGCTTAATCGAGAACGGGATTGATGAGCGACACCTGAACACTAAACGCACTCCGAAGTCCCAAATCCCAACTTGGGAGTGTGAAGCCTCAGTCGATAAGCGAGAGCGATGTGCGCCACGCAGGGCGCACGTTGTTGGGAGCAGGTGAGCGACGCGGGGCGTGGCGAGCGCTTCCTCACGGAGCAGGTGCTGCGCGACGCGCTTGAGCGCATCGCCGGACGCTACGATCCTTTCTACACGCAACTGTGGCGAGGTCTGACAGCCGTCCAGCAACAGACCCTAGTGGCGATGACTAAAGAGAGGGGTGTCCAGATGCTCTCGGCAAGCGCTGCGCGGGCGGTCGGGCGGGGTGCGTCGACTGTCGCGAAGTCTCTAAGCGCGCTCATCAACCGCGAGATACTGCGTGAGGAGGAGAGCGTGGGCGACATGCGCTACCGGTTCGAAGACCCGTTCTTCGCCGTCTGGATTGAATTCCTGCCACGAAAGTTCCGGTGACAGGTGCGCATAAGTTGAGGAGCACGACGACTTCATTGCGGCGGCAACTAACTTCTTGAACTGGTGAGGTTACTAAACCACTCTGAACTGACAGTGCAGAGGTTTAACGAGGACTGAAAGTCCTACTTTTCTAATATGATGTTGTCCGTCTCCTTGTTCGACGGATGCCGATGGTGCTCCAGATATTCTTGCGCCATCTCTTCGATAATTACGGGCAGCCTTGTTTGAATCGTCATCCACAAGCAGAAGCGTGCGTGACGGCGGGTTATTAACAACGAAGAGAAATAAATTTCCACATCTTTTGTGTCTTCATAACTCTATCGCGCTTCGTCCAGTAGTACTTGAAGCTCTGTGAAGTGCCAGCTTTTTGAGCACCGATAAATTACAGTAGTCTGAGCGGGCATGCGGAGCTGTAATCTATAGGCGGGAAAACATCGATCATAAATCAGGAAGCGTTTTAGTGAAATTGTGGCTTGGCGAAACCCTGCGCGTAGCGTACTTAATGAATTATTCAGGCGGCGAGAGTGAACAATGCGATTCGCGCCTTCATATTGCGAGCCTTAGTTTAGTTGGGGCAAAAGGCTCTGTGAGGTACGAAGGCAGACAGGCTTTAACGCAATTTATAGAGTCTGATGCGATGTATATCATCAGGTATAAGTGAGGCGCTTTATCAAACATCCCCGCCTGACGACGGCACCCACCCGACAGCGAATAGCGTTACTTTCATCCGCGAGACTTGGGCATAGCTCAGTTGCGTGCGCGGCGGGTGATGCCGGGCGTTGGGCGCTTCTTCCAATATGAAGGATGAGTTACTCAACATACTCATTATTGGTTAAGTTAATATGATTTTAGACGTATCCTTTGCCTCTTGAGGTTAATGTGCTAGAAAGACTGAAAAGGCGCTTGAAAAATCTTCGTAAGACAGGCTGGATGTGGAGTTTTGAAACGAAGGAATTAGAGCAAAACCGTAATGTTTTAGCAGCAGGTGATACGCTCCTACTTTCCGGTGAGGTGAAAAACAATGGCTTGCGTAACGGTACTGCTTATGTGCGTATCCTGACGGCTAACTCATATCAACTCGACAACATAATCTTTGATTCGCATAGGGATTTGCCTGAAAATATCCGACATAGTTTACGACTTGTAAGAATAGACAGGGGTCATTCGCGGAGATTTTCATGCTCGTTTGTCATCCCTGCGGGACTTGAACATCAACATATTGAAGTTCGAGCGCAAATCTGGAATCCTCATTTATTGTTTCGTGGTCCAGACCCATATATGTTTTTTGATACAGGTTGGCATGGAGGTTTTGAAGTGGTTAGTAGAGATCATATTGCAGCTATACCAAAAGTTTTTATCTCATATTCTTGGGACAGCGATGAGCATAGAAAATGGGTTAGAGAGTTGGCGGAAGAATTGAGCAAATATGATATGGAGGTTATTTTGGATCAAACCCATCTATATGGCGGAGATGAGACGACAAGATTTATGGAAAGTGGTATCACTGAAACTACAATAAAGCTTCTAATCTGCACCGGCAATTATACATCTAAGGCTAATAACCGCGCTCCAGGTGGAGTCGGGTATGAGACAATCATTACAACTAATGAGTATCAGCAATGTACACCGGAAGAGCGTACAAGGTTTATTCCCATAGTTCGAAATAATGATTTACCTAAAGGGAAGAAACTACCTAAATATTTAGGAAGCTCGCTTTATATAGATATGGAAGGTGAGAATTGGCGAGCTGATCCGGTGCAAAGTTTAGTTAAATCAATAAAGAGACATTTCTAGTCCGCCGCGCCTAACAACGGCATGCACCCGACGCCCCGTCACGAAATTTCTCATGCACGTTGCATGTGGGCGCGGGAGATGCCGGGTGTTAGCCGAGCATGCAACGCTAATAAGTCGATTTGCCAGCCTTAAATGTTACTTGTTAGCCCTGCGTGGTGATTTTGCGCGGATGCGCTGGCAGTTGTAGCGCGTGCGAGGTTAGTTTACATACGCGTGAGGCTTCTTTACATGTGTGTAAAGAAGCCTCACGCGTATGTAAAGAACGTTGACGAGCGAACACGACGGGGTAGGGAATCGGAAGGGGAAATAAAAAGAGACCCGCGAGCGCTCTCCCCTTCGCTCGCGGGTCTCTTAGGCGGTCGCTCACTTACGTAATAACAGGGGCGACCGATCTCGTTGGAAATTTTCAAACTTGCGAAAGTGAACCGCTGACACTCGTTTCGAGGTTCATTGGAAGCCCGCCCGCGCTCTCCCCTTCGCTGGCGGGCTTCCTCCGCACCGACTCCCTTTTGCGAGGGTGTCAGTCTCGTTAAAACTCTAGCGCGTGCGGTATTCGGGAAGACTGACGCTCCGATTCAAGCTCACGCCGAACTCCGTGCCCGACTTGACCACGGCTTGCTGCTCTTTCTCGTAGACCCTGCCGCCCGTGCCGAGCGCGCCGCCGATGAGCGCGCCGAGTCCAGCGCCTTTACCGCCGCCGGCAATCGCGCCGATGATGGCGCCCGTCGCCGCGCCGCCGCCGATGAAGACGATGTCGCGCTTCTGGTTCGACTTGCCCTCTACGGTGCTCTCGTTGTCGGCATTCACGTTGTCGTTATCGTTCGACAAGCTGGTGAGCGAGCCGTTAATAGTGTGCTTCGCGCCGTTCGGCATCTCCACCGTGTTGAAACTCACGGAGATCGTGCCGGGCGAACGTCGCTCCGCGCGCTTCACCGTCGTCACGCGACCCCAGACCTTGCTGCCCGCCGGAATCACTTCCACGCCGTCCGCGTAAACCGGGTCAACCGTCGTGGTCGAGAAGCGGTCGCCGACGCGCGCCGCACGCGAGTTAAGTTCTGCGTCCATGCGCACGCGGATCGTCTGGTCTGCGCCGAGGGTGTAATACCTGACCGGCGGCGTGACCGTGCGCGTCACGGCCGGACGTCTGACCGTGCGACGCGTGCGCCGACGCTGCGCCGATGCCGGTATCACCGTCGCGGCGACGATTGCCAGTAGTGCGATTAAACTGAGGGCGCGTTGCGCCAAGATTTTGTTTGTTTTCATGATCTATTCTCTCCGCAGCAAAGGCCGTTCGCATGTGCCGTCGAAATTCTTGTGGCACCGGCGCGGCGGCCGTCGTGGATAACTTTAGCAATGAGCGTGCCACTGCCGGCTCGATTTGCCCCACACGAAAAAGACGGCCAAAACGGCCGTCTTTTTGCGTTGCGGGCAAATTCCGGCCGTGGCCTGCGAGGTCTGCTTCGACGAAGTGCGCGCGTGCGGGTGCATTTTGCACCATATCGTATGAGGCGGTTTTTAGCACGAGTCAAGACACGGGATTTATGATATACAAGGCTGCACTCGTTTAAGTTTTTCGCACGTTCGTAATCAAATCCGACGATTGAAAGAGGAGTAATTATTTATGAGCACAACAGAGACGGCGACCGTCGCGGCGGCCGCGTCGCTCCCGCGCATCAACGAGCCTGCGCCCGACTTTGAAGCGAAGTCCACGCAAGGGCCGTTGAAATTCGCGGACTTCAAAGGCAGTTGGGTCGTGCTGTTTTCGCACCCGGCCGATTTCACGCCGGTCTGTTCCACGGAGTTCGTCGAATTCGCGCGCCGCGCCGACGAGTTCAAAAAACGCGGCGTCAAACTCGTCGGCCTCTCGGTGGATTCCGTCACCGCGCACATCGCCTGGATCAGGAGCATCGAATCGCACTTCCCGGACGTGAAAATAGACTTCCCCGTGATCGCCGACCTCGACACGAAGGTCGCGCAAAAGTACGGGCTGATTCACCCGGCGGCGTCCGAGACGGCCACCGTGCGCGCCGTCTTCATCATCGACGACAAGGGCATCATCCGCGCGCTCATCTATTACCCGATGTCTCTGGGGCGCAACATAGACGAAATCCTGCGCGCCATTGACGGCCTCCAGACCGCGGACGGCAACGCCTGCGCCACGCCCGCCAACTGGAAGCCCGGCGAACAGGTGATCGTGCCGCCGCCGCAGACCATCGCCGACGCCGAAAAGCGTCTGCAATCCGAGTACGACGTGACGGACTGGTATTTCGCCAAGCGCACACTCGACAAGTCTTAAGTTTGCACAAAGTTCGATTGACACAGTTTGCGAGGAGGACGAACGACGCATGGAAGAGATCACTGCGACTGAACTCAAGGAGCGTCTCGACAGGGGCGACGAACTACAGATCATAGACGTGCGCGAGCCGGACGAATATGAGAAGGCGCGGCTCGAAGGATCGAAACTGATCCCGCTCGGACAGATCACGAGCCACATGGACGAGATCGACACGACGCGCGAGACCGTAGTGCATTGCAAACTCGGCGGGCGCAGCGCGAAGGCCATCGAAGCGTTGACGCACGCGGGCTTCACGGGGCGGTTGTTGAACCTCAAAGGCGGCATCACGGCCTGGTCGAACGACGTCGACCCGTCCGTACCGAAGTATTGAGACACTGCCGCAGGAGCAAGCAGCGCGCTTGATGATAAAGCTGTGCGCTTGATGATAAAGCTGCCACGGCGGCGCGCGTGTTGAAGAGAAGTTGAAGCGGCGTGTCTGTTGAAGAGAAGTTGAAGCGGCGCGCGTGATGAAAAGAGGCTGAAGCAGCGCGTAGGGTGAAAAGGCGAAGGCCTGCGCGGGAGTTAAAGCGCGACTACGGAAACGTTTCCGTAGTCGCGCTTTAACTCCCGCGCAGGCCTTCGCGTGTTTGGAATGCCGGGATGCCGGGCTGTTAAGCCGACTGGCCTTGCGCCTGGTCTTCCCCGAGGCGGGTCGCGAGCAGTTGCTTGCAGCGCTCGGCGCGCTTCGTGTTCTGGTCGCGCACTTCGCGGAAGAACTGCGCGAGTTCCGTGTCGCCGCCCTGTTCGGCGTCGGCGATGTATTTCTCGTAAGTCTCCGCGCCCTGCAGGGCGTGATAAACGATACTGAACAGGTTATAGAGCGTGTCCTGCGTGCCCGTGTTGATTTTGGCCGTCATAATACCCTCCTGACTTAATACTCAAGTTGATTTAGTTGTTGGGGGCGTTTGGGAACGGGTGGATTGTAGGGACGACGCGCGCCAAAGGTCAAGCGAGTGGTATCGCCCGCCGGTCGCGCTCGTGTTCAGATGAACGCTTCGGTGCGGCCGCGCGCAAAGTCGTGTCCGGTGATGAGGCGCGTGATGGCGGCGGCGATCTTCGCGCCGCCTCGCGCGGACGGCTCTATCGGATTGGCGTAGTCGCGGTCGTCGTCGCAGACGAGGCGGAGGTCTATGAGCGGGAGGCTGCGCGTGAAGGCGGCGCGGATGATCGCATCGTTGAAGACGCAGAGGGCTGTGACGGCCAGCTTTTGCATCCGCGCGTCGGGGAAGCGCGGGTTGTAGACGGTGCAGACGGCGGTAGGCAGTCCGCGTTTGAGCGTGTCGTCGAGCATGAGTTCGTACGCGCGCTCGAAGTCATCCGCGGCGCGTGCGAGCATGTCGAGGGCTTCGGCCATTGAGCGCGCGGAGGCATCGAGCAGGCGCGCGTGGCCGAGCGCATCGTTGCCGCCGACGCTCAGGACGAGATGACTGGCATCGGCGGGCAGCCTGCCGAGTTGCGCGGGGACGTTGCGGATCACGCTGCCGTCAATCGCGAGCAGGGTGGCCTGCCAGCCCGCAGGCAGTTGTTCACGCAGTTGCCGCACCACGTCCGGGTCGCCCGCGCCGACGTAAGCCGCGTTGTCAAAAATCGAATCGCCGAGAAGTATTGCGTGTCCCACCTTGTCTCCTCCTGCCGGAAAATGAAGTCGAAAAATACAAACTCTCCAATCAAACCAGGGAGAGCGTCGTGTAGAATAACGTCCATTCGGAAGCGTCGTGCCGACAGCAGAATTTAGCAGAGTCGGGTTGAAATTGCGCGCGCGGCGGTGACTTCGGCGAGGCGCGCCCGTGAAGCGTTCGGAAACTTGAATGGGTGAAACAATGGGGCTGGAAGTTTATCAACGGATGCGAGATTTCCGGCGGACGCCTGAGCCGAAGGGGAAGGTGTCGAAGCGAAATTTGCGCCGGTTCGTCGTGCAGGAGCATCACGCGGAGAAGTTGCATTTCGACTTTCGACTGGAGATGGGCGGCGTGCTCAAGTCGTGGTCGATTCCGCGCGGGCCGTCGCTCGATCCGGCGGAGAAGCGGTTGGCCGTGCCGACCGAAGACCACCCCATGGAGTATCTGAAATTCGAGGGGCACATTCCCGAAGGAAACTACGGCGCGGGCGAGCACATGAAGTGGGACGCGGGCACGTATGAACTCGTCGGCGAGCGGAGCGCGCTCGAACAATACGAGGCCGGGCGTTTGAAGTTTCGCCTGCTGGGCGAACGCTTGCGCGGCGAATTCAGCCTCGTGCGGATGGGACATTGGAAAGGGCAGTGGCTACTAATCAAGAGCGGCGACGAATTCGCCGCACCGGGTTGGGAGCTGACGCTGCGCCGCGCGGACGACGAACGGGGCGCGGCGTGGCTGCGTGAACAAAGCGGGAAGAAAACGAAGCGCGCCGCGGTGGCGGCCGAACATAAGGCCGTGCGACGCATCGCGCCGCCGGAAAACGTCGAGACGCTCCCGGCGAAGAAAGTTTTCGCGCGAAAGAAACTGAGCGGCAACGTCAACGTCGAGATCGGCGGCGCGGTCGTCGCGCTCACGAACCTCGACAAAGTTTACTGGCCGGACGAGGGTTACACGAAGGGCGATCTCATCCGGTACTACTACGAGATCGCCCCGCACCTTTCGCCTTATCTTGAGGGTCGCCCGCTGATCATGAAGCGTTACCCGGCCGGCATCGCGGGCAAATCGTTTCACCAGCACGACGTGAACGAAGCGCCGGAGTTCGTCAAGACGGCCGCCATCAGCGTGGAGGAGGGGCACGAGGTCGATTACATCGTCGGCGGCGAGAGGGCGACGCTCGTCTACATGGCGAACCTCGGCGCGATAGAGCGTCACCCGTGGCATTCTCGCGTGGAGCATTTGGACAGCCCCGATTGGGTCGTCTTCGATCTCGACCCGGAGAACGTTGACTTTGAAGTGGTCTGCGACGTGGCCTTGAGCACGCGGGAGATTCTGGAAGGGCTGGGGCTGGAATCCTATGTGAAGACTTCCGGCTCGCGCGGGCTGCACATCTACGTCCCCATCGCGGCCGGGCACGACTATGCGGAGGCGGCGCGCTTCGCGGAACTCGTGGCCGCGCGCATCGTCGGCGAAAACCCGGAGGTCGCCACCGTCGAACGCGCTCTGAAGAAACGCAAACGCGCGCGCATCTACGTAGACCACATGCAGAACGCGCGTGGCAAGTCCGTCGTCGCGCCCTACTCGGTGCGCCCGAAGGCGGGCGCATCCGTCTCCGCGCCGCTCGTCTGGGAAGAGGTCGGAGGCAAAAAGATTCGCCCGCAGGATTTCACGATCAAGAACATCCTGCGACGACTCGCACGCCGGGGCGATCTGTTCCTGCCCGTGCTCGGCGGCGGGCAAACTCTCGCGGCGGCGTTGCGTGAACTCGAAAGCCGGTAGCGAGCTGGTTCCTCCGCAAAGTCGAAAAGTGGCTTTCCCGGCGAGGTCGAAAAGCGGCTTTCGCGGCGAAGTGGAAAAGCCCGTTTCTCAACGAAGTCTAAAAGCAAAGCGGCGGGCGATCTTAAGTATCGCCCGCCGCTTTGCTTTTCAATTCTGCACGCAGACTCTTTACTCGCCGTCGGGCGACGGTTCGCCGCCGGTCGACTGGTCTTCGACTACCACCCTGGTGTCTGTCGTCACGAAGTTGTTCTCTTTGTTCAACTCTTCGGTGGAACTCGTGACTTGCGTCGAGGCGCTACAGATCGTCCCTTCCCGGATGTCCGGGTTCACGCTGTAGTAAGCGTAAAACCTGGCCGATTCCTCCAGCACCATACCCTTCGTGCTGCAATAGATTCTGCCGGTTCCGCCGCGCAGGGGCGTCCTGCATTCAAAGTATCCTCCGGTCGCTTGCTTCAGCCCGACGAAGGTCATGTTCGACGGCACTTCGGTGTAGATTTCGATCACCTCGGCCGTGTCCGGCCCCGGGTTCGACACCGTCAGCGCATACTCGACCGTCTGACCGGCGAGAACCGTCGCCGGCCCGTCCTTGGCGATCAAGAGGTCGGTCGTGATGGAGTACGGGCTACGCACGATGAACCTCGCGTTGGCGAAGCGGGAAGACTCGACGTCGAGCGTCGTCACATACCATGTGCCGGCGCTCCCGCTGGTGGGGATCACGAAACGATCATGCTGCGGGTCGGCCTTGATGGTGGTCTGATCCATCACCCGACGACTGGGCGCGACCCAGGAGAAGCGGCGGTAGCGATAGCCCCAATTGGTCGCCACCGGGAAATTGCCCGCCTTCACGCAGACGATTTCGCCCGGATTGAAGATGGTTTTCGGGGTGGCGCAATCATCTGCGTAAACCGTGATGAATTCGGCTCCTGACGCAGATGCGGGGCCGGTGGAAACGGACATGGCTGTGGCAAAGGTAATTACGGATAGAACGAACAATGCGGCAAAAGTTCGCAAGGGTGAAAAAGCAGGGGTGCGGCGCATGGGAATTCTCCTACAATTGTTGAAGAAGGACAGGGGAAACCCGCCTTCGGCCAGAGACGGTTGAAAAGCGAGGACACTCACAAAGGCGTGGAATCCTACTCAAGCTACGGCCGCAGGTCAAGGAAATATGTGGAGGTTCGTTTTGGATTCAATTAAGATGGGCGGGAATCAAAGCGGGAACAACTGATTAGCCATAGCCCGGCGAACGGCCGGGCGGGGGAAACGATGACCAAAGAGACAGACGACGAGCAGGCAAACGGCGACGAGACGGCGGACGCCGGGACGAAGAAAAAGGGCGGCACAAAGAGCGACGGCGCGCGTGCGGGCGCGGCGAAAAAGAGTGGGAGCAGTAAAAGCGCGGCCAGCAAAAGCGCGGCCAGCAAAAGCGCGGGCAGCAAGAGCGCGAGCGGCAAAAGCGCGGGCGGCGAAGTCGCGCTCAGTAAAACTTCGGGCACGACGCGCGCCGTCGGGCGCAAGAAAGTGATCGACGACGGCATCGACCGCGAGTCTATCCGGCGACGCCCGGACGATCTGCCGCTGATGGAACACCACTGGGGCAAGCTGCTTTTCATGCACTGGCCGATTTCGGTCGAACGCCTGCGCCCGCTCATCCCGCCGCAACTGGAGATCGACACCTTCGACGGCGAGGCGTGGATCGGCATCACGCCCTTTACGCTCTGGGACGTGCGGCTCAGTTTCACGCCGCCCGTGCCCTACCTGAGCGACTTCCACGAGTTGAACGTGCGCACCTACGTGCTCTATCGCGGCGTGCCCGGCGTCTGGTTCTTCTCGCTCAACACCAACAGTTCCATGACCGTCTTCGGCGCGCGCACCTTCTACTTCCTGCCCTACTTCAACGCCGACATCGATCTCCGGCAGGAAGCGGACACCATCCATTACCAACTGCGCCGCACCGACGGCAAACGCGGCGGGGCGTTCGACGCGACGTGGGAGATCGGCAAAGAATTGCCCGAAGCCGAATCGGGGACGCTGGAATTTTTCCTCACCGAGCGTTACTGCCTCTATTCAGCCTCCGGCGAGAGCATCTACCGCGCGCGCATACACCATCGCCCGTGGCCGCTCAGACAGGCCGCGCTTCGTGCCTACGCCTCGGACATCGCGGAGGCCGACTACCTGCCACCGCTGAAAGGCAAGCCGCTCGTCCATTACGCCGAAGCCCTCGCGGTCGACGTGTGGACGCCGGAAAAAGCCTGAGCTTCGAAGCGGCACGGAAATGGAGCGCGCACGCATGAAAATCTGTTCGACATCGTACAGACTCTATCTCTGCTGTCCGCCTATACTCCTCCATGTTCCCCTGTTGAATAATCTGTTGGGATTGTTTCCGGCGAAAGGTCTCCCCTTCTGCACGGGTGGCGCGAGCTTGTCTACAACTTTATGCGGTGGCGGCGAGCCGGCGCGTATGCGTTGTTCGACAGGGAAATTTTCTTGGCCGGACGTGATTCACGCACGCTGAGAAATAGCGGCGTATCGAGCCTTACGGCGTCCGTTACGACTGCGGAACGAGCAAGGGGTGGGTTGAGAAGGGTGTGTTCCGCACACGCGGAACACACCCTTCTTTTTGACGATATTGAAACGACCCGCGACAAGGTATACCAAAGGGTGACGTGCCATGAGGATTGACATCCTCGAACAGGCCGACATCCCCGTGCCGCGCGGCCGTCGCCTCGTCCGCGACGGCGCGCTGGCCTTCAGTGAAAATTTCCTCTCGGAGAGCAATCGTCGGATCAGGCTGGAAGGGAAGAAGGCGGGCTAGCAGGCGGACGTGACGAAAGGGCGGCGCGTGGTGGTCTCTGCCACACGACGCGCCGCCCTTTTTTCGTTTCGGTCGGGCACGGCCGGCTTATTGCGTGGCCGGGTAGATCATCGTCAGCGGGTCGGGCAGGGGGATGCGCCGGATCTGCCCGTCGCGCGCAATCTTGGCGAGCGAGTGCTGCGGGCGGTCGGGGTTGCCTTTCATGATCTCGTCGATGTTGCCGACGACGAGCACGACCAATTTGTCCGGTTGCAGGTACTTCTGCGCGACGCGTTGCACGTCGTCCGCCGTGACGGCCGCGACGCGCGCGCGGTAAGTCGTCCAGTAGTCGGCCGGGCGCTTCGTGTACTCGTCCTGCGCGAAAGTGGCGGCGATCTGCGCCGCCGTGGCGAAGGTGCGTGGGAAGACTTCGATGGTCGAGTTCTTCGCCGTCTCCAGTTCCTCGGCCGAGACTTTCGTGGTGCGCAGGCGGTTGATCTCTTCCATGATGATGTCGATGGCCTGCGAGGTCGTCGGGTTCTTCGACTGGAAGGTGGCACGGAAGTTGGTCGGGTAGTAGACGCCGAGCCCGAAGTTTGACCCCGCGCTGTAGGCGAGCCCCTCGTCGGAGCGGACGCGCGAGGTGATGCGCGAAGTGAAGCCGCCGCCGCCGAGGATGTCGTTCATGATGGCGATGGCGTAGGCGTCGGGGTTGTCGCGCAACGCGCCGGTGTGCCCGATGCTCACGCGCCCCTGATTCACGTCGGCCTTGTGCACTGCGTAGACGCCGGCCACGGGCGCGAGCGTCGGCTTAGGCACTTCGGGCACGGGCTGTTTGTTGACCGCCCAGCCGCGCATCCCCGCTTCGAGTTTGGCGATCATCTCTTTCGTGTTGAAGTCGCCGGAGACGGCGAAAATGAAACCGCCCGGCTGGTAGTAACGCTGGTGGAAGGCGATCAAGTCTGCGCGCGTGATGCCCTCGACGGAGGCTTTGGTCGTCTCCTTGGCGGAGAAGTGTTCCGCGCCGTACATCAGGCGCGTCCACTCGCGGTTCTCGATGACGTCGGTGCGGTCGTTGCGCCGCTCCAGTCCCTGGAGAATCTGGCTCTGGGCGAGCTTGATGCGGTCTTCCTGAAAGCGCGGGTTGCGGAGCATGTCGAAGTAGAGCGCGAGCCCCGCGTCCGTGTCTTTCGCAAGCACGTTGACGCTGGCGTTGCCCTGCGTCGCGCCGATGGAGTTTGAAATGCCGGCGGCGAGAAAGTCCGCGGCCTCGTCAAACTCCTCGGCGGTCTTCGAGGTGGTGCCGCCCGCGCGCATCTGCGCGCCGGTGAGCGAGGCCAGACCCTCTTTGCCCGCCGGGTCGAGGTAGGAGCCGGTGCGCACGAGCGTCGAGACGCTGACAAGCGGCAAGTCGTGGTCTTCGACAAGGTAGGCGACCGCGCCGTTCGAGAGCACGTGGCGGTACTGCTCGCGCTTCGGCGGCGTGTAGCTGAGCGGGGTGAACTTCAACTCGCGCGGATGCGCGGGAATGTTCGCGGGCTGCTGTGCCCAAAGCGACGCCCCGGGCGTGAGCCCGACAAGCGCGGCGACGAGAAACGCTGAAAGTATTTTTCGCGTCAACATGTTTACTTGTTACTCCCTTCGAGCTGCTTGAGGCGATCTTCCAGCATCTTCCTGACCACCCTGATGAAATTTTGTTTGTCGGCCGGCGCCGACGCGCCCTGCTGTTCGATCCGCGAGAGCATCATCTTGATCTGTTCGGCCTTCGCCTGAGCCAGCATGGCTCGCATCCCGCCGAGCTGCGCCTTCTCCTGATCGGTCAGGCCGGCGAGCGCCGGGTCTTCCGCCGCCGAGGCGGCCGCGCCGCCCTCCGGCTTTTTGGTGTGATAGATCGCGATGGTGCGGTTTTCCGGTTTGAAGTAGAGGCCGGCGACGCGGCGAATGTCCTCGGCCGTGACGGCCTGATAGCGCGCCGGGTCGGTGTTGAGCGTCGCCCAGCCGCGATTGTTGTCACGCAGCAGCAGTTGCACCATCAGGCCGAAGTTCGATTGCAGCCCGCGGAAGTCGTTGGCGGCATACTGGTTCTTAACCTTCTGCAACTCCCTGGCGTCGACCGGTTCCTTCTGGAGCCGCTCGATCTCTTTGTAGAGTGCCTGCTCCACCTCCTCGGGCGTCTTGCCGGGTTTGGCGACGCCGCTCAGCTCGAAGAGCCCTTCGTACTTGCGCCCGTCGTGGCTGGCCGAAGCGCTGTTGGCGACCGCCTGCTGCGTGACGAGCGACTTGTAGAGGCGCCCGGTGCGGCCGCTGAGGACGCTGCCCAGAATGTCGAGCGCGAAATCGTCCGGGTGGCCTTCCGCGACGGTGTGATAGCGCACGCGCACCTGCGGCACGGTCTCGGCGTAGGCGACCATGCGCTTCTCGGCGAGCTGCGGCATCTCGCTCGTCCTCACGGGTTCAGGCTCGCGGGGCCCGCGCGGAAGACGGCCGAAGTACATGCGGGCGAGTTCGGTGGCGCGCGCCGGATCGATGTCGCCGACGAGGCAGGCCGTCAGGTTGTTGGGCGCGTAGTTGACGGCAAAATATTCGAGCGCCTCTTCGCGCGTGATGCCTTCGAGGTCGCTCGGCCAGCCGACGACCGGCCAGCCGTAGGGGCTGGACTGCCAGAACATCGAATCGTAGAGCTCGTTGAACTTGCCGGTGGGCGTCGAGTCAGTGCGCAAACGCCGCTCCTCGTGCACCACATCGCGCTCCGAATAGAACTCGCGGAAGACGGGGTTGCGCAGCCGATCCGATTCCATCCAGAACCACAGTTCGAGCTTGTTGGCCGGGACGTTGATGAAATAGACGGTGAAGTCGTTGCTCGTGCCGGCGTTCATGCCGGAGCCGCCGGCCGTCGTGTAGATGCGGTCGAATTCGTCCTTGACCATGAGTTCCTTCTCGCGCTTCGTCAGTTCGTTGAAGCGGGCGAGCAGTTCCTTGTGGCGCTCGGAGCGAAATTTGGGGTCTTTGGCGTCGGAGATTTCGCCGCGCCGCGCTTTCAGGATGAGCGCCTGCTCCTCGCGGCGCAGGTCGGCGCGCACGGCGTCCATCTCCTTGATGAGTTTCAGATTCTCTTCGATGTTCTTCGTACCGATGGCGTGTGTGCCCTTGAACATCATGTGCTCGAAGAGGTGGGAGAGGCCGGTGATGCCGGGGCGCTCGTTGACCGAGCCGACGCGCGCTACCCAGCCGGCGGCGACGTTCGGGTCGCCCTTGCGCGTGACGAGCAGCAGCCGCATCCCGTTGTCGAGCACGACTTCCTGCACCGGCACCTTCTGCGCCGCCGCCGCGAACGCGCATAAAAATATTGCCAGTAGGCAAAAGGATAACTTTTTCATTTTTGCTGAGCCTTAATCTTTCGAATGTGTAGATTGGGTGTGGAGAAATTAGCAGGGGCGCGAATTCTTCGACGACCGGTGTTTGATGTGCCTCAGTCCCTGGCCGTTGCTCTTAGGTCGGACACCAGCCGGTGCGCCTTCCCGCACCGGCTTCGTCGGCAGCTTCGCCCGTCCGTCCAGGTTTCCGAAAAAGTATATTAACAGGTGGACGGGCGTTTTCCGAAGCCGCGCTTCACGGCCGCGAAAGGCGCCGGGACGTGCCGTTTGCGGCCGGGACGAATGTCTGATGCCGAGGGAGGGACTCGAACCCTCACGGCCTTACGGCCAACGGATTTTAAGTCCGTCGCGTCTGCCATTCCGCCACCCCGGCACCATGCGCGGAAAGATAGCACGCGGGCGACGGCGCGGCCAACTTCTTCACACATCACGCGCGCTAATGCTAAAATACCTGCGTTGTCAACAATCACGGAGCCGGTTTCAGCCGAACCACTAAACGAAGGTCATGACTGAAGAGCAGGAAGTTTTTCATCGCCACATTCAACGCGCGGGACTCAAACGCACGGCGCAACGCGACCTCATCCTCGACGTCTTCCTGCGCACAGAGGAACACCTGTCGAGTGAAGACCTCTACCGGCTCGTGCAGAAGGAAGACCCGGAGATCGGGCAGACCACCGTCTATCGCACGCTCAAGCTGTTGACCGACGCCGGGCTGGCGCGCGAGGTGCGCTTCGGCGATGGGCGCACGCGCTACGAGCACAACTACAAACACCCGCACCACGATCACCTCATCTGCACCGACTGCGGCAAGACCATCGAATTCTATTCCGAACAACTCGAAGCCTTGCAGGACGCCATCGCCTCCAAGCACGATTTCGAGTCCACGCATCACACGCTGCGCATGTTCGGGACGTGTTCCGACTGCCGCCGCGACAGCGCCGACAAGCCGAAGAAAGAAGAATCGGCCGCCGAGCCGCGCGTCAGGTTCGCGAGCGCGCCGAGCACGCATTAGCAAAGTCGTGTGGGAGACAGGCGAAGCGCGCGCACGTGCGGCCGGCAAACGAAAACGGTTTCCGGTCTTCGACGGCGCGCTTCGCCTGTCCCCTTTTTACATTTGCCCCACGTTGTTGTAAGTTCCGAATCGTCTCCCGCGGAAATTTAGCCTGATGGAATTTTAGTCTCGACAGACCGGAGAGCGGTGTGGAGGTGTGCGATGAGTGTGAACGTGGAATTTGTGCCGGACGGTCGTCACGGCGTGGTGGCTGAGGGAACGTATTTGTGGGACGCGGCCAAGCGCCTCGGCCTGCGCCTGCCCGCCGAGTGCGAGGGGCGCGGCGAGTGCGACACGTGCGCCGTCGTCGTGCGCGAGGGCGCGACGCTCCTGTCCGGTCTGACGGAGGCTGAGCGCACGCGGCTCAGTCCCGAAAGGCTCGCGTCCGGTGAACGGCTCGCCTGCCAGGCCAAAGTTGAACGCGCGGGCGACCTTGTGCTCGAACCCGTGGCCGCGACCGTGCGACAGGAGACGACCGAGGAAGTGAAACAGGATTTGCGCGCCGAATTTCGAGAGATGCCGCTGGCGCAAAAGCTCGTCACGCTCGTCGAACTCGAAGCCATCGCCGCCTCACAGACATTCAAGGCCATCGCCGACGTGCCCGCCTCGTATTTCGAGAAGGGGATGGATTTCGTAGCCAACTTCGGGCGCGCGCGGGCGCGACGCGAGCGACAGGCGCGCCGCCCCGCCGAGCACGTCGCGGGCGCGCGGAAAGACGAATAGTTCCGAAGCGGACAAGCCCGCTTCATAAAGAACGCGCACAAGCCCGCTTCATAAAGAACGCGCACAAGCCCGCATCCAAAGGAACTGTTCTGCCGCCGTCGCTCGCCCGCGTGCCGCACATAATTCGCGCGCCGCATGTCCAGGGCGTGCGATGCACCATCCAGACATGAAAAAGATGTCGCCATCTTCCGCCCCTTCGCCGCGCCGCGCCCCTGCCCGCGCGCTGCGACGGGGCACGCTCGCGCTCCTCCTTCACATACTGCTCGCACTTGCCCAGGCGGCCTGCGGCGGCAATCCGACACAGGACAACACGGCGGGCAACGTTCCCCCCGCCGCCAACGCCACGCCTCCGGCGTCGACGACGACGACGACGGCGCAGCCGCGTCCCGCTTTCGACGGCGAGCGCGCCTTCGGGCACGTCCGCAAGATGGTCGAGATGGGGCCGCGCCCCGCAGGCTCGGCGGAACTCGCGCGCACGCGCGAATACCTCATCAATGAACTACAGGCCGCGAATCTCAAAGTGACGACGGACGAGTTCACGGCGCAGACTCCGGCGGGCACGCGCCAATTTGTGAACGTGACGGCCGAACTCCCCGGTGAATCGGCGGACGTGATCATCGTCGCCAGCCATTACGACACGAAGCTGTTCAAAGAGTTTCGCTTCGTCGGCGCGAACGACGGCGGTTCTTCGACCGGCGCGCTCGTCGAGATCGCGCGCGCCGTCGCCGCCACGGGTGCGAGCGTTAAGCCGCGCTACACCTACTGGTTCGTTTTCTTCGACGGCGAAGAGGCCGTCTGCCACGACTGGGACGAATGCACGAACGCGGGCACGCCCGATAACACTTACGGCAGCCGCCGTTACGTCGCGCAACTCGCGGAGCGCGGCGAGACGAAACGCGTCCGCGCCATGATCCTGCTCGACATGATCGGCTACACCAATCTCTCGATTCCGCGCGAAACCCTCAGCACGCCGTGGCTCGTGGACATCATCTGGCAGACGGCGCGCGAACTCGGTCACGGCGCGCAGTTTCCCGACACGAAACATACGGTGGAAGACGATCACGTCCCGTTTTTGCGCGCCGGGATTCCGGTCGCCGATTTGATTCAACTCAGCGGCTACCCTTACTGGCATCAGGCCGGCGATACGCTCGATAAAATCTCTCCGCGCAGTCTGCAAATCGTCGGCGAGACGGTCGTCGCCAGCCTGCCGCGCATCGAACGACGCCTCTCTAACTGAAACCGAGTCTATGCAAAATAATCTTCGCCTCCATGCCGCGCTTCCGTGTGGGCGTGCGCTAGCCGTCGCTTTTCTCGCGCTCGCCATGTTCGCCCCGCAAGCCTCGCGCGCCTCGTTCGCCTCTCCCGCCGCCGCGCAAAATCCAGACGCGCATTCCCGGCCGCCGCAGACGCGCGCCGAGCCTCTGGTCGAAACGCTGCACGGCGTTAAAGTGGCCGACCCGTATCGCTGGTTGGAGCAGGGCGAGGCGAGAGAAGTGCGCGACTGGACGGACGCGCAGAACGCGCACACGCGCCGCGCGCTCGACTCGTTTGCGGGGCGGGATGCCATCAATCGCAGGCTCTCGCAATTGCTCTCCATCGGCACGCTCAGCGCGCCCGACCCGCATCGCGGCCGCTACTTCTACACGCGGCGCGAGGGACAACAGAATCAACCCGTGCTCTACGTGCGCGAGGGCGCGGCGGGCGCAGACCGCGTGCTGCTCGACCCGAACGCGCTCTCGCCCGACGGGACAATCGCGCTCGACTGGTGGTATGAGTCGCACGACGGCAAGCGGCTCGCTTACGGTCTCTCCGAGAGCGGCAGCGAACAGTCCACGCTCTACGTGCTGGACGTGGACACGGGGCGCAACCTCAAGGATAAAATTCCCTACACACGCGCCGCCTCGCTCGCGTGGCTGCCCGGCGGCGACGGCTTTTATTACACGCGCTTTCCCGCGCCCGGCAGCGTCCCGAAGGGCGAAGAGAATTATCACCGCCGCGTGTTCCTGCATCGCCTCGGCGACGATCCGGCGAAGGACGCGGAAGTGTTTCGGCGCGAGGAGAAGCCCACGGAATGGCCGGGCGTCGGCCTTTCGCGCGACGGCCGCTGGCTCACGATCAGCGTCTCGCGCGGCCCCGGCAAAAACGATCTCTACCTGCGCGATTTGCGCGACGAGGCGGGCGAACTGGTGGCTCTTGCCGAAGGCAAAGACGCCAACTACTCGGCGCGCGTCGTGAACAATCGCCTCTACATCCTGACGACCGAAGGCGCGGCCAACGGTCAAATATTTCAGACCGCGGCGGCCAACCCAAAGCGCGCCGCTTGGCGGCCATTCGTCCCCGAAGCGCAGGACGTGAGAATCAATTCGTTCACCGTGCTCGGCCAACAAATTCTCGTCCAGGGGTTGTCGCGCGCCGCGTCGCGCATCCGCGCCTACACGCGCGAGGGCGAATTTTTGCGCGACGTGAAGCTGCCCGTCTTAGGCACGGCCTCAGCGTCGAACGGCGAGGAGGATGGCGGCGAGGCTTTCTTCAGTTTCGCTTCCTACGCACTGCCGCCGACCGTCTATCGCTACGACGCGCGGACGGGCGCGCTCGACGAGTGGGCGCGCGTCGCCGCGCCGACCGTGGACGCGAAGGCGATTGAGGTGAAGCAGGTCTTCTACCCGTCGAAGGACGGCACGAACATCTCGATGTTCGTCGTGCATCGCAAGGGTTTGAAGTATGACGGCAGGAACCCCGCGCTGCTCTACGGCTATGGCGGCTTCAACGTCTCGCAGACGCCCGGCTTCAATCGCGGCCTGAATCTCTGGCTCGAACGCGGCGGCGTCTACGCGGTGGCGAATTTGCGCGGCGGCGGTGAATACGGCGAGGGCTGGCACAAGCGCGGCATGCTCGGCCTGAAGCAGAACGTCTTCGACGATTTCATCGCGGCGGCCGAGTATCTGGTCGAGCGGAAGATCGCATCCGGCAACCGGCTCGCCATTCAGGGCGGCTCGAACGGCGGCCTGCTCGTGGCGGCAGCCATAACGCAACGACCCGAACTCTTCCGCGCCGTCGTCTGCGCCGTGCCGCTGACGGACATGCTGCGCTACCAGCGTTTCCTCATCGCGCGCCTCTGGATTCCCGAATACGGCACGGCCGAAGACCCGCGCCACTTCGCCTACCTGCGAGCCTATTCGCCCTACCACCGCGTCGTGGCGGGCACGAAATATCCTGCGACGCTCATCACGACCGCCGAATCCGATTCGCGCGTCGACCCGCTGCACGCGCGCAAGTTCGCGGCCGTGTTGCAGGCGGCGAACGCCTCCGCGCATCCGATTCTGCTGCGCGTCGAGACGAAGGCGGGGCACGGCGCGGGCAAACCTCTGACGAAGCAGATCGCGGAGGCGACGGACGTGTGGAGTTTTCTATTCTGGCAACTCGGCGTGAGCGCGTGAGACGCGTTCCGGCCGCGCCCCGGCAACGGCGGAGGAGTTGATGACGAGACGACGGCGGAGGAGACGATGACGAGAGACGTAAAGAGAATCGCGGTCGTGCCCGGCGACGGCATCGGCGTGGAGGTCACAAACGAGTCACTCGGCGTGCTTGAACACCTGCGCGAGACGCACGGCGTCTCGGTCGAGTTTCAGCACTTCGATTGGGGCGCGGACAAGTTTTTGCGCGAGGGCGTCAGCCTGCCCGAAGGTGCGCTGGAAATGCTCACGAGGGACTTCGACGCCATCCTCGCCGGTGCGTTCGGCGACCCGCGCGTCGCCTCGAACAAACACGCGGAGGATATTCTGCTCGGCATGCGGCGCGGTCTCGACCTCTACATCAACCTGCGCCCCGTGCGCCTGCTCGACGCGCGCCTGACGCCGCTCAAGGGGCGCGAGACGAAAGACATCGACTTCGTCGTCTTCCGCGAAAACACCGAAGGCTCATATATCGGCGCGGGCGGCTTCCTCAAGCGCGGCACGCCGCACGAGATCGCGACGCAGGAGGAATTGAACACGCGCCACGGCGTGGAGCGCATCATCGTGGCGGCCTTCGAGTATGCGCGCGCGCACGACCGGAAACGCGTGACGATGGCCGACAAGTCGAACGTGCAGCGATACGGGGGCGATTTGTGGCAGCGCGCGTTTCGTGAAGTGGCGGCCGGGTACGCCGAGATAGAAGCGAACCACCAGTACGTCGATGCGATGGCGATGTTCATGGTGCTCGACCCGGCGCAGTACGACGTGATCGTGACGAACAACTTGTTCGGCGACATCCTGACCGATCTCGGCGCGGCGTTGCAGGGCGGCCTGGGGATGGCCGCGTCGGGCAATTTGCACCCCGGCCGCGTCTCCCTGTTCGAGCCGGTGCATGGCAGCGCGCCGCCGCTCGCGGGGCGAAACGTCGCGAATCCGGTAGGCTCTATTCTGACCGCGGCGATGATGCTAGAATACCTGGGATTCGAGTCGGCGAGCGAGGCGGTCGAAGCGGCCGTCGGCGCGTGTGTGTCGGCGGGCGAGACGACGCGCGATCTCGGCGGCACGCTCTCGACGAAGGAGGCCGGGGAAGCGATTCGTCGTCGCATCCGATCAGGTTCGTGAGTGGAAGTTTCAAGTAGGCAGGGTTTCCGGGCGGAAACGTGCTGCAACCGGCGCGCGAAAGGTTTTATGGGCAGCAAGGGCAGAGATATGGGGCAGAAGTTGATCGCCATTATCGTGATCCTCGCGATGCTCGCCTTGATGGGCATCCCGCTGACGGTCATCATCTTTTTCGCCACGGTGGTTTATTTCGTCTGGCGCGCCGTGGAACGCTCCGAGCAGCACGACACGCGCCGCATCTTCGACTTCTACCTCGCCGCCAACGACGTTTTGCGTGAGGACGAGCGCCGCTGGTTCGGCTTTGAACTCACGGAAGTGATCGGGCAGGGTGAATCGGTCGTCCACTCGATGTCCGACCCGCCTCCGCTCGTCCACTTCGCGCTCGGCGCGCTCTGCCACCGCGCGGGCGACCACGAGGCGGCGGCCGAGCATCTCGGCTACGTCATCGAATCCGAAGAGGGCGATGAGCGGCAGCGCCTCGCGCCTTCGCCCGAACTGCGCCGCTACGTGAGCGTGCTGCGCCGCCTCGAACGCGACCCGGCGGAGGGGCCGCAGACCATGGCCGCCATCCGCAACCTCGAACGCACACGTCGCCTGCGCGCCGCTTCGCTCCTGGAAGAGAGCCGTCGCCTCAATGCCGCGCTGCCGCCCATCGCGGCGAATCCCGCAACGCGCAATTTGTATGCGAGCGCGCCACCCTCCGCCACGACGCCGTCGCCGCAGCAGGACGCCCCGCACCGGCTGCCCCTCACCGCCGCCAACACCGGCAAAGCCGGCACGCCGCCGCCCTCGCCGCCGCAACAGCCCGCGCCCATCTCCGAAGTCCTGCGCGATTTGTACGAGGAAGAGAAGAAGACGGCATGAACAGTTTTTAGTTTTCAGTTTTCGGTTTTCAGTTTTTATGATCGCGCGTGTGCATCACGTGAGTTGCCGGAGATAAGCACTCAAACAACAGACAAAGAACAACTGAAAACTGAAAACCGAAAACTGAAAACTCATCTAAATGGCGACTGAGACCATCATCGGCAGCTATCGCATCGAGGAACGCATCGGGCGCGGCGGGATGGGCATCGTCTATCGCGGCCAGCACATGAAGCTCCCGCGCGAGGTGGCGATCAAGTCCATCAACCCGCGCGCCGGAGACCACGACCTGCGAAGCCTTCGCCACCGCTTCGAGCGCGAGGCCTACATCCAGTCGCAACTCGATCATCGCGGCATCGTCAAGATTTACGACTACATCGTCGCCGAGCAGACTTATTACATCGTGATGGAGTACGTCGAAGGACGCTCGCTCGCGCAGTTGCTCAGGCAGGAGAGCGGCCCGCTCAAGTGCGAACGCGCGCTCGCGTTGTTCGATCAAATTCTGGCCGCCGTCGTCTACGCGCACACTTTCACCTACAGGGATCAGGACGGCGGAACGCATCGCGGCATCATTCACCGCGACCTCAAGCCGCCGAACATCCTCGTCACGCCCGAAGATAAGATCAAGATCACGGATTTCGGCATCGTCAAGGTCGTCGGCACGGAAACGACCGACACTTTCGGAGCGGCCTACGGCTCGCCGCGTTACGTCTCGCCCGAACAGGCCGAGGGACTGGAAGTTGATCAGCGTTCCGACATCTACAGCCTCGGCGTCATCCTCTACGAGATGCTCACCGGCGCGCCCCCCTTCGGCAACGAGCGCGCGCCGCTGACGCGCACAGAGATTTTACGCGCACACGTCGAAGAGCCGCCGTCGCTGCCCACCGAGATCAACCCGCTCATCCCGCTCGAAGTCGAAGACATCATCCTGCGCGCGCTCGAAAAAGACCCTTCCGGGCGTTACGCCTCGGCGGCCGATTTCCTGCGCGCGATCCGCACGGCGCGCGAGCGCGACGCCGGCGATGTGCGGGAAGCAGGCGACACGCCGCCGAAAGCTTACCGTCCCGTCGGCACGCACGAGTTGCACGAGCCGATAGACAACACCGTGCGGCACGATTACATCACGCAGCCCATCCGCAGCGGCGCGTGCCCGGCCTGCGGCGTGGAGGCCGAGGAGGACGAGGAACTATGCCGCGCGTGCGGCGCGGAACTCGGAGCATCGCCCGCGACCTCAAAACTCGCACACCAGGGCGCGAAGACCCGGCAACCAATCGGCGCGAGCGCGCGCCCGAACGCGCGCGGCAAGTGGGTGGTCGCAGGTCTCATCGCGCTCGCGTTCCTGAGCGGCATACTGATCTACCTGCGCTTCACGCGCGAAGCCGAGCGGCGCGCGCTGCAAAGACGCGCGAGCGCGCCCGCGGCTGCGGCGACGACGACCAATGCCGCCGCGCCCGCCCAAACGCCGCCGTCTACCGACCGGGGCGCGGGGCAAACTCCGCCCACCCTGACGGAAGTGAGCGCGGCGCGCGTCCTGGTTGATTCCAATTACGACGGCTACACTTCAAAGCCCCTGCACGACGGCGTGCTCGACGCCAAGCGCATCTCCGCCATGCGCTACAACGAGGGCAACTGGGCTTCGGCCGAGACGCACGAGCCGCACTGGATCGAACTCCAACTCGACGCGCCCCGACGCATCTCCGCCGTCTACGTCTACTGGGGCTTCGACCGCGGCAACTTCGTCGCTTCGCGCCGCGTCGAATTGCAGACGCCGGACGAGAGCGGCGCGTGGCGGACGATCTCGCACATCGAACCCGGCAACAACTACGACCGCACAGCCTTCGAGTTCGCGCCCGTCAGGACGAACCGCGTGCGCATCTTCCAGCCCGCGCAACAGGGGCCGCGCGGCCGCCCGTTCGTGATGTGGGTGCGCGAGGTGAAATTGTTCGTCGAGGCTGGCGACTAAAGCGTTTGAAATACATTTCACGCAAAGGCGCAAAGGCGCAAAGGAAGACGTTAGTAAAACTTGTCCTGCTTTGTGTCATCTCTTTGCGCCTTTGCGCCTTTGCGTGAGATATTCTTCGCCGAAGCCTGTTGTCGCCCGTAAGTTTATAAACTGATGCTCACCGCTGAAATCATCGCCATCGGGTCGGAGTTGCTGACGCCGGATCGCGCCGACACTAACAGCCTATGGCTGACCGAGAAACTCAACGCCATCGGCATCGAAGTCAAACTCAAGACCATCGTCGGCGACGACGACGCGCGTCTGGAAGAGACGATCAGGGACGCGCTGCGCCGCTCGCGGGTCGTCATCACCACCGGCGGCCTGGGGCCGACCGAAGACGACATCACGCGCAAGATCGCGGCGCGGGCGATGAATCGCCGCCTCGTGCTGAACGAAGCGGTGCTCGAAGCGATTCGCGAGAAGTTCATGCGCTGGGGGCGCAAGATGCCGGAGATCAACGCGCGGCAGGCGATGATCCTCGAAGGCGCGGAGGTGTTGGATAACCCGCACGGCTCTGCTCCCGGCATGTACCTCGAACACGAGGGGCGCGCCGTCGTCCTCCTGCCCGGCCCACCGCGCGAGATGCGCCCGATGTACGAGACGCACGTCGGCGAACGGCTCACGGCGAAGGCCGGCGACGTGCGCGTGGCGCGGCGCGTGCTGCGCGTGTCGGGTCTCGGCGAGTCGGCCGTGGACGAGCGCATCGCGCCGGTCTATACGCAGTACAAAAATCCGCAGACGACCATTCTTTTCAACCGTAGCGAAATCGAAATTCACCTGACGGCGCAGGGGCGCACGGAGCAGGAAGCCGAACTGCTGCTCGACGGGCTGGCCGGTCAGATCGAGGAACGACTCGGCGACGCCATCTTCGCTTTTCGCGGCGAGCAGATGGAAGAGATCGTCGGCCTGCGGCTGGCCGTCGGCGGCTTCACCCTCGCGGTCGCCGAAAGCTGCACGGGCGGCCTCGTCGCACAGCGGCTCACGGAAGTGCCTGGGTCGTCAGCCTATTTCATGGAAGGCGTCGTGAGTTATTCCAACGACGCGAAGGTGCGCCTGCTCGGCGTGCCGTCGGATTTGATCGCGGAATACGGCGCGGTGAGCGGCGAGGTTGCAGAGGCGATGGCCGAGGGCGTGCGCGAGCGCGCCGGCACTGACTTCGGCCTCAGCATCACGGGCATCGCCGGGCCGGGCGGCGGGACGGCGGATAAACCCGTCGGCCTCGTCTACCTCGCGCTCTCCGACGACGCGCACACGGAACATCGCAAACTGCTCCTTCCCGGCGACCGCCAACTCATCCGCTGGCGCGCCTCGCAGGCCGCCCTCGACCTCCTGCGCCGCCGCCTCATCTAAAACCAGCTTTAAACTGCCCCCGCCCCCAAACCTCCCGACACTTGCCGCGCCTTCCGGCGGGTTGTTATAGTCGCCGTTCGCTCGTCGCCCGATGTTTTGCGCTGTCGCGGAGTAATCGTTACGTTGTTGCCTGCGCTCTTTATTGTCGCCGCCTATCTTGTAGGGTCGATCCCTTTCGGATATTTGATCGTGCAGGCGAGGGGCGGCGGCGACGTGCGCGAGACGGGTTCGGGCGGGACGGGTGCGACGAACGTGTCGCGCCGCGCGGGCAAGGGCGCGGGTCTGGTGACACTTTTCCTCGATGCCGCGAAGGGTGCGCTCGTCGCGCTGCTCGCGCGCTGGTTGCTCACGCCTGATTTCGGCGTCAACTGGTGGGTGGCAATCGCTTCGATTGCGGTCGTGTGCGGGCACATCTTTCCCGTCTGGTTGAAATTTCGCGGCGGCAAAGGCGTGGCAACCGGCCTCGGCGTATTCCTGAGTTTAACTCCGGCGGCCGTCGCCCTTGCCGCCCTGGTCTTTCTCGCCATCGTGTGGGCGACGCGCTACGTCTCGCTCGGTTCGATCACGGCGACGGCGACGCTGCCCCTCTGCATCTGGCTCGTGCGGTGCGCGGGCAACCCGGAGACAAGCGCCGCGCCCGTGCTGGCGGTTGCCATCATCGGCGGCGCCCTCATAATCTTCATGCACCGCGCCAATATCGGCAGACTGTTGCAGGGCACGGAGAGCAGGTGGAAAGGATGAATGCGGATTTCGGATTGCGGAATGCGGATTAGAAAGCAGATTGTCTTTCAATCCGCATTCCGCAATCCGAAATCCGCAATCGAGTGATGTCTCACATCGCGATCATCGGTGCGGGCGGTTGGGGCACGGCGCTCGGGCTGGTGGCCGGACGTGCGGGGCATGCGGTGAAGTTGTGGTCGCGCAATGCGGAGGTCGTTTCCGGCATTAACGAGCGGCGCGTGAACGGAGTCTATCTGGCCGCGCATGAGTTGGCGGGCGACGCGTGCGCGACGTGCGATTTGGGTGAGGCGGTGCGTGATGCGCGAATGGTGATTCTGGCCGCGCCTTCGCACGCGACGCGCGATTTGTTGGAGCGGATGGCGGGCGAGTTGAGCGCCGGGGTCGTGCTCGTCAGCGCGACGAAGGGCATCGAGATCGAGTCGGGACAGCGCATGTCGGAAGTGGTGGGCGAGGTGCTGGGGAAAGAATTTGCCGCGCGCTTCGTGTGCCTGTCGGGGCCGTCGTTTGCGCGGGAGGTGGCGGCCGGACACCCGACCGCCGTCGTCGCCGCAGGTTACGACGCGCACGCGACGCTGTCCGTACAGGCCGCCCTGAGTTTTGAAAATTTTCGCATCTACACAAACGGCGATCTGGCCGGGACGGAACTCGGCGGCGCGGTGAAGAACGTTATCGCCCTGGCGGCGGGCATGGTCGCCGGGCTAGGGTTGGGAACGAACAGCATCGCGGCTTTGATCACGCGCGGACTGGCCGAAATGACGCGGCTGGCGCTGGCCGAGGGCGGGCGCGTCGAGACGCTGGCGGGGCTGGCCGGCATGGGCGACCTGGTGTTGACGTGTACGGGCGCGCTGTCGCGCAATCGTTACGTTGGGCAGGAGTTGGGGCGCGGGCGCGGGCTCGAAGAGATTTTGAGCGGAATGCATGAAGTGGCGGAGGGCGTGCGCACGACGCGCGCGGTGAAAATGCTGGCCGGGAGCCGCGAGATCGAGATGCCGATCACGGAGCAGGTTCATGCGGTGCTGTACGAAGGCAAGGGCGTGCGCGCCGCGGCCGAGGATTTAATGGCACGTCCCCTGCGCGGCGAGTTCGCGGGGATGGGCTTGTAAGGCATACACGCGACCCGGATTTATGACGCGGCCTCGGGTGCGGGCTTGTGATTGTGAGCTTGAGCCGGGGTGCGTGTGAGAGTTTGAAAGATGGCGGAAACTGACGAAGTAAAAGTGTTGCTGACGAACCGCGCGGCGTATCACGAATATCATATTCTGAGCACATACGAGGCGGGCGTCGTTTTCAAAGGCACGGAGGTGAAGAGTGTGCGCGCCGGGCAGATTCAGTTGAAGGAGTCTTACGTTGCCGTGCGCGACGGCGAGGCGTGGTTGTTTAATGCGCACATTTCGCCGTATGCTTACGGCAACCGGGATAATCACGAAGCCACGCGCACGCGGAAACTTTTGTTACACCGACGTGAGATAGATAAGCTGGAGGGAGAGACGACGACGAAAGGCATGACGCTCGTCGTCACGCGCGTCTACCTGAAAAAGGGGCGGGTCAAGTTTGAGATCGGCGTGGCGCGCGGCAAAAAACTTTATGACAAGCGCGAGACGGAGATGCGTCGGACAATTGATCGCGAGACGCAGGCGCAGTTAAAAGAGCGCAATCGTTAATCAGGAGATAAAAGTTCAAATGGATATTCAAGTGAGCACCGGGCGCGTGGGCGATGCCGACGTGCAGGCTCTGGCCGTGGCGGTTTTCAAAGACGAACAGGCGCACGAAGGCTTCCTGCAGGAGTTGGACGCGGCGACGGGCGGCCTCATCAAGTCCGTTATCGAAACGGAAGAACTCAAGGGCAAAGAGGGCGAGACCGTCTACCTGCATCTCGGCGACGGGCACGGCGAATTGAAGGCGAAGCGTTTGCTGCTGGTCGGGGTCGGCGAGCGCGAGAGCTACGGCGCGGCGCAGGTGTCGCAGATGGCCGGGACGGCTGCCCGTGCGTTGCGCGCGCGCAGCGTCAAGACCGTCGGTTTGATCACGCGCGGGGCGGAGGGCGACGCGGAGCGTTCGGCGGCGGTGGCCGTCGAAGGCGTCCTGATGTCGCTGTTCGAGCCGGACAAATATCGCACGTCGGAGAAAGAGGAGCGCGCCATCGAGCGGCTGGTCGTCATCGCGCAGGGCGCGAGCGAGGACGCGCTCAGGCGCGGCACGGAGCGCGGCCGCATCGTCGGCGAGTCCGTCAATTTCACGCGCGACCTCGCCAACGAACCCGGCGCATACATGACGCCGACGATTATGGCCGAACGCGCGCGCGCGATTGCGAGTGAATTCGGCCTGGAAGTGGACGTGCTGGATCAAGCGCGCATGGAGGGCGAGGGGATGGGGTCGCTCCTGAGCGTGGCGCGCGGTTCGGAAGAGCCGCCGGCGTTGATCATCCTGAAGTACACGCCCGCGGGCTTCGACGGCAATACAACGAAGAGCGGCAACGTGGTGGGCGGGGGCGACGGTCTGCTAGCTTTCGTCGGCAAAGGCGTGACGTTCGACTCGGGCGGCATCTCGATCAAGCCGGGCGAGAACATGGAGCTGATGAAGTACGACATGACGGGCGGCGCGACCGTGCTCGGCGTGATGCGTGCGGTGGCGCAGTTGAAGCCGCCGATGCCGCTGCTCGGCGTCGTGCCCGCGACGGAGAATTTGCCTTCGGGCAAGGCCACCAAGCCCGGCGATGTGGTGCGCGCCATGTCGGGCAAGACAATCGAAGTCATCAACACAGACGCCGAAGGCCGCCTGATTCTGGCCGACGCCATGGCCTACGCGCGCAAACTCGGCGCGACGCAGATCGTCGATCTCGCCACCCTGACGGGCGCAGTCTCCATCGCGCTCGGCGATGTCAACACGGGCATTCTCGGCACGGATCAGGAATTGATCGATGAAGTGATCGCGGCGGGCAGGGAAGTCGGGGAAAAGCTCTGGCAGTTGCCGCTCGATAAAGAATATACGCGCCAGATCAAGTCGGACATCGCGGACATCAAGAACGTCGGCGGGCGCAAGGCCGGGACGATCACGGCGGCGGCTTTCCTCAAAGAGTTTGCCGACGGCATTTCCTGGGCGCACCTGGACATCGCGGGAACGGCCTGGGGCGACGAGGCCAAGCCGTATCGCTCGAAGGGGCCGACGGGTGTCGGCGTGCGAACCCTGCTCAATTTGATCGAGCGCACGGCAAGCGCTTCCGTCGCCGGCACGGGCGAAAAGTCTTAGCCCATACTCGCCGGGAACTTTATCAACTGCCTGCACATAAGAGGCCGCGCGGAGAGCATCTGCGCGGCCTCCGCAGTTAATAACCGGCAGCCGTCTCGTTAAGAACGCGTCCTTATCGAGGCTCGCGCCGTTTCGGTCGCCGGAATCATACACACGCAGGACAATTTACAGTCAGCGTCTACTAAAGTGGACACCCCGTCTACTTTAGTAGACATTATACTTATGCGTGATTGCAAGGAAACTTGCTTTTTACTGTGATTCTGGTATCGTGTGCGCCTGGCATAGACGTTGCTTTGGCAGATGTGCCAAGTCAAAAGGGGCGGATTCACAAATAACTGTCCTTGCCCACTCGGTGGCCGTCCGAGGAAAAGCACCCGCCCCTTTTGACTTCCTCTCTTCTACTTCCACACTCTTTTCAACAGTCGATTCAGTCTCCGGCTCGATATTTTCCGGCAGGACGTTTTTGCCGGAAAATGTTATAGTGTCGCTACGGGTTTAACCTTCCTGCCCGGAGCGCGCCGGAGTTGTGCGCGCTCCCACGCTGGCTTTTACGGAGTACGGGATAAAGCGCAGTGGTTGATTATTACAAAATTTTAGGCCTCCAGCGGACGGCCACGGCCTCGGAAGTCAAATCAGCTTATCGGCGTTTAGCACGGCAGCGACACCCGGACTTGAACGGCGGGACGGAGAAAGCTGCGCGCGAGTTCGCCCTGATCGCGCTGGCCTACCGCACCTTAAGCGACCCGCAGGAGCGCACTTACTACGACAACCAGTTTCGCCGTCGGGCGGGCGAGGCGAGCGAATCGTTCCTGAACCATTCCGATAACCCTCACGCGCGCCGCATGCGCCGCGTCGCCGCGCAGGCGCGCATGGATCGCGTGGTGGACAATTTGATCGAGGCGGAGCGGCGCGAAAATTTCGCCATGCAGCGCGCGGTCTTCACCACCGTCTCACTATTTCTCTCGACCTTTTTCGTGGCCTGGCTTAAGCCCCGTTTCTGGCAACTGTCCGGCGGGCTGGGACGCGCCCTGATCCTGGGCTTGTTCCTGATTGGCCTGTGGCACCTGATCCTGCGTCTGCGCGAGCATTTCAGCCGCTACACTTACCAGCCGAGTTCGCTTCACGATTCGGTGACGCATGAGGCCGAAAGGTCGGACAAACCGTTCACGCGATTCGCCGCTTCGAGCTTTCTCGTGCTCGGCTACATGGCCTGTCTCGGCGCGGGTCTCCTGCTCGGCGAGCAGATGTACAGCACGATTTTGACCGAGGTGCCGTTCCTCTACGACACGCAAATCCGTCCCGAACTACTCTTCTACCCGCCCATCGCAGTCCTCGTCATCGACACGATGCACATGATTGCCGCCAAGATTGATTGAACGTTCGACGGGCGCGCGCCGGCTCTGAAGCGGGCGTCGCCCGCGCGTGCGTGTCAGGCGGCGACAGTCTTGCGTCCTAACTTGTGTCTCGTGTATATTTCGCCTCAAGCGGCCTAACGGCAGGTCGTTAAATAAGAAAACTTCGTTCAATCGTAATTAGTTACGCGCCGGACGACCGTATACGCCTGAGTTCTCGTCTGTCTCTATTTAACGGTTCGTCTTCCGGTGCTTTTCACCCAAATCTGTTGATGCGGGCCGCGCGGCTCGCCAGCGGAACAACACACGATTTGCAGGTGACAACAAAAGTAGCTTTCGCAAACAACTACCTCGTGTCGACTACAATCAGCCGACGGCCTTCCGAACGTCGCTGCCCGACTCGCTTTCCGAGTTGACAAGCGCTCACAGGCCGTCCGGCTTCTCAAGTCTGGAGGAGCAAGAGATGGCTAAGCGAATCACGGAACGCCAGCGCCTCGCTTTCAAACTCGAATCCCTGAACGACACGGAAGTCAAAGAAGTGCTCGACTACATCTCGATCATGGAATCAATGCGCCGCGCGACCAGTCCCGCCGCCTTATGGGACGACGAACTGGTGATGCGCCTCGCCGACGCGCGCGAGAATCTGCGCGCCCGCCAGGCTTTCGAGTGGGAATCGGTTCGCCGTCGCGCAGACCGCCGCGCCGACGCATCAGCCCCGACCCGCGTATGAATCGCAAGGTCGCCGCTTCGTCTCTCAACTCACTTTCGTACGTCGCCGCGCCGCCGCGCGCGTGCCTGTGTGCGCTCGCGCTCGCGCTGCTGTTCGTCTGCGGGAGCAGCGCCTCGGCGCGTCTCCAAGTGCGTAGTTTCCCGCAATCATCCCAGGCATCACTCACGCCGCTTCAACGCGAGATAGAACGCTTGCGCGCGCGTCTTTCTTCAGCCGACACGGAAGAACGGCGCGAGGCCGTCATGCGGCTCGGCGCGATGGCGCGACCCGACAGTTCGCGCGCCGCGCTGCCCGCGCTCAAAGACGAGGCGGTCATCGTGCGCGCCACCGCTGCTCGCGCGATCCTGTCTCTGCCCGCGTGGGAAGCGGCAGCCGCGTTGTTGCCCCTGCTCGCGGACAAGCAGGAATTCGTGCGACGCGAAGCCGCATACGCGCTGGGAGAGACGCGCAGCCGCACGGCTGTGGAAGCCCTGGCGACCGCGCTCGCGCGCGATAAGGAGGCCGGCGTGCGCGGGGCGGCGGCGGTCGCGCTCGGCCAGATCGGCGACGAGGCGGCGACGCCCGTCCTGACCGAAGCTATCGGTCGCCGGATCGCGCGCACAGGTTTCCTGAATCGCATCAGGTTTCGCCGGACGGAAGAGAACGAGTTTGTGCGTCGCTCGGCGGCCGTCGCTTTGGGGCAGTTGAAAAGCCGCGCGGCCGTGCCCGCGCTCATCGGCGCGCTCGCCAGCGAACGCGCCGGCGACGACGTGCGCCGCGAAGCCGCACGCGCGCTCGGCCTGATAGGCGACCCGTCTGCTCTCCCGACTCTGCGCGCCGCGCTCGCCACGCGCGACCCGTATCTCTCCGAAATCGCCGCCGAAGCAATTCGCCTGCTCGAATCCGCTGCTAAAAAAGTCGCTTAACCGGCGCCCGTCTCTGTCCGGACTCAGCCCTCTCAGGCGAATAATTCCGCCTTTCGAGCAGTGATCATTCTGTAACATGATAAAAGCCGGAGGCGATTAACTCGCGCTCCGGCTTTCGTGTTGTTTGGTCTGGCGTTAGTTTTTAGCTTTCCGATTTCTCGCCTCGTCCCTGACTTTTCCGCGCCGCCTTGGTTTGCGGAATCGGCATCCCGACGCCGCCTGACTTGGCCTCCGGTTCCGCCGTCTCTTCCTCGGCCGGGCCGACTTCACTGATCAGCGCGCCGCCCGAACGTTTCGAGAAGACCAGTTTGTTCTGGGTGTCGTGCAGGTCGACATGAACGAGGTCGCCCAAGCCCACCTGATCCGTCGCCACCAGGTTCGAGAGCGGGTAGACGAGGAAGCGTTCGATTGAGCGCTTCAGATGCCGCGCGCCGTACTTGTAATCGATGCCCTCTTTGAGCAGCATGTCCTTGGCCGCGTCGGAACACTGGAAGACGAACTTCGTCCCGGCGGAGCGCATGATGCGATCCTGCACGGAGGCCAGTTCGAGTTCGAGAATCTGGCGCAGGTGATGCTCTTTCAAACTGCGGAACACGACCACCTTGTCGATGCGGTTCATAAACTCCGGCGAGAACTTGCGCCGCGCCGCCTCGACCGCCGTCCGGTAAATTTTCTGGTCAACTTCCGAATCGTTCGGATTCTTGTCGCCCTTGGTCGGCACGAAGCCCATACCGCCGGAAATCAACTCGGACATCTCGCGCGCCCCGAGGTTCGAGGTCATGATGACCATCGTGTGCGAGAAGTCCACGCGCCGATTGTCGCCGAGCGTCAGCGTGGCTTTGTCGAGAATGCCGAGCAGGAGTTGCCAGAGCGAATCGGACGCTTTCTCGATCTCGTCGAAGAGCACGAGCGAGAGCTTGGTCTCTTCCGTGGTATAGCGGTCGAGATTTTCCTGTGTCAGCATCGGGCTGGTTTCCCGGTGGCCGAGGTAGCCGGGAGGCGAGCCGATCAGCTTGGCGATCTCGTGCGAATGCTGAAACTCCGCGCAGTCGATTTTGATGACCGCGCCGGGGTCGCCGAAGAGAACTTCGGCCGCCGCCTCGACGACGCGCGTTTTGCCCGAGCCGGTGGGGCCGAGAAAGAGCATCGTGCCGACGGGGCGGTTCAGCGGGTTCATGCCCGCGAGGAAAATCTGGTAGAGGCCGCTCATGCGGCGCACCGCGCGCTCCTGGCCGACGATGCGCGTCGAGAGTTTCTCTTCAAACTCCTGCGCGCGCGGACTCTTTTGATCCGGGTCAAGAAAGACCGTCTCGGTTATTTTTTTCTGTGTTTCCATTGCTGCCATCATCGCGACCGTCCTCCTTGCCTGAGCATCGTGGGTACACCTGAAAGCTATCAGCCTGGCGACCTCGTGGCCGCCGCACCCATGTCCTCATGCAAAGAACGATCCGTAAATGTTATTGATGCGCCGGGCGCGGTGTCGGTTGGCTAAATTGCGCCGCGCTCCCTCCGGCGTTCGAGAGTGAGAACACTATATAAACGACAACGGGTGATTTGTCACCACAAAATGTGCTCCGCGCAGAAACTTTCGCGCCGCCTGTTGTTTTCGCACGCTGACAATTAGCGTCAGGGCACCGGTGACAAATTACTGTCTTCGTGCAAAATTTTGCATAAAGCGCACCAGCCGGTGTAGGGAAAAAAGAGGGGGCGCGGCAAGATTTTGCCGCGCCCTCCCTGTCGATATTAGCGTCGCCGGTTTGGCGGCCGTTAGTCGTAATACTCCAGGCCGAGGTGCGTGATGAGGTCTTCGCCGCGCAGGTGGCGGAGGGTGTTTTTGAGCTTCATCAATTGGATGAAGATGTCGTGTTCGGGGTAGAGGCCGGGGGCGGTCATCGGCGATTTGAAGTAGAAGGAGAGCCATTCCTGCACCCCGCCGTGCATCCCTGCGCGCTGCGCCAGATCGAGGAAGAGGGCGAGGTCGAGCACGAGGGGCGCGGCCAGGATGGAATCGCGGCAGAGGAAATCCACCTTGATCTGCATCTTGTAGCCGAGCCAGCCGAAGATGTCTATGTTGTCCCAACCCTCTTTGTTATCGCCGCGCGGCGGATAGTAGTTGATGCGGACGACGTGGGAGAAGTCCTTGTAGAGTTCGGGGTAGACGTCCGGCTGCAGGATGTGTTCGAGCACGGAGAGCTTCGATTCCTCTTTGGTCTTGAACGATTCGGGATCGTCCAAAACTTCGCCGTCGCGGTTGCCGAGGATGTTGGTCGAATACCAGCCGTGCAGGCCGAGCATACGCGATTTCAGGCCGGGCGCGAGGATGGTCTTCATCAAGGTCTGGCCGGTCTTGAAATCCTTGCCGCAGAGGGGCGCGTTGTTTTGCTCCGCGAGTTCGACGAGGGCGGGCACGTCCACGGTCAGGTTCGGCGCGCCGTTGGCGAAGGGGATGCCGAGTTTGAGGGCGGCATAGGCGTAGATCATCGAGGGCGCGATGGCTTTGTGATTGTCGCGCATGGCCTGCTCGAAAGACTTGAGAGTCTTGTAGACGCCGTGCTGCTTGAGGAAGATTTCCGTCGAAGCCGCCCAGACCATAACGAGCCGCGCGCACTTGTTTTTGCGTTTGAACTCCTCGATCTCGGCGATCAACTGCTCCGCGAGGTCGAATTTGTTATCGCCCTGTTTGACGTTCTCGCCGTTCAGACGCTTGACGTAATTCTGGTCGAAGACGGCCTTCATCGGCTTGATCTTCTGCAGGGGCGTTTTGAGTTTGGCGAGCAGGTCTTTTTCGAGCACGCCCGCGTGCATGGCCGCATCGTAGGCCGACTCCGGGAAGATGTCCCACGCGCCGAAGACGAGATCGTTCAAGCCCGCGAGCGGTACGAAGTCCTTGATGGCGGGCGTGCGATTATCCGTGCGCTTGCCGAGCCTGATCGTGCCCATCTGCGTCAGGCTGCCGATGGGTTCGGCCAACCCCGCCTTGATGGCCTCCACGCCCGCGATGAACGTCGTGCTCACCGCGCCGAGTCCCACGAGCAACACACCGAGTTTGCCTTTTGCGGGGGCGATCTCCGCCCCCTTTTCGATTGCCATAGCTTTTTCGCCATCCTTCACTGTGAAAATATAACGCATCGAGGATAAGCGACCCGCCGCCCGCGCGTCTCGTCAAATCTTGCGCATTGTCGTCGCAGAATTGCTTAAAAGCAGAGGCTAGAGGTCAGAGGTCAGAGGTCAGTTAAAACAAGAAATGATTTTAACTGACCTCTGACCTCTAGCCTCTGTAGTTAGACCAGTGCGGCGCGGAAGGCGCGGGGCGTGAGGCCGTTGAACTGGCGAAAGGCTTTGGCGAAGTGGCTTGAGTTGGCGTAGCCGACGCGGGCGGCGATCTCGGTGATGGAGTCGTCCGTGGCGGCGAGCAGGGTGCGCGCGCGTTCGATGCGGAGGGCGGCGAGATAGGCGTGCGGGGGGAGGCCGGTCAGTTTCTTGAAGAGGCGCGCGAAGTGGAAGGGCGAGAGATAGGCGGCGGCGGCCAACTCTTCGAGGGGCAGTTCTTCCGCGAGGTGCGAGTGCATCAATTCGACGGCACGACGGATGCGGCGGTCGATCAGGCCGGCGCGGGAAAGTTCGAGTTCATCGGTGCGGCGGATGCTGGCGTAGCGGCGGAGCAGTTGAATGAGAATTTGTTCGATCAAAGCGGCGACGACGAGTTCGTGGCCGGTCTCGGCGGCGCGCAGTTCTTCGGCGAGGTCGCGTGCGAGGCGCGCGAGGCGCGGATCGTGTTCGATGGCCTGCGCGGGGAAGGTGATGCGCGCGTCGCTGCGCGTGAGGCGTGCGCGCACGGCGCAGTCGAGTACGAAGGCGGGCGCGACGGAAAGCGCGAGAGTCTCGGCTTTGCCGCCGCGCACGCCCGCCGACTCGCCCGGCGCGGAGACCAGCAAGCCCGACTCGCCCAACTCGCCGCCGCGCGCGCCGTCTGATTCGCCGGCCTGCCAGCGCACGCGTCCGCCGAGCACGAACAGGGCGGTGTAGGCCGGGCGCGCCTCGCCCGCCCACTGCGCGCGCGCCGCCTGGCGATAGTGGAGCGCGTAGTGTTCGTGGACGAAAATCCTGTCTTTCGCGGAGGCTGAGTTAGTCATGCCGGAAGCGTATCGGTCTCGGTCTAGTCTCGGTTACGGTCTAGTCTCGATTACGGTTTAGTCTCGATTGCGGTTTAGTTCCGGTTGCGCTCTAGGCTCGGTTGCAGTTTCAAATCTTCCCGTGTCGCGTGTGGTGACGGGGGCGTTAGTGTGTGTGCAATTCCGCGCGCGCGGCGCACAGCTTAGCAGGGTCGTTGGTGATGACGGCGCGCAGGCCGAGCGCGCGTGCGCGTCGCACCCAAGAGGGATGATCAACCGTCCAGACGACTGTTTGCAACCCGCGGGCGCGCGCCGCTTCGACCGTGCGATGCGAGATGAGCGAACGCGCGAGAGCGAGTTCGTCGGCGCGGCAAGCGCATGCGCGTGTGAGCAGGGTGCGCGCGGCGGGCAGGGGGCTTCCCGCGCGCCGTTCAAAGGCTGCGGCCGCGCGCATGTCCGGCGCGATGCGTTTTGCTTCGGCGACGGCGGCGAGCGTGAAACTTTCGATCACGACGCGCTGCTCCAAACTATGCGCGCGAACTTCGGCGACGACCCGTTCGACGAGCGCGGCGGCTTCGCGCGCGGCGCATTTTAGTTCGACGTAGAGCAGTGGACGGCGCGGGGCAACGGTCTCGAAGAGGCGCGCGAGCGTCGGGACGGTTTCGCGCGCGTAGGCAGCCACGGCGCGGGACGGGTGGCGGAGATTGAACCAGGAGCCGACATCTATGGCCGACAGGTCGGTGGATGAAAGCGACGCGATGGGGACGTCCACGCTCGCGGTGCGCTGGAGCGTGGCGTCGTGGATGACGACGGGCACGCCGTCGCCCGCGAGCCGCACGTCGAACTCGACGCCGTCCGCGCCGTCTTCGAGGGCACGCGCGAAAGCGGCGAGCGTGTTTTCGGGGGCGACGGCCGACGCGCCGCGATGGCCGATGATGAGCGGGAGGCGTAAGTCTGACGACGATGCGCCTTCGCCGTTCGCCTCCGCCTCGACGGATGCGCGCGCTGCGCGGGTCGCGCGCGGTTGGCGGGTCGCGTGGGCTGGGGGGGCTGTGTGTGTGGGCGTCGAGAGTTTCATCTTGAACGATAGACGCGGTAGTCGAGTTCGGCGAAGAGGTTGTCGCGGGCTTCCATTTCGGCGAGGCGGGCGAGGTTGATTTCGCCCCGTTCGATGTCGGAGGCCAGAGCGTGAAAACGCGCGATGTGTGAGCGGAAGCGGCGCGCGGCGTATTCAGACGTGGTGGCGTTGGCGATCTGGAACGCCCAATCGCTCGATTCGGCGAGGAGCAGTTCGCGCGCCGCCTGTGCGAGCGCGCGGCGGACGGGTGCGTCGGGCGGCGCGTCAGGGTGGCGGTCGGCGAGCGCGGTCATGCGCGCCTCGGCGGCGTGCTGCAACGGGTAGAGCCAGGCGTTGGTGTCGTTCAACCAGACTTTAAAGTAGCCCTCCGCGCCCCAGGAGGAAGGGGAGAGGCGCAGAATTTGCAGGTGCGTGTGCGCGTCCAGATAGTCGGCCGGTGAGATGGTTTCGATCTCGTCGCGGCGGCGTGCGAGCTCGCGGAAGACGTGCGCGAGAAAGTGCGTGCCCTCGAACCACCAGTGGCCGAAGAGTTCGGCGTCGTAAGGGGAAGCGATGAGGGGCGCGTGGCCGCCGAGCGCGTCGCGCTGGCGCGCCGCCTGTTTGATGCGCTCGTCCACGAAGTGCGCGGCATGGAGCGCGGCGCGGCGGCGCGCGCGGTGCGGGCGATAAGGCTGCTTGTCGGAGAGAGGCACATCGCGCCCCGTGATGCGATGATATTTGAGGCCGAGGTGGCGGCGCGCGCCGCCGGCGTGTAGATGCGGGAGGAGGTGTTCGAGCGGCGCATCCCAGCCGATGTCGCGGTAGAACTCTCGATAGTTTTCGTCGCCGGGATAACCTGTGAGCGAACTCCAGACCTGCTGGCTCGTTTCCAGATCGCGGGCGAACGCGGCGACGCCGTTCGCTAGTTTGACGGGCGCAAAGACGCCGCGGCGCGGGCGCGGCGTGCCGTAGAGAACGGCGTGCGTGTCGGCGATGAAGTATTCGAGGCGGGCATCGGCGAGCAGCGTTTCGAGGCCTTCGGCGTAGGCGCATTCGGGCAGCCAGATGCCGCGCGGGCGTCGCCCGAAATGCTTTTGATAATTGGCGACGGCCACCTCGACCTGAGCGCGACGCGCTTCCACTGTGGAGATCAGCGGGAGGAAGCCGTGGGTCGCGCCGCAGGTCATGATTTCGCAGACGCCCGCTTCCTGCAGCCCGCGAAACCCGCGGACGAGGTCGTGCTCATAGACTTCGTGCCAGAGGCGACGGGTGGCGCGCAGGGCGCGACGGTACATGCGCGCGGCGGGGAGAAACGGCCGCGCGGTCGCCGCCGTGCGCGCGATCTCTTTCTCGGCGAGCGCGGAGAGGTTTTCGAGATGGCGCGTGTAGCGCGTTTGCAGGAGCGGGTCGGCCAGCATCTCGCAAAGTGTGGGCGAGAGGTTCAGCGCGAGACGCGGGCGTGCGCGCGCCGCGTGCAATTCGGAGAGCAGGCGGAGCAGCGGCAGATAGACTTCGGTAATGGCTTCGTAGAGCCAATCTTCTTCAAGAAATTCGGGGTGTTCCGGGTGGCGCACGAAGGGCAGGTGCGCGTGGAGGATGAGACTGAAAAATCCGTGCGGCACAACTGATCAGCGATGCGGGTATTCGTCGGCCGCCGCGCGCGAGAGGCGTGCGCGCGCGCCTTGAGGCTCGACTGCGCCTGACGCGCCGCTTTGAGCGTCGCCGTGAGATGCGGCGGCGGCGGCGAGGCCGCGCGCGTATCGTTCATAGCCCGCGCCGCCGAGGAGATGTGCAAACTCTATCGGCTGAAGTTCAAACTCCCGATTTGTGTCCGAGAAGTGCGAGGCGCGGTCGGGCGGCGTCGTCACGATGTTTGAAGAGAGCAGACGGACGAACGGCCGACCCGGCGCATGGAACCCCACTTCGGCGCGATAGACGTGTTGCGGGAAGACCTCGAACCATTGCGCGCGTTCCCCCGGCGCATCCAGCAGAAATTCCTCGCCGCTCTCGACCTTGATGAGACGCACCGCGAGTTGGTAGTGCACGGCCAACTCGCCGAAGGCTTCGCGCAGGATGGCGTGCGGGTCGCGGGCGAACGTCCAGTAGAGATAGAGCCGGTGGGGCGATTGCAGGAGCAGTTGGATGAAGTCGCGTTTGAGGACGACGCACGGCAGGTCTGCGAGCGCGTCCGGCGCGGGCGCGGTTGCGTGCGCGCCCGAACCGGAGTCGGTCGCGGAAGCTTCTTCGAGCGTCCCGGCGGTGCGTAAATTCATCTCGTCTCCTGCGATGCGCGTGAACTGAAAAGCTCGTTGGGCGGTGTGCTGACCGAGCGGGTTAGTTGTAAGTGATTGCCCGCGCGGTGTCAACGAAAGTGCGCGGGCGGTGGCGTCGCGGTTTGAAACCTTAGTATGAACCCGCGCGGTGCAAGCGTCCGCCGCAAATGACTTTGTGAACGCGCATCATTACAGCCGGTTCGGGGCACTACTGTTTGCACGACGCCGCCTTCGCAGGCGAGCGGCTGTTTCAATATTGACTCTCGGCGGAACGCCTGAGACTGAGCGCCAGCGCGATGATCGCCAGGGCCAGCCCGACGCCTTTGATCGCAAGCATCCACTCCGAAGAAATCGGCGCGGGATCAACTTCGCCGAGGCTCAAACTTTTCAACTGCCCGAAGAAACTGTAATAGCCCAGGCCGCACGTGAAAGCCCAGGCCGCCGCGAGGAAACGTTGACCGCCGCGCGCGTCTCGACCCACGCGCCACGCTCCGTAAAGCAAAAACGCGCCCATGATGTAATCGTCGAAAAAGCTGGGCGGATACTCGCGCCATGTGTGCCAGCGTCTTATTGTTTCGCCGAGCGGCGCGAGAATGCCGAACGTGATGGCGAGCCGGCGGCTGAACTGAATCGTCAAGGACATATTTTACCTGTGCAACACGCGGCGGAGATGTTTGCTGATGGAACTTGAGAAAATCCGCGCGTTCAGGTCGCACCGGCCGCTCTTTGTTCAAGTCGCCCCGTGCGCCGCTGCTTAAGTCTTGCAGATGATCCGGTTGAAATCGTCCCGAACACTTCCTGTTTAAGTCGCAACTTTTGTTTAGGTCGAAACTTTTGTCCAAGTCGCGACTTTTGTTCAAGTCGAAACTTTTGTTCAAGTCACACCGACGTTCGGGCTGCGCCGCTCCAGCAGTAAAGTGTCGCGCCACGCGCCGTTCAATTTTCCGATGCGCTCGCGCCGGCCGACCTCCCGGAACCCGCAACGCAGGTGCAATCTGAGACTCGCCGCGTTCTCCGGGAACAGGCCCGCCTGGAGCGTCCAAATCCCGTTGCGCTCCGAAGCCTCGACGAGCGCTTCGAGCAGCGCGCGCCCGACGCCCCGGCCGCGGCCGCGTTCCCCGACGTAGACGCTCACCTCCGCCACCCCGCCGTAGACGCACCTGTCCGACACGGGACTCAAGGCCGCCCAACCCAAAATTCCGTCGCCGCCAACACGCGCCACCAATCGCGCCTTCCGCAAGTGTCCCGCGTCCCATTTCTCCCACGCCGGGGCGTGCGTCTCGAAAGTCGCGATGCCGGTCGCGATGCCCTCCAGATAAATCGAGCGCACCTGCTCCCAGTCAAGCGTCTTCATCTCCTCGACCACGAAGTCCATACGTTGTTCCTAAAGCGCAGACGTGGCGCGCCGATGTAAGCCGTGTTTTGCGGCAAGGCGGCGTAAGGCGTGTTTGAGGCGCGCCGGCGTAAGGCGTGTTTGTATTGTCGCGCTCATCATCAGGATGCTGCCGCTGCCCGGTCTCCGGCGCGCACACATTAGCGGCGCGCGGTGGGGGCGGCATCACCGGAAACTTTTTTGAGGGTGATGTCGAGCGTACCGATGTCTGTGTTGATGCGTGCGCGGACGGGCAGGCGACGCGCGTCGTCCGTGATCCAGAGGGTCATCTCGCCTTTGCGATCAACGAGCCGATCCGCACCGAAGATTTCGATGTCCACGCGCACGGTCTGCACGCGGCCGACGATTGTCTTCATGCGCTTCGTGCGCGCGCCGACTTTGACCGGGATGCGATAGACCGCGCCGGAGTCGCTGATGTTGAGTTCCAGCGTGCGGCCGGGTTCGAGCGGCTGCGTGCGCAGGAAGTAGATGGCGGAGATGAGATCGTGCGAGGCGTTCTGGAGCGGCGCGGTCACGACGCGCGGCTGGCTCTGCGGGTCGTTCGGATTGCGCAGCGTCCACGTGAGGGTATTGCGTATGCGGTCGAAGACGGACTCGCTCGTGCGCAGGCGTTTGCCCTGCTCGTCGCGGGTGCGGTTGCTCAGGATCAGGAGCGACGTCGCATCGACGACGGATTCCGTGTTGTAGTGAAAGTCGATGCCGAAGAGTTTGCGAAACCAACCGCGCGCCACGACCTCGCCGGTGAACATGAGTTGAGCGGGGGGCACGTTTACTGCGCCCGTGGAAGGCGCGGGCGCGGCCGTTTCCGGCTGCACGCGCCCGACCGCGAATTTAAACTCGGCGATATTGATGCCGCGCAGCAGCAGCTTGGAGAACTCGCCCTCGTAGGTGAGTTGTTCGTCGGGCTTGAAGGGCAGAGGTGTCGGCATGGCCGCGCGCGCTCCGTCTTTCGCGTCCGGCGTCGGCTCGCGGGCGAACGCGGCGGGGCAGGAGAGCGCGAGCAGGGCGATTGAAAGTGCGATAATTCGTCTGTGCATCTAATGTTTCACTTCACCAGAAAAGCCTTGAGCGCAAGCACGCCCCACCCGACCAGCAACCCGAGCGCGGCGCGATACTCTCGATAGCGCAGGTATAAACTCAGGTCGAACTTCAAACCGCCCACGCCGTCGCCGCCATATGGCGTCAGGCGCGGGAAGATCAGCGGCACGGCCGCCGCATAACGCTCGTAGTCTTCGCCGAAGAGACTGGCGAGCGTCAAGGCTTCGACGCGCATCACCGGCAAATAGATGCCCAAAAACAACGCCGCGAAGAGACAGGCGAGCAGGCAGAAGAGTAGCCAGCCGCCGGCCGCCGCCACCGTGAAGCCGATCCCTAAGATGAACGTGCCGAGGTAGAGCGGGTTGCGCGTGTAGGCGTAAGGGCCGGAGACGGCGAGCGCGTCGTTTTTGCGTATGTGACCCGAAGCCCACGCGCGCACGAGCAATCCGCAGACCGCCACCGCTCCGCCCGCGACGAGCGTCAGCGGGCGCGGCCGCGCCAGCACGATAAAGATGGCCGCCACCAGAAAGCCGAGCGGCACGCGCCAGCGCTGCACCCATGTCCCGCCTCTACGCACTCGTCAAAGCCTCCGCGCGCCGCGCGCCGGCCGCGCGCCTGAGCCGTTCGCCGGCCGCCTCCGCGACGCGCGCCACCTCGATGTCCATGCAAACCCAGGCATCGCACGCGCGGGCGTGGCAAGCGGTGCGGCAACTGATGTCCGTGCGTTCGACGCACAGGTCGGCCGCGCGCGGGCTGCCGTTGCGCCACCATTCGGTCGGGCCGAACAATCCAACGACGGGCGCGCCCGCCGCGACGGCCAGGTGCGTCGGCCCCGTGTCGCCGCCGACGTATAGCGAAGCGCGCCGCGCCAGCGCGTAGAAACCTTTCAGAGAGAGACTGACAGGCCGCGCCGCGCCCGCGCGGCTCGCGCGTGCCACGCTCTCGGCCAGCTCAAGCTCGCCCGGCCCGTAGGCGACGAGCGAGCGCAGATTGTGTCGCGCCAGCAGCGCGTCGGCGAGCGCGCCGAAACGCTCCGCGCTCCACAGCTTCGTCGGCCACCCGCCGCCCGCGTTCAAAATCGCAAACTCCCCGCGCGCGAGCGCGGCGGCCTCTCCGGCCTCGCGCTCCTGCTCCGGCGAGACGTTGATCGGAAACTCGAACTCGTCTGCGTCCGCAGGCACGCGGATGTCGAGCGCGGTGGCGGCGAGCGCGAGATTTTTACGTATGACGTTTGTATCGAGGGGAACGTTAACGGTGTGGGTCAGGAGAAAGCGGCTGGCCGGTTCGCGCAGAGATTCGCGCGCGAAACCATAGACGCGCGGGGCGCGTGCGAGGCGTGCGATGGCGGCGGATTTGAGTAAGCCCTGAAAATCGAGCGCGATGTCGAAGGTCGAGGCGCGGAGTCGTTGTAACTGCCGGCGCGTCGCCGACAGCGTCTCCCCAGACAGCGGTCTCCAGCGCCTCAAAGCCTTCGTGTCGATTTCGATGAGCCGATCCACGAGAGGGTTGTCCTTCAGGATTTCGGCCGCCCGCCGCTCCACCACCCACGCCACTTCAGCACGCGGCAACTCGCGCCGGATCGCCGCCAGCGCCGGCAACGTATGCACGATGTCGCCGATGCTGCCCAGTTTGACGATGAGTATGTTCATAAAACTAACGACAAGATAAAACAGCGAATCGTGAATCGAAAAGCCGCGAATCGTGAATCGAGAGAAAAGACGCGAATCCCGAATCTTGAATAGAAAGAACCCGCTTTCTCGATGCGCAATGCGGCTTCACATCTTCTTACGATGCGAAATTCAAATCTTCTTACGATTCACCGTTGTTTTCGTCGTCCGTCACTTCATTTCGCCGGTTGAGCCGCAGCAGCATGTTTGAAGAGGAGTGGTCTTTGGGGTCGCCGACGATGGCGACGCGGCCGCCGTAGGAGCGCACCACTTCGCGTTCGGGCACGGTGTCGGCCGTGTAGTCGGTTCCTTTGGCGTGGATGTCGGGGCGGATGGCGAGCAGGAGCGTTTCCACGTTCGGTTCGGGGAAGATCGTGACGAGATCGACGGCGCGCAGAGAGGCGATGATCTCCGCGCGCTCGCGCTCCGTGACGAACGGCCGACCCGCGCCTTTCAACGCGCGCACCTGCGTGTCCGTGTTGATGCCGACGACGAGCAGATCGCCGAGCGCGCGCGCCGCTTCCAGGTAGCGCACGTGCCCGACGTGCAGGATGTCGAAGCACCCGTTGGCGAAGACGATGCGCGCGCCGTTTTTCCGCGCAATCGCCACACGCGCCACCAGCCGGTTGCGCTCAAGTATCCGCGCCACGGCTCCGGCCTTTTGTTGTTCTTCGGAGGGATACATAAGACTCTAAGGGGAATCCCGGGACATTCTACATCAGGCTACATCAGCAACATCGGGCTACATCAGCAACATCGGGCTACATGGGGCTACATCACGCGGGCGAGGCTCATCCGTCGCGCTCGCTATATCTTTGGCGGGGCTGTCGAATCCTGCGAGGGCGACAAGTTGCGCCTTCCTGCCGCCGCCGCTCCCTATAAATTCTCCGCGATTGACGACAGGAGTTCGCGCGCTGCGACCGAGGCCGTGCCGCGTTTCATGACGACGAGGCCGCCGGCGTGGTTGGCGAGATTGGCGGCATCGGCGAACGTCGCGCCGGAGGCGAGCGCGAGCGTATAGGCGGCGATCACCGTGTCGCCCGCGCCCGTCACGTCCACGGCTTCGCGCGCGCCGACGGCGGCGAGGTGCTGCGGCGGCGCGCCCTCTTCGAGCAGCAGCATCCCCTGGCTGCCGCGCGTGATGAGCAGCGCGCGATGGCCGAGGCGCGCGCGCAACTCGACGGCCGCCGCCTCCAGCGTCGCCGTATCCGCGAGCCTGCGTCCGAGCACCTGCTCGACTTCGTCCTCGTTCGGCGTGGCCGAAGTGAAATTGGCAAAATCAAGGAGGCGAAAACGGGAATCGACGAGCACCGGCAGATCGCGCCGCCCGGCCGCCTCGCGCAATGCGGCGATTGTCTCCGCGTCCGCCACGCCGTAGTTGTAATCCGAGATGATGATCGCGTCAGCCCGCGCGGCCGCCTCATTGAGGCGCGCGCGGAGTTCGCGTCCGAGCGACGCGCCCCCCGGTGGCTCGCCTTCGTAGTCCACGCGAATCACCTGCTGCCGCACCGAGTGCGCCTGACCGGCAAGGATGCGCACCTTCGTCGTCGTGCGCACTTCGGTAGTGCGCACGATTGACTCGCAATCAACTCCCGCCGCGCGCAGCCGTTCCAGCAGCGCATCGCCCGCCGCGTCCGCGCCGACGACGCCGCAGACCGTTGCCTGCGCGCCGAGCGAGGCCAGATTCACGGCGCAGTTCGCCGCCCCGCCCGGCACGGTCTCCGTCCGCTCGTGGCGCAAAATCAACACGGGCGCTTCACGCGACACGCGGCTGATCTCGCCGTATAAAAACTGATCGGCCACGAGATCGCCCACGACCAGCACACGCCGCCGCGCAAACTCGCCCACCAGATTCGTCAAACGCTCTCTCATAATCGGAATGCGGAATGCGGAATGCGGAATGCGGATTGAAAAGCAAGAACTTGTTTTCTAATCCGCATTCCGCATTCCGCATTCCGCAATTATCCTTCGCACGGCTTCCAGCAAGTTCTCCGCGACGAGGTCGGGCTGGTGTCGCCAAGCGGCGCGCTGGTATTCCCACTCGCCGCGCCCGTAACCGCTGAGGACGAGGGCGGCGCGCGTGCCGGCGTTGCGCGCCAGTTCCGTGTCGCTGTAACGGTCGCCGACCATCCAACTGGCGGCGAGGTCGATGTCGAGATCGGCGGCGGCGCGGCGTATGAGACCGGGGCGCGGCTTGCGGCAGTCGCAGTCCGCGCGATAGGGCGGCTCGCCGACCGACGGGTGATGCGGGCAATAGTAGATCGCGTCGAGCCGCGCGCCGCCGCGTTCGAGTTCCGCGGCGAGCAGGGTGTGAACCGCTCCGATCACGTCTTCGGTGAAGTAGCCGCGTGCGACGCCCGCCTGGTTGGTCACGAGGATGGCGAGCCAGCCCGCCTCCCGGAGTTGCCGGACGGCCTCGGCCGCGTAAGGGAAGACGCGATAGCGCGAGGGGTGGTTGACGTAGCCGACCTCTTCGGAGATCGTGCCGTCGCGGTCTATGAAGACGGCGCGACGCCGCGCGCGTGCGCCGTCCATCAGGCCACCTCCGCCCCGACTTCGCGAGTTGATTCATCGCCCGTCGTGTCGTCTAACATCCCGCGCGCTTCATTCGTCGCCTCGACTCTCGCGCCGCCCGTCGCTCCCGCCGTCATGCCGTCGCCCTGCGCGCCTGGCGTCATGTCATTGTGCGTCGCGCCCGGCCTCGTGCCGTCGTGCGCCGCGTGCGGCGTCGTGCCGTGCGTCGCCCCCGGCCTCGCGCCGTGTTCCGCATCGCCGGCTGGATGCGCGTCGCACTGTGCGTGCGCGAGCATCTCTACGGCGCGGAGAAAAACTTCTTCGGCCGTGATGGCCGTCATGCAGCGATGATCAATCGGGCACTCGCGCAGCATGCAGGGCGCGCAATCGGGCGGGCGGCGCATGATGTCGGCGGTGTGAGAGAAGGGGCGCGTCGTTACAGGGTTCGTCGGGCCGAAGATGACGAGCGTCGGGCGTTCGAGCGCGGCGGAGATGTGTGCCGGGCCGGTGTCATTGGTGACGAGCAAATCCGCGACGCTGAGGACGGCGACCGTGCCCGCGAGATCGGTCTCGCCCGTCAGCACCACCGGGCGACGGCGCATCTTCGCCAGCACTTCCGTCGTCACGTCCAACTCCTCGCGCGCGCCGATGAGCGCGACGTTGACACGTGCCTTGCCCATCAGGTGATCGGCGAGCGCGGCGAAGCGTTCCGCCGGCCAGCGCTTGGCGCGACTGTTGGTGGAGCCGGGGCAGAGCGCGACGAGCGGGCGGTCGTTGAGCGCGCCGTGGCGGCTGAGCAGGTTGCGCGCCGCCGCCTGCCGCTCGGCCGAGACCTGCAGTTGATATTGCGGCTCGCGCTCCTCGAATCGCGCCGCGCCCGTCAAAGCGCGTTCGAGTTCAAAGACGAGGTTGAGGTAGTAGAAAACTTCGTGCTGCTCGCTGCGCCACGCGGGCGGGGCGTGCGGGTGCGTCAGCAGAAATCCGCGCCCGTCCGTGGCGTAACCCACGCGTAAGGGGACGCGCGCGGCGGCGGCGATGAACGCGGGCTGGAAGGCGTTCGGCAAGAACAGCGCGAGGTCGAAACGCTGCGCGCGCCATGCGGCGATCTCGCCAAGCGTCGCGCGCAGGCCGCGCCGCGTGTCGTCAATGGGCAACAGGTCGTCGATGATGTCCGTGCCGGCGAAGATGCCTTTCGCCCAGGGGCGCGTGGCGAGCGTGATGTGCGCGCCGGGCAGCACGCGGCGCAGTTCGCGCAGCGCGGCCACGGTCATCACCGCATCGCCCACCCAATTCGCGCCGCGCACCACCACGCGCTTGATCTGTTCTGGTTGAAGTGTTCGCGTCATTTACCGTCCGACCGGCCGCACCTTTAATACGCTATAAAGAATGTCTCACGCAAAGGCGCAAAGACGCAAAGGAGGACGGCCGAAAGCAAGGGGGTGCGCTTTTCCTTTTGCGTCTTTAGAGCCTTTGCGCGAGCTTTGTTCCTGAAGGCTTTTTACAACAAGCTTTTCAATCCGTCCTCGACGCCGATGAGCGGTTGCCAGCCGAGTTCGGCGCGGGCGAGCGAGATGTCGGAGACGTAGTTGAAGGGCACGGGCGGGGGCACGCGCGCCGTCTCTTCGATGAGGGGTTCGAGTTGGATCAGACGCCCGACCGTCTCGACGATGCCGCGCAGGGTCGTCGCCTGCGCGCGCCCGCCGCCGAGATTGTATGTGCCCCGCGCGCGGTCGCTATCCATGAAGGCGTGGCAGGCGCGCGAGAAATCTTCGACGTGCAGGAGGTCGCGCAGGGGCGCGCCGTTGGCCGGCAGGCCGAGTCGTTGACCGCGCTTCACCGCTTCCACGTAGTGCGTGACGAAGTTCGGCTCGTTGCCCTCGGACGGGCGCGCGTAGACGGCCGACAGGCGAAAGATGCAGGCGCGCAAGCCTCGCGCCGCCGCGTAATATTCGACGTAGCGCTCGCCGATCAACTTCGACCATTCGAGCGGCGATTGCCCGCAGTAATCCGTCGGGCAACTTTCGGGCACTTCCGTGTAGGCGTCGGCGTGCGAGCCGTACACGTCTTTGGTTGAGGCGTAGATGAAGGTCGCGCCCTCGCGCATGTGTGCGAGCAGGTTGGCCGTGCCCTCTGCGTTCGTGCGAAAACATTCGGCGGCCGCCTCCGGGCTCTTGTCGAGATGCGCGGCGAGATGAATCACGGTGTCGTAGTCCGCGACGCGCGAGGCATCGTAGGGGTCGAGAATGTCGAGACCGAGGCGGCGCGAAAAATCGTCGGCGTCGAAGAAGCGCCGCACGTGGATGCCGAGATAACCGCTGCCGCCCGTGACGAGAACTTTCATAAGTAGGGATTGGAGTTTCAGGTTTCAAGTTTCAGGTTTCAGGTTAATAGCAGGGAACTGAAAATTGACCGGGTTCAAGTTAAAGAACGAAGAACTTGCCAGTCCTGAAACCTGAAACCTGAAACCTGAAACTAGACGCTCCTTTGCGCATTGGCTTTGAAGCTGGCGAGTGAATCGGCGCGGCCGATGGCGATGAGCATGTCGCCCGCCTCGATCCGCGAGTCGCCGGCCGGATTGAAGATCATCTCGCTGTCGCGGCCGCGGCGCACGGCGATGATCACCACGTCGAGTTCCGCGCGGATGTTGGTGTCACGCAGCATCCGGCCGACGTAGGCCGAAGTGGGGGCGACGACCACTTCCTCGAAATCGAGATCGAGGTCTTCGGCCGCGATGGAGTCGATAAAATCGGAGACGGCGGGCTTGGTTAAGGCCTGCACCATGCGCTGCCCCCCGATGATGACGGGCGCGATGACGCGGTTCGCCCCGGCGCGGATCAACTTCGGCTCGGCCTGTTCTTCAACCGCGCGCGCGACGATGTGCAGGTCGTCGTTGAGACCGCGCGCCGTGAGGACGACGTAGACGTTCGCGGCGTCGTCGGGCAGGCAGGCGGCGAGGGCGCGCGCGTGTTCGACGCCCGCGTCGCGCAGCGTCTCTTCGAGCGTCGCGTCGCGCACGAGCACGAGCACGTCCTCCTCGATCAAACCCGCGACCTGTTGCTGTTCGCGCTCGATGACGATGAAAGGCTCTTCGCGGCGTTGCAGTTCGCGGATGATGCGCGAGCCGACCCGACCCGCGCCGCAGATGATGAAATGATTTCGCAGTTTGCTTATCTCCCGCGAGCGTCGCCGCTGGCCGTAGGCCGCGACGATCTCGGATTGGACGAGCGCCTGAATGGCCGTCGAGAGCAGGAAGCCGACCGTGGCGACGCTCACGAGCATGAAGACGGTGGCGAAGCCGCGCCCGGCGCGCGAGGCAGGATGCACGTCGCCGTAGCCGACGGTCGCCATGGTCATCACGGTCAGGTACAAACTATCGAGCAGCGTCAGCGGTTCGAGGAGCCTGAAGCCGAGCGTGCCGAGCGCGGTCAGGGCGACGAGCGCGGCGAGCGCGTAGAACATCCGGCGACGCGCGGCTTTAGAGAGGTGGGGGAAGGTTGGCGTCGAACTCATAGATCAAACGGCGCATCAAACGGGTGCGGGCGACCGACCGGCTCGCGCCGCCGCCACGTTAACGAAACGCCCGCGCAGTGTCAAACAATGGTAGACAGTTGCACGTATAGAGATTAGAGTTTAGCGGCGGCAGCAGACAGGGCAACGCGTTTTGTTTCGCTTTGCGACCCGTCGCCTGCCAGCACGTCACTGTTTCTATGGCCGTCCGTCATCCACCGAACAATCGCGTTCCGCCTCCCGCGCCTAAACGGCGCGCGGCGCGCATCGTTCGTTATGACGAGCCGCCGGAAAATTTCCTGCGGCGCTGGCGGCGGCGCATCTTTCGGCCGCCGGTCGTGGTCGCGCTCGTGCTGCTGACCACCTTCACCATCGGCGTCCTCGGCTATTACTACTACATTTTCTCGGAGCGCGTGGATCGGCTCATCAGCGGCGAAATCTTCACGCGCTCGGCGGGCGTCTATACCGCGCCGAAGGAGTTGCGCGTGGGCGGGGGACTGTCGGCCGACGATCTGGTCAAGCGTTTGCAGCGCGCCGGCTACGTGGAGCACGCGCAGCAGGCCGACGACGCGCGCGGCCGCTACACCCTGAACGGCGCGAGCGTGGATGTGGAGCCGGGACAAACCGCCATCGTCGACGGCCAGCGCCTCTTTCCGCGCCTGCGCGTCACGTTCGCCAAAGCCGGGAAGGGCATCGCCGCCCTCAACGATCTCGACAGCAAGACGAAACTCGAACGCGCGCTCATCGAACCCGAACAGATCAGTTTCGTGACGGGCACCGACCGGCAGAAGCGTCGCATCATCGGCTTTCAGGACATCCCGCCGCACCTCGTCAAGGCCATCACGGTGACGGAGGATCGCACCTTCTTCGAGCACTACGGCATCAACATACGCGGCATCGTCCGCGCCTTCGTCCGCCGCTACGACGCCGACCCCAACTCGCCCATCGCGCGGCAGGGCGGTTCGAGCATCACGCAGCAACTCGTCAAAAATCTGCTGCTCTCGCCCGAATACAGCCTGCGACGCAAGTTTGCAGAGGCATACATGTCCGTCATTCTGGAGACGCGCCTCGACAAGCAGGAGATTTTCGCGCTCTACTGCAACGAGGCCTATCTGGGACAGCACGGCGGCTTCTCGATCAACGGTTTCGGGCAGGCGGCGCAGGTCTATTTCAACAAAGACGTGAACAGCGTGACGCTGCCGGAAGCAGCTTTTCTCGCCGCCATCATCCGCAGCCCCAACCGCTATAACCCCTATCGCAACCATGCGACGGCCACGGCGCGGCGCAATCAGGTGCTCGACTCGATGGCCGAGGCCGGGGCGATCTCCGTGGACGAGGCGACGCGCGCCAAAGCGACCGAGTTGAAGGTTGCGCCCGCGCGCGGGCGGCTCGACAATTCCGACGCGCCCTACTTCGTGGACTACGTGCAGGCGCAACTCTCGGACATCCTCGCGGACTCGCGCACGGCCGAACACCTGCGCATCTACACAACGATTGACATGGAGTTGCAGCGCGCCGCTTATGCCGCCGTGACGAAGCAACTCGCCGCGCTCGACAAGATTTACGCCCGGCGCGGGAAAAATTCGGTCGCGCCGGGAACTTTGCAGGCGTCGCTCGTCGCCATGAACGCCGAGACGGGCGAAGTGGTGGCGATGGTCGGCGGGCGCGACTACGAGCGCAGCCAGCTCAACCGCGCCACCGACGCCATGCGCCAGCCCGGCTCGGTCTTCAAACCTTTCGTCTACGCCACCGCGCTCAACACGGCCTACGACCCCATCCCGCGCGTCATCACGGCGGCCACCACCTACGCGGACGAGCCGAAGACCTTCACCTTCGACAACCAGGAATATTCGCCCGGCAACTTCGGCGATTCATACGCCAACGCCCCCGTCACCCTGCGCGACGCGCTCGTCCACAGCAAGAACGTCATCACGGTCGACGTGGCGATGGAGGTCACAATCGGGCGCGTGATGAATCTGGCGACGCGCGCCGGACTGCCGAAGCCCGCGCGCGCCTACCCGGCGATGGCGCTCGGCACGAACGAGGCGACGCCCCTGCAAATCGCTTCCGCCTACACGACCTTCGCGGGTCAGGGCACGCGCTCGACGCCGATTGCGATCAACCGCGTCACAACCGGGCGCGGCTCGACCATCGCCGCGCCCTCCACGCAGCGCAGCGAAGTGATGCGCCCCGAAGTCGCTTACCTGATGACCTCCATGATGAAAGATGTCGTCAATCGCGGCACGGCGGCCAGCCTGCGCGCACGCGGGTTCAGGCACAACGTCGCGGGCAAAACCGGCACCTCGCGCGACGGCTGGTTTGCCGGTTACACGCCGCAACTCGTCTGCGTCGTCTATGTCGGCTTCGACGACGGCTCGCCCCTGAACCTCACGGGCGCGGATTCCGCACTGCCCATCTGGGCTGATTTCATGTCCGCCGCGCTCGCCGCCCACCCGGAATGGACGGGCGACTGGCAGATGCCCGCGGGGCTGGAACAAGCCTCGATTGACCCGCGCACAGGCCTGCTGGCCGTCGCCGACAGCCCCGGCCAGCGCACCGAACTCTTCATCAGCGGAACCGCGCCGACCATAGAGAGCACCGCCCCGCCCGAGACCGAACTCCCTCCGCTCGACGGCGCGGGCGAAGAAGGCGGCGAGTTCGACTATGCGCCCGCGCCCGTCGTGCCTTCGGACGGGAGCGACCCGCCGCCGCCCTCCGGCGCGCAGCAGCAACGTCCGCGCACGAGCACCCCGCGTCTCGAAGGGCGCGGCGAAACGCAATCCGACGGCTCGTCGCGCCTGATGGGCACCATCACGCTCGACATAGACCCGGCAACGAATCTGCTCGCCGCGCCGACGTGTCCCGTCATCCGTTCCAAAACTTTCGCCATCGGCCAGGAGCCGCGCCGCTATTGCAGCCCCGAATATCACAGCGGCCAGTCGATCATGCCTTCGGGCACGCGGCCGCGCCTCGTCTCGCCCTGAAAGCTTTCGACAGCCAAGATGAAATTTCCAAAGCTTCTGCAACGCCGCCTGCTCATCCTGCTCTGCTTCGCGCTCGTCGCCTGCGGCCTCGTGCGCGCGCAAACAACGCCCGCCCCGGCTCCAACTCCGGCGGCGACGCAGACAATGCACCCCGCGCCCGCGGCTCAAGCGGGCGCGCCGCACGCGAGCCAATCGGTGCGCCTGAACGTGAGCGTGTCTGACGAGTCGAACCGCTTCGTCGAAAATTTGCGGCAGGAGGATTTCCGCGTCGAGGAGAACGGCGTGCCGCAGTCGATCACCTCCTTCTCCGCCGAGGCCGTGCCCGTCAGCTACGGCGTGGTCATGGACAATTCGGGTTCGATGAAAAGCCTGTTGGACTCCTTGATCCGCACCGCCGCCACCCTCTTTCTGACTAACAAAGCGGGCGACGAAGCGATGCTCACGCGTTTCGTGGACAGCTATAACATTCAAGTTATCGAAGATTTTACGGCCGACCCGAACGCCTTCGCGAAGGGGCTGTCGGGGATGAGGACGGAAGGCGGACAGACGGCGGTGTTAGACGCCGTTCATCTCAGCGTCGAGCATATTGCCAGGCGCCGCGTCGAAGACACCGCGCGCCGCCGCGCGCTCGTCCTCCTGACGGACGGCGAAGACCGTTCCAATTACTACAAACTCTCCGACGTGGAGAAACTGCTGGAACGGACGGACGTGCAGGTGTTCGTCGTCGGCCTCATTATGAATCTCGACAAAGTGGGCGGTAACATCCGTAAAAGTGAGCGGGAGAAGGCCGTTAAGCTTTTGAACACGCTGGCGCGGAAGTCGGGCGGTCGCGCTTTCTACCCGGAGAACCGGGATGAATTGATCGCCGCCGTGAATGAAATTTCACACGACCTGCGGACGCAATACGTCATCGGCTTTCAACCGTCGAACGCGAGGCATGACGACAAACTCGGAAACATTCAAGTGAAACTGAGCGAGCAAGCCGCGGTCGGGAAGCGTACCGTCCACGCGCGCCCCGTTTATGTCGCACCGGGCGCCACGAGGATGGAAAAAAACGGATCACCGGAAAAAAGCCCGCGCCTCACCGCGCCCTGAAAACTTTCGGAGATGAAATGAAACCTCACACGCCTCGCCAACTCCGCGCTCTCTGCCTGCTCGCCTGCGCGCTCGTCGTCTTCTGCGTCGGCCTCCTCCTCCTGCGCGCCCCCGTCTCTGACGCGCACGCTCGGACGCCAACTCCGACGCCGACACAGACGCCGACACAGACGCTGACCCCTTCGCCGGCACAGACGCCCGCCCCGGCTCCGGCGCAAACAACGCCCGCCCCCGGCACGGCGCGGACGCCCGCGCCGCACGCGGATTCGGACGTAAGGCTGGACGTGACCGTATCGGACGAGTCGAACCGTTTCATCGCGAATTTACGGCGGGAAGATTTCCGCGTCGAGGTGGACGGCGCGCCGCAGGCGATCACGTTCTTCGCCGAAGAGTCTCCCGCGCTCAGTTATAGTTTGCTGGTGGATAACACGGGTTCGATGCGCACGGTCTTCGATGAAGTGCTACGGACGGGCGCGATGTTCGTCGCCGGGAAGAAGGCGCGCGATGAGATGTCCGTGGTGCGCTTCGTCAGCCGCGAGCGGATCGAGTTGATGTCGGATTTCACGCGCAACCAAAACGCGCTCGCCGCCGCGCTCGACGAGATGTACGTCGAAGGCGGACACACGGCCTTGCTCGAAGCCCTGTACGTGGCGGCCGAAGCGGTCGTGGCGCGCGCGCCGGGAGATGAGCGCACGCGCGCGCTCGTCGTCATCACGGACGGCGGCGAGCGCGACCCGCGCAGTAAACTCGAAGAGGTGTTGACACTTCTGCGGCGGCACAACGTGCCGGTCTTCGTCTTCGGCCTGACGGAGGCCATGAGGGGCGACGACTTCCGCGAGGTGAAGGGCGGTCGTCGCGGGGCGCGCGAGTTGTTGGAGAGGCTGGCGCGCGAGACGGGCGGCCACGCCGTCTTTCCGAAAAAGCTCGCCGAGTTTGAAGATGCCGCCCTCGCCCTGAACGCACGCCTGCAGATGCCGCGCTACACGCTCGCCTACGCCCCGGCGCACGCCGACGCCTCGAACCAACCGCGCAAAATCGAAGTCAAACTCGCCGGCTCTCAACCCAAAGACGAGCGTCAGCCTCGCCTGCTCGTGAGCTTTCGCGTGCGGGGCGCGGCCGCCGGGACGAACGCGCCCGTCAGGAAATAGCCTCCACGCGCCGCGTCCGAATCCTTCGCCGCACGCTCCTGAAATCGCCCGCGCACGCGCGCCACAGACCGCCCGCGTACGCGCCGCGGATCGTCGGCACGCGCCCCCGCAGATCGCCCGTGCACACACCACGCTACTTTGTGGAACTTTTCGGACGGGCGGGGTGAATTAGGTGTGTCGAGCGGAGTTTGCGGCCGGCGGGTGAAGCGGCCTGCAGTTGAAGATGAGAGCCTCCCCTGAGCACAGCGATGAAGAACTGTTGCGGCTGGCGTCCGCCGGTGACGCGGACGCTTTTGCCGCGCTCTATCGCCGCAGGCAGGCGGGTGTCTATCGCTTCGCGCTCCAGATGTGCGGCTCGGAAGGCATCGCCGAAGACGTGACGCAGGAAGTTTTCATGGCGCTCATGCGCGATTCGCGCCTGTTCGACCCGGCGCGCGGCACGCTCGCCTCGTATCTCTACGGCGTCGCGCGCAATCAGGTGTTGCGTCGTCTGGAGAAGGAGAGGCATTTCGTGGCGATGACGGACGAGACGGCGGAAGACGGGGGCGCGGCGCTCGATTCGACGCATCTCGTCGCGGCCGACGACCCGCTCGCGCAGCTCGCGCGCAACGAGTTGATCGGGACGGTCAGACAGGCCGTGCTGGCTTTACCCGCGCATTACCGGGAGGTCGTCGTGTTGTGCGAGTTGCACGAGTTGAGTTACGCGGAGGCGGCGGTGGCGCTCGGTTGCGCCGTCGGCACGGTGCGCTCGCGCCTGCATCGCGGGCGCGCGCTGCTCGTCGAACGTCTGCGCGAGGTGCGGCAACAACAGGACGCGGGGGCGGCGACGGATTTTGATCCTCTAAGGTGTTTCGCATGAACTGTCGGCAATTCACATCTCTCATCGTTGAAGCGGCGCGCGGGTGTTTGCTGGACGCGGCCGCCCGCGACGGCGCGATGCGCCACGCCGACGCCTGCGGTTCTTGCGCGGCGCGTCTCGCGCAGGAGCAGAGTCTGACGAGCGCGCTTCGCACGTTCGCCGGGGACATGAAAGAGCTGGGCGCGCCCGCGAGCGTCGAGGCGAAACTGCTCGCGGCCTTCAAAGAGAGCCATGCCGACGCTCAAACTGCGACGGTGGCGGAGACTAACGACCCCCACACGCACGACTCGCTACGCACGCACGGGGCGACACACGCGCCCGTCGCCTTGTTGAACAGTGCTGAGTCGAGCGTTGAGTCGGGTGATGAGTTGGCCGCGAGGAGAGCATCGGCGCGGCGTCGGATGCAGCGCGCGGCGTTCATGGCGACGGCCATCGCCGCCTCGCTCGCGCTTGTCGCCCTCGTCGCGCTCTACAGACAGTTCACGCACACCGCACCCTCGAAGGAGATAACGAAGAACAACGCGCCGTCAATCATTGCGCTGCCAATCGTCGCGCCGCCGGCCGTCGCGCCGCCGTCCGGCACGACGACGCCCGCTACCGTCGCGGATGCGTCCGGCGCTTCGTTTAAGTCTTCCGCCAGTGCCGGTTCGGCGCAGACGGCAAAACACGACCGCGCACGGGCGACGCAGTCCGACAGCAGCGCGCAGACGGCGCAGGGCGACCGCTCGCGGTTCACGCGTGGCGCAGGGGCGGAACGCGCGTCTGCCAAACTCGCGCGCCACGCCGCCGTGCCCAGGATGATCGCATCGCGCGGGGTGATTGATGGCGGCCACGCGATCTTCGCCCCGGGTGAAGACGAGCCGGCGGACGAAAGCGAATTGGCGGGAAATAATGCGGGCGGCGCGGCGAGGACTGCGGAGGCGGAGAGCATGACGGAGTTTATCCCGCTTGTCTCCGGTGCGCCCGCCGCGCCGCCGCTGGAGAGCGGGCAGTTGGTGCGCGTGCAGTTGCCGCGCGCGGCGCTCTCCTCGCTCGGCCTGCCTTTGAACGCCGAGCGCGGCGACGAGCCGGTGAAGGCCGACGTGCTGCTCGGCGGCGACGGGCTGGCGCGCGCCATCCGTTTCGTGCGCTGACGCGCCGGGGAGCGCGAAAAAGTTTCAAGCGAGTATCGGGTAGAGGCGCGCGCTCAAGCGTATGACGCGCGTGTGTTGCCGGAGTTAAAGACCAGCCATGTTGATCGAAAGGATGAGAAAGAAGATGAAGAGACGTTTGATGACCGCCACCCTGTGCGCGCTCGCCCTGCTGGCGAACGGCACGGGCGCGCTTTTCGCGCAAACCCAACAGCGGACGCGGCAAGCTCCGCCGCCACCGCCGCCGCCCACAGTCGAAGGCGACGTGTTGATCGAGCGGCACGGCGAGATGCCGCACGTGAAGTTGATGCCGGAGAACGGGGAGATGTTCCAGATGCAGATCGCGCCGCGTCCGGCGGGCGCTCAGGGGGAATCTTTCGCCTTCAGCTTTATGACGTCGGAGATGCACTTCGACAGCAAGGTCGTGCGCGGCGCGCCCTACTCCGCGGAGTCGGTCAACGAATCCGTCCAACAGCTCGCCGACGGCAATCGCATCACGCGTACCTCGAAGGCCAGCCTCTACCGCGACAGCGAGGGGCGCACGCGCCGCGATCAAACTCTCAGCCACATCGGCCCGTGGGCGACCTCCGAAGAGCCGGCGCAGACCATCTTCATCAACGACCCGGTGGCCGGCGCGCGCTACGTGCTGAACCCGCGCACGCGCACCGCGCAAAAGATGCCGAACGTCCGCGCGTTCGAGCGCCTGAAGACGGGCGAGGTGCCGCCCGCCCGGGTGCCCGGCGGCGACAGTGTGCGACAGACTCAGGTCTACACGCGCAGTGCGAACGGCGCGTTAGTGGTGTCGCAGGACGCGCCGAAGATAGTCAACGGCGGCGCGCTGGCGGGTAAGGCCGTCAAGCGCGTGCCGCCGACGTACCCGGCGGTGGCAAGGGCGGCCGGGGCGGAAGGGCCTGTGTTGGTGCAGATCGTCGTCGGCGAGTCGGGCGCGGTGGAGTCGGCGAAGGCCGTCTCCGGCCACCCGCTCCTACAGGAGGCAGCCGTGAACGCCGCCAGAGAGTGGCAGTTCAACCCGACGAAACTGTCGGGCAACGAGGTCAAAGTAGCCGGCACGATCTCCTTCGTCTTTTCGTTGCCGAAGGAAGGCGAGGCAGCGGCGGCCACAACGGGCACGGCGGGCTCGGGGGGCAACATCACCTTCATGCGGACGCTCACGCCGGGACATGCGCCCGAAGGCGAGCGCGTGAAGCCGGTCACGGAATCGCTCGGCAAACAAATGATCGAGGGCGTGGAAGCCGAAGGCACGCGCACGACCATGACGTTTCCGGCGGGGATGATGGGCAACGAACGCCCGATCAACGTCGTCTCCGAGCGCTGGTATTCGCCCGAACTGCAAACGGTTGTGCTGACCAAACACAGCGATCCGCGCTTCGGCGAGACCACCAACCGCCTGATTAACATCAACCGCAGTGAGCCGGCGCGCACGCTCTTTGAAGTGCCCTCCGATTACACGCTCAGGGAAGGGCCGCCATCCTTCCCGCGCACGATGCAGCGCATGCGCCAGCCCGAACAGAAGTAGAAAACTCGTTTCCCTGTCGACATGAAACCGGCGGCGCGAATTGATCGCGTCGCCGGTTTCATGTTCGGACAATCTCGCCGTTAGACAGTGGCGAAGGGCGCGCGAAGCTCGCCGCGCAGTGCGGCCTGCAACGTTTCGATGGCGAGGGCGGCGGCGTGGCCTTTGCGCGCGGGCAGGCCGTCGAGAAATTTTGTAAGTTGCTGGCGGGTGATGTGCGCGGCCTCCGCGGTGGTGAGGCCGACGAGCATCTCGGTGAGCGCGGAGCCACAGGCGAGCGTAGGCGGGCAGCCGTAGGCCAGGAAGCGCGCGGCGGTGATGCGGCCGTCGCAAATACGCAGCATGAGGCGCAGGCGGTCGCCGCAGGCCGGATTCGTCAACTCGACGCAGGCGTCGGCGTCCGCCAGTTGGCCTGCGTTGCGCGGGTTGGCGAGATGATCTTTGAATGCCTCGGAGTAGTTCATTGAAGTTTCAGGTTTCAGGTTTCAGGTTTCAGGTTTCAAGTTAAAGACCTGACCCCGTCAGTCCTGAAACTTGAAACCTGAAACTCGAAACTTATGCGTTCGTGGTTTCGCAGGCGCGTTCGGCCAGCGACTTCTGGTAGAGGGGCGAGAGGCGACGCAGGTTTTCGACGGCACGCGGGAGCACTTCGAGGACGTATGCGATGTCCTCTTCGGTCGTGTCTTTGCCGAGGCTGAAACGAATCGAGCCGCGCGCGAGTTCGTCGTCGCGGCCGAGGGCGCGGATGACGGGCGAGGGTTCGAGCGAGCCGGATGAACAGGCCGACCCGGTGGAGACGGCCACGCCCTGCATGTCCAGATTGATGAGCAAGCCCTCGCCTTCGATGAAGCGGAAGGAGATGTTCGACACGTGCGGCAAGCGCATCTCGCGGTCGCCGTTGAACACGATGTCTGCGACGCGCGCTTCGACGCCCAGCTCAAATTGATCGCGCAAGGCGCGCAGGTGCGCGATGCGTTCGCCCAGTTCTTCACGCGCGAGCGCGGCGGCCTGGCCGAAAGCGACGAGGAGGGGAATTGACTCGGTGCCCGCCCGTCGTTCGCGTTCCTGGTGGCCGCCGATTGACTGCGGCGTGAGCCTGACGCTCCGGCGCACGTAGAGCGCGCCCGCGCCTTTCGGGGCATTGAGTTTGTGCGCCGAGAGCGAAAGCAGATCGCAGCCGAGCGCGTCCACGTCGAGCGGCATCCGCCCGGCGGCCTGCACGGCGTCCGTGTGCAGCCGGAGGTGCTTACGGCCGCGCTCGCGTTCTTCGCGCACGAGCGCGCCGATGTCGGCGACGGGTTGAATCGTGCCGATCTCGTTGTTGGCGAGCATGACGGTGATGAGCACCGTGTCGGGGCGCAGTGCGGCGCGCACGTCCGCGACGCGCACGATGCCGTCCGCATAGACGGGCAGCCGTGTCACTTCCCAGCCGCGTTTCTCCAACGCATCGCAGACGCCGCGCACGGCCGAGTGTTCGATCTGCGAAGTGATGATGTGCCGCCCGTGTTCGACGTTGGATTCGGCGATGCCCCGGATGGCGAGATTGTTGGCCTCCGTGCCGCCGGAGAGAAAGACCAATTCATTCGGGCGCGCGTTGATTAAAGCGGCCACTTCGCGCCGCGCGCGGTCGAGCGCCACGCGCGCCTCCTGCCCGTAAAAATGGACGCTCGAAGCGTTGCCGAACTTCTCCGTCAGATAAGGCAACATCGCCTCGACCACGCGCCGGTCGACCGGCGTCGTCGCACTGTTGTCTAAATAAACTCTCCGCATAAAATTGTTTGCCCGTGGTCAGTCGTCCGTAGTCGGTTGTCCGTAGTCAGTTGTTCAACCGAAATTTCAGTAACTCGCGTGATCATCACGAAGCAAACGGCAACTGACCACGAACAACTGACGAAGAAGACGGACAACTGGCAGTCGGCCGCCGAACATCACATGCAACTGACAGCTCGCCGCGCCGTCCCCGACATTCTCTCTCCTGCGTTTGTTTGATGCTTGTTGTGGGCGGCGCGTTCGGAGTCTAGCGGCGGAGTGAAGCGCGGTCAAGCGGCTTCAAAAGTCGATTCACGGCGGCGGATCGAAGTGTTAGCATAGGCCGTCGCGACAAACACGGACGCGCCTGAAACGCCTACGGCGCGCAGATAGATTCGACGAGCCGCAATTTTTTTGCCGGAATATTTGTAAGGAGAGAAAATATGCAGACCCGCACACGCTTGTTGCCCGCCGCACTGTCCTTCGCGCTGGCCGTCGTCCTCTTGCCCGCGACATCCGTCCCACGCGCCGCCGCAGCAGGGAGCGCGCACGACGACAACTCACCGGCCGCCAACGCGCCGACGACGCCGCCGCAGCAGCAGGCCGGCGCGCTCGAACGCGGCTATCGCACGGGTTATTCCGACGGCTACCAGGCGGGCTACCGCGATTCCATCGACCGCGCCGAGCGCGACTATCGCAACAAGGATGAGTACGGGCGCGGCGACCGCGCCTATATCCCCGCCTACGGCTCGCCGGAAGATTACCGCGACGGCTACCAGCAGGGTTTCGAGATCGGTTACGAGGCCGGTTTTGATCGTCGCGGCTTCGATTCCATCGTCCCGCCGGGTCTCTCGCGGCGCGGCGCGACGGGCGGCCGCACAAACGCCGGCGCGCGACCCGTGAGCGATGCGCGCGGGGCGTCCGGTTCCGCCACGAATGCGCGCGTGAGCGATTCGGGCAGCCGCAGGGGCAACGACAGCACGCCGCGACAGATCGGCACGCTCGACATCCCCATGGACACAAACATGCGCGTCGAACTGCTGACCAATCTCTCGACCGATGCGACGCAGCGCGGCGACCGCTTCGAGGCGCGCGTCATCGAACCGGCCGAGTATGAGGGCGCGCAGGTGACGGGGCGCGTCAAGAACGTGCGGCGCGCGGGCAAGGTGCGCGGCACGGCCGAATTGCAACTCGACTTCGAGCAGATCAGCCTGCCGGACGGCCGCTTCACGAATTTCCACGCGCAGGTTGTCGAAGTAATCGGCCGTTCGACCAGCGACGTCAGCGAAGTTGACGAAGAGGGCGGCGTGCGCGGCCAGAACACGACGAAGGACGACGTGGCGAAGGTCGGCGCGGGAGCAGGCATCGGCGCGATCATCGGCGCGATTGCGGGCGGCGGCAAAGGCGCGGCCATCGGCGCGGTGATCGGCGGCAGCATCGGTGCGGGCGGCGCGATCACCTCGCGCGGCAAAGACATTCGCCTCGAACGCGGCCAGGAACTCATGATCCGCACGGCGACCGAAACGCGGATTCAATAAAGTTTCAGGTTTCAGGTTTCAAGTTTCAGGACTGAAAAGTTTCAGCTTTCAGGTTTCAAATTTCAGGACTGAGGTTCGAGTCTCCGTTGCCTCGAACTTGAAACCTGAAACCTGAAACCTGAAACTTTTATGCTCGTCACGCTACTGACAGACTTCGGCACGGCCGATTATTTCGCCGGCGCGTTGAAAGGCGCGATCCTGTCGGTTAATCCGCGCGCGCGAATCGTCGACATCACACACGAGATTCCCGCGCACGACATACGCGCGGGCGCGTTCACGCTGCTCGCCGCTTACGAGAGTTTTCCGCCGGGCGCGATCCACCTCGCCGTGGTCGACCCCGGCGTCGGCTCCGCGCGCCGCCCGCTTCTCATCGCCACGCAAAACTACTTCTTCATCGGGCCGGACAACGGTCTCTTCAGCTACGCCTGCGAACGCGAACGCGACGTGCGCGTCTATCATTTGATGAACGAGCAGTTTTTCCGCGCGCCCGTGAGCCGCACCTTTCACGGGCGCGACATCTTCGCGCCCGTCGCCGGCGCGCTCTCGGGAGGCGCGTTGCCCGAAGCGTTCGGAGAGTTGATCGAAGACCACATGAGGCTCGCCCCGCTCGCGCCCGTGCGCGACGCTCGCGGGGGCTGGTCGGCCGAGGTCATCCACATCGACCGCTTCGGCAATCTCATCACGAACATCACGCGGCCGGACGTGGCCGGGGCGGAGTTCGAGCGGGGCGCGAGGCTGGAAGTCGGCGGACGCGTGATAAGTTCGTTTCGCCGGTTTTACGCCGAAGCAGCGGGCGGCACGGCAGCGGCGGGCGAATTGTTCGCCATCTGGGGCAGCGCGGGCTTTCTGGAGATCGCCGCGGAACGTGCGTCGGCCGCCCTGCTGCTGGGCGTCGAACGCGGCCGGACGGTGCGCGTCACAGGTCTCGATTCGTAAGAAACTTCGCGCATCACGGGGCGGCAACGAGCGCGTTGCGGGGCGGTTTCCCCGCACGATTTACGATTTACGATTCACGACTTTGCTCTCGTCATCCGTCGCTTGTCACTTGTCACCCCATTTGCTATCTTCGACTCAACTTAAGAAACTTCAAGGATACCTATCATGGAAAACGCGAAGGAAGCTGCAACCGCACCCGCGACGGACACACCGAAGGGGGCGAGCGCGCCTGCCGCCGCCGCTCCGGCGGGCGGTGCGGGCTTACGCGGCGTCGTGGCCGCAAGCTCGTCAATCGGCGACGTGAACGGCGAGCAGGGCATACTCATTTATCAGGGCTACGATATTCACGACCTGGCCGCGCATTCAACTTTTGAAGAGACCGTCTACCTGCTCTGGCACGGCCGTCTGCCGACCCGTGCGGAATTCGATGCGTTCAAACGCGACATCGGCGAGCATTACGAACTGCCCGCGCAAGTCGTCGAACTCATACGCTCCTTCCCGCGCGACGCCGAGCCGATGGACATGCTGCGCACGGCCGTCTCCGCGCTCGACTTCTACGACAAGGAGTGTTGCGACATCTCGCGCGAGGGCGCGCTGCGCACGGCCACCCGCCTGACGGCGCAGTTTCCCGTCCTCGTCGCCGCCATCGAGCGACTGCGCAACGGGCAGGAGCCCATCCCGGCCAAGCCCGAACTCGACATCGCCACCAACTTTCTCTACATGCTCAAGGGCGAGATGCCGTCCGAGCGCGAGGCGCGCATCTTTGATATCTGCCTCATACTGCACGCCGACCACGAACTGAACGCTTCGACCTTCACGGCGCGCGTCGTCGCCGGTACGCTCGCGGACGTGTACGGCGCGGTCACGGCGGCCATCGCAGCCCTCTCCGGCCCGCTGCACGGCGGCGCGAACACCAACGTGATGAAGATGCTGCTGGAGATCGGCGAAGTAGAGAAGGCGGAAGAGTTCGTCCGGGGCGCGCTCGCGCAGAAGAAGAAGATCATGGGCATCGGCCACGCCGTCTACAAGACGGAAGACCCGCGCGCCACGCACCTGCGGCGGTTCTCGCAGGAGGTCGGCGAGGCGAAGGGCGAAACGAAGTGGTACGAGATTTCGCGCCGGATCGAGGATTATATCCATCGCGAGAAGGGCATGTACCCGAACGTGGATTTCTACTCGGCCTCGACCTATTACATGATGGGCATCCCGCTCGAACTCTACACGCCCATCTTCGCCGTCTCGCGCATTTCCGGCTGGACGGCGCACGTCCTTGAACAATACGCCAACAACAAACTCATCCGCCCACGCGCCGAATACATCGGCCAGCGCGATTTGAAGTACGTGCCGATCAGCGAGAGATGACGAAGCGGCGAGTGGTAAGGCCGTCCAGAGCCGCAAAGCCGCAAGAGAGTACCCCACATAGAAACGCGGAGCGGCCGTAGAATAGAGCCGCGTAGCGACCGTAGAATAGAGCCGCGGAGCGGCGGCAGATAGTAGCCCCGTGCGTCAGCGCGGGGTTTGCTATAGGTAATAACGATTAAAGCCCCGTCAGGGGCGACACGACACCAGCCATAATGTGTCGCCCCTGACGGGGCTTACTTAATTTTATCCCGACGCTGACCCCCGCCCTCACGGGCGGGGCTACTATCTGCCGCCGCTCCGCGGCTCACACTGTTTGCCCTGACTCGTTACCCGTCACTCATTTACTCGTCACTCATCTACTCGTCACTCATTTACTCGTCACTCATTTACTCGGTCACTCATTTACTCGTCACTTCTCCGTCGGTAAACTTCTTCAACTCTTCGTCGGCTCGGAGCAGGCGCGTTTTCCAGATAAAGATCATCGAGACGATGAGGGCGAGGGTGCAGGCCGCGCCGCCTTCGATGCCGTACGCGCCGCCGGTGAGCCAGGCGGGGCCTGTGTCTGTGGCGCGGAGGAGCGGCGCGCGCGTCAGGCTCGTGATGCCGCTGACGGGCAGGCCGAGCAGCGCGCCCATCGTCCAGTTCCAGGCCCAGTGGAGCCCGAGCGGAAACCAGAGGCTGCGCGTGCGCAGGTAGGCCACGGCGAGCCAGAAACCAGCCAGCGTCGTGTTGATGAAGGTGAAGCCCCAACGCACGTTCGGGTTGTTCAGATGCACATAGGCGAAGAGCACCGAAGAGGGGACGACCGCCGCGAGAAAGGGCAGCGCGCGCATCATCGTCTGCAGGGGATAACCCCGAAACAACATCTCTTCCGCCGCCGCCGCGATGATAAAGATGACGGCTGACCCGAAGAAGGTCTTCACGAACGCGACGTTTGCAAAAGAGGGCGTGAGGGCGAACTTGAAACCGCCGAACGCCGTCGCGGCGAGCGCGGCGAGCACGAGCGAGAGCGCGCCGATAAGCGAGCCGGCGAGCAGGTCGCGCAGCCAGCCGCGATGTCGCGTCCAGCCGAGAGCGCCGAGGGGTAGGTCTTCAAACAGACGCCCGCAGCCCCAGCCGACGACGAGCGCGGCCGAGAAGATCGCGAAGGCTTGCAGGAGGTAGCCGAGCGTGCCGCCGAGGCGCGCTTCGGCGTTCGAGCCGGACAGGAAGAACGCGGCGGAGACGGCGATGAAGAACGAGGCGAGCGCCGTATAGTAGACGGCGCAAAAGATGGTGAATCGCCACCCGCTGCGCAGTCGGCCTTGCGGGTTGAGAAAAATGTCGAGTGGGTTCATCGGGTGAAAGCGCTCGCGGCTCGCGTATCAGGTGCAGTCTCTTTGAAGTCCCCGGCGATTGTAACCGAAACCGGGGCGGGAGGTGAGACGGAGAATACACCGGCGCGCCCGCCCGCGTGTTAAACTCTGTCCCCGCGAAACGTGATGACTGACCAATCGGCCGAACAGACACAGGATGCGACGGGCGCGCCGAAACCCAGGCGGCGCGGTGCGCCGTGGCTGCTCGGCGGTCTCGTGTTGTCGCTGTTGTTCGTGCTCATCGCGTTGCAGGTCTTCGGGCTGTGGGAAATCTTCACGCCCGACACGGCCTCCGACACACTGCTGCTCTACGCGCTCTCGTCGCTCAACTTCATCGCCTTCATCATCTTCACCTTCATCTTCGTGCGCAACCTCGTCAAACTCAGGCGCGAGCGGCGCGCGCACGAACTCGGCTCGAAGATCAAGACGCGGCTCGTCGTCTACTTCATCGCCGTGAGCCTGCTGCCGATCACGGCGATGGCGGTCTTCTCCTACATCTTCTTCAATCGCTCGCTCGAAAAGTGGTTCAGCAGTTTGCCCGAAGCGGTGGTGCGGCAGGCGCGCGAAGTGCAGACGAACGAGGCGCGCAACGCGGCCGAACACTTGATGGTGACCGCCCGGCTCGTCCAAGCCCCGTACTTATTGGGTGGCGGTGACACTCCGAGGTTCCAGCAGGAACTCGACTTTCTGGCAGCGCGGGGCAATTTGTCGCTCTTGTCGCTACGGCCAAATGGGGATTTCGAGGGACTGACGGCCGAGCGCGGCCTGCAACCGGGTGAAGCGCAGGCGATCCTAAACAGCCTGCCGGCGGCGGCGGGGCGGGATGAATTTCAGGGCGAGATCAAGATCGGGGCGAAAGTTTTCGACGTGGCGGAGCTGCGCCTGCTTCACGGTTCGTTGGCTGTCACCGCGCGCGAGCGGCGCGCCGACCCGCAACTCGCCGAACTCGTCAGGAGCAGCCAGACGTTCGAGGATTTCAAACGCAGACAACGCAAAGTGCGCTTGCTCGGTCTGTCCACCATCGGGCTGATGACGCTGCTTCTGCTGTTCGCGGCGACGTGGAGCGCGATCCACCTCGCGCGCGGCATCGGCGCGCCCATCCGCGCGCTCGCCGAAGCGGCCGACGAAGTGGCGCGCGGCAACCTCGCGCACCGCGTCGCGACCATCGCCGACGACGAACTCGCCATCCTCGCCGCCTCCTTCAACCAGATGACCGCGCAACTCGAAGAGAACCGCCGCCGCATCGAAGCGGGCGCGTCGGAACTACGCGACAAAAACCTCGCGCTCGACGAGCGGCGCAACTACATCGAAACCGTGCTCGAATCGCTCTCGACCGGCGTCATCTCGCTCGACGAAGAGAACCGCGTGACGACCATCAACGCCGCCGCCGTGCTCATGCTCCGGCTCGGCGAAGCGCCGGTGGCCGGCGCGCCGCTCAAAGAGATATTGAGCGCGGAGGATCATCTCGTGCTGGAAGGCGTGCTCGCGCGCGCGCGGCGAACGGGACGCGCCGCGTGGCAGATGGAACTGGCGCGCGGCGCATCTCAGGACGGCGGCGTGCTGCCCGTCGCGCTCACGGCCACCGCGCTCGGCACTCTGGCGGACGGTGGCGCGACGGCACGCTCCTCGCGCGGCATCGTCCTCGTCATCGAAGACCTGACGGAACTGCTGGCCGCGCAGCGCGCCGCCGCCTGGAGCGAAGTGGCGCGACGCATGGCGCACGAGATTAAAAATCCGCTGACGCCCATCCAACTCTCGGCCGAACGCATCGCGCGCAACTTCCGACGCCTCCACGGCGCGGGCGACCCGGTCGTCGAGACCCTCGCAGCGAACGGCGGGAGGCTTACTTTCAACAACGACACGCCCGATGCAAGCGGCGACGCAGCCGCCACGAATGGCGACGCAGCCGGCGCAAACGGCGAGGCGTTTAGCGGTGGCGGCGGAGTCGAGCCGGAGCGCGCGGAGCACGCACGCGTGGCGCGTGTGGTCGAGGAATGTACGACGACGATCACGCGCGAGGTGGCGGGGCTGAAGGCAATGGTCGACGAGTTTTCGCGTTTCGCGCGCCTGCCGCACGCGCGGCTCGAAGCGGCGGATTTGAACGAGGTGGTGCGACAGGCCGTGGCGCTTTACGAAGACCGGCTCGAAGACGTGCGTCTGGACGTTCATCTCGCGCGCACGCTCCCGCCCGGCATGCTCGATGCGGAACAGATGCGCCGCGCCATCGTCAACCTGATCGACAACGCGCTCGAAGCAATGTCGGACGCGCCGCAGGGCGAGCGGCGCATCACCGTCGCCACCGGCCACGACCCCTCGCGCGCCATGCTCCTCATAGAGATCGGCGACAGCGGCCACGGCATCGAACGCTCCGATTTCTCGCGCCTCTTCCAACCCTACTTTTCCACGCGCGGGCGCGGCACGGGTCTCGGCCTCGCCATCGTCCAGCGCATCGTCGGCGAGCACGGCGGGCGCATCCGCGCCGAACCCAATCGCCCGCGCGGCGCGAAATTTCTCGTCGAAATTCCCGTCACGGACGAAACGCAACAACAGAGGTCGGAGATCAGAGGTCAGAGGTCAGAAGAAGAAGAACTGGCCTCTAACCTCTGACCTCTGATCTCCGACCTCTGACCTCTGCTTTCTCATGGCTAACTCGATTCTCATTGTTGACGACGAGCGCGGCATCCGCGAGACGCTGCGCGGCGTGCTGGAAGACGAAGGCTTCGCAGTGGAGGCCGTCGGGTCAGGCGAGGAGTGCCTGCACGCTGTCGAGCGGCGCGCTTACGGTTGCGTACTGCTCGACGTGTGGCTGCCCGGCATGGACGGGCTGGAGACGCTCGCGCGCCTCGCCTCGTCCGGCGCGGACTGCGCCGTCGTGATGATCTCCGGCCACGCCAATATCGAGACGGCCGTGCGCGCGACGAAACTCGGCGCGTTCGACTTCATCGAAAAGCCGCTCTCCATCGAACGCACCCTGCTCACCGTGCGCAACGCCCTGCGCCAGCGCTCGCTCGAACGCCTTAACGCCACGCTCGCCGCCGAGATCAACGAGGAGAACGCGATGGTCGGCGAGTCTGTGGCGATGCGCGCGCTGCGCAAGCAGATCGCGGCCGTCGCTCCCACGGACGGGCGCGTGCTCATCTACGGCGAATCCGGCACGGGCAAAGAACTCGTGGCGCGCGCCATCCACGCGCAGTCGCGCCGTGCGGGCGCGCCGCTCGTCGAGGTGAACTGCGCGGCCATCCCCGAAGAGTTGATCGAGTCGGAGTTGCTCGGCCACGTGAAAGGCGCGTTTACGGGGGCGACTTCGGCCAAGCGCGGCAAGTTCGAGTTGGCCGACGGCACGACGCTCTTTCTCGACGAGGTGGGCGACATGAGCGCGCGCACGCAGGCGAAAGTTTTGCGCGTGCTCGAAGAACAACGCTTCACGCCCGTCGGGGGCGGCGCGCAGATTCGCGTGGATGTGCGTATCGTGGCGGCGACCAACAAGCGTCTGGAAGACGAGATCGAGCGCGGTAATTTTCGCGCCGACCTGTTCTATCGCCTCAACGTGATCCCGTTTGAAGTGCCCCCCCTGCGCGACCGGCTCGAAGACGTGCCGCTGCTCTGCGAGCATTTCAACCGCAAGTTCTCCGCCGCCTACGGCAATCCGCCGAAACGTTTTGAACTCGAAGCGTTGGACGCGCTGCAAAGTTACACCTGGCCGGGAAACGTCCGCGAACTCAGGAACACGGTGGAACGCGTGGTCATTATGAACCGCAAGGCGCGCGTGAACGCGAGCGATCTGCCGCCGCTCGGCGGCGAAGCCCCGCCCGTCGCCGTCTATCGCTTCAACTCCTTCAGAGAGGCGAGCGAGGCGCACCAGCGTGAGTTCATCCGCCGCAAGCTCGCCGAGGCCGAAGGCAACGTCACGCGCGCCGCCGAATTGATGGGACTGGATCGCAGCCACCTCTACCGCCGCATGCGCGCGCTCGGCATCAAAGTGCGCGGCGAGCGCGAGAACGGAAGTTAAACCGTCACACTCGACTTTTCACGCTCTCCAGCGGGGAATGAGGCTGACTCATTCGGCTCAATATGCGTTAGGTGGCTTGGGGGAAAGTGATGGCAGAACTCGACGACTCGACTCATAAACGCATCGAAGTCCTCTGCGCGGAAGGCGATGCGCTCGCAGAGAAAGCTCATTACCCAGACGCCCTCAAGAAATACTGGGCTGCCTGGGCGCTGTTACCTGAGCCTCAAACAGATTGGGAAGCGGCTACCTGGATATTGGCCGCCGTCGGTGACGCGAATTTTCTTGGCGGTGATTTCGTAGCGGGGCGGGACAATCTGTCGCTGGCGATGCACTGCCCTGACGCCATCGGCAATCCGTTCCTGCATCTGCGGTTGGGACAATGCCAATTCGAGTTGGGCAACTTGGAGCGGGCGGGGGACGAATTGGCTCGTGCTTACATGGGGGCAGGCGCTGAGATTTTCGAGGGCGCGGACAAATACTTCGCATTCCTTAAAACCCGGCTATTGCCGCCCCCTAATGGATGGTAGCGGCGCTGCCCAACGACGGCCTGCGCCTAGCCGCCGGCACGCTACTTCTCAAATTCCAGCAGTCGCTTGGGGCGGCGGGTGATGCCGGGCGGTAGGTGCTTCGGAAGTTCTGCTGAATTGACGCGAACCTAACAAATTTCTTAAGGCCGCCAGCAGCGGAACTTTCCGGCGCGCGAGAACGGAAATTAGCGTCCCGGCCTGAGTTTTTTTCTTGCGCTTCCGCCAGTTGTAAATATACTGTCGCGGTTCTCACACCGCCGTCGGACAGCCGATAGTCGCCGTTCGCAGGCCGCAGTCATCAACGAAATCTCTGGCATCCGCTCTACTTCTCACGTTGAAGCCGATAAGGAAAACATATGTTCGGAATCTCGCCCGCACGCACACGCTTGCTCCTCTTCAACTCTTTGCACGTCTTCGCGCTCTTGCTGCTCTTGTGGCCGGCGACGCCGCACGCGCTCGGACAAACGCCGCCGGACGAAATTCGAGAGCTGCCCCCGAACCAGTCTCTCGAACGCGCGTTGGCAGGCGCGGGCACGCACCGTTACAGAGTCGCCCTGCGGAGAGGCGAGTTCGCGCAGGTGCGCGTCGAGCAGAAGGGCATTGACGTAACGCTCAAACTGCTGGACGAGGGCGGCCGGGTCGTGGCGACGATGGACAGCCCGAACGGCACGCAAGGGCCTGAGACGCTGAGCGTCGTGGCGGAGCAGCCCGGCATATTCGTGCTGGAAGTGAGCGGCACGGACGCGAAAGCCGGACGGGGCGACTACTCAATCCGCCGCGAAGCCGCGCGCCCGGCGACGGCTCTGGATAAACGTCGCGCGGCGACCGAACGCGTGTTCGTCGCCGGGGTAACGGCGCAAAACATCGCCGGTCAGGCGGACGCGGCCATTGCCAAACTGGAAGAAGCCCTCGCGGGCTGGCGCGCGTTGGGCGACGTGTATCTGGCAGACTTGACCGCCCGGCAAGTCAGCCATCTCAAGCTCAATCAACAGATCGCCGCCCTCTTCGGCGGGCTGTATTCGGACGTGAGCAAGGCGCAGGCCGTGTTGAAAGAGGGGCAGCGCCTGATGGTCAAATCGCAGGCCGACTCTCTCGCGGCGCGGGCGAAGTTGAACGAGGCGCTGGCGATGTATCGCGCTTTGGAACCGAGGCTCGCGGATCAATCTCTGCTCGAACAAATTAACCGGATGGGCGGGAGTGCCGCGCAGTTGGAAGAGGCACGCAATCAACTCAGGCTGCTGGTGAAGAGCGGGCAGGGATTGTGCCTCAACGGCATCTCGCAAACGCACTACAACCTGTCGGAGGCACAGGAGGGCGTCGAGTTTTTGAAGCTCGCCGTGGCGGCCTACAGGGAAGTGCTCGGAGATGAAAAGCTCCGCGCGGGTGGACTGAGGGAAAGCTGGCTGAACGTCAAAGCGGTCGAGGCGAGCGCGCTCGGAGACTTGGCCGGGCGTTTAGATACCAGTCTGGGGAAAAGGGACGAGGCCTTCAAGTATCTCAACGAAGCGCTGGTCAGCTACCGCGAATTGTATCAGGCCACGGGCGACGTTAAATACAAACATGAAGAGGCGTTCACACTCGACCGGATCGGCGTGATGTACGCGCGGGAAGCGAAGGATGCGGCGCGCGCGCTGGAATTTTACCAGCGGTCGCTCGACATTTATCGCGCCCATCCGGGGCAGGAGCGCATGGCGGCGCAGGTGCTGGTGGCAATCGCCCTCCGGCAATTCCTCAACTTCGATTACCAACCGGCCTTCGACAATCTTGAGCGGGCGCGGGCGATTTATCGCGAGCTTGACGACAAGGCCGGGCAGGCGACGGTGCTGCAAAGCCTGACCACGATGCACTGGCTGCTGAACGATAAGCCGAAAGTCGCCGAATACGTCAAACAGACTCTGGAGATTTTGCAGTCGCCGGATTACGCGTCGAACTGGAAGAAGAATCTCAGTATCAAGGGGATGGGCGTCTTCGACGAAAACTTCAGCGGTCTGATCGAGAGCAGCCGACTCCACGGCATCGCCCTCGCGTACCGCATGAATGAGGATTACGCGTTGAGCCTCGGGTATTACGAAAAAGCGATGGTCGTCACCCGTGCCAACAAAGACATGGGCTTGATCAGGACGGGAGCCACCTCCCTCGGCTACGCCTACGCGAAACTGGAGAAGTGGGACAAGGCGGCCGAGCACTACCGGCAGGCGCTTGAGCTCAGCCGGCAGCAGGGCGTCAGGGAGGAAATCGCGGGCGACCTGCAAAACGTGGGCTGGGCGTTGCTGGAATTGGGGAAGTTCAAGGAAGCGCTCGAACACCAGAACGAGGCGTTGATGATTTACAAGTCCGTCGGGGTTGACGAAAACCACACCTTCGCGCCGCCGTTCAGCGCGCTGCTCAACGAACTGAGCCGCACGCACCACGCGCTCGGCAACCGGCGTCTGGCGATCCTCTACGGCAAGCGCGGCGTCAACGCCATTCAGGGCGAGCGGCAGAAGTTTCAGAACCTCGACCCGCTCGCGCAAAAAGGGTTTCTGGAAAAGAAGGAGCAGCACTACCGGCGGCTGGCGAACTGGCTCATCGAGGATGGCCGCCTGCTCGAAGCCGAACAGGTTCTCCAAATGCTCAAGGAGGAGGAAGTGCTCTCCTACCTGCGCCGCGACGCTTCCGAATCGGACAAACTCCGGCAGCGCGCAGACCTGCGGCCGGAGGAGCGTGATGCGCTCACGCGCTACGACGCCATCGCCGACAAACTCGCAGCCCTCGGCGCGGAGTTCGGCAAATTGCAGGAACTGCAAAAACAGGGTCTCAACGCCGACCAGCAGAGACGCTTCGACGAACTCGTGAAACAAACTCAAGACGCCAACAAAGTTTTCGGGGTGTTCCTCCGGCAACTGGCCGACGAGTTTGCCGCGCGCCCGAACGTGAAGAGCGACTTGCAGGAAAACCTCGCTCTCAAAAGCGATTTGAAGACCTGGGGCGAGGGCGTGGTGTACCTCTACACGCTGGTCGGGGAAGACCGATACCGTGTCATCCTCACCACGCCCAGGGCGCAGGCGGACGGCAAGACTGAAATTAAGGCGGCGACGCTCAACGACAAAATCTCGAAGTTTCGCGATGCCGTGCAGAACCCTGCGATTGACCCGCGCCCGCTCGGTAAAGAGTTGTACGACATCCTGATCAAACCCGTCGAGAGACAACTGGACGGCGCGGGCGCAAAAACTCTGCTCTGGTCGCTCGACGGCAACCTGCGCTTGTTGCCGCTTGCCGCCCTCTGGGACGGGCGGCAATATTTCGGACAGAAGTACCGGAACGTAACGATCACGCTCGCCAGCCGCACCCGTCTGGGCACACCCGTCGCGCCGGACTGGCAGGTGCTCGGCCTCGGCGTCACCCAATCACAAATTGTCAAACACCCAAACGGCACCCGCGACATCCCTTTCGGCGCGCTGCCCGCCGTCAAAATGGAATTGGCCTCAATCGTCAGAAACGAAAATTCCCCGAACGGGGTGTTGCCCGGTCACACCTTGCTCGACGCGGATTTCAACGAAGCGCAATTCAAAAAGGAGTTGTTGAAAGGGTACAAGGTCATACACATCGCTTCACACTTCAGCCTGAACGCGGGCGATGCCACCAACTCGTTCTTGCTGCTGGGCGACGGAACCGCCCTGACCGTGAACGAGATGAAGACTAACGATGAAATCACGTTCGATGAAGTCGAATTGTTGACGCTCTCCGCCTGTCAAACGGCCGTGGGCGAAAAAGATGGAACGGGCAGGGAACTCGAAGGCTTCGGCTACGTCGCGCAACTGAAAGGCGCGAAGGCTGTTCTGGCAACGCTGTGGAGCGTGGCTGACGAAAGCACGCAGCTTTTAATGAGCGAGTTTTATCGCCTGCGAAAAGAAAACCCGAAGTTGACGAAAGCCGCCGCCCTCCAACTGGCTCAACAGGCGATGCTCGAAGGAAAGCTATCCCGTTCGGCAACGGCAGACGCCTCGACACGCGGCATCACACTTAAACCCGACGCCGGGACGAAATCGTTGCAATACGCGCACCCCTATTACTGGTCGCCATTCGTTTTGATCGGTAACTGGCGATAACCACACGGGCGGCAACGCAACCCGCGCGAAAGACTTTGCGGCCTTTGTGCCGCGGATTTTCCGGCGCGCGCGGGGACGAAAATTAGCATCAAAGTTAGGCGCAAACGGCGGGGTGAAAGTTTGCCTTTTGCTGCGCTGACGGGTACATTCGTTCTGCCGTCGTCCGGGAGGGATGGCGAAGCTTATCCGCGCTTCAGACCGGGCGCGTTTTTTATTGCGGCATTATCAAAGGTTTTTCGATGGATTACACGACCAAAGAACTTCTCAAACGTTACGCCAAACTCGCGCTCGGCCAGCCGTTCGCGCCCGTGCTGTTGAACATACTGGTAACGTCCGTCTGCGACATGCGCTGCACGCACTGTTTCTTCACGGACGAACTCGACGACCGCCCGCGCAAGAAACTCCAGATGAAGACGCACGAAATCCAGCGCGTCTCGGAGACGCTCGGCGGCAACCTCGGCGTACTCATTCTCGCCGGCGGCGAGCCGTTCACGCGCAAAGACCTGCCCGAAATCGTCCGCGCCTTCTACGAGAACAACAAGCTCGAATCGGTCTACCTGATGTCGAACGGGCAGATTCAGAAACGCATCATGCCCGATGTGACGCGCATACTCCAGGAGTGCCCGAATTTGAACGTGGCGGTCGCGCTCGGCATCGACGGTCTCAAGGATCAGCACGAGAAGATTCGGCAGAAGCCCGGTTCATGGGACATCGCCATCGACACCGCGCGCCAGTTGCAGGCGATCAAGCGCGAATACCCGCGCCTCGACATCCAGACCTGCACCTGCTTCATGAACACGAACCAGGACACGATCTTCGAGTGGTACGATTTCCTGAAATACGACCTCAAGCCGGACAAGGTCAACTTCAATTACATCCGTCCGCCCTCAGCCGACCCGAAGGAACTCGACATCGATCACGCGCGCTACGCCGAACTCGCGCACATGATCGATTCCGATTCGCGCCACTCGGCCATCAAGAACAACTACGGCGGCGATGCAGGCTTCTTCAAGGCCGCCATCGACATTTACATGCACGGCCTGATCGCGAAGGCGCAGGAAGAACAGCAGGCGCAGATGACCTGCTACGCGGGCACGGCCGGCGGCGTCATCTACGACGAGGGCACGGTCTCCTCCTGCGAAAATCTGGACGCTGTGGGGAACCTCCGCGACTACGATTGGAACTTCCAGAAACTCTGGCTCTCGCCCGCCATGCAGGAGCGACGCAAAAAGGCGCAGACGGGTTGCTTCTGCACGCACGAGTCGAACAGCTACTACCCCAGCCTGCCGTTCAACCCAAAGCACCTGATCCAGATCAAGAAACTCGAACGCGAGATGAAGAAGTCGCGCAAACAACTCGAACGCGACGAAGCCAAAGCGGACGGCCTGACGGTCAAAGCTTAAAAGCAGAGGTCAGAGGTTAGAGGTCAGTTAAAACTGATTATTTACTAACCTTCTGACCTCTAACCTCTGACCTCTGAAATTATGTTTCGAGCAAGAGTTCCCAAAATTCTGATCATCTCGTCCGACACGGGCGGCGGGCATCGCTCGGCCGCGGTGGCGATTGCGGCGGGCTTGCAGAAGTTCTTCGCGGGGAACTCTTACGCCGTGCGCGTCGTGCGCGCCATCGAGGAATCGCATTCGATCTCTGCGCGGCTCGTGAACGTGTACAACTGGGTGTTGCGCCACCGGCAGCACTGGATGAAGTATCTCTACTGGGCGGTCAACCGCTTTCGCCCGGAGACGCGCGAGTTTTTCTACCGGCGCAGCGTCGGCTACGTGGGCGAGTTGTTCGAGCGCTGGTGTCCGCACGTGGTCGTGAGCGTTCACCCGCTGACGCAGCACGCCATCGGGCGCGTGCTCCGCGAGTTGAAACTCGCGGACAAGATTCCGCTCGTCACGGTCGTGACTGACCCGTGCTACGGCTTCTGGAAAGGTTGGGCGTGCGACGACGTGCGGCTCTACCTCGTGGCGAGCGAAGAGGCGCGCCGGCAGTTGATTGATTACGGCGTCGCGCCGGAGCGGATCAAGATTTCGGGGATGCCCGTCCATCCGAAGTTCAACCTGCCGGACGAACACGCCGCGCAGGCCGCGCGCCACGCCCTCGGACTCGACCCGCAGAAATTCACCGTCTTCGTCAACGCCGGCTGGGTCGGCGGCGGCAACATTCCCGAAATTTTCCGCGAACTCGTGCGCGGCGACCTCGACGTGCAGGCGATCTTTCTCGCCGGGAATAACAAAGAGCTGCGCGCAGAGGCCGAGTCGATTGCGGCGGGCGCGAAGTTCCCCGTCAAAGTGATCGGCTACTCCGAACACGTCGAGCAGTTGATGCAGGCCGCCAACGTGATGATCTCGAAACTCGGCGGCCTGACCACCTTTGAGGCTCTGGCCTGTCGCGTGCCGATCATCGCCGACACGACGACCGCGCCGATGCCCCAGGAGGCCGGGGCGGCCTCGATGCTGTCGAAACGCGGCGCGGGCGTACTGCTCGAACGCGCGGGCGACATCGTGCCCGCGGTGCGCCGCATGGTGGAAGACTCGCGTTATTACGCCGCGATGCGCGCGGCCACGACCGGCCTCGCCATCCCGCACTCGACGCGCCGGATCGTCGAAGAGATCACCGCGCTCATTCCCGCGCCCGTGCTCGCGGAAGACGAGCGCGTGGCGACGGCCGCCGAGGTGCGCACGGCCTGAAGGCGAACGCGAATGTTCGGTGCGCCGCGCGGCTGAAGTCTTAAAGTCAAGTTGACGCCCGCACTGTGTTCGCGCTTTAATTCTCGAATTCATAACATCTCGCCCGCTCCGAGTAAAAAGGAAGCGGGCTTTTTTGGAGAACGGCCAAGTTGAGTCTTTTGCTGGAAGGGAAACGGGCGTTTATTTCGGGGGGCACGCGCGGCATCGGGGCGGCGATGTGCGAAATCTTCGCGCGCGAAGGCGCGGACGTGGCTTTCAACTACCACTCGCGCGAAGACCTCGCCGAGACGATGTCGCAAAAGATCATGGCGCACGGCCGTCGCGCCCACGGCTTTAAAGTCTCAGTCACGGACAGGCTGGGGATGAAACGCCTGACGCGCCAACTCGTGGAGGAGTGGGGCGGCATCGACATCCTCGTCAACAACGCGGCGATCAATCGCGGCGACAACTTCGCCACCACCACCGACCGCGCCTGGGACGAAGTGATCGGCACGAACGTCGGCAGCCTCTTCGCCGTGACGAAGCCGATCTACAAGCAGATGATCCGCCAGCGCAGGGGCGCGATTCTCAACATCACCTCCATCGGCGCGATCCGCTCGCTCCCGACCTCCGTCCACTACGCCACCTCGAAGGCCGCCATGATCGGTTTCACCAAATGCCTCTCGCGCGAGGCCGCCAACTTCAACGTCTCGGTCAACGCCATCGCCGCCGGAATCTTCGACACCGAACTGGCGCATACACTCCCTGAACGGCTCATCCAGATGCACGACTTCTGGGTCTCGAAAGGCCGTATGGGGCAACCAGCGGAACTGGCCGAGTTCGCCGCCTTCATGGTCAGCGACCGCAACAGCTTCATGAACGGCGAGATCGTCATCATCGACGGCGGCTCCGTGACCTGAGCCGCGATTCCTTACACACGCTTTCATCCAATCTCCCGCCCGTCTTACGGCGAAACCTACTGTAAACTCAGACGCGACCGCCGCTGGCGGCCAAAACTCGCCATCCCTTTTTGCAACTGAAAACGAATTTCATTGTTAAGTTTAACTATTTCAATAGTTAGCTTGACAGCGCGGCGCGTGCGCGGTAACATCCGCCTGCACTTCTAACACACGACGGTTTTTCGGTGGAGGCTTGAACCTGATGGCAGACGCAAATTTAATCGACGCCCTGAACCGCGCGCTTAGTCTCGAACTCGGCGCGGTCATACAGTACATGCAGCACAGCTTTCTCGTGACGGGCATTGAGCGCGAAGTCTATCGCAAGTATTTTCGCTCGCAGGGCGAGGAATCGCAGGAGCACGCCATCACGCTCGGCGACAAGATCGTCTCGCTCGGCGGCGTGCCCACGGTCGAACCGGCCATGATTCGTCAATCGACCGAACTCATCGACATGCTGCGTCAGGATTTGGAGATGGAGCGCGAGGCGCTGGCCGCATACATGATCGCCTGGGAAGCCTGTGGCGACGGCGATCTCCCGACGCGCTTCCTACTCGAAGAGCGCATCTCCAACGAGCAACAGCACGTCGAAGAACTCGAAAAACTGACTTCCGAGCGCAAAGCCAGCGTCACGAACGAGCGCATCACGCTCAAACAGGTGGGCTGAACAGGGAGCGGCGAGTAGATCGCGCAGACAAAGCGCGTAAATTAAAAAGGCAGCGGGCGGATGATAAATCCGCCCGCTGCCTTTTTAATTTACGCGCGCGCCCGTGTGTCAGGCGACGGTCGGGAGTTGGACGACCTGCGCGGCCGGTCTGAATTGTCCGTCCTCCGCGCGCTGACGGTTCAGGCGATGCCGCGCGACGCTGATGGCGTGGTGCAGGTCATCGAGTTGTTCGCCGTCGAGCCGGATGGTCTTCTGCGCGCACCACCCGAGACCCTCCGTCCAGGTCGATAGGCGCAACGCGACGCACGCCCCATCGTCTTCAAGGATGACTTCGACTTGCCGGTCTTCGCGGTCTGACGGCAGGACATGCGCCGCTGTCGCTCGATTCGAGGATTTCACTGGCTTGGCTCCCGAGGAATTTCGCTAAAGGCTGTCGATTTCGGACTTAATTTCGCTTCCGGCGAAATTGAAATCCAATTTCAAAACCTATTATCGTGGGCGGGTCTCAAATTTGTCAAGACAAAATTTATCGTCGGCCGGATCGTTCGTAGAGATGTGAGAGTGAGCGCGTCGCAAGTCGTGGTCGAGGCGGCAAAACCTGCGTGTGGGAGCAGTAAAATCTATGGTCGAAGCAGTAAATCTAGTGGTGTAGCAGGGGCGCTTACCCGCGTGTCCGGCCGAAGGGACGAATAGAAACAAGCCGCGTCCCTGTAATTTGCGGCACGCGCCTCTTCTATTTGCAAGGGACTTATGGAGGGGCAGACTTTGGCTCAGTCGTCACCGGAGGATTTTTCGAGCGTGGCGAGGCGGGCTTCGAGCTGGCGTATGGTGCGCTGCATGTCGCCGAGGCGGCGGAAGGCGGCGGTCGAGCGTAGCCAGTCGCGGTTGTCGAAGGCGGGGATGCCGGAGAGCATTTTTCCGGCGGGCACGTCGTGGCTGGTCGCGCTCTTGGCCGTGAGCACGCAGTCGTCGCCGATGGTGAGGTGGCCGGCCACGCCTGCCTGCCCCGCGAGGATGACGCGGTTGCCGATGTGCGAACTCCCCGCGAGGCCGACCTGCGCGCACAGGAGCGTGTCTTCGCCGATTGTGCAGGAGTGGCCGATCTGTACGAGGTTGTCTATCTTCGCTCCGCGCGCGATGCGCGTCTCGCCGACCGAGGCGGAGTCAATCGTCGTGCCCGCGCCGATCTCCACGTCGTCGGCGATAACAACGCGCCCCGTCTGGGGAATCTTCAACCAGCGGCGTTCTTCGTCCTTCGCGTAGCCGAAGCCGTCCGAGCCGACGACCACGTTGTTGTGAATAATGACGCGCGCGCCGACCTGCGTCCCCTCGCGCAGCGCGACGCCGGAATGGAGCGTTGTGTCTTCGCCCACGCGCACGCCGTCGTAGATCGTCACGTTCGGATAAATGCGCACGCCGGAAGCGATCTCCGCGTTGCGCCCGATGACGACGCACGCGCCGATCCAGACATGCTCGTCCACGCGCGCCGTAGGATCGATGACGGCCGACGGGTGGACGAAGGGCGCGAAGTCGGGTTCGGGATGAAAGAGACGCAGGGCGCGCGTGTAGGCGAGGTAAGGGTCGGGCGTGCGCAGGACGGCGATGTCCGCTCTGCCTGCTTCGACGGTCGGCGCGAGATAGACGGCCGAGGCGCGCGTCGTCTGCACGCGCGGGGTGTAGCGCGGGTTGGCGAGGAAGGCGACGTGTCCGGCTTCGGCCTCGTCGAGTCCGGCCGCGCCGTCGATCTCGATGTCCGTGGCCGCGCCTTCGAGGGTCGCGCCCGTCAGGCGTGCTAATTCTGAAAGTCTCATCGACAAAAAGGGCGGCGCGCTTGAGTTTCGCCGTCGGACGGCTCTCCGGCGCGGCGCGCATCTCCTACATTAGATTCACCGGATCAATCTCGACGTTGACGCTGTTCAGATCGCAGTTGGGCGATGCGCCCGCCTCGGCGAGCGCGATGTCCAGGAGGGAACGCATGCGCGTGCGTTGACGCGACTTGAGCAGAATCTGGAAGCGGTGCTCGCCGCGCAGGCGTGCGAGCGGCGCGGGCGCGGGGCCGAGGATGCGACAGGTGCGCTCGGTGTTCGCGCGGTCGAGCGCCTGCCGGATTTCCGCCGCCGTCGTTTGCACGCGCGTCAAATCCTCGCCGTGGATGAGCAGCGAGGCGAGCGAGACGAAGGGCGGATAGCTCATGGTCTCGCGGTAGCGAATTTCCTCTTCGTAGAAGGTGTCGTAATCCTGCGCGCAGGCGTGGCGCAGCGCGTAGTGTTCGGGGTGGAACGTCTGGATGAGGACGCGCCCGGCGAGCGTGCCGCGACCGGCGCGGCCGGCCACCTGCGTGATCAACTGGAAGGTGCGCTCGCTGGCGCGAAAGTCGGGCATCGCGAGACCGGCATCGACGGAGACGACGCCGACGAGCGTGACGTTCGGGAAGTCGTGGCCTTTGGCGATCATCTGCGTGCCGACGAGCATGTCGAGTTCGCCCGCGCCGAAGCTGAGAATCGCACGCTCGTAGGTGTGGCGGCGCGCGGTGGTGTCGCGGTCGAGACGCGCGATGCGCAGGGTGGGGAAGCGCGCCTTGATGATCTCCTCGATTTGCTCCGTGCCTTCGCCGACGAAGTAAATGTACTTGCCTTTGCAAGAGGGACATTCGGTGGGCGGACGCCGCCGGTGGTCGCAGTAGTGGCAGATGAGACTGCGTTCGCGCTGGTGATAGGTGAGCGTCACGTCGCACTGCGGGCACTGCATACGCTCGCCGCACGAGCGGCACAGGACGAAACTCGAATAGCCGCGCCGGTTCAACAGGACGATTGATTGTTCGCCGCGCGCGTGCGTCTCCTCGATGGCGTCGAAGAGTTGCTGGGAGAGCGCCTGCTGCTTGCCCGCTTTCTGGAAGACCTCGCGCATGTCCACGATCTCGGCCGAGGCCATGGCGCGATTAGCGATGCGACTTTGCAGGCGCAGGTAACGATACTTGCCGCCGCGCGCGTTGTGGAAGGATTCGAGCGAGGGCGTGGCCGAACCCAAAACGACGACGGCGCGCTCCTTCAAAGCGCGCATCACGGCCGTATCGCGGCCGTTGTAATAGGGCGATTCCTGCTGCCGGTAAGAGGCTTCGTGTTCCTCGTCCACGATGATGATGCCGAGGTCTCGGACGGGCGCGAAGATCGCCGAGCGCGTGCCGATGACGACGCGCGCTTCGCCCCGCTTGATGCGGCTCCATTCGTCGTAACGCTCGCCCGTCGTGAGTGACGAGTGGAAGATGGCGACCGCCTCGCCGAAGTGCGCGCGCAGGCGGCGCGAGAAGACCGGCGTGAGCGCGATTTCGGGCACGAGCATCATGGCCGAGCGACCCAGCTTGAGCGCGGTGCGCATGGCGCGAATGTAGATTTCGGTCTTGCCGCTGCCCGTCACGCCGTGGAGCAGAAAGGCCGCGTAGGCGCGTTCGGCGTGGAGCGCCGTTTCTATCTCGCCGTAGGCGGCCGCCTGCTCGTCCGTCAAAGTAAACTCGGTGTTCTCAGGCAGGCGCGCGTCGGCCAGCGGGTCGCGGCGCACTTCGCGGACGAGCACTTCGACGACGCCGTGCCGCTCAAGCGTCTGGATGGACGAGACCGAGGCGTCGGCGGCTTCGAGCAACTCGGCGAACAGCATCTCGCCGCCCGACTTGATGAGCGCATCGACGATGCGCCCCTGCGCGGCATTGAGCGCGCGCGCGCCGTCGCCCGCGTGGGCTTCGGGCGGCCGCAGGCGCACGGCCTTGCGGCGTTTGGCGCGCGCCTGCGCGGTGCGCGCGCGGTGCGTGATCTTGATCCAGCCGTGTTGTTCGAGTTGGCGCGCGAGCGACCCGGCGCGCGTCTGGCCGAAGTGCGTGGCGAGATTGCGCAGGGTGGTTTCGCTCTCGTCGGCGATGATTTGCAGGGCGCGTGCTTTGTTCGTGGTGGCGCGGCGCGCGGGCAGGCGCGCGAGTTCGTCGCGGCCTTCCGGCGTGGCGGCGAGGATTTGTTCGACGGTCGAGTTCAGACCGGCGGGCAGCGCGGCCTTGAGCACTTCGCCCCAGGGCGCGGCGTAGTAGTCCGCGAGCCAGCGCGTAAGTTCCAGAACGTCCGGCGAGATGAGCGGCTCGGCATCGAGGAGCACTTCCGCCTCCTTGATCTCCGCCTCCTCCAACTCGACGCCCGCCTCCAACTCCTGATGCAAGGCGACGACATAAGCCGTCAGCAACTTGCGCCCGAACGGCACGAGCAGGCGCGCGCCGATCTGCGTCTCCTCTCGCAAGGCCAGCGGCAGACGATAGGTGAACGTCCGCGACAGGCGGAGCGGCACGGCGACCTCCACATATTGCGGCGGCGTTTGCTGTCGCACCGGCGCGGCGACGTTCGCGGTCTTGGCGTCAGTGTCGGGCGGGCGGAGGATGGAGGTCGAACTTTGCACGGCGAGTTAAATTAACTTGAAGCGCGCAAAAGGTGAAGCGTGGAGTGAGAGACGCGAAAGCGTGCAGGCTGGCTCAATCGCCCACAACTCCGAATGGGCGGTAATTCTGTGGCTGCGTTTAGACGGAGGCGAGCAGGGCGCGAACCTTTTTCATGTCCTCCCAGACTTCGCGCTTCTTCGTGGGGTCGCGCAGGAGGTATGCGGGGTTGAAGGTGGGCATGAGTTGGCCGCCTTGGTAGGCGTGGAATTCGCCGCGCAGTTGGGAGATCGGTTTTTTGGTGCGGAGCAGGGCGCGCGTCGGCGTGTTACCGAAACTGATGACGACTTCGGGACGGACGGCGGCGAGTTCGCGGTGCAGGTAGGGCGTGAAAAAGGAGAGCACGTCGGGCGTGATCTCGTCGCCGGACGAGATCATCTTGACCGTGTTTGTGAGGTAGCAATCCTGTCGCCGCAGGTTGATCGAGAGGAGTATGCGGTTGAGCATGTCGCCCGCCGGCCCCATGAAGGGTTTACCGCTCGCGATGTCGGGCGCGCCCGGAGATTCGCCGACCACCGCGACGCGCGCGCCGCGCTCGCCCTCGCCGAAAATGAAGATGCGCTCTTTGTATTGCGGGAGCTGCATCGCGCGCCGCAGGAGCTCGGCGTTGATCTCTTCGGGCGTCTCGTCGGAGGCGGGCGGCGCGTCGTCGAATAGAGATAACTCAGGCATGATCGAATAAATTTGTCTGACGGTGAACAACTTCGCCGTTTACATCTCTGTTCGTCTTCCTTTGCGTCTTTGCGCCTTTGCGTGAGATTTTTCTTTGACAAGCATTAGTCTCACGCAAAGGCGCAAAGACGCAAAGAGGAAAAGTTCCGGCTGAGTGCGAGAGCTTATTTGTCCGACTTCGTCTTGTTCAAATATTCGCGCACCTTCTTCATGTCTTCCCACGTCTCGCGTTTCTTCGAAGGGTCGCGCAGCAGGTAAGCGGGGTGGAACGTGGGCATCACCTTGATGCCTTTGTAGTCCATAAAGTTCCCGCGCAGTTTCGTGATGCCTTCCTTCGTGTCGAGCAAATTCTTCATCGCCGTGTTGCCGAGGACGACGATCACTTCGGGGCGCAGGAGCGCGATTTCGCGCAGTAGAAACGGCTTGCACGTGGCGGCTTCGGCCGTTGTCGGCGTGCGGTTGCCGGCCGGGCGGCAGCGATTGACGTTGCCGATGAATACGTCCTCGCGTTTCATCCCGATGGCCTCGACGATCTTGTTCAGGAGTTGGCCGGCGCGGCCGACGAAGGGGCGGCCGCTCGCGTCTTCATCCGCGCCCGGCGCTTCGCCGACGAACATCAGGCGCGCCTTCGGATTGCCTTCGCTATGGACGACCTTCGAGCGTCCCTCGCAGCAGAGCGGGCAGCGCATGCATTCGCCGATGTCGTTGCGTATGTCTTCGTAGGTTTCGCCCTCGCGCGGCAGGCTGAGTTCGTCCTTCGGCGTGATCTCTCCGAAGAGCGTCTCCTGCGGCGGCGGCGGGACGGCGTCGGGCGTGCGCACGGGTTTTCGTTTCGTTGGCATCTCGGCTCTCTCCGTCGAAGTTGTCTGCGATGACTGGTAAAGAACGTCCCGGGGCGTTTCCGTTTTCTGCTCCTCGCGCCGGGTCGGCGGCGCGTGCGTCGGTTGCGGGAGCGTCTGCGGTGGCGACGCGCGCGGAACGTCGGCCGGGGGAGTTCCTTCAACTCGCGCCCCGGCTTCAGCATTGCGCCGCAAGGCAGCGGAACGCCGCGTGTCGGGCGCGACGTGCGACTGTGCCGCCGCGCTTCTACTATCAAACTGCGCCGACGCCGCGTGCGTCTCGATTGTGCCCGCCGACTCCAAAAATTCTACACCGAGTTCGCGCAGATAAGACAAATGCTCGCCGGCTTCTTCCGCCAGCGCTGCCAACTCCGCCCGGCTCGCTTCATCTCCCATAGCGTCTTTCTCAAACTCTTCCGGCCTGCCCGCCCCAGGCTACACGGCGGCTTCGACCAAGCGCGCGCGCCGCAGGCGCACGACTTCGTCCAGTATGCGATGCGCCGCTTCGAGTTTGGACATGAGCGGCAGTTCGACCGGCGCGTCGCGGTCGCGCGAGATGAGCGTGACGATGTTCGTGCCGACGTCGAACCCCGCGCCTTCGCGTGTGATGTCGTTGGCGACGATGGCGTCGAGTTTCTTTCGCGCCAGTTTTTCGCGCGCGTGCGCGACGACGTTCTCGCTCTCGGCGGCGAAGCCGACGACGAGCAGACCTTCGTGCCTGTTGGCGGCCACCGAGGCGAGTATGTCCGGCGTCGGTTCGAGCGCGAGCGTGAGCGTTGCGCCCGACTTCTTCAACTTCTGCTCGGCGCGTTTCACGGGACGATAATCCGAGACCGCCGCCGCGCCGATGAAGACGGTCGCGTTCTTCAACTCGGCCTGCACCGCCGCGTGCATCTCGTCCGCGCTGAGCGCGTGGTTGACGCGAACTCCGGCGGGGGCGTCCGCGCTCGTCGCCCCGGCCACCAGCACGACCTCCGCGCCGCGCGCGCGCGCCGCCTCGCCGAGGGCAAAACCCATCCGCCCCGATGAACGATTCGAGAGAAACCGCACGGGATCGATCTCCTCGCGCGTGGCGCCCGCCGTGATGAGAAATTTCTCGCCCGCGAGATCATGTCCCGCGATGTCGTTCTCCGCAAGACCCTGTTCCACAAGATCAGGTTGCGCGAGATCATGCCCGGCGAGATCGTGATGTGCGCCCGGACGTTGTTGACGGCTCGCCGCCGCGCGTGGCGCGTATCTGTGCGCGCGTCGCTTCGTCTCTCTCTCAAGTATCTCCAGAGCCGCCGCCACGATGCGTTCGGGTTCGCTGAGGCGGCCGGGGCCGAACGTGCCGCAGGCCATCTCGCCCGCGTCGGGTTCAATGATATGTACGCCGTCGTCGCGCAGGCGTTGGAGGTTACGCACGGTGGCGGGGTGCTGCCACATCGTCGTGTTCATCGCGGGAGCGATGACGATTGGCGCGGTCGAGGCGAGATAGGTGGAAGTCAGAAAATCGTCGGCGACGCCGTTGGCGAACTTGGCGATGATGTTGGCGGTCGCGGGTGCGACGAGCAGGAGTTCGACGGTTTGAGAGAAAGTGATGTGCGCGATGGGGTCGGGGTTGTCGGGCGCGTAATCGTCAACGATGACGTGCTCGCCGGAGAGCGCGCGAAAGGTGAGGGGCGCGATCATCCGCGTGGCGTGTTCGGTCATCGCCACGCGCACACGGCAACCGGCGCGCTGCAGGCCGCGCAAAATCTCCGCGGCCTTGTAAGCGGCGATGCCGCCTGAGACGCCGAGCGCGACGCGCCTCCGTGCGTCGGCGTGCGTGGCCGTGATGTCTGTCGAATCGGGCGTCATAAAGTATTGAAAGGTACGGTAAAAAATGTAGCACCGCGAGCGCGGCGGGCGCAAACTGAACTTCTGAAATTCGTTGTGGAACGGCCGCTCAAAACCTGTCGCCTCTAACCTCCGGCCGGTCGGAAGTGGTAAACTGGCGTGGGGCTTGAAACCGACATCAAGTTAACGGATGGGAATTTTTCGTGGCGTCGGGGTGCGTGTCAAACCATGAAGATGAGTGCGTGGAAGTTGTTGCGATATACGGCGCTGGCGGCGTTCCTGTGCCTGGTCTCCGACGGTTCGGCGTGGGCGCAGGGCACGCGCGCCGGGGACGATGCGGAGTTCGGGCCGGTCGTGCGCACGTATCTCGGTTATCTGCGCTCCGAGCAGGAAGTGGTTGACGACCGCGCGAGCCGCCACGAAGTTAGCCCGGCCTATTACCGGCGCAACTCGAACCGCATCCGCGCGCTCAGGCAAATGGCCTTGCGCATCGCACGCGAGACGCGAAACGATTTCATGCCCGAACTCTACGCCGTCACAAACGACGAACTCGGCACGCTGTTCGACCCGCCCCCGCAGCCCACAACGTTTCGCGTCGGCGAAGTGGTTGAGAACACGTTTCGCTACCTGGGGGCGGTGCGCGCCTCGGAATCGTTTCACCTGTTCGCGCGGCTCGACGTTTACGAGCAGGCCGAACTGATGCGGAAGCGAGAGGCGCAGCAAGCCCCTTCAGCGGCCGCCTCAGCCGCCACCCCGGCCTCCGACACCCCCGCCGGCACGACGGACGCCACGCCGCGAGGCAATCGTCCGGCGACAACACGCCCGCGCCGCGTAACACATCCCTTGAACGAGAGAGCGCCGTGAGCGCGCCGCGCTCCCTTTAACTTCAAGATGAAGCAAACGGAACTTTTCGCCGGGAAGGAGACGGGAGACGCAAACACGCCCGGCCGCCTCGTGCTCTACGCCCTTGCGGACTTTCAACTGCGCGGCAAAGAGCTGATCGAGCGTGAACTGCCGCTCGACCGCCTGCGCGGCGCGCTGCGTCGCGCGGCGGACGCTTTCGGCGTCGCCGAGTTGAGCGACGAGGACGCGGCGGCGGCGATCCAGGTTCTCGGCGGGCGCGTGCGGCGCGTGCCGCCCTACGTCGCCAAGCACCCGTTTCGCATTACCGTCTCCGCCGAAGTCGCCGAGCGCGCGAAGCAGTTTTATAGAGACATGGGTGCGCCCGGGACGACCGCTACGGACGATGCCTCCGGCCGTTAAACCGATTGCTCCTCGGGTATCTAAGCGGATGGCGCTTCCGGCGTGCGAACGGATGCCGCCTCCAGCAATTGAGCGAACGACGCCTCCCGTGGAGAAGGGAATAACAACTCACATGTTTATGAGGATGACTCCGGCGTTTAAATGGGGTAGCCGGTTCCGTCTTTCCCGCAGACCCTTTAATTTCTGTTTCCCGTTTTGAGTTTATTTGCTAGGATGCCCGCACCCTTCAAACGAAATTTCACGACATCAACTTTTACGCGCTTGCGTTTTGCGCGGGGAGCATTTTTCAGCGAATGAAAACCAACAAGAGCCGCCGCAAGTTTTTGAGTGAGTCCGCCGCGGGCGTGAGCGTCGCCGCGCTCGCCATGTCGCCCGCAGGCATCGAGGCCGCGCGGGTTGAGAGCCGTGTGGCGCAGAACGTCGCCGCGGCGAGGCGCGGCACGCCGCCCATCTCCGTGTCGAGCGGGAACGGCCTGGCCGCCGTTAATAAAGCCGTGCAGGTGATGCGCGGCGGCGGCGACACGCTCGACGCCGTGATCGCGGGCGTCAACATCGTCGAACTCGATCCGAAAGACAACTCGGTCGGTTACGGCGGTCTGCCGAATGAGCGCGGCGACGTGGAACTCGACGCGAGCGTGATGCACGGCCCCACGCGCCGCGCCGGGGCGGTTGCATCCATCCGCGGCGTGCGCGAGCCTTCCAAGTTGGCGCGCGTGGTGCTCGAACGCACCGACCACATTCTCATCGTCGGGCAGGGCGCGCGCGACTTTGCCACCGCGCACGGCTTCGAGGACGTGAATCTGTTGACCGAAGAGTCGCGCATCGCCTGGCTGCGCTGGAAAGAGACTCTGTCGCCGGTGGACAAGTGGGGGCCGAGTCCCTTTCCGCCCACGCCCGCTTCGCCCGCCGGGCAGAAAAAGCTGTCGGAAGCCGGGCGCGCGAGCGCGAGTTACAGGCTGGCCGAAGCATATGCCGGCGGCGACGCGCGCCGGCTCGAAGAAGTGCTGGCATGGGCGGATGAAGTTGCGCGCAATCCCCCGACCGGCACGATCAACTGTCTGGCGCTCGACGCCGCGAGCGACATCAGCGGCGTGACGACGACGAGCGGGCTGGCCTGGAAAATCCCGGGGCGCGTCGGCGATTCGCCGCTCATCGGCTGCGGCCTCTACGTGGACAACGACACGGGCGCGGCCGGCTCTACGGGTCGCGGCGAAGAAGTGATTTACATTAACGGCGCGCGCACCGTCGTCGAATACATGCGCCGGGGCGCGTCGCCGGAACAGGCCTGCCTCGACGCCCTCAAGCTGATCGCGGCGCGATACGGCAACGACCGCGAAAAATTGAAGGATATTGACGTGAATTTCTATGCCCTGAACAAGCGCGGCGAGTTCGGCGGGGCAGCCATCTGGAACGGCTCCATGAATAGTCGCGGAGAACTGCGGCGGCGGCAGTTTGCGGCGCACGACGGCAGGGAAGGCCGCCTGCTGGAGAGCGCCTACCTGTTCGAGCGGCGAGCCTAGGCATTCGCCGCTCACGTCGGCGCAGGATGCGCGGCGGGCGCACAAAAAAGCCATGAATAAGCTGAGAATTAAGGTAAATCTTTGTTGACACCAACGAGGTATTAGGGTAAAAAGGCTAGGTCAAAGCAGCCCACAGAGGCTCGCTGACCTGCTTTCTTAAGGAAATGCTACAAGGGCGCAGTTGAGTTTGGGCGGGTTTGGCGAGGAAATGTTAAAATCCGTCTCTTTACAGAAGTCTCTCTGAGACTCGCGGTGCGCTCTCTACAAAACACTGGTTCAGTCTACTTGGAGGAGAATAATGATTAGCAGAAATTGGAGCCGCATGGCTATTTCGCTCTGCCTCACGGTCGCCGTCTTGAGCACGTTCTCGATGGTCGCCCTCGCAGCTCCGGCACAGTCGCCCTCCGGCGAACTGTCGGTTGTCGGCGAAGTTTCCGTGAACGGCACAAACGCCATCTCGGGTGCGACAGTTTTCACAGACAGCACCGTCACCACCGCCAAAGGTTCTAGCGCCGTTGTGAGCTTGGGCAAACTCGGCCGCGTCGAAGTTTTGCCGGAATCGAGCATCAAACTCAGCTTTACCGATAACAGCGTCACCGGCACGCTCGATGCCGGCCGCGTCCGTCTCTCGACTTCGTCGGGCACGGCGGCCAGCGTCATCACCAAAGACGGCTCGGCCGTGGCTGACAACAGCCAGCCGACCGTGTTCACCGTGAACGTCGAATGCGGCAACACGGAAGTCGCCACCCAGTCGGGTCGCGTCGAACTCCGCGCCGGCAGCAGCGTCAAGCAGATCGCCGCCGGTAATCAGGACATGGCCGGAACGGCTCAACCGGGTTCGCGCTGCACGCGTCTGACCCGCGAGACCAACTTCGGTTCGCTCGGCGGCGGCGCACTCGCGGCGCTTCTTCTGGCGGCTGGCGGCGCGATTGCCGCGGCCATCATCGCGGCCACCGACGATAGCAACGACCTCGGCGTCGGCGGCACCGCTCCGGTCTTCAGCCCGAGCAGAGTGTAATTCGCCGGCGGTTAAGTTGTTAATCTTAACGGCTGTGCGATTTTCTCGCGCACGGTAGACGAGAACATTCACTTGCGGGTCACGCGCGGGTTCGCCCCGCGTGACCCGCAAACTTTTGCTTAAACGCACCGCTTCCGCGAAAGGTTCTGTTTTAGCAATGCAGATTGCAGTGATTGGGACGGGGTACGTCGGCCTGGTGACGGGCGCGTGTTTCGCCGAGTTTGGCGTGGATGTGGTGTGCGTCGATATCGATGCGCACAAGATCGAGCGTCTCAATCAGGGTCACATGCCGATCTACGAACCCGGGCTCGATCAGTTGGTCTCTAAAAACGCGCAGGCCGGGCGCCTGACATTCACGACCGACTTGAAGACGGCGGTCGAGCATTCGCTGGTCATCCTCCTGGCCGTCGGGACGCCGCCGCGTGAGGACGGCTCGGCCGACCTGAGCCACGTCGAGGCGGCGGCGCGCTCCGTCGCCGAGCACATGAACGATTACAAAGTGATCGTGACGAAGTCCACCGTCCCCGTCGGTACGGGCGAACACCTCCGGCGCATCATCGGCGAGCAGCGGAAGAACGCGAAGTTCGGCATGGTCTCGAACCCGGAATTCCTGCGCGAGGGCGCGGCCATCGGCGATTTCATGCGCCCCGACCGCGTCGTCATCGGCAGTCGCGACCCGGAAGCCATCGCTATCATCAAAGACCTCTATCGTCCGCTCTACCTGATCGAGACGCCCTTCGTCATCACTTCGATGGAAGGTGCCGAGTTGACGAAATACGCCGCGAACGCCTTCCTCGCCACGAAAATTTCCTTCATCAACGAGATCGCGAATCTCTGCGACCGCATCGGCTGCGACGTGCACGACGTGGCGCGCGCGCTCGGCATGGACAACCGCATCGGGAAGAAATTCCTGCATCCCGGCCCCGGTTTCGGCGGCTCGTGTTTCCCGAAAGACACACACGCTTTTCTCTCCATCGCCCGCCAGTTCGACTACGACGCGCTCATCGTTGACGCCGTCGTGCGGGTCAACGAGCGTCAGCGCGAATTGATGGTTCCCAAGATCGAAAAGCTGGTGGGCGACTTGCGGGGAAAGACCATCGCCGTGCTCGGCCTCGCCTTCAAACCGGGGACGGACGACATGCGCGAAGCGCCCTCGGTTGACATCATCCGCCGCCTCTCGGAGCGCGGCGCGACGGTGCGCGCCTACGACCCCATCGCGATGGACGCCGCGCGCGAATTTTTGCCCGGCATCGAATACGCTGAGGACGAATACGCGGCTGTGACCGGGGCGGATGCCCTCGTCTTCATGACCGAGTGGAATCAGTTTCGCGCGCTCAACATGGAGCGCGTGCGCGAGTTGATGCGCGCGCCGAAGATCGCCGACCTGCGTAACATTTACGATCCGGACGCCATGACGGAACTCGGTTTCGAGTACGCCGGCGTAGGCCGGCAACCACAATTCGTCTCGAACGATAATTGATAAGGCGAAGAAACTCTGCGCCCGGTGTTCTCGCCGCACCTCCAATCTAAACTGATATGAATCTCTCTGGAATCGTACTCGTGACCGGCGGAGCGGGCTTCATCGGCTCTCACATCGCGGCGACCCTCGCCGGCCGGGGCGCGCGCGTTCGTGTGATCGACGATCTCTCGACCGGGCACGCCGAGAATCTGGAAGAGATCGGCGGCGACATAGATTTCGTGCGCGGCAGTTTGAACGACGAAGACGCGCTCCGGCGCGCGCTCGAAGGCGTCGAACTCGTCTATCACGAGGCCGCGATTCCGAGCGTCCCGCGTTCGGTGGAGAACCCGCGCGAGACGCATCGCGCCTGCGCCGAAGCAACCTTTTCGCTGCTGCTCGCGGCGCGCGACAGGGGAGTGCGCCGCGTCGTGTATGCGGCGTCGAGTTCCGCCTACGGCGACCAACCGACGCTCCCCAAAGTAGAGACGATGCCGCCCGACCCGCTCTCGCCTTACGCCGCCGCCAAACTCATCGGCGAGTATTACTGTCAGGTCTTCACGCGCACTTACAAACTCGAAACCGTCTGCCTGCGCTACTTCAACGTTTTCGGCCCGCGCCAAGACCCGAGTTCGACTTATTCCGGCGTCATCTCCCGCTTCATCGGCGCGCTGGCAACCGGGCAGACGCCCGTCATCTACGGCGACGGCGAACAGTCGCGCGATTTCACTTACGTCGCCAATGTCGTCGAGGCGAACATGCGCGCGGCGGAAACCACGCGCGGCGTCGGCCACGTAATCAACATCGCCAACGGCGAACGTGTGTCGCTCAACGAATTGCTCGACCGGCTCAAAGAAATTACGGGACACGCGGATGTGCAGGCCGAATACCGCGAGCCGCGCGTCGGCGACGTGAAACACAGCCTCGCGGACATCACGCGCGCGCGCGAATTTTTAGGATACGAGCCGCAGGTCGGCCTGGAAGAAGGCTTGCGCCGCACGCTCGACTGGTGGAAACAAAGCCGCTTCGCGCCCCGTTGAAAACCGGGGGCGTGAGTCTCCGGGTTAAATAACGTGAGTTCGATTTAAGCAGATGCCATGTTCTTGCAGCCCCGACAGGGGCGTAAGATTTGTAGCCCACGGCGCGAGCCGTGGGTTCAGGATAGGTAAAATAGAGAAGCCCCGACAGGGGCGAAAGAGATTCTACCTTGATCCTCTTTCGCCCCTGTCGGGGCTTTGTTCATCGTATGGCGATAACCCCCACGGCTCACGCCGTGGGCTACTGTCTGTCGCCCCTGCCGGGGTTACACGCCGCAACGCCGTTCCGGTGTATACCGAACTCACGTTAAATAACAAAAAGCCCGCATCTTGAAATGAAGATGCGGGCTTTGTAGTTTTACGTTTGCGGAGCGGGCGGCTGCCCGTGATTCTCAAATTTTGTCCCGGCGTGGTGGATCAACTTTCAAACAGCTTGCGCAAAGTCTCCTTGAACGGGGCGCGGGCGACGCCTTTGTCGGTGATGATGGCGGCAATGAATTCGTTGGGAGTCACGTCGAAAGCGAAGTTTTGCACGTTGATGCCTTCGGGGGCGAGGCGGTGCTCGTGCATGTGCGTCACTTCGCGCGTGTTGCGTTCTTCAATCGGGATTTGCTCGCCCGAAGGGATGTTTAAATCGACGGTCGAGAGGGGCGCGGCGACGTAGAAGGGGATGTTGTGCTGGCGCGCGAGGACGGCCACCATGTAAGTTCCGATCTTATTGGCCGTGTCGCCGTTCGCGGCGATGCGATCCGCGCCGACGACGACGGCGTCAACCTTGCCCTGCTTCATGACGTGACCGGCCATATTGTCGGTGATGAGCGTCACGGGAATTTCGTCGCGGTCGAGTTCCCAGGCGGTGAGGCGCGAGCCTTGTAGGAAGGGGCGCGTCTCGTCTGCAATGACGGCGATGCGTTTGCCCGCGTCGCGCGCGCCGCGAATCACGCCGAGCGCCGTGCCGTAGTCGCCGGCCGTGGCGAGCGCGCCCGCGTTGCAGTGTGTCAGGACGGTCGCGCCGTCGGGCAGCAGTTCGCCGCCGAAGCGTCCGAGCGCGCGATTGGAGGCGATGTCTTCTTCATAGACGGCTTTGGCCTCGTCGATCATGCGTCCCTTGATCACTTCCACGTCAGAAGTCTCGGCCGCCGCGCGACGGAAAGCCCCGCGCATCCGCTCGATAGCCCAGAACAAATTGACGGCGGTCGGGCGCGTGCGGCTCATCAGGTCGCACATGTAATCGAAGTCGTACTGGAGGTCGGGCGTGGAAGTGGCGACGGCCTGTTTGAGTCCGATGGCGAGTCCCATCGCGGCCGCCACGCCGATGGCGGGCGCGCCACGCACGGCCATGTCCCTGATACTCTCGGCCACCTCTTCGCATGAACGCAGCAACAGGTATTTTTCTTCAGTCGGCAGCAGGCGCTGATCGATCATGCGCACGCCTTCGGCAGTCCATTCGACCGTTTTGATCATAACAGGGAAAACTCCTCGGATGATGTTTGTAAGATGAATTGATCGCGCGTACCGACGTCGAAACCAAAGCTTTCATCTTTGAATTTTGATATGGAGCATCTTAACCGACGGGAGGGAGGGCGGCAAACGGGGCACCATTAAAGAGAGGCGGCGAGAGGGAAGCGCGACACCGCGCCCGCGAGCGAACACGCCGCGAGCGGCATGCGCCCGTCCCTTCCGCCGCCTCTCTCTTTTTCGCCGATGCGAGGCGCGCTTACTAGCTGTGATCTCTCGCCGTATTGTGTCCGGCTTTGGTCATCAAGGCCGCGGCGATATAAACGATTGCAAGCAGGACGTGGAACGTGTGGTCGCTCGTGCCGAGTTCGAGCGTGCCCGGAAGCACCTTGAACAGGCGGCTGTCGGCGGCCATGCCGGGCATCGAAGGCGAACCCTGTGAGCCGAGCAGGAAGCCCGCGACGCCGAGCAACCCGTAGACCGCACCGAACGCGAGGCAGAAGGTGCGCGCGCCTCTGAGCGTGCCGGCCAGACCGAAATAGAGCGATGCCGCGCCGGAAATAATGTGTATCAGATTGTGCGCCATGCTCAAGTGAAAGCCGCCGACGCCGGGCGCGACGAATCCCGTAATCCCCACGAGTAGAAACACGACGCCCATAATGGTCGCAACAGTTTTCGCCATAATCTTAATTCCCCTCCTTTGGGAGAAAAAGGTGACACCCTGGTAATGGCAACCGCCGCCCCTCGTGTCAAACGGGGCACGGTCGCAGTTTCAAAAATCCGAAGCAGTCTGAAAGTTGCGCGGATTGTATACTAAATTCACTGCCGGGATGTTAGTTTTTCTTTCACGAAGGCGTGAAATACCTGTCCGTTTCGTTGCGCTTCCGGGCAAATGTTATACTCGTGCATTCATCCACGAAGCCGCCGGTCGAGCGCGTGCGCATGCGCCCCGTGCGGCAATATTTTGATTTGTGTGCCGTGCGCGACGCGCGCGAGCCTAGCGTGCGTCGCGCGGTTCGTGAGAGGCGGAAAGAAGTGTCGGGAGACTTGAGAGAGCCGGTGCGGGTCAGCCCGGAAGAGGCGTGGCGTCTGGTCGAAGAGGGGCGCGCCCCCGTCTTCCTCGATACGCGCAACGCGCGCCACTACGCACAGAGCGACGTACAGATTCCGGGGTCGCTCTACATCTGGCGCGGGGAGTTGGAGGCGCGCATCGGTGAAGTGCCGCGCGGCCGCCCCGTCGTCACCTATTGCGCCTGACACTACGAAAATTCCAGCACCCGTGCGGCGCTGATTCTTGAAGAATACGATTTCACGGAACTCTACATCCTCGTCGGCGGTATCAACGCCTGGCGCGACGCAGGGTTGCCACTCGAACCGAAAGGCAAAACCGTCCGTTGTCCGTAGTCAGTTGTCCGTTGTTTGTCTCAGGCGGGCTGGTGGCTAAAGATGAAAATTCAGCTTGAGCAAGAGAAACAACTGACAACTGACTACGGACAACTGAGCTACGGACAACTTATGAAAGAAGGCTGGGAGGCCGTCATCGGTCTCGAAATTCACGCGCAACTGAGTACGGAGTCGAAGATTTTCTGCGGCTGCTCGACGCGCTTCGGCGATGAGCCGAACGCCAACACGTGCCCCGTCTGCCTGGGGCTGCCGGGCGCGCTGCCCGTGCTCAATCGCCGCGTCGTCGAACTCGGCGCGCGCGCCGCGCTCGCGCTCGGCTTGCGCATCAACGAGCAGTCGATCTTCGCGCGCAAAAACTACTTCTACCCCGATCTGCCGAAGGGCTATCAAATCTCGCAATTCGACCGTCCGTTCTCGGAGCACGGCGAACTGGAGATCGTCACGGCCACGCGCGACGAAAGCGGCCACGCGCGCGAGTGGCGACCGATGACCGTTCGCATCACGCGCATGCACCTCGAAGAAGACGCGGGCAAGAACATCCACGAGGGGCTGCCCGAAACGGATCGCTTTTCTTACGTCGACCTCAACCGCGCGGGCACGCCGCTCGCCGAGATCGTGACCGAGCCGGATTTCCGCACCTCCTGGGAAGCCTACGATTACGTCAACCACGTCAGGCGCGCGCTGCAATGGGTGGGCGCGTCCGAGGCCGACATGGAGAAAGGCAATTTGCGCTGCGAGGCCAATGTTTCGGTCAGACGCGTGGGCGAAGAGAAGTTCGGCACGAAGGTCGAACTCAAGAATCTGAACTCGGTGCGCTTCATGCAGAAGGCTATCGAGTATGAGATCGAGCGACACATCGAGTTGATCGAGTCGGGCGGGCACGTCACGCAGGAGACGCGCCTCTGGGACGACCGCGCGAACGAATCGCGCGTGATGCGCTCGAAAGAAGAGGCGCACGACTATCGCTACTTTCCCGAACCCGATCTGCCGCCGCTCTTCGTCACGCCCGCCTTCATCGAAGAGGTGACGGCGCAGATGCCGGAGTTGCCGGAAGCGCGCCGCCGCCGCTTCATGGAAGAGTATGAATTGTCTTTCGACGACGCCTCACAGTTCACCTCGGAGCGCGGCCTCGCGGATTACTACGAGCGCGCGGCGCGCGCATCGAACAACCCGCGCGCGGCGTCCAACTGGATCAGGTCGGAACTGCTGCGCGAACTCGAAGCGGCGGGGCGCACGGCCGCGGAGTCGCCGGTCGCGGCGGAGGAGTTGGGCGCGCTCGTGCGCCTGATCGACGAGGGGCGCATCAGCGGCAAGCAGGGCAAGGAAGTGCTCGTCGAGATGTTCGCGTCGGGCAAGTCGGCCGCGCGTATCGTCGAGGAGCAGGGGCTGGCACAGGTCAGCGACGCGGGCGAGATCGAGCGGATCGTGGACGAAGTGATCGCCGCCAGCACGAAACAACTCGAACAATATCGCGCGGGCAAAGAGACGCTCTTCGGCTTCTTCGTCGGGCAGGTGATGAAAGCCTCGAAGGGCAAGGCGAACCCGAAGCTCGTCAATGAAGTGTTGCAGGCAAAGCTGAAACAGTGACAGGTGACAGGTGACAGGTGACAGGTTAAAACTAAATGACTTGTCTTCATCTCGCCAGTCATTACCAGTCGCTTATCATTGTTTTCATGGGGATTGAATGAATCTGAACGGCAAGGTTGCAATCGTGACGGGGAGCACGAAGGGCATCGGGCGCGCGATTGCGGAGGCTTTCGTGCGCGAGGGTGTGGACGTGTGCGTGAGCGCGCGGAGCGAGGAAGAGGTGGCGCGCGCGGTGGCAGAGTTGAATGATGCGGGCGAGGGCAGGGTGACGGGCGCGGTGTGCGACGTGCGCGATTACGAGGAGGTGCGCGCGCTGTTCGAACACACGCTCGCGGAGTTCGGCGGCATCGACGTGCTGGTCAACAACGCGGGCATCGGACTCTTCCAGACGGTCGAGGAGATGTCGCCGGAAGACTTTCGCGCCATGTTGGAGACGAACCTCAACAGCGTTTTCTACTGCTGCCACGAAGTGATCCCGCTGATGCGCGCGCGCGGCGGCCACATCATCAACATCTCTTCGCTCGCGGGCGCGAACGCGCACCCGCGCATGGCCGCCTACAATGCGTCGAAGTTTGCCCTGAACGGCTTCAGCGAGGCGTTGATGCAGGAGGTGCGGCACGACCGCATCAAGGTCAGCTACATCATGCCCGGCTCGGTCAACACCTACTTCGGCGGCGACGTGCCGAGCGCGGAGCGGAGTTGGCAACTGCAACCGCCCGACGTGGCGCGCGTCGTGCTCGATCTGCTGCGTCACGACGAGCGGAGTTTGCCGAGTCGCGTCGAGATCAGGCCGAGTATGCCGCCGAAATCCGTGTGAGGTCGAATGAGCAAGCGCACACTGATCCTCGCGGCGTCGCTCTGCCTGCTTTCGCACGCGCTCCACGCGCAGGCACACGGTCAGACTCCGGCGGCGAGCGGCGCGAACACGTCGGATAAATCCACTTCGTCGCGGCCGTCTGAATTGCAGGAGGCCGACCAAATCAGCGCGTCCGTGGCGCAGCTTTATGCGGCGGGCAAATATAAGGAAGCGTTGCCGCTGGCGGAGCGCGCGCTCGCCCTCCGTGAAAAAGTGTTGCAGGACGAAGACCCTCTGGTCGGCGTCGCGCTGCACAATCTGGCGATGCTCTACATCGCGCGCGGCGATGCGGGCAAAGCCGAGCCGCTGTGCGAAAGGATTCTCGCGCGCAGGGTACGCGGGCAGTCGCCCACTTCCGAGGCGACCCTGAACGTGCTGGCCGCCTATGCGTGCATCGTGAGCGCGCGGGGGCGCATACAGGTGCGGGACAAGCCGCCTCTAACCGAGCGCATCAACAACATTCTGTTGCAGGACGCTATCGCCGCGACCGGACTGAAGTTGCCGGCGAGCCTCGAAGGAGTGGGGGCGCAGGTAAGCAAACCGCCGCCGCAATATCCCGTGGAAGCCAGGAGCCGCAGGCTGCAAGGCAGCATCTTCGTCGTGCTGGAGGTAGACGAGACGGGAAAGGTCTTGAGCGCGGAGCCGCTGCCTTGCGTCCCCGGCCTTAAGGTGTTGGGCAAGGCGGCGTCAGAAGCGGCGCGACGTTCGAGCTTCGCCCCGATTTCGATTGCCGGCCGGCCGATCAGGCGCAAGGCGTTCGCCATATATAACTTCGTGCTCCGGTAAGGCGGCGGGCGCGCCGGAGTCTATAGAGACTGAGACGATATATATTTTCGAGCAAAGCGGGAAAGGGATAGGACATGGAAGCGGGCGATGTGGCGGATCAGATTTTGGAATTGAAGGAAGGCGAAGGCGACGGGGGAGAGGACGAGAAATTTCGTTCGCGCGTGGCGTTGATGATCGCGTTCATGGCGTTGCTGCTGGCGATCACGAGCCTCGGCGGCGGGAATGCCGCCGAAGACATCATGAACCACAACATCCACGCGAGCGACACGTGGGCTTTTTACCAGGCGAAGAACATCCGGCAGACTTCATATCGCATCGCCGCCGACATGCTCGAAGGCGAGTTGCAACTGCACGATGCGACGCTGACGCCGGAGGCGCGGGAGAGCCTGCAAAGCAAGATCGGTAAGTTCAAGGAGACGGCCGCGCGTTACGAGAGCGAACCCGACCCGCAAGCGCCGAACGATCCGTTGCGGGGCGAAGGGAAGAAGGAACTCTCGGCGCAGGCGAAGAACTTCGCCGCGCAGCGCGACCGCGCGCAACTCCAAGACCCGAACTTCGATTTCTCCGAAGCGCTGTTTCAAATCGCGATTGTTTTGGCCTCGGTTTCGATCCTCGCCACGTCGCGGCTTATTATGAGAGTTTCCGTCGGTGTCGGTCTCGTCGCGACGCTGCTGATGCTCAACGGATATTTCCTGTTTTTCAAGTTGCCCTTTTAAACGGTCAACGAGAGGAGCGTGTAAGGCATGAAGAAATTATTGTTGCTCAACTTCCTGTTCACGCTGAGCGGCCTTCTCTGCGCGCCGGAAGCGGCGCGTGGGCAGTCCGCGCCGGCTGCTCCGGCGGCGACGCAGGCAGCGGCGACACCCGCCGTGCAAGCGGACGCGCTCAAGGAGGCCGACGCGCTGAGCGCCAAAGTAGTGCAGTTGTACCAGGCGGGGAAATTCGATGAGGCATTGCCGGCGGCCGAGCGCGCGCTGGCGATCAGAGAGGGCGCGCTCGGCGCGAACGACCGCCGCATCGCGGTCGCCCTTGCCAACCTCGGCGCGATCAGAATAGGGCTGAAAGATTTCGACAAAGCCGAAAGTCTGTACCGGCGCGCGCTCGCGGTTTATGAAGCCGCGGGCGAGCAGGACAGCCCATCCGTCACGGGCGTGCTGAATCAACTGCTCTACATCTCCTCTTACAGGCAGGACTACGAGAAGGCTGAGGCGACGGCGAAGAGGGTGCTGGCAATTGCCGAAAAGAAATACAAGCCGGAGCAGCTCGAACTGGCGTCTCCCCTCGTGACCCTCGCGGAGTTAGCCCGGTTGCGGCTCGACAATAGACGAGCGCGGTCGTTGTACGCGCGCGCCGTCGGCATTCTGGAAAGACACGCGCCCGCCTCTGTGCCGAAGTCGGTCACGGCTTCGCTGGCGAACTACCTGGGGCTGCTCTACGCCGAAGAGGGCGGCAAGGACAGCGAACTGACAGTGCGGCTCAATAAATTGTTCATCGCCATCGCCTCCGGGGCGTCGCCGGTCGGCGAGAGGGTGACGGAGGGCGGCGGGAGGGTGATAGATGGCGGCGTCATCAACGGTAAAGCCCTCTACAAGCCGCTGCCGGAGTATCCGTCGTCCGCCAAAGAGGTGCGCGCGCAGGGCAGCGTGCGGGTGAAAATCACGGTGGACGAGGCGGGTAAAGTGATCTCCGCCAAAGCCGTCGACAATTCGCCGCACCCCGCTCTGTCGCGCGTCTCCGAGGCGGCGGCGTTGCAGGCGCGGTTCTCGCCGACGCTGCTCAGCGGCACGCCCGTCAAAGTCAACGGCATCATCACCTACAACTACGTTTTAGCGGGCAGGTGAGACTGCAAAGGCGATGCGTGCCGTGTTACAACGCGTGACGCGCGCCTCAGTCCGCGTCGGCGGCGAGACTGTCGGCGAGATCGCCCGTGGCGCGCTCGTCCTGCTCGGCATCGCGCGCGATGACACGCAGGAGGATGCGCGCTACCTGCTGGACAAGATCGTCGCCCTGCGCATTTTCGACGATGCCGAAGGGCGCATGAATTTGTCGGTCGCGGAGACGGGCGGGGCGTTGCTGGTCGTCTCGCAGTTTACGCTGTACGGCGACGCGCGGCGCGGGCGCAGGCCTTCCTGGAGCGAGGCGGCCGCGCCCGAAGTGGCCGCGCCGCTCTACGAGTATTTCGTCGCCGAGGCGCGCAGGAGGCTGGCGCGGGTGGAGACGGGCAGCTTCCGCCGCATGATGGAAGTCGAACTCACTAACGACGGGCCGGTGACGATCCTGCTCGACAGCCGGAAACAGTTTTGAGCGCGCAAGGGGAACTGACAGGGCAGCCGCGCGACCGCCGGCAAAATCGGCGCTGCTTCGCCGGGAGCGCGCCTTTGTGTTTAGATATTCGTTTTAGCCTTTAACAAAATCGAGAAGGATGAGACAAGATGAATCATAACTTCAGACACGGGGCGATTGCGCTGCTCTGCTTCGCGCTGGCGCTCTCAGCGTCGGCGTGCGTCAAGAAAGAAGTCAAGCCGGTGGCGGACACCGAGGCGGCGGTCATCGAGACGGACTTCGGGCGCATCGTGATCGAGCTTTACTCGAACATCGCGCCGCAGATGGTGGCGCGTTTCAAGAAACTCGCGGGCGAAGGTTTCTACAACGGGACGGCCATCCACCGCATCGACCCGGAACTTGGGATCATACAGGGCGGCGATCCCAACTCGAAAGACAACGACCCGACGAACGACGGCATGGGCAGTTCGGCCGAACCGAACCTCCCGGCGGAGTTCAGCGACATCCAGTATGAGCGCGGCACGGTCGGCGCGGCGCGCTCGCAGGCTGAGGATTCAGCCAACAGCCAGTTCTACGTCACGCTCAAACGCCAGGCCGCCTTCGACGGACGTTACACCGTCTTCGGCCGTGTCATCGAAGGCATCGGCATCGCAGACATCATCAGCACCGCGCCCCTCGCCGAAGGCACGCAGGATCGCCCGGCCGACAAAATTATCGTCAAAAGCATCACGCTCGCCCCGCGCGCCAATTACGCCAAATAAAAGGCGACGGGTTAAGCCCCGCGGGGTCGCAGGCGCAACAGGACGGCGCACCTGCTAGCCGGCAGCCCCGGAGGCGTTATAGTCCCGCGCAGAATTTATTTGACAGAGCGCGTGCGCGCGCGTATCGTGTGCGGCGTCTCTCAGGTCGGCAGCACTTGAAGGCGGGGCTGACACCCGCCCTGCTTCAACACACCTCGCTCAAACAGGCTCTCATCAGCCTGCTCTTTTCCACGACATTTTTCGCTGACAATCGCACCCTCTAACCCGCTTCGCACGCCCCTCGAAGGCTCTGGTCGTCGGCGGGAACGCGAGTCAGCGCGTGAAAAAAACACGCTGGCGGCTCGCGGTGGAATCCTCTCGCCGTTGAAGGATTTGATCTGCGGCATGGAGTGCAGCAAGACCTGAGACAACTTAATTTCCGATTCGTAGAGGAGACTTCAACATGATTAAGGTTACAGCCGAGCAACTTCGGAAACTCGCCCCGAACGCACGCTCCGCCTACAGGCAGGCTTTTGCGGAGGCCGATGTCGTGCTCGCGCGCCACGGCATCAACGACAACGCGCTTCGCCTGTCGCACTTCATGGCACAGGTGCTGCACGAGTGCGGGGGGCTGACCTTGCAGGAGGAGGACATGAATTACAGGGCGGCGACCATCGTCAAGACATGGCCGAAGCGCTTTAAGACGGTCGCGGAAGCTCAGCCCTACGCGCACAACCCGCAGAAGCTGGCGAACAAGGTTTACGGCGGCAGGATGGGAAATACCGGCCCCAATGACGGCTGGCGTTATATCGGGAGGGGGATGCTACAGATCACCGGCCGGGAGTCGTATGAAAAGTACGGCGCGGCGCTCGGCGTCGATCTGAAAAACAATCCGGAGCTGGCCTTCTCGGCCGAGTGGGCTTTGAAGATCGCGGCCGCGGAGTGGGCGGCAAGCAGGTGCAACGCGCCGGCCGACGCCGACGATATACGGAAAGTGACCCGCGCCATCAACGGCGGAGAAATCGGGCTTCCTTCACGCAGAATCTGGCTGGCGAAGACCAAGCAGGTATGGTTATAAACGGCCGGCCGGTCTCGCCGATTTGAGGCTCGCACCGGCGCGGAGCGTGCGCCCGTGGGCATAAAGATTCGCCCGAGGGTTGTGCGCGGCGTCGGGCGACGGAAACTGAAACCGCCCGCCAGTGCGAAAGACTGGCGGGCGGTTTTGACTGTCCGGCGGGTCAATTTATTGCCGGTCGCTTCAGATCGAGTCGTCTTCGGTCTTCGAGCGCGGGTCGAGTTCAAAGCGGTTGCGGTCGCGGCGGTCGATCTTGTCTATGAATTCGAGTTCTTCGTTGTCCTCGAAGTTGATGCCGACGGCGTGCGCGTTCTCTTCGACATCCGACTGGTCGGGCGTCGGGTTGTCGCCGGAGACGGATTCCGTGCCGCTGTCGTTAACGTCTTCCCAGGAGGCATCGAGGTCGCCGCCGGAGTCGCCCGGCGAGGCGGCGGTGTTCTGGCGCAGACGCTCGATGAGCTGTTCCGGGTCTTTCGGCGCGCGCGCGATCTCCTCTTCCATGAATTGTTCGATCTCCGGGTCGGGCACAAAGTTCGGATCGTTGCTCAGGTACTCGAAATCTTCCGGTCTCTTCTTCGGCATCTTTCCCTCTCCCCGTGCGATGAACCGACGACACCGGCGAGCATTGACTCTCGCCCCGCTGCTCGCGTGCCCCGCTCGCACTAATTGTTTGCTTGTTGAACCGGAAAGCAATATAGCAAATGCAAACTCGCCGAACAAACAGAGGGCGCGGTCGGCTGCATCCGCGCGCGGAGAAAAAGTGACGCGCTTGACGGAGCGCGGGAGGGGAACTTAAACTTGAACGTATTAGATTTTCGCCATCAATTTGAGCGTCCGCGCCCGTGGAAGCGCGCCCGTTTCGACGGGCAGCAGGCGCGCTCTGTTATGCGCTGAAGCGTTTCAGCCGCGAAGGAACTTTGCAAACATCCCATGACCCATAATCTCTTCAATTCGCTCCAACGCTTCGAGGCCGGGCAGTTCTATTCGCTGCCGCAACTGGAAAAGGAGGGCATCGGCCCCGTCTCCAAACTGCCCGTCAGCATCCGCATCGTGCTCGAATCGCTGCTCAGGAATTTCGACGGCAAAAAGGTGGAGGAGGAGGACATCCGCGCGCTCGCCAACTGGCAGCCCGACGCCGAGCGCACCGAAGAGATTCCCTTCATCGTGGCGCGCGTGCTGTTGCAGGACTTCACGGGCGTACCGCTCCTCGTAGACCTCGCCGCGATGCGTTCGGCCGTGGCGCGCATGGGGCGCGACCCGAAGATTATCGAGCCGCTCGTGCCCGTCGACCTCGTCGTCGACCACTCGGTGCAGGTGGACGCATGGAGCACGCCCGATGCGCTCGAACGAAACATGGAGATGGAGTTCAAGCGCAACCGCTCGCGCTACCAGTTTTTGAAATGGGGCACGCAGGCCTTCGAGAGTTTTCAGGTCGTGCCGCCGGGGATAGGCATCGTGCATCAGGTCAATCTCGAATACCTGGCGCAGGGCGTCATCGAGCGCGACGGCGTCTACCTGCCCGACACGCTCGTCGGCACGGATTCGCACACCACGATGATCAACGGCCTCGGCATCCTCGCCTACGGCGTCGGCGGCATCGAGGCGGAAGCCGGGATGCTCGGCCAGCCCGTCTACTTTCTGACGCCCGACGTGGTGGGCGTGAATATGACCGGAGCCTTGCGCGACGGCGTGACGGCGACCGATCTCGTCCTCCGCGTGACGGAGATACTGCGCGCGGCGAAAGTGGTCGGAAAGTTCGTCGAGTTTCACGGCGAGGGCGCGGCGAGCATCCCGGCCTACGACCGCGCGACCATCGCCAACATGGCTCCCGAATACGGCGCGACCGTCGGCTTCTTCCCCGTGGACGAAAAGACGCTCGAATATTTTCGCTCCACCGGCCGCAGCGAGGAGCGCGTGGCGGCCATCCGCAGCTACTACGAGGCGCAGGGCATGTTCGGCATCCCGCGCGCGGGCGAGTGCCGTTACAGCCAGTTGATCGAATTGAACCTCGCGGAGATCGAGCCGAGCGTGTCCGGCCCGAAGCGACCGCAGGATCGCATCGAACTCTCCGACCTCAAGGAACGCTTCAACGACCTGCTGCAAAAACCCTCCGGCGAGAACGGCTACAACAAGCGGCGTGAAGAACTCGACGCGCGCTACCCTGTGAACCTGAGCGCGACCGCTACGTCCGCGAAGGCGGCCGGCGGCGACGGTCGCGCGTTGCCCGTGCTGGCCGGCGGCGGCGGGCAGGCTTCGGAGACAGTCCCGCTGGGCGCGGGCAACGACAGCCACAAGAACACGAGCGCGCTGACCGAGATCGAGATGATGAACAATCGCCCGACGCCCGACCGCGTCGAGGACGACGACACGGACGCGAGCAAGCAACCCGATCTCCACCGCAACGCCATGCTCGGCCACGGCGACGTGGTCATCGCCGCGATCACTTCATGCACCAACACCTCCAACCCGTCCGTCATGCTGGCGGCCGGGCTGCTGGCGAAGAAGGCCGTCGAGCGCGGACTCAGCACACAGCCGGCCGTCAAGGCCTCGCTCGCGCCCGGCTCGCGTGTCGTCACCGAGTATTACAAAAAGACGGGCTTGCAGCCCTATCTCGATCAACTCGGCTTCAACCTCGTCGGCTATGGCTGCACAACCTGCATCGGTAATTCCGGCCCGCTCGATCCGCGCATCGAATCGGTCATCAACGAGCACGATCTGGTGGCGGCGAGCGTCCTGTCGGGCAACCGGAATTTCGAGGCGCGCGTGCATCAGAGCGTCAAGGCCAACTTTTTGATGAGTCCGCCGCTGGTCGTCGCCTTCGCGCTCGCCGGACGCATCGACATCGACATGACGAGCGAGCCAATCGGCAAGGGCAAGCGCGGCGAGGACGTTTACCTGCGCGACATCTGGCCGACGCTCGAAGAGATCGGCGAGGGCTTGCGCGCCGCGACCGACCCGGAAGTCTATCGTAGTCTCTACAGCGACTTCGCCGAACAGAACCCGCTGTGGAATGAAATCCCGTCCGTCGAGGGACACGTCTATGATTGGGACGAGCACTCGACCTACATCCAGGAGCCGCCCTATTTCGAGAAGTTCGGGATGGAGCCGGGCAAGTTCTGCGACATCAGGAATGCGCGCCCGCTCGCCATCTTCGGCGATTCGGTGACGACCGACCACATCAGCCCGGCGGGCGCGATCAAGCCGAGTTCGCCCGGCGGCGTCTACCTGCAACTGCGCGGGGTACACGTTGACGACTTCAACTCCTACGGCTCGCGTCGCGGTAATCATCAGGTGATGGTGCGTGGCACGTTCGCCAACGTGCGCATCAAGAATTTGATGGTTCCCGGCACGGAGGGCGGCGTCACCTGCCTGCAACCCGTCAATCAGCAGATGAGCATCTACGATGCTTCCGTTCAGTATCAGGCGGCGGGCATCCCGCTCGTCGTCATCGCGGGGCAGGAGTACGGCACGGGCAGCTCGCGCGACTGGGCGGCGAAGGGCACGCGCCTCTTAGGCGTGCGCGCCGTCGTCGCGCAGAGTTTCGAGCGCATCCACCGCAGCAACCTCGTCGGCATGGGCGTCCTGCCCTGCCAGTTCAAAGAGGGCACGAGCGCGCAGACGCTCTCGCTCGACGGCACGGAAGTCTTCGACATCACCGGACTCGAATCCGACGAGATCAAACCCCGACAGGACGTGACGCTCGTCATCCGCCGCCAATCGGGCGAGACCGAAGAAGTGCCCGTGACGCTGCGCATCGATACGCCCATCGAGATCGACTATTACCGGCACGGCGGCATTCTGCCCTTCGTGCTGCGGCAACTGATCACGCAGGAGTGAGAGTCTTTCTGTTCACCACGGCGGGGTTGCTCACCCTGTTGTTCGTAGCCTACGACGTCTACGCCACCATCCTCGATGCGAGCGGCCGCGCCGGCCCGCTCAGCGGTTGGGTGAATCGCTTCGCCTGGAGGGTGTCGCGCGCTCTGGCCTGTCGCTTCTCGGGCGCGCGCCGGCATCGGGTGCTCAACCTCGTCGGGCCGATGTTGATGCCCATCCTCATCGTCCTCTACCTGCTGCTGCTCATCTGCGGCTTCGCGCTCATGTACCTGCCGCGGATGCCCGCCGAGTTCAGCGTCGACCCGTCGGCCGAGAGTGCCCCCTGGATCGAGTCGCTCTACTTCAGCGGCACGTCGCTCATTACCATCGGCTACGGCGACATCACGCCGCGCACCCTCTTCGTGCGCTTCTTCGCGCTCGTCGAAGGCGCGAGCGGCTTCGCCCTGATCTCGCTCGCCGTCACTTACCTGATCACGGTCTACAGCGCGCTCGAACGCAAGCGCGTCATCGCGCTCTCCTTCTACCATCAGGCGGACGAGGGCGCGGACGTGGCCGGCTTCATCACACACCACTTCTTCGCCGGCCGCTTCCACGGCTTTGAAGCCGTCCTGCGCACGGCCGCCCGCGACATCAACGAGCTACAGGAATCGCACGTCGAACATCCGGTCATACATTATTTTCACCCCGTCGCCGTCCATAAAAGTATGCCGCGCGTCTTCTTCATCATCCTCGAAACCTGCGTCGTCATCAACAGTTGTCTCGACGAGGAGGAATACCCGGAGACGTGCAGCCACCCCGAAGTGCGCACGCTCGAAGCGAGCGGACTCCACGTGCTCGAACAACTCGTCGTCGCACTCGGACTGAAGGGTGAAAGCCCCGCCGAAGACCCTGCCGACGCCACGCGCCGCCTGCAAAAACGCTATCGCCGGACGCTCAACCAACTGAAGGAGGCCGGCATCAGCACGTGCCGCGACGAGAACGAAGGCTGGGAAATTTACCGCCGCCAGCGCGAGCGTTGGGAGCCGAACCTGCACGCTTTCTCTGCCTACCTCGGCTACGATTGGGACGAGGTGACGGGCGACAACGATTTACGCGACGCCACCAACGAAGAGTCGGACAAATTGCAGTCGTAGAACCGCGAACGCTCCACGATTGCAGTCGTAGAACCGCGAACGCTCCTCCAGCGTCCCCTCCATCTCGCCTCCGCTCGCCGCGAGCATCCCATAACCCGGCCGCGCGCCTGCGCGTAAACTTCCCGCAAATTTAATCGCCCCGCAAAACTTTTATCCCGCGCATGTGATCCTTTTTCCGTCGCTCCTCCGCGTTATTAAACGAGAGGGAATTCGGACGAGCGATACAGCCTCCGGCCGACCTCGTTTGCGCTTAAACGGCATTGATAAATTATTGAATTGCTATCAAACAGGAGAGGATAAAAGTCATGAACACCCGTCGAGCAACGCGCGTCTCGCGCCTCACATACATCGCATTGGCGCTGCTGCTGTGCGCCGTCAGTTCCAACAGTCTGCCAAACTCTTCGGCCGCCGTCGTCGTCGCGCCGTCAGCGAACCAGTCGGCGAGCAAAATCGCCTACGACCGCAACGGCAGGATTTACACCATGAACGCCGACGGCAGCAACCAGACCCCCGTGGGCAACCCGAACGTGCTCGCCATCGATCCTTCCGCGTCGCCCGACGGCGCGAAGATCGCTTTCGCCTGCGGCACCGAGCCTAATACGATCTGCGTGATGAACGCCGATGGCAGCAACCTGACGCTGCTCACCGACACGTTGACCGACAGCAGCCCCGCCTGGTCGCCCGACGGCACGAAGATCGCCTTCCACAGTACCAGAGAGGGCAACAGCCATATCTATTTCGTCAGCCCGAGCGGCGGAGCGGCCACGCGACTGGCTGTTAACGACGCGAGCCTTCTCTCCGAGACCTCGCCCACCTGGTCGCCCGACAGCACGCGCGTCGCCTTCATCGGTATTACGGAAGAGGGCAGCGACATCTATACCGCCACGCTCGACGGCACGGTCACGCGCGTCACCTACTCGGAGATTCTCAAGAACAGCCCTGCCTGGTCGCCCGACGGCGCGCACATCGCCTTCGACACTTTCAACCACATCCGCGTTGTGAACGCGGGCGGCGGCGGGGAGACCGTGCTCACGTCGGCCGGCGACTCGAATACGACGCCCGCCTGGTCGCCCGACGGCACGAAGATCGCCTTCAACCGCGAGACGATTTTCAGGGACGCGGACGAAATCGTCACCGGCCGCGAAGAGAGCATTTACCTGATGAACGCCGACGGATCGGGCGTGTTGAAGTTGAACGTCATCGGCCGGAACCCCACCTTCCAGCCTGTGCAGAATACGCCGCCCCCGCCGCCGCCGGTCAAAACGCCCGCCGAGCGCATCGCCGACCTCGACGCTCTCGTGCGCGGCTACAATCTCCCCTACGGGATGACGAACAGCCTGACGGTCAAGCTGCGCGACGCCCTCAACAGCCTCAACGCGGGCAACACGGCGGCCGCCTGCGCCAAACTCTCCGACTTCGCCAAACACACGAGCGCGCAGTCGGCCAAGAAGTTGACCGCCGCGCAGGCCACGCAGTTGATTGACGAAGCGAGCTCTATTCGCGCCGCGCTCGGTTGTAGTTAAAACGGAGTCGAATAACGAACGGCTCCGCGCCACGCGCAGGAGCTTTGAGAGGGGCGGCCGACCCGTGCGGGGACGGCCGCCCCTCGCGGCTTTCAGGGCGTGCGCGGGCGTGCGCAAGGGCACGCCCGCGCAGGCGGGATCGGCCGTTTAGACTTCGCCCCGCGTAGGTGATAAAGTAATGACCATGCACGAAGTTCGGGCAACATTCTCCGACATAATCTTTTAAGCATCCGAGACAAGGAGTTTCCCATGTCGTCTTCTCAAACCGCATCCGCGTCGCCCCGTCGTTATCAATTATTCATTGACGGCCAGTGGGTAGACGCCGAGTCCGGCAAAACTTTCGCCACGCCGAACCCCGCCACGGGCGAGACCCTCGCCGAAGTCGCCGAGGCCGACAAGGCCGACGTGGACAAGGCCGTGGCCGCCGCGCGCCGCGCCTTCGAGGGCAAGTGGGGGCGTATGAGCGCGCGCGACCGCGGGCGTCTGCTCTACAAACTCTCTCAACTGATCGAGTCGAAGTCGCAGGAACTCGCCGCGCTGGAGACGGCCGACAACGGCAAGCCGATCAAGGAGTCGATGTACATAGACCTGCCGGGCGTGGTGGAAAATTTCGAATACTTCGCCGGGTGGGCGACCAAGATCGAAGGCGAGACGATCCCTGTGCCGGGGCAGATGTTCAACTACACTTTGCGCGAACCGCTCGGCGTCTGCGGCCAGATCATCCCGTGGAATTTCCCTTTACTGATGGCCGCCTGGAAACTTGCGCCCGCGCTCGCCGCCGGTAACACCGTCGTCCTGAAGCCCGCCGAACAAACTCCGGTCACGGCGTTGGAACTCGGGAAGCTGTTTCAGGAAGCGGGCTTTCCCGACGGCGTGGTCAACATCGTGCCCGGCTACGGCGAGACGGCGGGCGCGGCGCTCGCTTCGCACCCCGGCATAGACAAGATCGCCTTCACCGGCTCGACCGAAGTCGGCAAGATCATCGCGCGCACGGCGGCCGGTAATCTCACCAAAGTCTCGCTCGAACTCGGCGGCAAAGCCCCGAACATCGTCTTCGCCGACGCGGACATCGAGCAGGCCGTGAGCGGCGCGATGATGGGCATCTTCTTCAATCAGGGTCAGGTCTGCTGCGCCGGCTCGCGCCTCTTCCTCGACGAGCGCGTCAAGGATGAATTTCTCGCACGCTTCAAGGAGCGCGCCGAGCGCGTCGTCGTCGGCGACCCGATGGACAAGGCGACGCAGATGGGGCCGCAAGTCTCCGCCGAACAACTCGCGCGCATCAAGGGCTACGTGGACATCGCGCGCGGCGAGGGCGCGACCGTCTTCACCGGCGGCGGCACGCCGGAACTCGAAGGCAACTTCAAAAACGGGTTCTTCTTTCAGCCGACCGTCTTCAGCGATGTGCAGAACACGATGCGCGTCGCGCAGGAAGAGATTTTCGGGCCGGTCGCTTCCGCCATCACCTTCAGGGACGAGAAGGATTTGATCAAACAGGCCAACGACACGATCTACGGCCTCTCCGCCGGCATCTGGACGAAGGACATCACCCGCGCCCACCGCTTCGCCAAAGAGATCAAGGCGGGCACGGTCTGGATCAACACCTTCAACATGATGAACGCCGCCTCGCCCTTCGGCGGCTACAAGCAATCCGGCTACGGGCGCGAGATGGGCAAGCACGCCCTCGACCTCTACACGCACGTCAAGAGCGTCTGGGTCGATCTCTCAGGCAAACCCATCGGCTGGTACGGCAACTAAGGAGGGAATGCGGATTTCGGATTGCGGAATGCGGATTAGAAAACGAGTTAATGCTTTTCAATCCGCAATCCGAAATCCGCATTCCGCAATTCCTCAAACCCGCCTCTCCCGTATTTCAACAGAAGAAGGAGAAGCCATGCTCTCAACTCGTAAAGTTTCCATTCTCGTTTCAACACTCCTCTGCGTTTTACTGTTCACGGCGTGTCCGAGCAGGACGAACATCGGTAAAATTCTCGACAACCCGGATCGCTTCCGCGACAAAGAGGTCGGGATCGCGGGGACGGTGGAGGACGGCTACAGCGTGCCTTTCGTCGGCGGCGCTTACAAGCTCGACGACGGGACGGGCGAAATCTGGGTCGTCTCGAAACGCGGCGGCGCACCCCGCAAGGGCGCGCAGGTCGGCGCGAAAGGGCGCGTCTTACAGGGCTTCAGTTTCGGCGGCCGCAACTTCGGCACGGTCATCGAAGAGACCGACCGGCGCAGCAAGTAGCGAATTGATCCATTGATTCATTGACCCGTTTATTCAATGAATCAATGAAGCAATGAATAAACTGCTTTCAACTCTCGACGCGCAATTCGCCGCGCTGCACGCTCGCTCCGGTGCGCTCGTGCGCACAGTGCCGGCGGAGAAACTTTACTGGCAGCCGCGCGTCGCCGCGCCGGGCGCGCCGCCCGTCTATTCGTGCGGCGAACACATCCTGCGCAGCGCGGCCTCTATCGAGCAGGCGTTCGGCGGCGTCACCGCGAACTTGTGGGACGACCCGTTCGAGTGGACTCTGCCGGAGACGCTTGCCACGCCCGCGCTCGTCGCGGGCTACCTGGCCGAGGTCGAGGCGACGCGGCGGCGTGGCCTCGCACTCGTCAAAACAGACGCGGATTTGTCGAAGGAGATCGCCGCGCCCTCGGGCGAGATGCAGACGCTGTTCGCGCTCCTGTCAAACACGCTCGTGCGCGCCGCACATCATCAGGGGCGCGCGTTCGCAACCTTCCGGCTGTTCTCGGACGAACGCCTCCCGCCGCTTTGAAGCGCGCGGCCGCGCCGAACTTTGACGGCGCATCGAACGTAGTCTATCGAGTGCGCGCGTGTTTGACCTGCGCGACGCATCACCTGTTAAACGACAGAAAGGGTTCTCCTGATGTATTGCCCGAAATGCGGCCAGTCGCAAGTAAGCGCGGATGTGCGCTTCTGTTCGCGCTGCGGGTTTCCGCTCGTCGTCGTGGGGGATTTGCTGTTGACGGGCGGCGTGCTGCCCGCGCTCGTGCAGGGCAACCAGGCCGTCGGTGCGAAGCCGAAGCGGCCACGGCGTCGAGGCGTGAAGCAGGGTGCGGGGCTACTGCTCATCGGTATTTTACTCATCCCTTTTTTCGGCATCTTGCATGAAGTGACAGGTCTGCCGGATGAGTTTATGGGTCTCGGCGGAATCGTCGTGCTGGCTGGCCTGTTACGGATGATCTTCGCCCTGTTTTTTGAAGACCCCGTGCCCCAATTCACGCCGCCGCTGCAACCCTACACGCCGCCGATTGCATCTCGCCTGCACGTCTCCGCACAGGAATCACTGCCGCCCGCGCCGGGCGTGCCCGTCAACGATTACCGCCCGCCGCCGGTGCACACCGCCGAGATGATGCGCCCACCGAGCGTCACCGATCACACGACACGTCTGCTGGACAAACAAGCCGACTCCGCGGAGCAATGAGTTTGCCGGAGCAGACTCCGCTCGCCGAACGACTGCGTGCGAGGATCAGGCGCGAGGGCGTGATCTCGTTCCGCGAATGGATGGCCGCCGCCCTCTACGACGAGCGTGAGGGCTATTACCGCCGCGCCGGACGCCCGCGCTGGGGACGCGACGGGGGCGACTATCGCACCAGCCCCGAACGCACCCCCCTCTTCGCCGCCACCTGCGCGCGCTACTTCGCCACGCTTCACGAAGAACTCGGCGCGCCGCCGCGCTGGACGATTCTCGAAGCGGGCGCGGGCGCGGGCGATTTCGCGCGCGTCGCACTCGAAACTCTGGCACACGATCACCCGCGTGTCTTCCGCGCCACACGCTATTACATCTTAGAGACGAGCGACGACGCATGCCGGCGCGCGCGCGAGAACTTGGCGGCCTTCGCCGACCGCATCGAATTTTGTCGAAGCGATGAGCAGGGACTTTCGTTCGAGGCCGGGGTGATTTTCAGCAATGAGTTGCTCGACGCGTTTCCCGTGCATCGCGTGCGGATGCGCGGCGGGCGGCTGCGCGAGTTGTGCGTCGGCGTGGACGAGGCGGGCGGTTTTCGTTGGAGCGAGCAGGAGCCGACCACCGCGCGGCTCGAAGAGCATTTCGCGCGCATGGGCGTCGGACTCGCGGAAGGCCACATCGCGGAGGTTAATCTGGCGGCCGGGGAGTGGATCGAACGCGCGGCGACATTGCTGCAACGCGGCTACGTCGTGACGGTTGATTACGGGGCGGAGGCCGAAGAGCTGTATCAATCGGCGCGACGGAGCGACGGCACGCTCCGGGGCTTTCGTGAACATCAATTCGTCGCGGACGTGCTCGCGCGCCCCGGAGAGTGCGACCTGACGACGACGATCAACTGGACGCAGGTCAGACAGGCCGGGGAAGCGGCGAAGCTGGAAACGATTTCGTTCGAGCGGCAAGACGAGTTTTTGCTGCGCGCCGGGGCGCTCGATCAGCTTGAGCGTCTCACCTCGCGTCTGGACGGCGAAGCCGAACGACTGCGGCTGAGACTCGCCGCGCGAGAGATGATTCTCCCCGGCGGCATGGGCGAGAGTTTTCAAGTGCTGGTGCAAAAGAAGAAGGCGGCCTGAGCTTCCCAACTCGTCTCCGACGCCTCGCGGCGGCCGTTCCTGAGTCGCGCCTGCTAAGTTAAATTAATGGCGTTTATGCACGAAGTCGAAACTACTCGCCTGCGTCTGAGGATGTTCGTCGCCGTAGACCTCGACGCGCTGGCGCTGATATTCGCTGACCTTGAGGTGATGGAGTACCTCGGCAAGGACGGGTTGCCGATCACCCCGGGGGAGACCGCCGTGGCTCTCAACAGCATTATCCGCCACTGGCAGACGCACGGCTTCGGCCGATGGGCTATCGAAGATAAAGAGAAAGGCGCTTTGATCGGGTACGCGGGCATTCGCTCTCTGGAAGGCCAGCCCGAACTTGTCTACCTGTTGGCGAAAAGATACTGGGGGCGGGGACTGGCGACAGAGGCCGCCGCCGCATGTTTGAGATACGGGTTTGAGGAGAAGCAGTTCGATTCGATCCTCGCGCTGACGCGCCCCCGCAACGTGAGGTCGCGCCGCGTCATGGAAAAGCTCGGGATGAAGTTTGAAAGGGACGCCAACTACTTTGGCATCGAGGTTGTGCAGTATGTCATCAACCGCCACGAGTATCGCAAAGACGATTCGTTTTATCTGCTGCGCGAAATTTGCGGGGACGACGAGGCGGGCTGAAGCCGGCGGCGGTGGAACGAGGCGGGAGAGTCTTACATCGAGAAAGTGATGCCGAGAATCTCCACCTCATTAATGTAACCTTCGTGCGCGAGCAGCGTCGCGGCGTGTGCCCCATGCTCATTGCGCAGCAACTCTGTGGCGGCTGCCTCCATGAGGGGCTTCGAGAAGAAGAAGCCCTGAGCATACCCGCAGCCGAGTCCTCTCAGACGCTCCCGCTGCTCGGCGGTCTCCACGCCCTCGGCAACCACCTGCATCTTGAGTTTTGAGGCTAAGATCGAGATGGTCTCCACAATGCCGAGGCTCTCATCTTCGAGGCACATCCGGTTAATGAAGGAGCGGTCGATCTTCAGGATGTTGATCGGGAAGCGGTGCAGGTAACTGAGGGACGAATAGCCCGTCCCGAAGTCGTCGATGCTCAGTTGGACGTTGATCGAGCGCAACTGCCGGAGCATCGCCGTCGCCACCTCCGCATCCTCCATCACCACGCTCTCCGTGATCTCAAGCCGCAGGCACTGCGGGGATACTTTGGTCTCGTTCAGGATGTGTTTGACCTGATCAACCAGATCGGTCTGCCGGAACTGCCTGCCGGACAGGTTGACGCTCATCGTCAGCGGCGTCTCGGAAGGAAACTCAATTTGCCAGTGGCGCAGTTGACGGCACGCCTGACGCAGCACCCATGTGCCGATGGGGATGATCAACTCAGTCTCTTCTGCGACCGAGATGAATTCATCCGGCGACACCACACCCCGCTCCGGGTGGTTCCAACGCACCAGCGCCTCGAAGCCCGTGATTCTGCTCGTCTCCAAAGACACTATCGGCTGATAAAAGACCTCGAACTCCTCTCGTTCGACGGCGCGCCGCAGATCGGTTTCGAGCCGCAACAGCGAAATGGCGCGCGCGTGCATCAGCTTGTCGAACACCTCGAAGCTGCCTTTGCCCTGCGCCTTCGCCCGGTACATGGCCGTGTCGGCGTCGCGCAGAATCTCCTCGGCATTTTCGTAGCCCATCGTCGAGAGCGCGATGCCGGTGCTCGCGCTCGTGAACACGTCGTGTCCGCCGAGACTGAACTTGGTCAGCATCTCGTGCTTGATTCTTTCCGCCACGGCGAGCGCGTCGGCCGAGTGCGCGAGGCCGTTCAGGAGGATGGCGAACTCGTCGCCGCCGAAGCGCGAAACGGTGTCCTCGGGTCGGATGCACCGTTCCAACCGGGCGGCCACGTCCCGCAGCAGGTGGTCGCCGAGCACGTGCCCCAGACTGTCGTTGATGTTCTTGAAGCGGTCAACGTCGAGGAACAGCACGGCGAACAGGTGGTCGGGATGTAGCTGCGCCCGCTTGATGGAAACTTGTAGTTGGTCTGTGAAGAGAGCGCGGTTCGGCAGGCCGGTGAGGTCGTCGTAGAAGGCGGCGCGGTGCAGGTGCTGCTCGGCGCGCTTGCGCTCGGTAATGTCCTGCGATTGCACGATGAAGTGCATCGGCTTGCCTTGCGTGTCGGCCACGGTGGAAGTGCTCACCGTTGCCCATATCTCGCGGCCGTCCTTGTGTAGATACCTCTTCTCGCGCGTGGACGTAACCATCTTCCCTTCGAGCATCCGGTACATGTCCGTCAGGCTCTCGCCGAGGTCTTCCGGGTGTGTGACCGACTGGAAGTTTCTTTGCAGCAACTCTTCTCCACCATATCCCAACAGTTCGCAGAGCGAACGATTGACGCTCAGCCAGCGACCGTCCGTGCCGACGAGAGCCATCCCCGCGGCGGCGTGATCGAATGCACTGCGGAAATGTTCCTCGCTCTCTCTGAGCGCGCGGCTGACGCGCATCTGCTCTTCAGCGTGCATCTCCGCCTGCTGGGCCTGCGCCGCGGTTGCCTCCAGTTGTTTACGATAGGTCTGGTAGGTGAAATAGATGATCCACATGATCGGGATCGTAATGGCGAAGGCATAGAAACTGCCGCCTGTCATCAGCATGGCGGTGAACGCGCCGGCCGATCCCCCTGCGAAGTATGTAACCGAAGTCCAGAGGTAATACTCCCTCCACGTCTGCCAAAAGGGGCGGCCGATTTTGAAAGACTCTCTGAGCGCAGCGATGCCGGAGTTGGCTGCGTACTGGACGAAAGCCATCATGCCTGCGGCCGCGATGAAGCTTGAGGAGAGTTTGCCGTGTGAGAGGGCGGGCAGCGAGCCGAAAAACCATTCGACCACGGACGCGGTGAGGAAAGTGGAAGTGCCGAGCAGCGCCGCGTTGAAGAGTCTCGTCCGCCAGATTTTGCTGAAGCGCATGGAGGAGAAAAGGGCTTCGGCGGCGGCGAGCAGGACGGCGGCCTCGCCGCCATACAGGAGCAGGCAGAGAAAGACGAAGGTGTCGGAGACGGTGATCTGAACTTTGAGCGCCGAGAACTCTATGCCGACGCGCGAGCCGAGCAGGATGGTGACGGCTGAGAGGAACAGGAAGCGCAGGTCGATATTCGAGTAAGGAAGATTCAGGAGGCTATAGAGACAGGCCGCCGCGCCGGTCGCAATCACCAGTCCCATGAATGGTTTGTTGTAGCTCTGTCTGTTCAAGATTCTACTCTCTTTACTTTCGAGGGGCTGCGAAGCAACCGGCCGCTTATTCCTTGGCGATTGATGTGCCAGAAGAATTTCTGAAAGAGGTTTCGGATTGCTGAGAAAAACAGGGAAAAGTGGAATCGCAGAGGTGAGGCCGGGCGTTCACATTGCCCGATTACAGCCGATTTAATGTGTGTCCCATCAATTTGATGGAAATACTGTCAGCCCGCCCTTCGGACACACAAAAAATGGATTCCAGATAAGTTCCGGGCGAGGCGGGCTTTCGCCTGCCTCGCCCGGAAGGTGCGGACTTCGAGTAGAGTGATGTGACCGTTGAGAGCCACGCCCTCCAACTCTCCCGTGTGGTCGCGGCACCGGTAGAAAGTGCCGCGATTAAGCGGTACTTTCCAGCCCGTTGTCCCTGATCCACCCTGACATGACCACCGTGTCTACGGGGCAGTCAAAGAGGAATGCGAGCACCGCTTCACGCTCGCCTTCCGTGGGTTTATTGGTCGTAACGGCAACTTGGTCGTAACGGCAACCCGGCCTCGGAGAGGAAATACATTTCGGCCGTCACCTCTTGCTGTAACAACATGTGTGACATGGCTGCTTGTTCCTTCCGAGTGTTAACGAGACTTGGTCGTGCCGTTGACGATTGACGTGTAAGCGGAGTTACCGCTCTGGTTGAAGGCGCGCACCCTGTAGCGATAGGTGGTACCTTTCACGAGGTTCGCGTTGGAGTATGACATGCCGTTCGCCCCGACTTGCGCGACTTGCGTAAAGTTGGTGCAGGTCGAGCCCGTGCATCTCTCAATCATGAAGCCGGACTCGTTCGAGGACATATCCTTCCACGACAGATTCAATTGAGTCATCGAGACACTTGCTACAACCAAGCTCGCGGGTGCGGTGGGCGGGTCAATCGTCGTATCTACCTCAACCGCCATTGCTAACCCGCCGTCGCCCTCGACTAGCGCCTTGCTGGCCTGTGCCTTGACGTCCGCTACGAGGACGCCGTCCGCTACGAGCACGCCGTCTGAAACGAGCACCCCGTCACCCAGCATCGTGCCGTCCGCTACGAGCACGCCGTCGCTCACAAGTACTCCGCAGCTAAGGAAGGGGATGCCGTCCGAGACCAACACGCCTTTACTGGTCAGAATACTATCGCTGACGAGCACGCCGTCGGAGACTAATACACCATCGCCGACCAGCACCCCGTCGGCGACCAGTACACCGTCAGAGACCAGCACACCCAGGGCGTATATCTTCTGGTATTTGGTGATGAGGTCGATGCCGGAGCCGAAAGTGGAGCCCATCAAGAGACCCTGCCCCCAGGTGAAGGTCTCATATCCGACGGTGCTCTGCGGCGCAGGCGCCATCGATGTTAACAGCGGGTCGCCGAGCGGCGTAGTAGCAGTCAGGTCTGTGCGGACGAGCCTCGCCAGTTTGACTGCGCCTTCGATGTTCAAGAGACCGGCGCCCTGTTCCAACTGGTTGAAGTTAGGAATTTGTTGCGCCGTGTACTGCAAGAGCATCTTCACCATGTTGGGAGTCAACTTCGGGTTGGCCTGCAACATCAGCGCCACCGCACCCGAGACCGCCGGCGTCGCCATCGACGTGCCCGACAGGTACATTTGCTCCTTTGTTTGAGACCCACTAACGTTTGCGTCGAGCGTCGGGTTCTGCGCCACAAGATAGTTATTCGGCGATTGCGCGTCGATGATTTTGTTGCCGGGCGCAACCAGGTCGGGTTTGATGAGGTTGTCGTGATGAACGACACCTGCGGCATCCGTGTAACGGCCGCGGGTGGGCCCTCTGGAACTATAGGTGGCGACCACATCATCAAGGCGCGAATCGGTGCCGAAGGTGTTGGCTGCGCCGACCGTGATAACGGACGGCTCAATGCCGGGAGAGTGGATCAAACCGTAAACTTTCCGACCGGCGGAATCCTTGCCCTGGTTGCCGGCGGCTGCGACCACGACGATGTTGAGATCGGCCAGCCTGCGAGCGGCCTTGCAGAGCGGGTCGTTGCGATAGGAATCGGCCGCCTCTGTGCCGAGACTCATGTTGACGACGCGGATGTTGTAGGCGACATGGTTGGTGATAACCCAGTCGATGGCCGAGAGGAGACTGGAAAGTGAACCCGTCCCCTGCGAGTTCAGCACGCGCAGGTTGATGAGGTTGGACGCCGGGGCGGTGCCTCTGTATGCGCCCTGAGCGACGGAGTTGTTGGCGGAGGCAGCGCCCGCGACGTGCGTGCCGTGACCATAGGGGTCGTCAGTCCGACCCTCGCCTGTGAAATCCTGGCTGTAGAGGACGCGGGATTTGGTGCTGGTGGAATCTAAGAAAGAAGTGTGTCCGGTGAAGATGCCGGAGTCCATGACGGCGATGCCGATGCCCGACCCGTTATAGGGGGTCGCGCCGCCCAACTTCATGGCAACGTCGGCACCGGTAGTAAGCGAGACATGGCCGGTGCGCTTCGCCTGCCGATTAAGGGAGATGTAGCCAACGTCGGAGCGAGCTGCCAATTCATCGACCTTATGCACCTGCGTCGCGCCGTACACCATCGTCATGTTTGTGTACTTGACTGGGGAAAGACCGCCTGAACTTGATAGTTCGCTCATCAGTGATCTCGTCGGTGCTGACGGCGTCTCCACGATGATTTGCACCATCTCGTTGGACGAAGGGTTCTGATTAAACAGTTCGTCGAGGTCGGCAGACAGCTTCGCGTTGTCCGAAGAATTAGCCTGTTGAGCCTGCACAGCGGTCAAGCCCGCTCCCGGCAAGATGCCGAGGCACAGGGCGAGCACAAGCAGGAGGGAGGCTGCTGCTTTGGTGTTTTTCGTTTTGTTTGTTCTTGTTCTCATCTTTTTAGCCTCCCTTCCTTATTTCATGCCAACAGTTGCATCCCCGGTCGTGCAGTCCGAGACCATAATCCCATCGGAAACCATGATGCCGTCCGAAACCATAATCCCATCCGAAACCATGATGCCATCGCTGACCATGATGCCGTCAGAGACCATAATCCCGTCGCTGACCATAATCCCGTCGCTGACCATAATCCCGTCGCTGACCATGATTCCATCCGAGACCATAATCCCATCCGAGACCATGATGCCCTGCGCGTAGATGTGCTGGTACTTGCTGATCAGGTCTATCCCGGTAGCGAAGTATGTCGGGTCTATCAGGAGACGCTGCGACCAGCCAAAAACCTCATTGTTATAAATCGAGAAAGGGTCGGGGAGCACGTAGCTCGTCAGTAGCGGGTCGCCGAGAGGAGTGGCCGAAGTCAAATCAGTGCGAATCGCCCTGGCGAGACGCACCGCGCCTTCGACGTTGAGTTGACCTGTTCCCTGTTCGACGATGTTGTTCACGTAGAGCGGCTGAGCCGTGTATTGCAAAGCCATCTTAACGAGGTTGGGCGTGAGATTCGGATTGGCCTGCAACATCAGCGCGGCCGCGCCCGACACGAGAGGCGCCGCCATCGACGTGCCGCTCATGTACATCATCTTGACTTCCCTGGTGTTGACCGCCAACTGGGGATTGTCCGTGACGATGTGGTTGTTAGGGCTTTGCGCCCAGATGACGCGGTTGCCCGGCGCAACCAGATCGGGCTTGATAACGTTGTCGTAGTGAACCTTCTTGTCGCCATCCATCCAGAAGCTGCGGGTCGGGCCGCGCGAGCTGTAGCTCGTTACCGCGTCGTCGGAGCGCATGTCCGTGCCGAAAGTGTTGGTCGCACCAACGGTGATGATTGAAGGCTCGATGCCGGGCGAGTGAATGGCGCCGTAAATCTTGTTGCCGTTAATGTCCTTGCCGCTGTTACCCGCGGCCGCGACGACGACCGTGCCACTGTCGACGAGGCGGCGGACGGCGTGGCAGAGAGGGTCTTTGCGGTAGGAATCTACGGCGGTCGTTCCGAGACTCATGTTGACGACCCGGATGTTGTACTTGATGCGGTTGGGCACCAGCCAGTTGAGCGCTCGTAAAACCGTGGTCACAGTCCCGGTGCCCGTCGAATTGAGCACTCTGAGGTTCACGATACGTGCGCGGGGTGCGATGCCGGCGTAGGCGCTGTTCTGAACCGCGTGGCTGCCGACAATCGCCGATCCGACGTGCGAGCCGTGGCCGTAAGGATCGTCAGTGCGCTTCTCGCCCGTGAAGTCCTGGCTGTAAGAGACGGTGGAAGTCCTGCCGTCGAAGAAAGACTTGTGGGTTGTATCAATGCCGGAATCGAGCACGGCGACGCCGATGCCCGTGCCGTCGTAAGAGGTTGTGACGCCGAGAGACCGCGCCGCATCCGTGCCGGTCGTGCGCGAGACGTGACCGCTCTTCTTCACCTCTTTATCTATAGAGATGAAGGAGACTTCGGGGAATTTCGCCAGGTCGGCTGCCAGAGAGACCTTGAGCTTGATGGCGTAAGCGTCCAGGTTAGAGAAAGACTCTTTGAGACTGATGTTCTTCTTGATGAAGTCGCTCAGCTCGTCGCTCATCGGGGCGTTGAGTTGCAGGATGGCGTCAGCGTTGAAGTCTTTGTCGAGCTTGGTTACCTCCCCCGAAAGTTTATCGGCGGAGAGTTCGATGCTTTCTTCTTTAGCTGAGCTGGGTGTGGGGTGGCCGGAAAGCAGCAAACCCGCGCACAAGATGCAGAGAAGAGCGAGCGATGTCGCACGCTTTAGTTGCAGAGTCCACTTAAAAATTTTCATGTCTGATGTCCTTCGGTAACTCCCACTGCCATGCTCCTCTTCGCGGAGGAGGTTAGGCTGGTAAGCGCATGCCCGCTCCCGTTTTCACAAGGAGCAGACTCTTATCGGTGACAGAGAACTTATCGTTACCTATCGTTAAAAGAACAACCCAAGACGAGTTGAGCCGTTTCGCTCAATAGCGAGCGGCGTGCCAGGGGGAAGTGCGTGTGGAAATGTAGAAATCAATAGGAATCAGAACGGGTTGTCGCCCACATGAAGCGGAATTGATATGAAGCAGATTGACCTGTTCGAGCGGAAAAGAATGATTCGTCAGTCAGAGTGAACAGCTTCCCGCTGGTTTGCGACCGGAGAACTCGCAGAGGTGATCGAAGTGGGCGGGAGACTTTAAAAGCGCCGGGCATTGTCGCGCCAGGGACTTGAACGCGAAAGGGAAGGCTCAAGTTGCCCTTCACGGTCGCGGCAGCCCGGTCGGTCGCGGTGAGATATAAGTATTGATTTAGTTGATCTCAATCGGGTATGCTGAATTACGAGGGCGAACCTCAAGGATTTTTCGCCCGCCCGCCACGAATAACCGAACGCATCAAGCCAGCCCTGAGCGCACGCTCCACCCGCCACGAAGGAGTCTCAATAAATAACATCATGATAGAACCCGGTGCATTGCTCCAAAACCGCTATCGCATCTTGAAACAGATCGGGCAGGGCGGCATGGGCGCCGTCTATGTCGCCACGGACGAACGCTTTCACAGCACGGTTGCCATCAAGCAGACCTTCTTCGACGACCCTATGCTCCGCAAGGCGTTCGAGCGAGAAGCGCATCTGTTGAATCACCTGCGCCACGTCGCGCTGCCCAGAGTCAGCGACCACTTCGTAGAGGGCGAGGGGCAGTTTCTCGTCATGGAGTTCATCGAGGGCGACGAACTAGCCGAATCGCTGCAACAGCGCGGCGCGTTCGCGCTCGCGGACGTGCTGCGCTGGGCTGACGAACTGCTCGACGCCCTCGATTACCTGCACACGCACGAGCCGCCCATCGTCCACCGCGACATCAAGCCGCAGAACATGAAACTGACGCCGCGTGGCCAGATCGTGCTGCTCGACTTCGGGCTGGCGAAGGGTGCGACGAAGGGCACACCCGCCACCGCGACGGCCAGCGTCTTCGGCTACTCACGCAACTACGCCCCGCTCGAACAGATTCAGGGCACGGGCACGGACACGCGCAGCGACCTCTATTCGCTCGCCGCCACCCTCTATCACCTGCTGACAGGCGTCGCGCCCATCGACGGGTTGACGCGCGCCAGCGCGGTCATCAATCAACAGCCAGACCCGCTGCGCCCCGCACACCTCGTCCACGCGCAGGTTCCGGAGTCCGTCAGCAAAATCCTCTATCGCGCGATGTCCCTGAAAGCCACGCTTCGCCCGGCCACGGCGGCCGAGATGCGCAACGCGCTGCGGCAGGCGTCGGGCGGGCTTGTGCGAACCGCATTGCAACCGGCGGCCGCACACACCCTCGGCCGGCAGGCCGCGCGCCACGAAGCCACCGTGATCGACGGCGGGACGCAAATCTTCAACGGGCAACAGGCCACACCTTCGACGATCTCGCAGACACGTTTGCGCCCGCCCGTGTCGCAGACAGAGAGCGAGGAGACCGTCGTCGATTCAACCTTCGACCTGACACGCCCGGCCATCCGTGCATACTCGCGCACCTCCGTCCCGGAGCCTTCGGCGGGGGAGGGAGGGCGCAAGAATTCAACGGCGATGATCGGCGTCGTCCTCGCGGTGCTGGTCGCCTGCGCCTTCGTGGCCTACCCGCTTTTGAAAAGCCCCGCCACGATTTCGGTTGATGCCGGGGCGCAGACGGTAACTCGGCCGGAGGAGGCGCAGCCCGGCGTGCCGGGCTCGTCCGGGAGTGAAGTTTCAGGTCAAACTTTGAATTCCGCGCCCGCATCGGAGCGTTCGTTATCGTCGTCGCCCGGCCTGCGTTCCGCCGGCGAGTCGCAAACTTCGGCCGGTCAAACCTCGCCGAGGGTAGCGGATGCGACGGACGCCTCCGATGCGAACGCCGAGGGTTCGAGGAACTTGTCGCCCGCTGTCGAACCTGCGGCAAATAAGTCAGGCCTCGTTATCCAGTCGCCCACTTCGAGTGCGCCGGTCGCCGGTAATAACGCCGCCGCCGAATATGACGCGCAGCGTGCGGAGGAGTTGCGCAGGAGGCGACAACAACAGGAATTGGAACAGCAACAACAACGGCAGCGAGAGCAGGATTCGCAGTTTCGCCCACCGCCGCCGCCGCACGGAGAAGGCGGCTTTCCGCCTCCTGGCGGAGACCGCCGGCCGCCCCCGCGCCGCCCGCATCCTTTCCGCTGACAACGAAAAACCGGCGACCCTGCATCTGAGCAGCATTGCAAGGGGGCGATGACGGCGAACGCATGTTGTTGCTGTGCGCCTGGGTCGCGTCGCCGGCTACCGTCCGGCCGCCCGGCCTGTCTCAAATTTGTTGCTCGATCATTGACGGAGTCCTCTCATGGCTGTTCTCCAGATCGAAGACGCCGGCGGACGAAAGTGGAATTACCCGCTCACCGGGCAGGAACAATGCACCATCGGGCGCTCGCCAGAAAACAGCGTGCCGCTCAACGACCCGCGCGCTTCCCGTCAACACGCGCACATCGTCGTGCGCGGAGGCGCTTACTTCGTCATCAACGGCGTCGTCAGCAATTCTGTTCTCAAGCGCAGCGCGAACGGGATACTGGTCAACGGCCAACAACGCGACGAGTGCCGGCTCGCCCACGGCGACCGGATAAAGGTCGGCGGGAGCATGATTCGCTTCCTCAACGACGAACCGGCCGCGCCGCCCGCCGCCCCGCTCAAATACGAAGATGCCGCTTTAGGGAGGACGCAGATCGCCATGCCCGCGCACGCCCTGCCGCACGGGGGCGCGCACGCTCTGGCGAAAGAGCAAAGCCTTGCGTCGGAACTGGAAGTGTTGCGCCGCAAGGCAGACATTCTCGCCATGCTCTACGAGTTGAATAAGACTTTCAACTCGGTCTTCAACCTCGCGGCCATTTTCGACAAGGCGACCGACATCATTCTACGCGTGACACCGGCGGATCGCGTCGTCGCGCTCATCGGCGGCGAATCGCCCATCAGGAAAGGCTTCGAGAGTCTCAGCCCCGTCGGGATCAAGGCGCGGCGCGAAGCCTCGCCCTTCGGCGCGAAGCCGGTCTCGGTCAGCCGCACGATCCTCACAAAAGTGCTAGACGAGCGCGTCGCCCTGCTCTCGCAGGATGCGACCGCCGATGCCAATTTCGCACAGGCCAACTCGGTCATCGCGCAGGGCGTGCGCTCGACCATCTGCGCGCCGCTGCTCACGGAATCGGGCGTGCACGGGGCGATCTACGCCGACCGGCTCGACCCGACGGCCGTCTTCACGCGCGACGACCTGGAATTTCTGACCGCCATCGCCTCGCAGACCGCCGTCGCGGTCGAGAGCGCACGCGCGCACGAGCGTCTGGCGCGCGAGGAGGTGGCGCGCGCCAACTACAGCCGGTTCATGCCCGAATACGTTGTGCGACAGATGCTCGAAAACCCTGAGTCGTTCAAACTCGGCGGCGCGAACCAACTTGTCACCGTGCTCTTCGCGGACGTGCGGGGCTTCACACGCATCTCCGAGCACGCGCCGCCCGAACGCATCGTGCAAATCCTCAATCGCTACTTCTCCGCCATGACCGACATCATCTTCGCGCACGGCGGCACGCTCGACAAATACATCGGCGACGGCCTCATGGCCTTGTTCGGCGCGCCGGCCGCCACGCCGCAGGATGCGTCGAACGCGCTGACGGCGGCCGTCGCCATGCAGCGCCAGGTGGAGGTGCTCAATCGAGAGTTGCGCGCCGCCGACCTGTATGAGATCAGCGTCGGGATCGGGCTGCACACGGGCGAAGCCACCGTCGGCTACATCGGCTCGGAGCGGCGCAGCGAATACACGGCCATCGGCGACACCGTGAACCTCGCCGCCCGCCTCGAATCGAGCGCGCGGGGCGGGCAGATTCTCACCAGCCACGCCGTCATCGAAGCCGCAGACAAAAACTTCACGCTCCACCCGCTGCCCGCCATCAGCGTCAAAAATCGCGTCCAAGCAGTCTCCATCTACGAAGTGGACTGGCATGCCTGAAGACGACTGCGGCAGCTAGAGCTTGCGCAGGCACCAGACGGCCATTGAGCGCGCTCCATGGACGACGACCGTCTTTAGCGGCTCCAGCAACTCGCCGTGCAGCGCATCGGTTGTTTCACGCAGCATACGCTCGTCCGTGAGAAACCATTCGCCCCCGCCCGGCAGTCGGTAGCGCCTTCCTCCCAGGTGTTCCAGGTTCCCCTCCGCACCGGCAGAGGAGGCTAAGCGGGCGAAAAAGATACCACCGGGCTTCAATACCCGCCACATCTCTCCGAGCATCATCCGCCAGTGCGCCTCGTCGCGTGCGAAGTGGAGCACCGCGCTGCTAATCACGGCGTCGAAGCTCTCAGGCGCGAAAGACATCCGCTCGATTGGCTCCAACCGGAAATTCTCTTCCGGCAGGTGAGCGGCGAGCGTGCCTGCAAGTGTGGCGACGGATGCGACCGCCTCGGGCGAGAGGTCAACGCCGCAAACATCGAAGCCCTCTCTGAGGAAGTAGACGAGGTTGCGACCCGTGCCGCAGCCGGCGTCGAGAATTCTCATACGCGGGTCGAAGCGCCCTTTGAGGAGCTGGTCGAAGAGATAGACGTCGATGCTCCCGAATTGTTCTCGTAGGTTCAGGCGTGATTCCATTACGGCTCGAACATTCCTTCCCGGACATCTCTCGCTCCAACGCGGAGAGCAATCTTAAACTGTTTTCAACGGCAAAATATCGCGCGGCAGGAAGCCTTGCGCTGTTGAGTTCACCGGGCGGCGGAAATTCAGCGCCGCCTGCGACGCGCTCTCGCTCACAGATTACGCCGGCGCACTCTTCACGACGGCGGAGATCGGCGAGCGCTGCTTGATTACGTGACAGGACGCGGCGACTTTAACACGCGCCTGACACGCGCCCGGCTGTCGCCCGCGTTCCTTCAGCTGTGGGAAGTGTTGGAGAGTCGTGAGGCGTCGGCGCGTTTCTTCAACCGCGTGTTCGCGGCCGCCGGTTACTTCGGCTACCTGCGCGGAGAACCGGAAGTGCCGGATTACTCATAGCGGCTGACGCTCTCGGACGCCAACCGGCTGAACTTCCGCAATGATCGTCAACGGGTTCATCCACTCCGTGGATTACCGGCCGAGATGCGCATCGACGTTCTATACATTGTAGAAAGTCAGAGAGGAGCAGGGAATCATCCTTGCTCCTCTAATCTTGTTATCCGGGTAACAACCTGAAATCGAACCGTGGGTGCTGCCGGCATGTGGAAACTTTAGACCAACCCCTTACCTCCTTCGGCGGGAGAATCCGTATCCGCCGCCGCCGAGTAGGAGTAGCACAAGGATGATGATGATTAGTGTGGTGGTGTTCATGTCGGCGAGCCTACTACGAATCACGCGCCGTCGTCCAGCTTTATACTGACCCCGCGATTCTGTTGCAGGAACTCCCTCTCTCAAACAGCCCGAACTCGCGCTCGAAAGGATCAGAGCGCGGGTCGTCTCAAAATTTCAGCCAGGGCTTGCAAACGGGCTGTGTCGGCCGCGCTCTTCATCAGGCCGGCGCTCTTCTCCAACGACGGTGCGAGGCTTCTCAGGCTTTTGCTCTCTCTTTGATTCAATCGTGAACTCTCTGCTTTTTGAATCGCCTGCCGCAGAGTTGCGATCCGGTCGGAAGGCAGAGCTTGCGAACGCTCAAGCTGATCGACGTATGCCTTCGCCACGACCAGATTTCGAGGCCACACGATTCTCTCCTGATTCTGCACATTCAATTCAGCCACCCGCACGGCTTTCGCGGCGTCGATCTCGTTCTGCGTCAGGTGCTGCGTCGGAGTTAGCTCGAAGATGTCCAGACCACGCGCGATCTCTGATGCGTAAATGTGGCCGTTGTACCAGTAAGCAGACCATGCGCCGGCGAGCACGAGCATCTTCGGATCAATCGGCCCCCGGTCGAAATAGGCGATCTCGACCGGACGGCCGGGGTCTGTGAAGTCCATCAGGGAGATGCCGCCCTGATACCATGCCTGCACCTTGATGTCCCGGCCGGGAATTGGAATAAGCGAGCCGTTGTGCGCGACGCAGTTCTCGCTGTCGCCCTGCGCGGCAGGCAACTTGTAATAGCTCGCAAAGCTCAACTTGTTACCCGTCAGGCGGAAAACAGCATTAGCGCCCCAAACGTTCGGATCGTTCGGGCGGCAACGCGCACCGAGCCCGCCGCCCCACTCGTCCGTAAACACGACTTTTTTTCCATCATTGGAAAACGAGGCCGAGTGCCAGTAGGCATAGTTCGGATCGTTCACCGCGTCGATGCGCTTTGGATTAACCGGGTCTTTGATGTCCAGCAAAATTCCGTTTCCGGAGCACGCGCCCGCCGCGAGTCCGATGGCCGAGTAGACGGTAATATCGTGGCACTGGTCGGTGGGCGATGGCTTTTCCAATCCGTCCTTGCCGTGCGTGCCGCCGTTGTTCAGACCGTTCAGAGCGCCCGTCTTCAGGTCCATGAATATTCTGGGATTCGACACGACCTGGGCATTTTGCGGCGTCGCCAATGGAACCTTAATTACGTCGATGCGAAAGAGCGCGGTGTTGGGGTCTTTGTCGGGAGCCTCACCGGAGCACCCGGCCAACTCTTCGCTCTGACGGACGAAAGAGGTTCCGGAGACGTAGATGTAGACGTTGTTCTTATCTTTCGGATCGACCACGAGGGTATGCGTGTGCGAGCCGCGGCAGGTTTGCACCGCGGCCACCTGTTTCGGATTTTTGATGTCGGCGATATCGAAAATCCTGACTCCGCGAAAGCGATCCTTTTGCGCCGCCGGAAGACTCTGCTTGTTCTCTTCCCCGGCGGCTGGCGGAGGCTCGGGCGGAAACCCTTGCGAGCTGCAATCCAGTCTGCCGTTCGGCATCTCCACCGACATAAAGAGCAGGTTCTTATAAACCGACACGTCGCCCTGCCCGCCCGGACACACCATCGAAGTCAACAACCTGGCCTTTGCCGGGTCGGAGATGTCATAGATGCTGACGCCGTAAAAGTTTCCCTGAAACAGGTGGTTGCCCTGGAACGCAAGATCAGAGTTGCCAAAAGCGAGCTGAGCCATCACCAGTTGGAGAGGCTTCGGCATCTTCGAAGAGTCGCCGGCGCCGATTCCGGAGCAAACGGATTCGCACCCGTCTGGTCGGCGGGTTTGGCTTCCGGCGTCTGCACGGGCGAAGGCTGCGGCGACGGCGAGGGCGTCTGTGCCGGCGCGTCGACTGCGAAACATGAGCACAAAAG
>DASQLU010000061.1:0-21449 GCA_035645855.1 Pyrinomonadaceae bacterium
GATGAAGTACGGGATCATGAACGTCCCGCCGCCGTTTCGCGCCGCGAGCGCGGGGAAGCGCAGGAAGTTGCCTAACCCCACGGCGTTTCCGGCCATCGCCAGCACGAGGCCGAGTTGCGATGCCCAGCCTTCCCGCTGGACGACATCCTTGTCGTAGGGAAAATCCGGGATCGGGTTGAGGTCTATATCGTTGTCATCTTTTTTGGACATAACAAAAGAGTGCTCCTCTTCAGTCTTGAATCACCCTGCAAATCCGTCGCGTGCGTCATCGTACCACGAGACGAAAAGCGGATTTAATGTTCGGGACGAACGATGCGTTACTGAGCGGTCGGCAAGTCGAACTGTGTGCGCCCGGCGAGAGCCCTGCGCGCCTGATTCCCGCTTCTTGTCTTGATTGCTAACTGTCTTTTTTCACTTCCGTATCAAACGGGCGCGTCGGGCTGTCCCTTCGCCTCCCCCAACAGCATGTCGAGCGGCTTCCTTGAAAAGTATGGCCGGATCAGTGTTGACCCTGAGTAATAATGCAAGCCTCTCGCCGTGCGATGCCGGCCGGGACGATGAAAATGCCGGAGCCGATCATCAACCCGGCGACGATCATCGTGTGACACAACGAAAAAGATTCCAGAGAATCGCACGAATCTCCGTCAATGCGCAAACCTTTTTTGATAATCGTAATGCGGGTGAAATCAGGACTTACGGGGCGCATTATACCGATTTCAAGAGATGTGTCGAGACAAATCAGGTGAACGGCCGCCGGCGGCCGTTGAAGCGCCGCGAACGATTCGCCCCGACGACCATTTACCATTCACGATTCACCCCTCACGGCACGTGCCTTGCCCTCCGAGGCATGGCGGCAATATTTAGTCTGCGAAACGGTACACAGATCGGCGCGGGGCTTTGATTCGCCCGCCGTCTTAATCAGTGAACGCGCATAACGCGACCAATCGAATCAGACGGTGCCGCCAATTTACTCTCCTGATCAAGCGGGTCGGTTAATTGCATACACCGCGGACTTCGGAAGCAGTCCGTCCAACAGAGAAAGGGATACATAAAATGAACGACAACAGAAACGACAGCATCGGCGAAGAGGCTTCGGCTTTCGGTGAACGCGCCAAAGGCGACATCAAGGAAGCGACCGGCACGGTGACGGGCAACAGTTCGCTGCGCGCCGATGGCGCGGCCGAGAGTGCATCGGGCGCGGCGCGGCAGAAATCCAATCGCATGGTGACGGGTCTTTTCCGCGACCGCGACAGCGCCGAGCGCGCCTACGGTTCCGTTTCGACGCGCGGCTACGACAAGGACGACGTTAACCTCCTGATGTCCGACGAGACGCGCAAGACGCACTTCGCCTCCGACGACGCGGGCGACACGGAACTCGGCAGCAAAGCCCTCGAAGGCCTGGGCACGGGCGCGGCCATCGGCGGCACGACGGGCGCGGTGCTCGCGGCGATTGCCGCCATCGGCACGACGGTCGCCCTGCCCGGCCTCGGCCTCCTCGTCGCCGGGCCTATCGCGGCGGCGCTGGCGGGCGCAGGCGCGGGCGGCGCGACGGGCGGCCTCATCGGCGCGCTCATCGGTTCGGGCATCCCCGAAGATCGCGCGAAGCAGTATGAGAGCGGCGTCAAGGAAGGCGGCATCGTGATGGGCGTTAACGCGCGCTCGGACGAAGACGCCGAATACTTCGAGAACGAATTCAGGACGCACCGCGGCGAAAACGTCTACCGCTAAACGCGGGTCATGCCGGTCTACCGCTAAACGCGTGTGACGCGGGCGGTCGAAAGCGAACGAGGGAGGCTCACATGCACGAGCCTCCCTTTTTTGTTTTGCCTTCCCCGTCTCCGCGCGCCCTGCCTGTGCTGTTCTTCACGTCGCGCGCGTCGCCGCCGGCGAGAGGGGACGCGCGCAAATAAATTCCAACTCCCTATTGACGAGCCGCCGCGTTCAATGTTAGTTAAGGCGGCGAGATGACAACTTTACAGAAAGCGTGTCAGTCCGCCGTCTTTCCCGCGAGGTAACTGGCACACCGGCTCACTTAACATCCCCGTTCTCGATTCTTCGTTCATAGAGGTGTTTCCCATGTTTCACATCCCCCACAGGCGCGTCGTGCGCGCCGCCGAGTTTTATTATCTCTCGGGGCGCAGCCGGCGCGCCCTCGCGAGCCTTCTGGTCGCATGGTCTTTGCTGCTAGGCCTGCTTGCCCCGGCCGGGCTGACGCTGCGGCCAATTTACGCGCAGGACACCGTGACGGGCGCGTTCGAGGGTATGGTGACGAACAGCCAGACTGGCGCCGTCATCGCCGGCGCGACCGTCGAGATCGTCAACCAGCAGACGGGACAGGTAATCCCGAAGACCTCCGACACGCGCGGACGCTTTTATCAGGGACTTCTCAGTCCGGGCATTTACCTCATACGCGTCTCGGCCGCGGGCTACCAGACGAAAGAGGTGCGCCAGCGCCTCTTCATCACGCGCACGGGCGAAGTTGTGCCCGTGCCCGTCGCGCTCGACCCCGCGCCCGCCGTCGCGCCCGCTTCCCCGACGCTCACGCCCCTGCCGCAGACGGAGGCGGACACGGACGTGCGCGCGCGCGTCAATGCCTCTGACGCCAGGCAGGGCGGCGCGTTCACGGAGGAGGAGGTCTCGACGCTCCCCCTCGGTTCGAGCACTTTCACGCGCACCTTCGACGAGTTGACTTTGCTCCTGCCCGGCGTCGCGCCGCCGCCGCAGACGCTCGGCTCCGTGGCCGGCCCCGGCATCGGCGCGGGCGTCGGCTCGGCCGGGCAGTTCTCCGTCAACGGGCTGCGCTCGCGCGCCAACAACTTCACCGTGGACGGCTCGGACAACAACGACGAGGACATCGGCGTGAGAAGACAGGGCTTCGTCTCGCTCGTGCCGCAGCCGATTGAATCCATCCGCGAGTATCAGGCGATCACTCTGCTCGCGCCCGCGCAGTTTGGCAGAAACATCGGGGCGCAGGTCAACGCCGTCTCGAAGTCCGGCGGGAGCGCGCACCACGGCACGCTCTACGGCTTTCTCAACACCAGCCAGCTCAACGCGCGCAACCCTTTCGACACCGCCTTCGGCACGGGCACGTTCGCGCTGCGCGCCGGCATCAACCAGCCCGTGCTGCTCGACAATCGGCCGCTCGTGGTGCGTAACGGCAGCGGCGGCGAAGATTCGTTCACGCTCGGACAGGGGGGCTTCGTCCTCGGCGGCCCCGTCAAGCGCGACCGCGTCTTTTATTTCATCTCCACCGAAGGCGCGCGCACGAACGCCACGCGCGAGGAGAATTTCGCCGTGCCCACCGTCGACCAGCGCGGCTTCGGCGGCACGGGCGCGTTCGGTCTCCCGCTCGGACTGCTCGACCCCAACGAACCCTTCCGCGCGTTTCCCACGAGCGTCGACGGCGACGCCATTTTCAGCCTCTTCCCCTTCGCCAATAACCCCGGCGGCATCTACGGCGCGAACACCTTCACGCAGATGCTCCCGTCGGGCGGGCGCGGCGTTATCGCCTCGGCCAAAATCGACGCCAACTTCAAACTCGGCGGGCGCGGCCAAACCATCACCGAACGCTATAACTTCACCGAAGACTCGCGCTTCATCCCCGTCACCGGCGGCGCGATCTTCTCGACGCTCAAGCCCCGCGTCCGCACGCAGAACAACTCCGTCTACCTCAACAGCGAAGTGAGCCGCCCCGATTCGCGGCGCCCGGTCTTCAACCAGTTGCGCCTCTCCTACGGCCGCACGAGCCTCAACTTCGCGGAGGTGCGCGACACCACTTTTCAGGTTCCGAGCGAGCGACTACCGCAAGTGCCTTTTCTCCTCAACGCACCCTACATCGTCAACGGCACGCTGCCCGATACCCCTTTCACCCGGAACACCGGGGCGGTCGTTTACGGTTCGGTCGGGAACACGGCCGAAGATGAGCTGGGGCCGGTCGGGCAGGTGAGCATCGCGGGTTTCAGCCCGCTCGGCGTGGACGTGTTCAACTTCCCGCAGCAGCGCGTCAACAACACCTACCAGATCGCCGATACCCTCACCCTGCGCGCCGCCGATCACAGCCTCGCCTTCGGCACGGACATCCGCCGCACCGAACTCAACAGCGACCTGCCGCGCAACGCGCGCCCGCTCATCACCTTCAACGGCGCACCGAACATCCGCATCGGGCAGAACGGCGAACCGGAGGCCGCCGGAGGCTTCATCAGCGCCGTCGACCTCGCCGCCGCCGGGGCTGCGAGCGGCTTCTTCCAGACGCTCGCCACCACCGACTCCGGCATCGGGCTGCGCTTCTACCAGTACAATTTCTTCGGCCAGGACACCTGGCGCATCCGGCGCAACCTCTCGCTCTCTTTCGGCCTGCGCTACGAATACAACTCGCCGCCGGGCGAACGGCAGCGGCGCATCGAAAACTCTTTCCGCGCACCGGAACTCGGCGAAGTGCCCGGCCTGCGCGATTTCGTCGGCGAGCGACGCCGCATCTTCGACCCCGACCGTTCCAACTTCGCCCCGCGCTTCGGCGTGGCCTACGCTCCCAACATCTTCGGGGCTGATCGCCTGACGGTCTTTCGCGGCGGTTACGGCATCTTCTACGATCAGATTCTCGGCGCGGTCGTCAGCCAGTCCAGAAACGTCTTTCCCAATTTCCTGACGGTCAACTTCTCCGGCGGCCTCGGCAATCTCGCCGCCGGCGGCCTCGTCGGCGACAACAATAACCGTGGTCTGGGACGGCTCCAACTGCTCAATCCGAGCGACCCGCGTCTCGGTATCGTGCTGCCCGGCACGCTCAACCGCATCAACCCGCAACTCACCACGGCCGCGCTCGTCAACGCCATCAACCAGATCGTGACGGGCGAGGAGGAACCGACTTCGAGCATCTTCGGGGCGACGCTGCCGGCGCGCACGCTCAATTTGCCGCGCGCCGAGCACTACACCTTCAGCGTCGAGCAACAACTGTCGCGCGACACAGTGCTCTCCGTGGCCTACGTCGGCACGCGCGGCCGCAATCTGCTGCGCTTCAGCACGCCCAACCTCGGACTCAACAGCATCCTCATCCCGCTCGACTTCAGGGTCTCGGAGGAGGACGACCCGGAGGACGGCGTGCAGCCGCTCGTCTTCGGCATCGCGCTCGCGCCCGAAGGCGGCCGCCCCAATCCCGGCGCGGGCTTCATCTCCCGCTTCGAGACCACAGCCCGTTCGCGCTACGACTCGCTCCAACTCCAACTGCGTGGCCGCCTGCAACGGCGTCTGCAATACCAGGCGGCCTACACCTTCGGCAAAGTGCTCGACGACGTGTCGGATGTGTTCGATCTGGCGGGCGCGTCCGCGCTCCCGCAGGACTCGCGCAACTTCGAGGCCGAGCGCGCCCCGGCCAACTTCGACGTGCGCCATCGCTTCTCTTACAACTTCGTCTACGACCTGCCCGAAGTGCGCGGCCGCGTCGCCCGTTTCCTCCTGCGCGACCTGCAACTGGCGGGCACGGGCAGTTATCAAACCGGCCAGCCCTTCACCGTCAACTCGATCTACGACGTGAACCTCGACGGCAACCTGACCGACCGCCTGAACACCACCGCCGGACTCGAACGCACCGGCGACCGCCGCCAGCCTTTGCGCCTGACCGCCGCCGATCCCAATTCCCTGCTCGCGCCCGTCGGCGAGAACGGCGCAATCGGACGCAACACGTTCCGCGCCGGAGGCATACTCGATCTCAATCTCGCGCTCGTCAAACGCTTCCGCGTCCGCGAAGGGCAGGACGTTCTCTTCCGCCTCGACGCCTTCAACTTCATCAACCGCGCCAACTACGGCATCCCCATCCGCTTCCTCGAAGCCCCCGGCTTCGGTCAGGCGACCTCGACGACGACGCCCATGCGCCGCTTCCAGTTCGCGCTCAAGTATTCGTTCTAAAACAACGATGAAGGAGGAACGCCGCAACGATGAACTAAAGACACCCGGTTTTCAGTTCATCGTTGCGGCGTTCCTCCTTCATCGTTTTCCTCTCGCTGTGGCATACTCCGCTTCACCGTTCATCAAATCGATTTTCATTCGACGCTTCCGGCCTCCTGCGCCGCGCGGCGTCTCTCGGAGGGCATCATGGTTCAGAGCAAATCTTCCGGCGAAGTGCCGCGCCGCATGCTCGGTCGCACCGGCGTCGAAGTCTCCGCGCTCGCGCTCGGCGGCTCGCACATCGGCGAAACGAAGTCGAAGCGCGAGGCTTTGCAAATCGTCCGCGAGGCGATTGACGGCGGGATCGATTTCATGGACAACGCCTGGGAGTATCACGAGGGCACAAGCGAGGAGTTGATGGGCGAAGCCCTGCAAGGCGGCCTGCGCCACAAGGTCTTCCTGATGTCGAAAGTCTGCACGCACGGGCGCGACCGCCGGACGGCCATGCGCCAGCTCGAACAATCCCTGAAACGTCTGCGCACGGATCATCTCGACCTCTGGCAAATTCACGAAGTCATCCACGACAACGACCCCGATTTGCACTTCGCCCCCGGCGGCGTCATCGAGGCGCTCGAACAGGCGCGGCGCGAAGGCAAAGTCCGCTTCGTCGGCTTCACCGGCCACAAAGACCCGGCCATCCATCTCAGGATGCTCGCGCACGACTACCCCTTCGACACCTGCCAACTGCCGCTCAACCCCTTCGACGCCACCTTTCGCAGCTTCGAGCAACAGGTCTTGCCCGAACTGCTCAGGCGCGGCATCGCCCCGCTCGGCATGAAGAGTCTGGGCGGCGGCGGCGACGTCGTTAAAAAACGCGCCGTCACGGCCGCCGAGGCTTTGCGCTACGCGATGAGCCTGCCCGTGGCCGCGACCGTCTCCGGCATCGACTCGCTCAAAGTCCTGCGCCAGAATTTGCGCATCGCGCGCGCCTTCACCCCGATGTCCGGTGAGGAGATGCAAGCCCTGCGCACGCGCTGCGCCGCCGACGCCGCCGACGGCCACTTTGAACTCTACAAGACCTCCAAAAAATACGACGGCCCGCCCGGACGCAAACAGCACAAGTTCCCCGATCAGGACGACCTCGCCGCGTGACAGAAACGATGAACGATGAACGATGAACGCGGAGCGATGAATGATGAACGATGAACGCGAATGATGAACGATAAACGCGAAATGATCGACGTTGAATAAAAGCGACGCTCCGCCCGCGTGGTTCGCCGAAGCATGCGGGCGCGATTTTCCGTCGTTCACACGCTTGGCTTCGCCAATTCATCGTTCATCGTTCATCATTCATCGTTCATCATTCATCGTTCATCGTTCATCATTTCCCAACTTCCCCGCTACAATGCCCTGCATGAAACAGGACGACAGCGCACCCGAAACCCTGCCTCGCGGCGACAACGCGCCGCCCGCGACGGGCGACATGAGCGCCGAGGAGTTTCGCCGCCACGGCCACGCGCTCATCGATTGGATCAGCGACTATTTCGACGGCATCGAAGCACGCCCCGTGCTCGCGCAGGTCAGGCCGCGCGAGTTGATAGCCCAACTGCCCGCCGGGCCGCCCGCCGACGGCGAACCCATGGAGGCGATTCTCGCCGACGTGGACAAATTGATCGCGCCCGCGCTCACGCACTGGAATCATCCCTCGTTCTTCGCCTACTTCGCCACGTCCACCAGCGCGCCCGGCATCTTCGGCGAACTTCTCTCCTCGGCCTTCGACGTGAAAGCGCTGCTCTGGCGCACCGCGCCCGCCGCCGCCGAACTCGAAGAAGTCGCGCTCTCCTGGCTCCGGCAGATGCTCGGCCTGCCCGCCGCATTCGCGGGCGTCATCTACGACACGGCCTCCGTCTCCAGCCTCCACGCCATCGCCGCCGCGCGCGAAAATCTGAACCTCGACATCCGCGAGCAGGGCTTGAGCGGTCGCGCCGATCTGCCGCTCCTGCGCGTCTACGCTTCCGAACAGTCGCACTCGTCAATCGACAAGGCGGCAATCGCCCTCGGCCTCGGCCAGCGCGCGCTCCGCAAAATCCCCACGGACGCCGAATTTCGCATGGACGCCGAAGCCCTCGCCCGCGCCGTCGCCGAAGACAAACAAAACGGCCTGCTGCCCTTCTGCTGCGTCGCCACCGTCGGCACAACCTCCACGACGAGCATCGACCCGGTCGCACAGATCGCCGACATCTGCGAGCGGCATGGACTCTGGCTGCACGTCGATGCAGCCTACGCCGGTTCGGCCGGCATCGTGCCCGAACAGCGCCCCGTCGTCCTCGACGGATGCCAACGCGCCGATTCGCTCGTGCTCAACCCGCACAAGTGGCTCTTCACGCCCTTCGATCTCTCCGTCCTCTACTGCCGCCGCATCGAAGTGCTCCACCGCGCCTTCTCGCTCGTCCCCGAATACCTGCGCGCGCCCGCCGCCGAAACCGAAGGCGTGCGCAACGGCGCGGACTACGGCGTCCAACTCGGCCGTCGCTTCCGCTCGCTCAAGCTCTGGATGATTCTGCGCTACTTCGGCCACGACGGACTCGCCGCGCGCATCCGCGAACACTGCCGCCTCGCGCGCCTCTTCGCCTCCTGGGTCGAGGCGTCGGCCGACTGGGAACTGCTCGCGCCCGTCCCCTTGAGCGTCGTCTGCTTCCGCGCCCGCCCCGCCCGCGATGGCGAAACGGACGACGCCGCGCGTGCCGCCCGCCTCGACGCCCTCAACGAACGCCTCCTGCACGCCGCCAACGCGACCGGCTCCCTCTTCATTTCGCACACGCGCCTGCACGATAAGTTCACGCTGCGCCTCGCCGTCGGCAACATCCGCACGACCGAGCAACACGTCCGCCGCGCGTGGGAACTCTTAAATGAACAACTCGCGCTCCTCACCTAACTCTTGCTTCTTTGCGCCTTTGCGCCTTTGCGTGAGATAAATTCCATGCATGAAAACGAGATCGCTAAAGAGATTGTCAACGCTGCTTACAAAATTCACACAACTCTCGGCCCAGGTCTGCTCGAATCAATTTACGAAGCGACCCTCGCTTATGAGTTAAGCCAAAGACGCTTCGATGTAGCCCGGCAACAACCTATCCCGGTCGTTTATGAGTCCGTCCGTATGGACATGGGATTTCGGGCAGACTTAATTGTCGGCGGCTTAGTTATCGTCGAATTGAAATCTGTGGAGATGGTTGCTCCGGTGCATAGAAAGCAGTTATTAACCTACTTGCGCCTTGCCGATAAGCGGCTTGGTTTGTTGATTAATTTTAATACGGAGTTGATTAAAGATGGCATTACGAGAATTGTTAATCGCCTATAAAAATTTCACGCAAAGGCGCAAAGACGCAAAGAAGAAGATGGTTGTAGCTCAAGGGCAGGTCGTGAGATTGTCGTTGCTCTTTATTTGCAGCATTCTTTTATTTGGCGCGCAAGGTTCTTTTGCACAGCAACGCGGAATGACGCCCGCGGACACTTTGCGCGTGGCGAACGTCTCGGAGGCGCAGATCGCGCCTGACGGGCGCGATGTCTGTTACACGGTCTCGGCCGTCGCGGGCAATGCGACGCGCGCGTCGCTCTGGTGCACGCAAACCGTGGACGAGCGCAACGCCGCGCCGCAGCCGCGCAGGATGGCGCGCGAAGTGCTCGGAGGAGAGTGGAACGTCTCGCGCCCGCGCTGGTCGCCCGACGGCAGGCGGCTCGCCTTCCACGCCACGCGCGGCGAACAGAGCGGCCTCTGGGTGATGTCGCCGCGCGGCGAACTCCAACCGCCGCGCTTCGTCGCGGCCGTTCGCTCCACCAACTTTCACATCCCTTACGCGGGCGAGTCCTACGCCTGGTCGCCCGACGGTCGCCGCATCGCTTACGTCAACGCGACCGAAGAAACGGCGGACGGCGCGTCCGCCTCAACTTCCGACTCCACGCCCGCCGACCGCACGCGCCGCGACGACCCGCGCCTCATTGATCGCATCCAGTACAAATCACGCACGGCCTTTTCCGACACGCTGCGCACGCACGTCTGGCTCGTGGACGTGGACGACCCTTCGTCGCCGCGCCAACTGACTTCCGGCCAGCATTACGACCACGCGCTCACATGGAATCCGCGCGGCGGCGAGATCGCTTTTCTCTCGAACCACGAACCCGACCCGGATGCCGTCAACAACTCGGACATCTTCGCCGTCTCGGCCGGCGACGGGCGCGTGCGTCGCCTGACGGAGACGCGCGGCTGCGAGTACGAACCCGCCTGGTCGCCCGACGGCAAGTGGATCGCCTACACGGCCACGACGCGCGACGTGACGACGATTGACAGCGTGGCCGAAGACACACACGTCTGGGTGATCGACGCGACGGGCGGCAAGGGGCGCGAACTGACCGCCGCACAGGATCGACGCGCGCGCTCGCCCCGCTGGTCGCCCGACGGCGCGGACATCTTTTTCCTCGCCGGTGATCGCGGCGCGACGCTGCTCTACCGCGTCGCCGCGAGCGGGGGGCAAGTCTCCGCCGTCCCGCTCCGGCGCGAGCCGGGAGGCATACACGCCGCTCCCACGCAGGACACGCTCGCCCCACCTCCCCTACCCGCGCAAGTGCCGCGAGTGCAAATCAGCAATTTCAGCATCGGACGACGCGGCGTCCTGCCAGCCGTGCCGGGCGACTCTTTAACTTCGAGCGTCGTCGCACTGACGTTGAGCGAGCCGCTCGCGCCCGCGAGCATCTGGGTCAGTGTGCCTTCGCGCACGAAGACGAACGCGAGCATCCGCCTCGTCGCATCGCACCACACGGAATTCCTGCGCCAGTTCGCGCTCTCGGAGCCGGAAGAGTTAAACTTCAGAAGCGCGGACAACCTGCGCGTGCAGGGCTGGCTGATGAAACCTCTCGGCTGGCGCGCGGGCGAACGCTACCCGCTCATCCTCGCCATTCACGGCGGGCCGCACGGCATGTACGGCTACGGGTTCAACGCCGCCTTTCAAACTTACGCCGCGCGCGGCTACGCCGTCCTCTACATCAACCCGCGCGGCTCGACGGGCTACGGGCAGCGGTTTTCCGACGGCACGCTCCGCGAATGGGGCGGCGGCGATTACCGCGACCTGATGGCGGGCGTGGACGAAGCCCTGCGCAAATATTCGTGGATTGATCGCGGGCGCATGGGCGTGACGGGCGGCTCATACGGCGGCTTTATGACCAACTGGATCATCACGCAGACAACCCGCTTCCGCGCGGCCGTCGCCAGCGCGTCGGTCTCGAACCTCGTCAGTTTTTACTCCACCTCGCTTTACCAGGATTTGATCCACGCCGAGTTTGGCGGTTTTCCCTGGGACGACTATGATCTGCTGTGGCGCTGGTCGCCGCTGCGTTACGTGCGCGCCGTCGAGACGCCGACGCTCTTCATCCACGGCGAGTTGGACAACGACGTGCACATCACGCAGGCCGAGGAGATGTACATGGCCCTGCGTCGCCGCAATGTAGAGACCGTGCTCGCGCGCTACCCGCGCGAAGGCCACGGCTTCCGCGAACCACGCCACCGCGAAGATGCGCTGGAGCGGACGCTCGCCTGGTTTGATAAATATCTGAAATAAACTCGTCCGTGGTCAGTGGTCAGTTGTCCGTTGTTTGTGTTCGGTAAGCTGATGCCTGAAGATTAGAGCCTCGACTGACGGGACGAAGAAAACAACTGACCACTGACAACGGACTACTGACCAACATGCTGACACACATCGTTATCTGGAAATACCGCGCCGAGGCGACCGGGGCGGAGCGCGAGGAACACGCGGCGCGGCTGCGCCGTCTGCCTAATTTCATCCCGCAGATCGAGAGCTTCTCGGTCGGCTTCGACGTCTTGAAGCTGCCGCGCTCTTACGACCTCGGACTCGTCGCCGTCTTCCGCGACCGCGCGGGGCTGGACGTGTACACGGATCATCCCGAACACGTGCTCGTCGCCGTCTACGGGCGCAACCTTTCGGAGCACATCGCGTCCGTCGATTTCGAGAGCGCGGACTAGAAGGCGCGCCGGAAGCCGTGTGCGCTTAAGGCGCATCGGAAGCCATGCGCGCTGTTGGGGCGCGAAAGCCGCGCGCGCCGCGAAAATTGTGCGCGTCACGCGCGCGGGCGGTGCGAGCGATCAAGATGAAACGCTTCTGGAAACTACTGGCAATCGTCTTCCTCGTCGCGTTTGCGACGCAGACGCCCTTCATCTATCGGCGCTATCAACTCGGCCGCCTCGACGCGAAAATTCAGGAGTTGAACCGCGCCCGCGCCGCCGACGCCGACCCGCTCTACGCGGACTACAAAGGCGTGATTCACGTCCACTCGTTTCTCGGCGGCCACAGCGCGGGCACGTTCGCGGACATCACGCGGGCGGCGCAGGTGAACGGTCTCGCCTTCGTCGTGATGACCGAGCATCCGTCGGGCGATTACGACACGCGCGCACTGACTTTGCGCGGCACGCGCGGCGGCGTCCTCTTCGTCGCGGGAAACGAGACGAGCGAGTCGGCCGCGGATCGTTTTCTCACCTTCGGCGGAAACGCGACGACGAACGATGCGCCCGCGACCACGAGTGATGCGCCCGCGTCGACCTCAACTCAGGAGGTCATCAATCGCGCGCGCGCCGCCGGTCAACTCGTCTTCGTCGCGCACCCCGAAACCTTTCGCAGTTGGGGCGAGGCGAGCGGCTTCCACGGCATGGAGATTTACAATCTCCACGCCAACGCCAAATACATCAACCGCCCCCTCCTCTTCTTCGACGGCCTCTGGTCTTACCGCAGCTACCCGCACCTGCTCTGGACGCGCTTCTACCAAAGCCCCGAAGCGAATTTGCGCCGCTTCGACGAACTGACCACGGGGGAAACCGGCCGTAAAATCGTCGCCATCGCGGGCAACGACGCGCACGCCAACATCGGCCTCGCCCTTCAAGACCTCGCCGGCCACACCCTCTTCTCGCTCAAGCTAGACCCTTACGAGCGCAGCTTTCAGGTCGTCCGCACACACGTCCTCGTCGCGCGCGATCAACCGCTCAGCGAAGAAACTTTGCTGTCTGCGCTCGCCGGCGGCCACGCCTATGTCGCCTTCGACCTCCTGTGCGATGCGAGCGGCTTTCGCTTCACGGCGACGAACGGCGCGGACGCGCGTTTGATGGGCGACGAGATCGCGCGTGCGAGCGCGGGCGTCCGCCTGCGCGTGCAGACGCCGGTCAACAGCCGCATCCGGATCATCAGGGACAGTCAAATTGTGAGCGAGACGCGAGACGTGTCGAACCACGAATGGACGGCGCACGAAGCGGGCGCTTACCGTGTCGTCTGCTATTTGCCGCAACTCCCCGCGCCGCTCGACGAAAAGCCGTGGATCATCTCGAACCCTATCTACATACGTTGAAATTTGATGCGCCGAAACTCGACGCGTTGAAAAGCGGGGCGTTGAGAGTTGGCGCGCTGAAAAGCGGCGTCGCAAGTTTCAATGTCGAAGATTGGCGGGTTGAAAGTTTGTGCCTTGAAAGTTAGCAGGTTGAAGATTGGCGCGTTGAAAGTTTAGCGGGTTGAGAATTGGAGTGTTGAAAGTTTAGCGGGTTGAAAAGTGGCGCGTTGAAAAATTTGTTACCCGGACACGACATCGCCCCGAACAGTTAAAACTCTTCGGGGCGCGTTCGCGAACCGGAAAGCTCCGGCTCAATTTTCGGAAGCGGCGTCTTAAGTCGCCTTAACGTCTGTAGAGAGCCACGTGTTTGACTCTTCGCACGCGGCTAACTCAAGTGTCAGAGAAGCGCGTGTACAGGCTTCCTATTAAGTTGTACCAAGTGGACGCAATCTTATTGATCGTGAGCCTCACTGTCAAGCCTCAAGTTGACCGTTTTCAAGGCATACAGCGGCGAAGGTTTGTTCGCGGCGCGGACTGAGCTTTCAGGCCGTCCGTCGCAACCCCTTCACTTCTCCCTTTAACCACCCGGCGCGCAAACTCTCAATCGCCAGTTCCTTCTGTTTGGCCTCGACCTCGATCCAGGGAGCGCGTCGATATGACGAAGGCATGTCCGTGATGAAATCGCTGTGGTGGCGGTCGTTGAAGGCTTCGCGCCCGTTGGAGATGTGCACGAGTTGCCATTCGGGGACAGGCCACGTCTCGCGCGCGGCGGCGAGATAACGCGCCACGCTCTCGTCCTCGTAGCTGTCCAGACGCTCGCGGCACACGTGATGATGCGCGTCGAAAACCATCGGCACGCCGGCCGCGCGGCAGACTTCGAGAATCTGCGCCGCGCTGTAGGCATACTCGTCGTTCTCCAGCGCGAGCCGCGCGCGAATCTCTTCGGGCAGCGCGCGAATCACCTCGACGAGCCGCGCGGCGCGGTCGCCCTTGCCGCCGTGTATCTCCATCACCGTCCAACTCGTGCGCGGCTGCGCCAGCAGATCGAAGACGTGCGCGTGCGTCCGCAAAATTTTGATGCTGTTGGCGACTACCTGTTCCGAGTCGGAACTGAGCACGACGAATTGATCCGGGTGGATCACGAGGCGGATGCCGAGCGCCGTGGCACGCTCGCCCACGAGGCGCGCCTCGGCGCGAAACTCTTCGAGCACGTCCGCGCCCGCCTCGTCGTCCGCGAAGGGAAAGAGGCCGGAAGTGAGCCGGTACAACTTCAGACCGCGCTCGCTGCAAAAATCGAGCGCGCGACCGAGCCGCGCGAGGTTGTCCGCATACAATTCGCGCAACCGCCGCTTCTGTTCCGGCACGTCGAATTGCAGCAGACGCTTGCGCGTCAGGGCGCGGTAACGCACCGCGTCCGAAGTGGTGATGCAGACCAGACCGAGTTGTGGCGTGAAGCTGTCACTCAAACAGGAAAATCCTCCCCCAAGTTTATCGTCCGGCAACAAGCTTCATTTAAGCGTAAAGTTTTATTTTTAAGGACACGAATGTGTGGCTAAAGGCACTCGCCACAGCGTGCAGAAATGATGAAGCGGGAGACGGAATACAAAAGTCAGAAGTCAGAAGTCAGGATAAGACGCGCGCGTGGATATTGCTTCTGACTCCTGTATTCTGACTCCCGTATTCTGACTTCCGTCTCCTGCGTTTTATGTTTCCAACGCGGCCTGGAAATTCAGTTTCTCGCGTTGCCCTGCGGGGGCGGGTTCGGGCGCGAGGGCGGAGGCGGCCGTGAGGACAAGCGCCATCCAGTAGAAGTCCGCGAGCAGAAGGTGCGTGAGTTGCAGCCAGATGGGCGCAAGCAGCGAGACGTTTAAAATCCCCGCGCCGAGTTGCAGCAGGAAAAGCGTGGTGAGGAGGCTGGTGAATTGTCGTGCGCGCGGCAGGCCGGGGCGCAGGAAGTTGTTGACGTAAGAGGCGGCGGCAATCGTGTAACAGCCGATGCCGACGGCGAACAGCGGGTGCAGCACGCGCAGGCGCACGAGAAAATGCGCCGCCCCGGACAAGTCCTGCCTGATTCCTTCGGCCAGAGAGTTTGCGGGAAAGAGCGTGTCGCCGAGCGCGGCTATCGCTCCGCTGACGGCGATGAGCAGCGTGCCGCAGAGGCCGGCGGCGAAGATCGCTCCCGTCTTTCCCTGCCCGCGCAGGCGCACGGCTTCGCCGCCCATCGCCCACCACGCCGTGAGCGTCAGGGCGGCGAGCAGCAAAAACGTGTTCACCAGGTGAATCGACATCACGAAGGCGCGCGCGATGGAGGCGTTACCGGCCACCAACTCGAACTTCACGAGCGCCGCGCCGATGAGCGCCTCGATGAGGATGAAGACGAGCGACCAGAAGGCGCCGCGCCGCACACGGTGGCCGCGCGGGAACAGGCGACGCGCACGCCACACGAGGCCGACGACGAGCAGCAGAGCCACGCCGCTCGTCAGGCGGTGCGTCAGTTCGACGGCGGTCTTCAAAAGTCCGTTCGTCGGCAACACCTCGCCGTTGCAGAGCGGCCAATGGCTGCCGCAGCCGTCGCCGGAAAAGGAGGCGCGCACGTATGCGCCCCACACGATCACGAACAAATTGGCCGCCACCACGAGCCACGCATAGACTGCGAGGCGATTCAATTTCAGAGCTAAACTTGTCTCAGCGTTGTGCAAAGGAAAACTTTCTCCGCGTTGTGCAGGAAGGTCAAAGAATTTGCCGACCGTTGCCCGTGAATTATAAGACATCGGCGGGGCGCGGTCATGCGACCACGCGCGCGCGTTCGCGCCAATCAACGTATGCGCCGCGCAGGATCAAGGCGAAGGGGACGAGCCAGATGAGATCGTTGGTGACGTTCAGCCAGCCGAGCGCCCACGGCCAATCGCCGCGCGCGGCCGTCTGCAGGAAGCCGACGGGGCCGAGCAGTTTGCCGAGCAATCCGACGAAGATGATCGGCCAGTGGCGAAAAGGATCGCGCGCGGCAATCGCGTAACCGACGCCGTAGACGCCGACCACCATGCCGAGACACTGCCAGATTTGCGGATAGTTTGGCGGCGCGGCTCCCGCCCAGCGGAAGAAGGCCAGCGGAAACAGCACGACGAACGCGCCCCAAGCGAGGTTGTACGCGCCCGCCGCGTAGAGCGTCCACGCCATCCAGCGCGGGTGCGCCCCGCCGCCCCTCATGCCGTTGCCGTGTCTGCCGTCGCTACGCCTGCCGTTGCCCTGTCTGCCGTCGCTACGCCCGCCGTCGCCGCGCCTGCCTCCGTCAACATCCTCGATGCCGCCGTCGCCCGCACGCAGCGCGCTCATTTGTCGCCGCCCCGGATGCTTGCTCGTGCTGTCGCCGTCGCGCGCGCTCATACGTCACTCACACGGCGAGCGCGTGGCGGAGCGCGCCTTCGAGTTCGGGATATTTGAATTGATAGTTCGACGCCTTCAGGCGCGACGGTTCGGCGCGCTGGCTGGCGAGCAGGGCGGCGTCGGCCATCTCGCCGAACGCGAGCCGGGCGGCGAAGGCCGGCACGGCGAAGACGGTCGGGCGACCCAGCACGCCGCCGAGCGTTTTAGTAAACTCGCCGTTCGTCACCGGGCGCGGCGCGACGACGTTGACCGCGCCCGCCAATTCTTCGTGCGCGAGCGCGTGCAGGATCGCGCCCGTCACGTCGTCGAGCGCGATCCAGCTCATGTATTGTTCGCCGCTCCCGATACGGCCGCCCGCGCCGAGTTTGAAAGGCGTCAACATCTTCGTGAGCGCGCCGCCGCGCCCACTCAGCACGACGCCGAAACGCAACCACACGACGCGAATCCCGACGGCCTGCGCCGAGCCGGTCGCGCCTTCCCACTCGCGGCACACGCCCGACAGGAAATCCGCGCCCGTCGCGCTCGCCTCCGTCAGCACTTCGTCCCCGCGGTCGCCGTAGTAGCCGACGGCCGAGGCGGAGAGCAGCGTGCGTGGCGGCCGCGTCAACTGTGCGAGCGTGGCGGCCAGGAGCGTCGTGCCCTGCACGCGGCTGTCGCGGATGCGCCGCTTCTTCTCCGCCGTCCAACGCCCTTCGGCGACGGGGTCGCCCGCCAGATGGACGGCCGCGTCGTGCCCTTCGATTTCCGACGCGTCCAGCTCGCCGCGCGCGGGATTCCACAACACTTCGCGCGCGCCGTCCGCGCGCCGCGCGTGCGCCGCCGTGCGCACGAGGCACGTCACCTTGTCGCCGCGCCCGGTGAGCGCGGCGACAAGCGCCGAACCGATCAAACCGCTCGAACCCGTCACGATGATCTTCATCAACTATGCTCCTTCGCCGCCCGGAATCGCAGTTTTATACCATGCGCAAAAAGATAAGTCGCGAGAGAAACGTTCGCGCGCCGTCGTGGCCTCTGGCAAACGTTCCTCTCGCGACTTTAATTCCCTGTCGCTGATTTAAGAGCGACGGTTAAGTTAGCTCGTCGGCTGTTGCGCGCCGTGGCGTCGCTTCTTGCGCGCCGCGCGCCACTTGCTCGCGCCCTCCTGCACGAGCGCGAAGAGCGTCGCGCGGTTCTCGGCCACGAGTTTCATCCAGGCCCACTTGCTCATCTGCGGGAAATAGATGCCGCGGAAGAAAAGGCGTGCGACGAGGTGGCCGATCCTGATCTCGACCGGCTTGTCCTTGATGAACTCCATCGCCTCGGCGTTGCGCTCCGGGCTGTAGGAAGTCGTCCAGGCATGATTGACTTCGGCGCGCGCTTCCTTGATCGACATCTTGAGCGGCGCGTGCGCCATCTCGAAAGGCGCGAAGTCCATCCAGTGTCGTGGGCGCGCGAGGCGGCCGGAGGCGGCGAGACGGTCGTAGAGTGGTGTCGCGGGAAACGGCGTAAGCTGGCCGAAGACGGGCAGCCCCGGCGGCCAACTGTGTATCTCTGCGAGCGTGCGCTCGGCGACGCCGGGCGTGTCGTTGTCCATGCCGAAGATGAAAGAGGTGATGGCGTAGATGTTGCGGTCGGCCAGACGGCGCAGCACCGCCCCGTACTCGCCGGGCTTGCTGAAGTTCTTGTTCACGTCGGCCATGTTGGCCGGGTCGATGGACTCCATGCCGATGAAGACCCACTTGCCGCCCGATTCCGCAATCAAGTCTACGAGTTCTTCGTCCTTCAACAAGTTCGCGCTGATCTGCGCGACCCACGGCAGTTGCGCGTTGGCGGCGATCATGTCACGCAAAAGCGACTTCGTGCGTTTGACGTTGATGGCGAAATTGTCGTCGATGAAGAAGACGGCCACCTGCCCGCCGTCTTTGCGGGCGCGTGCTTTAAGGCGCAAAACTTCGTCCACGACCGATTCGTTCGAGCGGAAGCGAATCGAGTCGCCGAAGAAGCCGGTGACGGTGCAGAACTCGCAGCCGTAAGGACACCCGCGCCCCGATTCAATCGGGATCACGCGAAACGTGCCCCAACCGCCGCCCATACGTTCGAGCAGCGGGCGCGCGATCTTCGGCACGAGGTTGAACTGGTCGAGGTCGAGCGTCTCCCACGGAATCTGCGGGTAAGGTTGGAGGTTCGGCTTTTTATCTTTCCCCTCGGCGTCGACGGGCAGGTAAATGTCTTTCAGTTCGCCGCGCGCCGCGTCTTCGACGATGAGCGGCCACGTCTCGTCGGCCTCGCCGAGCGCAACGGCGTCGGCGTGTCGCGTGCCGCCGTCGCGACCGAGGGCTTCGTCCGGGCATTCCGTGACGTGCGGGCCGCCCATCACGACCTTGACCCCGGCGGCGCGCAAGGCGTCGGCCATGCGATAGGCTTTCGCCACCATGCGGGTCATCGCGCCGATGCCGACCAGTTCGATGTTCTGCTCGCGCACGTAGGCCACCAACTCTTCCTCGTTCATCGCGTGCGCGTTGCCGTCAACGAGCAGCACTTCATGGCCGGGCGGCGTCAGCGTTTGCAGCAGGAACATCCAGAGGTGGGGCATGAAATTTCGCGTCACGCCATTGTCCGGGTTATATAACAGTATTTTCAAAACTCTCTCTCACTCCCTTCGAGAAACAGGACAGTAGTGCTTTACCTTTAGTTGAAATGTTGGCCGGAATAAACAGCAGACGGCATAGAGGGGAGTTTGGGGACTCGCGGCCTCATGTCGAGCGGTGAATTAGCGAGGCGCAGTATAACAGAAGATGTACGCCACCGTACAGTTTGAGCTTGCTCGCCTATTGCTTTATTGATTCCCGGACTCTGGTCGCTTCTTCCGCAAAACGCGTGCAGGATAACACGGAACGCGGCGGGCGTCTCCGGCGTAATGCCGGGAACGAGCGTCGCCGGGTTCCGGCGGGCGATTTTCGTCCCGGCGGGCGGCGCGGCGAGAAAAGTTCGTGACCACGGCCACATCCACGGAGTATGATGCGCGCGTAATTCATTTGCCAGCACGACGACGCTCTGCCAACTTCCGTCGACGACCAAGCCGGGGATTTTCGATTGCCACGCGAGGTAGCCCCGTTTAGTGTACCGCTCCACCTTCGTTACAATTTGCCTGCTCTGCTCGCTCGGCCTGACGCAAGCGGCCTGCGGCGGCGCGTCTCAGGCGCACGCGCCGGCCGTTTCGACCGCCCCGGCGAGCGCGCCCGCCGCCACGCGCCCCGCGCGCGCCGCGAGCACCGGGGACGCGCGCACCATCGGCTCGATCGACGCGGACGACGACGGCCTCCCCGACCGCGCCGAGTTGCGTTCCTACGGCGACCGCGAAAATTTCCGCCGCTGGTTCACCGCTCTGGCCGAGACGCAGTTTTACGAGTTGAGCACACAGTGGAACGTCGAACAGCGCGACTGCGCCGGTTTGGTGCGCTTCAGTTGGCGCGAAGCCCTGCGCACGCACGACCGGCCGTGGGCGCGTCGCATGGGGGACGCCTACGAAACGGTCGCCCCGGACGTGCGCGCCTACACGCTCGAACGCGGCAGCCCCCTCGGCGAACGCCTCTTCCGCACGCGCCCCGGCGCGTTTCAGGAAAGCGATCTCAAAGACGGCACTTTCTCCGATTTCGCCGACGCGCGCACGCTCAAGGAATTCAACGCCGAGTTCGTTTCGCGCGACCGCCGGCACGCCGAGGCGGGCGATCTCGTCTTCTTTCATCAACCGTGGGCGCAGCGGTATCCCTACCACGTCATGATCTTCCTCGGCGCGGCGCGCGAGGACGCGGAAGGCGCGGCCGATTGGGTGGTCTATCACACGGGCGCGTCCGCGCCGGAGGGCGGCACGGTCAGAAAGCTGCGGCTCGCCGTGCTCGACCGGCATCCCGACCGCCGCTGGCGACCCGTCGAAACCAACCGCAACTTTTTAGGCTTCTACCGCCTCAAGATTCTGCGTTGAGTGCCCGGAAAACACGCTCTCTAAACTTTCGTTGCGCGAATATTTTGAGTTGAACGTCGGCAAAGGCTGATTATATGAACAGTCGAAAACTTCTGACTTCGATCCTGATCTATCTGGCGGTCGTCTTCGTCATTTTCTCCTTCTCGTTCTGGCGGCTGCGCATGCTGGCCGAAGGCGTGCCCGTCGGCGACCCGGCCGAGATCGAGTATAAAGAGCGCGACCCGAATCTTCCGGCCAAGCCCTTTTTCTCGCTCGCCGCCAACCGCACCTACGGCACGAATGAGCGACCGCGCCTCTGGCTCAGCTACCGCGACATAGATTCGATTGACTTCCGCGTCTATCGCGTGAACGACCCCGTCAAATTTTTCCGCCAGCTAGACGATCCGCATCGTTTCGGCGAAGACGAAGAGGGCGAGTTCCAGAGTTACTACCGCAAGCGCAAGCCGACGTTTCTCGAACGCGTCCGCGCCTTCAAGAGCTATTTCTACGTTCAGTTCCGCGACTACTTCCGCGCGCAACTCAAAAACTCTGCGCGCAAGAGTTTCAACCAGACCTTCCGCGCACCCGACGAACTGAAAGAGGCCGAGGTGCAGCGCACGCCCCTGAACGTGGCCGACTACGCGCGCGTGCCGCTCCTGAACGACGATCAACTCGTGCGCGGCTGGCGCGAAAAACTGCCGCCGCTCGAAAACGAATACGACCGCCGCTCGATCCCGCTCGGCCAGCGCGAGCCGGGCGTCTATCTCGTCGAAGCGGTCAACGGCGATCTGCGCGCCTTCTCCGTCGCCATCGTCACAGACCTCACCATGATCGAAAAGACTTCACGCGACGGCCAGTTGCTGGTCTA
>DASQLU010000062.1:0-22345 GCA_035645855.1 Pyrinomonadaceae bacterium
CGTGGCGGGCGATAACGTGGGGCTGCTCTTGAGAGGCGTGGAGCGCAAGGACATCGAGCGCGGGCAGGTGATTGCGAAGCCTGGCAGTATCACGCCGCACACGAAGTTCAAGGCGGAGGCCTACATTCTGACGAAGGAAGAGGGAGGTCGGCACACGCCTTTCTTTACGGGATACCGGCCGCAGTTCTACTTTCGGACGACGGATGTGACGGGAGTGGCGCACTTGCCGGAAGGTGTGGAGATGGTGATGCCTGGCGACAACGTGGCGATGGAGATCGAGTTGATCGCGCCGATAGCGATGGAGAAGGGTTTGCGGTTCGCCATTCGCGAAGGCGGCAGAACTGTCGGCGCCGGCACCGTCTCCGACATCATTGAGTAAGTTTTTAAGGTTCGGTCTGGTCGCAACTTTTCAGGAAGGTGAGTTATGCCGCGCGATAATATTGTGTTGCAATGCACGGAATGCAAGCATCGTAACTACGTTACGACGAAGAATAAGAAGACGACGACGGAACGGCTGGAGTTCAGCAAGTTCTGCCGTTTCTGCCGTTGCCACAGAAGCCACAAGGAAACGAAGTAAACGCGGAAGTCTGAACGCGCGACGCGGACTGAACGAGCGAGCGATTTTTGCTTCGTCATTCGTCGTCTCGCGTTCATCGTTTCCCGAAGGGGTATAGTGTCAATGGTTAGCACGTCGGTCTCCAAAACCGAAAGTTCGGGTTCAAATCCTGATACCCCTGTCAACACGTCTACAAAGAGGTAGCTCCCTTGGCGAGAGAAAAAGACGACGATTTCGAGAACAAAGACGACAGGTCATTGCCGTCTCTGGAGCCAACACCTCCGCCGGGACGCACGGGTTCTACGGACGTGGAAGGCGATGCGTCTCCGCGCGCGGCGCGTTTTGGCGAAGGCCCCGAAGGGCGCGCGGTGCGGCGTGAGCGCGGCTTGGAAGGCCCGCGTGCGGGCTTCTTCGAGCGCATCGCGACTTTCGGGAGCGATGTCCGCTCCGAGATGCGGCGCGTGACGTGGCCGACTTTGAAGGATGTGCAAAACACCACCATCATCACGATCATCGCCGTGGCCTTCTTCGCCACTTACCTGTGGATCATTGATAAGGTCTGGACGTTTGCCATCAGCGGGCTGACCAAAGCCCTCGGCGGTTGAAATTTTTCGGGCGGGGAAACCCGGTTCTACTGGCTCGGAAGTAGAACAGGCTCTCTGAATAGAGAGCGAGGACGTTTTAGAAGATGCAGCAGTGGTACATCCTACATACCTATTCGGGGCATGAAAAGAAAGTGCGCGACAGCCTGAAGGCGCGCATTCGTGACACCGACTTACAGGCCGAGATCACGGAAGTGCTCGTCCCGACCGAGACGGTCGTCGAGATGCGCGGCAACAAGCGCGTCGAGTCGTCGCGCATGTTCTACCCCGGCTACGTGCTGGTGCAGATCGAGTGCGACGACCGCGGGCATATCCCCGATAACGTTTTTCATCTCATCAAGTCCACGCCGAAGGTGACGGGTTTCGTCGGCGGGCAGAACCCGACGCCGCTGACGCCGCAGGAAGTTGACCAGATCGTGCACAACGTGACGGAGGCGCAGGAGAAGCCGAAGCCGAAGTTCACCTATGCCTCGGGCGAGACGGTGCGCATCAAGAGCGGCCCCTTCGCCAGTTTCACCGGCAAGGTCGAAGAGGTCAACGCGGACAAGTCGACGCTCAAGGTGGTCGTCACCATCTTCGGACGCTCGACGCCCGTCGAACTGAATTTTCTGGATGTGGAAAAGGTAACGTTTACCGAGGACGAATAAGAAGCGATTAGCTGTTGGCGTTTAGCATTTAGCTCTCCCGCTTTTGCTAACAGCTAACAGCTAACAGCTAACGGCTAATTATCATGGCAAAGAAGATTACAGGTTACATCAAGTTGCAGGTTCCGGCGGGGAAGGCCAATCCGGCTCCGCCCATCGGCCCGGCGCTCGGCCAGCACGGCGTAAACATCATGGAGTTCTGCAAGGCCTTCAACGCGAAGACCGCGCAGGCCGACCCGGACATGAAAATCCCGGTCGTCATCACCGTCTATGCCGACCGCTCGTTCACCTTCGAGACGAAGACGCCGCCCGCGGCCGATTTGTTGAAGAAGGCGGCCGGCGTCTCGAAGGGTTCGGGCAAGCCGAACAAGGAGAAGGTCGGCACGATCTCGCGCGCCAAGATCGAAGAGATCGCGCGCCTGAAGATGCCCGACCTGAATACCACGACCCTGGAGAGCGCGATCAAGACCATCGAGGGCACTGCGCTCAACATGGGACTCACCGTGGAATAATTGCGGATTGCGGAATGCGGATTTCGGAATGTCCGCAGGAAATCCGCGATCCTTTCGAGAGGGAGAAACGACTCTAAGATTAGAGAATCGGCCGATGGCTTGCTAATCCGCAATCCGAAATCCGCATTCCGCAATCGACAGGCGTTTCGCTCGCACCTCAAGGGGATAAATAATGGCGAAGCACGGTAAGAAATTCCGCGCGGCTCTGGAGAAGATCGAGCCGAACCGGAAATACAATCTGGACGAAGGACTGGCGAAAGTCAAAGAAATTGCCTTCGCGAAGTTCGACGAGACAATCGAGTTGACGATGTGGCTCGGCGTCGACCCGCGCAAGGCGGATCAACTCGTGCGCGGGACGGTGGTTTTGCCGCACGGGCTGGGCAAGTCGAAGCGCGTGCTCGTTATCGCGCAGGGCGATAAGATTCGCGAGGCCGAAGAGGCGGGCGCGGATTTCGTCGGCGGCGAAGACATGGTTGAGCGCATCAAAGGCGGCTGGCTCGATTTCGACGCCGTGATCGCCACGCCCGACATGATGCGTCTGGTCGGCGGACTCGGCAAAGTGCTCGGCCCGCGCGGCCTGATGCCGAACCCGAAGACGGGGACGGTGACGCCCGACGTGACGACCGCCGTGCGCGAGACGAAGGCCGGCAAGGTCGAGTATCGCGTGGACAAGACGGGCGTTATCCACGTCGGCATCGGCAAAGTTTCCTTCGACCAGCAATTGCTGCGCGAGAACGCGCAGACGTTGCTCGACGCGGTCGTGAGAGCGAAGCCTTCGACGGCCAAAGGCAGGTACGTCAAGAAAGTGAATCTCGCGGCGACGATGAGTCCGGGCGTGCTGCTCGACGAGACGGCTTACGTGAAATAGCTTGTGAGGAGCGTGATTTAAGAGATGAAAACCAGAGAACAGAAACAGAAAGATTTGGAAGCCCTCACGCAGCAGTTTCAGGAAGCGACCTCCGCGATGCTGATGGGCTTCAATAAATTATCGGTCACGAAGGATCAGGAACTGCGCCGCCAGTTGGATCAGGTGGGCGCGAAGTACATGGTCGTCAAGAACACGCTGGCGCGCCGCGCCGTCGAGGGCACGCAATTCGCGGGCGCGACCGAGCACTTCAAAGGCGTGACGGCGATTGCGACGAGCACGACCGACGCCGTGACGCTCTCGAAGGCGGTCTCGAAGTTCGTCAAGGACAACCCGGAAGTGTTCACGTTCAAGGCGGGCGTGGTGGAAGGCCGGGTCGTGGCGCTGGCGGATGTCGAGGCGATTGCGAGCCTGCCGCCGAAGGAAGAATTGATCTCGAAGATCATGTTCCTGATCAACTGCCAGGCGCAGCGTCTCGTCACGGTGCTGTCGGCCGTGCCGCGCAACCTGGCGATTGTCGTCAAACAGATCGGCGAACAGAAGGGCGGCGGAGAAGCCGCTTAGAATTTTAGAATGCGGATTGCGGAATGCGGATTGAAAACCAAGACAGTTTGTATAAGCGAGTTGTTGTTTTCTAATCCGCATTCCGCAATCCGAAATCCGCAATTGAATAGTGTGGCTGGACGCGGTTAAAACGGGCGGGGCGATTTGTCAGGTCGCCCTTTAGTGGCTCGGACGCTTTTCAAAGTTCGGATGCAACGAACTGTCGGGAGTGTCCCGTGGGTTCTCCTGCTGCGAACCATCAACGATGAGCACAACAAGCAGAACCCCTGAGGAGGTTAATTAGTTATCATGGCAACTAGAGAAGATGTAATTGAATATTTGAAGGGCATGACCCTTTTGGAAGCCTCGGAACTCGTCAAAGAGTTGGAGACGGTGTTCGGCGTCTCGGCGGCGGCGGCGGCGGTGGCGGCGGCTCCGGCGGCCGGCGGCGGCGAAGCGGCTACCCCGGCGGAAGAGAAGACCGAGTTTGACGTGATCCTGCAGGCCGCCGGCGGCAACAAGATCAACGTCATCAAGGTCGTCCGTGAGATCACCGCGCTCGGGCTGAAAGAGGCCAAGGATTTGGTCGAAGCCGCTCCGAAGGCCGTCAAGGAAGGCGTCACGAAGGACGAAGCCGAGACGATCCGTCAGAAGTTGGCAGACGCGGGCGCGACCGTCGAAGTCAAGTAAGACAGTGACGGGTGACAAGTGACGGGTGACAAGTTGAAAATAAGAACTTGTCTTCAACCCGTCACTTGTCACCCGTCACCTGTCACTGTTGTTTTGTGTTCTTGACAGTCAAGCCGCGAAGCGGCTAAGGTAAGGGAGTATTGAGGCGTTGGCGATACTCTCACAGTAAGTTTGAGAAAATTCAACCGCTAAAATTTTATCGAAGCGGTCAGAGACTTGTGCGCTCTGGCTGCGCTTTGTCGTCTCTATCGAAAAGGCGAAAAATACCGGGTGGCGGGTGACTAAGGCAGAGAACCTCGGAGCTATTCTGAACTTGTCGCCGCGCGCCCCATTTTCGTCAGTAAAGGAATAATAAAGATGTCTGCAAATCCGCTTCAAGCGAGCACGAGCGGCCACGGTCGCCGTCTGAGCCAGCCGCCCACCCGCCACGACTTCTCCAAGATCAAGACGGCGGCGCGTATCCCGAATTTGATCGAGATTCAGCGCGATTCCTACAACCGTTTTCTCCAGATGGACTTGCTCTCGGAAGAGCGCGAGCCGACGGGTTTGCAGGCCGTTTTTCGCTCGGTCTTCCCGATCTCGGATTTTCGCGGGACGGCGGAACTCGATTTCGTCGAATATCACATCGGCAACTGGCAGTGTAAGTGCGGCCGCCTCGAAGGCCTGCGTTACCTGCGCGCCAACTGCAAGAACTGCGGCACGCTCGTTAAAGTAGACCCGCTCGTGCCGGGCGAATCCCTGTGCAACAACTGCGGCACGTTCAACGCCGTGCGCCCGCAACTGTGCGACAACTGCGGCGAACCCGTCGGCCTCAAGCACAAGCACGACCAGCAGGAATGCCAGGAACGCGGCATGACCTACAGCGTGCCGCTCAAGGTGAAGATACGCCTGACCGTCTTCGACGTGGATCAGGAGACCGGCGCGAAGTCCATCCGCGACATCAAGGAGGAAGAGGTCTTCTTCGGTGAAATCCCCTTGATGACCGACAACGGCACCTTCATCATCAACGGCACGGAGCGCGTTATCGTCTCGCAGCTTCATCGCTCGCCCGGCGTCTTCTTCGAGAAATCGCCGGTCTACCTGGCGAAGGTCATCCCGTACCGCGGCTCGTGGGTCGAGTTCGAGTACGACCAGAAGAATTTGCTCTACGTGCGCATCGACCGCAAGCGCAAATTCCTCGCCTCGATCTTCCTGCGCGCGCTCGGCATCTGGCTGAACCCGCAGTTCGACCCGAAGGCGTTCCACACCGACAGCCAGCTCGAAGACGCCGTGAAGAACGCGGGCTACTCGGACGAAGACATCCTGCGCGCCTTCTACACGGTGGACGAAGTGCGCGTCGAAGGCGGGCGACTCTTCATACAGGTCGCCGAAGAGGGCGCGAGCAATCTCGTCGGCATGAAGGTAGACAGCGACCTCAAGGTGCGCGGTCACGCCGAACCCGTGACGCGCGCGGGCAAAAAGGTGAGTGCCACGGCGCTGCGCGATTTGCGCAAAGGCCACGTCAAGGAAGTCGAAGTCGATACGCAGCAGTTCGAGGGCGCATACGCCATCGCCGATGTGGTGAACATGGAGACGGGCGAAGTGCTCCTCGAAGCGAACACCGAGATCAACCCGGCGAAGTTGCAGGAGATCGCCGAATCGGGCGTGCAGAATTTCTCCGTCTTTTTCCCGGAACGCGACGACCTCGGCTCGGTCTTGTCGCTCACGCTGAAGAAAGACGTGATCAACAAGCCGGTGGACGCGCTCCTGGAAATCTACCGCAAGATGCGCCCCGGCGACCCGCCGACGGTGCAGACCTCTTACCGCCTGTTCGAGGGCATGTTCTTCGACGACCGCAAGTTCGATCTCTCGCGCGTCGGCCGCCTGAAGTTCAACATCAAGATGGGTCGCCCGGAGCGCGACCGCATCGCCGACCCGCTGCTTTCGGCCAGCGACTTCGTGCAGGTCATCTCGTACCTCCTGAAGATGCGCCGCAACCCGGGCGAGTTCATGTCCGACGACATCGATCACCTCGGCAACCGCCGCGTGCGCGCCGTCGGTGAACTGCTGGAGAACCAGTTCCGCATCGGCCTCGTCCGTATGGAACGCGCCATCAAGGAGAAGATGTCGATCCAGCAGGAGATGCAGACGACGATGCCGCGCGATCTGATCAACGCCAAGCCCGTCACGGCGGCCGTGCGCGAGTTCTTCGGGTCGTCGCAACTCTCGCAGTTCATGGATCAGACCAACCCGCTCTCCGAGATCACGCACAAGCGTCGTCTCTCCGCGCTCGGACCCGGCGGTCTGTCGCGCGAGCGCGCGGGCTTCGAGGTGCGCGACGTGCACCCGACGCACTACGGGCGCATCTGCCCGATTGAAACGCCCGAGGGGCCGAACATCGGTCTCATCTCCAGCCTCTCGTGCTTCGCGCGCATCAACGAGTTCGGCTTCATCGAGTCGCCCTACCGCAAGGTGGAGAGCGGCCGCGTCGTCGAATACGTGCGCGTCATCAACGGCGGCGACACGAAGTACAAGCCGGGCGATCACATCCTGCACGAGGATGTCGAGCGTGCCAACAAGCGCATCGGCGCGGACGGGAAGAAGGCGGACTACGAACCCTATCCGTTCTACCTGACGGCCTGGGAAGAGGACAAGTACGTCGTCGGGCAGGCCAACATCGAACTCGACGCCGACGGCAACATCATCAACGAGCGCAACGCCGCGCGTAAGGCGGGCGAGTTCGTCGTCGCCATGCGCGACGAGTTGATCTACGTTGACGTCAGTCCGAAACAACTCGTCTCCGTCGCCGCCTCGCTCATTCCGTTCCTTGAGAACGACGATGCGAACCGCGCGCTGATGGGGTCGAACATGCAACGCCAGTCGGTGCCGCTCCTGCGCGCCGAAGCGCCTTACATCGGCACGGGGATGGAACTCACTACGGCGCGGGATTCCGGCGCGGTCGTCTCGGCACGGCGCGACGGCGTGGTGGATTACGTCGATTCCGAGCGCATCATCGTCAAGGCCGATCACAACGTTGACGGCACGATCTCGCGCGAGGTGACGGCCGACATTTACACCCTCACCAAGTTCAAGCGGTCGAACCAGAACACCTGCATCAACCAGCGCCCCATCGTCAACATCGGCGAGCGCGTGGACAAGGGGCAGGTCATCGCCGACGGGCCGTGCACGGACAAGGGCGAACTCGCCCTCGGCCGCAACGTGCTCGTCGCCTTCATGCCGTGGCGCGGCTACAACTTCGAGGACGCCATCCTCGTCTCCGAGCGGCTCGTCAAAGACGACTACTACACTTCGATCCACATCGAGGAGTTGGAGATCGAGGCGCGCGACACGAAACTCGGCCCCGAAGAGATCACACGCGACATCCCGAACGTCGGCGAGAACATGCTGCGCGATCTGGACGAATCGGGCATCATTCGCATCGGCGCACAGGTCAAGCCCGGCTCGATCCTCGTCGGCAAGGTGACGCCGAAGGGCGAAACCCAGTTGACGGCGGAAGAGAAACTGCTTCGCGCCATCTTCGGCGAGAAGGCGGGCGACGTGAAGGACGCGAGTTTGCAGTGCCCTCCGGGCATCGACGGCACGGTCGTCGACGTGCAGGTCTTCACGCGCAAGGGGCAGGAACGCGACGCGCGTTCGATGGCGATTGAGGAAGAGGAAGAGAATCGCCTGCGGCGCGACCTCGAAGACGAGATGCGCATCCTGCGCGAACAGCGCGACCAGCGCATCTACGAACTCTTCGAGGGGCGCAAGCTCTCGGCCGATCTTCTCGTGGACAAGGAAGTCCGCATCCCGAAGAACGAGACCATCACGCGCGAGATGCTCGCGGGCGTCGAGCCGAAGGCTCTGCGCAAGGCGCACCTCACCGCGACGCGCGTCGACGTGGCGGCCGAGGTCAAGGAGTACGAGGATCGCACGGATCGTCAGGTCAAGATTCTGACGGACATCTACGAAGACAAGATTTCCAAATTGCGTCAGGGCGACGAACTCGCTCCCGGCGTGATCAAGATGGTCAAAGTCTTCATCGCCATGAAGAGGAAGCTCTCGGTCGGCGACAAGATGGCCGGTCGTCACGGTAACAAGGGCGTCATCGCGCGCATCCTGCCCGAAGAGGATATGCCCTACCTGCCGGACGGCACGCCCGTGGACATCGTGCTGAACCCGCTCGGCGTGCCCTCGCGCATGAACGTCGGGCAGATTCTGGAGACGCACCTCGGCTGGGCGGCGCGCGTGCTCGGCGTCCACTTCGCGACGCCCGTCTTCGACGGCGCGACCGAGCCGGAGATCAAGCAGAAGCTCAAGGAAGCGACCGCGCGCCTGCGCGAGCAGGGATTGCCGGACATCGTCGGCGATTCGGGCAAGACCATCCTCTACGACGGATTGTCGGGCGAGCCGTTCGAGCAGAAAGTGACCATCGGGTACATCTACATGCTCAAACTCTCGCACCTGGTTGACGACAAGATTCACGCCCGCTCGATTGGGCCGTACAGCCTGATCACGCAGCAGCCGCTCGGCGGCAAGGCGCAATTCGGCGGCCAGCGCTTCGGCGAGATGGAAGTGTGGGCGCTGGAGGCCTACGGCGCGGCGCACATTCTGCAAGAGCTTTTGACGGCCAAGTCGGACGACGTGGCCGGGCGCTCGAAGATTTACGAGGCCATCGTCAAAGGCGAAGCAGATTTCAATCCGGGCGTGCCCGAATCCTTCAATGTCCTCGTGCGCGAACTGCAATCGCTCTGCCTCGACGTTGAACTCATCGACCGCAATGCCGTGCCCGACGAGACGGCGGACGGCGCGGGCAAACCCGTCGTCGCCCTGCTCGGCGGCACGGAAGGGTAAGAAAAGTAAGCAGTGAACGCCTGAGCCGCAAGCAGTTTTAGCCTGTCGCCGGCTCAGGCGTTCACCGCCAAACGTTTTAATAACTGTTCATTGTTCACCGGCTGACTGCTTACTAGGAGATACAAAGTGTTTCGATTCCAGCAAGAAAAACCGCAACTCGCGCCCGATTTTGAAGCGATCCGCATTTCGCTCGCTTCGCCGGAGAAGATCAGGCAGTGGTCGCACGGCGAAGTGACGAAGCCGGAGACGATCAACTACCGCACCTTCAAGCCCGAGCGCGACGGCCTGTTCTGCGCGCGCATCTTCGGCCCCGTCACGGATTGGGAATGTTTGTGCGGCAAGTACAAGCGCATGAAGCACCGCGGCGTGATCTGCGACAAGTGCGGCGTGGAAGTGACGCAGGCGAAGGTGCGCCGCGAACGGCTCGGCCACATCGAACTGGCCTCGCCCTGCTCGCACGTCTGGTTCTTCAAAGGCCTGCCTTCGCGCATCGGCCACCTGCTCGACATCCCCCTGCGCGAGCTTGAGAAGGTGCTCTATTTCGAGTCCTACATCGTCATCGATCCGGGCGACGCCCCCGTCAAGGAGCGCGAACTCCTGACCGACGAGCGTTACCGCGAATTGATGCGCGACTTTCCCGGCGCGTTCGTCGCCAAGATGGGCGCGGAGGCGATCAAGGAACTGCTCGCCATCGTCAACATCGAAGAACTCTCCGTTGACCTGCGCGTCAAGATGAAGGACGAGACTTCGCAGCAGAAGAAGCTGAAGTATTCCAAGCGGCTCAAGGTCGTCACGTCGTTCCGCAAGTCGGGCAATCAGCCGAACTGGATGATTCTCGACGTGATTCCCGTCATCCCGCCCGAGCTTCGCCCGCTCGTGCCTCTCGACGGCGGACGCTTCGCCACGTCAGATTTGAACGATCTCTACCGGCGCGTCATCAACCGCAACAACCGTCTGAAGAAGCTGATGGAACTGCGCGCGCCCGAAGTCATCGTGCGCAACGAGAAGCGCATGTTGCAGGAAGCGGTTGACGCGCTCTTCGACAACGGTCGTCGCGGCCGCGTCTTGCGCGGCGTCAACAACCGCCCGCTCAAGTCTCTGTCCGACACGTTGAAGGGCAAACAGGGGCGTTTCCGCCAGAATTTGCTCGGCAAGCGCGTCGATTATTCGGGTCGTTCCGTCATCGTCGTCGGCCCGGAACTGAAGCTCCACCAGTGCGGCCTGCCGAAGAAGATGGCGCTCGAACTGTTCAAGCCGTTCATCTACAACCAGCTTGAGAAGCAGCAGTATGCCGCGACGATCAAGCAGGCGCGCGAGATGGTTGACCGGCAGGAGCCGGTCGTGTGGGACATCCTCGAAGAGGTCATCCGCGAGCATCCCGTGCTCCTGAACCGCGCGCCGACGCTCCACCGTCTCGGCATCCAGGCCTTCGAGCCGGTGCTGGTGGAAGGCAAGGCGATCAAGATTCACCCCTTGGTGTGCACGGCCTTCAACGCGGACTTCGACGGCGACCAGATGGCCGTCCACATCCCGCTCTCGCCCGAAGCGCAGATCGAGGCGACCGTGCTGATGCTGGCCTCGAACAACATCCTCTCGCCGGCGTCGGGTCAGCCCATCGCCGTGCCCTCGCAGGACATCGTGCTCGGCTGCTATTACCTGACGCGCGACCGCGCCGGTTCCAAAGGCGAGGGACGCGTCTTCGCCAACACGGACGAAGTGCTGCTCGCGCTGGACGCGAAGGAAGTGACGACGCAGACGCCGATCAAACTGCGCCTGCGCAACGACCTCATTGATCTCACGCAGGAGCACGACACGCAGGACATCATGCGCGCGACCGTGCAGGAGAACGTGAGCCGCGTCATCAATACCACCGTCGGGCGCGTCATCTTCAACGACTCGATCCCTGCGGGGCTGCCCTACATCAACGGCACGCTCAAGAAGAAGGGCTTAACGGCCATCGTCAACTATTGCCACCTGCGCCTCGGCCACGAGATGACGGTGAAGATGCTCGACGATCTGAAAACGCTCGGCTTCCAGTATGCGACGCGCGCCGGCATCTCCATCGGCATCGACGATCTCGTCACGCCGGATGCGAAGAAGGTGCTTGTCGGTCAGGCCGACTCGGACGTGATCGAAGTCGATAAGCAGTATCGCGACGGAGTCATCACGAACGGCGAGCGTTACAACAAGATCATCGCCATCTGGTCGGAAGTGACCGACAAGGTCGCCAAAGAGATGTTCAAGGCGATGGACAAGCGCGAGAAGGAATCAGGCGAGTTGAACCCGATCCTGGTCATGTCGGATTCGGGCGCGCGCGGTACGGCGCAGCAGATTCGCCAGCTCGCCGGCATGCGCGGCTTGATGGCGAAGCCTTCGGGCGAAATCATCGAGACGCCGATTCGTTCAAACTTCCGCGAAGGCTTGAACGTCCTGCAGTACTTCATCTCGACGCACGGCGCGCGCAAGGGTCTCGCGGACACGGCCTTGAAGACGGCCGACTCCGGTTATCTCACGCGCCGCCTCGTCGACGTGGCGCAGGACGTGATCATCAGCGAACCGGATTGCGGCACGCTTCGCGGCATCTCCTCGACGGCCATCGTCGAAGGCGGTGAAGAGATCGAATCTTTGCGCGACCGCATCGTCGGGCGCACGGCTCTGGACGACGTGATCGACCCGGTCGAGGGGCGCATCATCGTCGGGATCGGCGAAGAGATCGACGAAGACGTGGCGGCCGAGATTCAACGCTCCGGCGTGCAGCGCGTGCGCATCCGTTCGGTGCTCACCTGCGAATCGCGGCGAGGGGTCTGCATCAAGTGCTACGGGCGCAACCTCGCCACGGGCAAGCCGGTCGACATCGGCGAGGCGGTCGGCGTCATCGCCGCGCAATCAATCGGCGAGCCGGGCACGCAGCTCACGATGCGCACGTTCCACATCGGCGGCACGGCGCGTCTCGAAGAGTCGTCCAAGCACGAAGCGCGCACCGACGGCACGATCCATTACGTCGAGTTACAGACGGTCAAGAACCGCAAGGGCGAGATCATCGCCATGAACCGCAACGGCGCGCTCACCATCCACGACGAGCGCAATCGCGAGGTGGCGCGCTTCCAGATCGTCTACGGCGCGCACCTGCACGTCGAAGAGGGGCAGCGCGTCCGTCAGGATCAACTGCTGGCGACGTGGGACCCGTTCACCTTCTCGATTCTCACGGAGGTGGCCGGCAAGATCAAGTATCAGGATTTGAAGGAAGGAGTCACGGTTGACGAGCAGGTGGACGAGGTCACGGGACAATCGCGCCTCGTCGTCAAAGACTCGCCCGACGAGAAGAAGCAGCCGCGCTTCGAGATTCGCAGCCTGGCGGCGAACAAAATCCTGAAGACTTACCAGATGCCGGTGCGCGCCAACCTGATGGTGGGCGACGGCGACGAAGTTGAGCCGGGCGATATCATCGCGAAGATTCCGCGCGAAACGACGAAGACGAAAGACATCACGGGCGGTCTGCCCCGCGTCGTCGAGTTGTTTGAAGCGCGCAAGCCGCGCGAGACGGCCATCATGTCGGAAATCGACGGCGTGATCAAACTCGGCCCCATCGCGAAGGGCAAGCGCAAGTTGATCGTCGTCGGCAACGACGGCGAGGAGCGCGAGTACGACATCCCGCGCGGCACGCACATCAACGTGCAGGAAAGCGACCGCGTCCGCGCCGGCGAGGCGCTGATGGATGGCCCCTTGAATCCGCACGACATCTTGCGCGTGCTCGGCATGAACCGTCTGCAGGAGTACATCGTCAACGAGATTCAGGAGGTCTATCGCCTGCAGGGCGTGAACATCAACGACAAGCACATCGAAGTGATCGTCCGGCAGATGTTGCGCTGGGTGAAGATTCGCGAAGTCGGCGACACGGAATTCCTGCTCGACGAGCAGGTTGACCGCTTCCGCTTCACGGATGAGAACGCGCGCGTGGCCGAGTTGGAAGACGGCGGCGGCGAACAGGCGAAGGCCGAACCGCTGCTGCTCGGCATCACGAAGGCGTCGCTCTCGACCGACTCGTTCATCTCCGCGGCCTCGTTCCAGGAGACGACCCGCGTGTTGACCGAGGCGGCGATTTCGGGTCGCATAGACTACCTGCGCGGCCTCAAGGAGAACGTCATCATGGGTCGCCTCATCCCGGCCGGCACAGGGATGGAGTTCTACCGCAACGTCACGGTCGACCGCGACGAGACGGCGGACACGAGCGCGCACATGGATCGCGGCATGGACAACCTGCCGGAAATCATCGGCGCGGATGTTACACCTGCGCCCGCCCCCGCCCCCGTGGTGGCAGCGGGCGACGGCGACGCCGCTGCTCTTGCCGACGACGACGAGTAAAAAACACTGTCTCGTTGTTATTCACCTAAACAAAAGGGCGTCTCCATTAGTTGAGACGCCCTTTTGTTACGTATATGTCACCGCTCAAAGAAGACAAATCCCGAGACAGCCACATTCGCGGCGTTTTTCCTCTCAACGTCCGGGGAGCGCAAAAATAATAGGCGTACATCGACGGTTTATTACACCGCTGATGCGGTTCTGAGAGTTGGGCGGCGATGGTGGGCTAATTCGCGGTCGGGTGCCTGCTGTTGCTAGATTGCGGCCCCGCTTATTTGCCGTTGTAGCAATGCCACAATACCCTCGAAAGCCTCAGAGGGCGCTCACTCCTAAGTCTGACCTGCGTGTAAGCCCTGTCATCCGGCAGCGAGCCGACATCCACGATGCTGTTCTCATGCATTGATGGCGTGGGTGCTCGCATCATCTTGAGATCATAAACTTTGCCATGGTCATCCACGATCCGCGCTTCGGGACGGACGGCTGACCCGTCCGCAAATTGTATGTTCTCCGGATTGTGATTAACTTTCAGTAGCGGCTCTGCTGTATCTAGGACTAAAGACTGATACTGCTTTCTAGGTTCCATGCGCTCTTTAGGAGTAATCGTCACCCACTCCGAGGAAATCATAATCTCGCCGGACACCTGCTGATCGCTATGCATGGTGGTGAGTGCCACCGCACAAGAGCCGATGAGGAAGAGCAGGATGATCCCGCAAATCCAGCCAACGGCGATGAAAGCTGATTCCAATGCAGTTCTATCTTTGACACTTTCTGCCATAGGCATACGAGAGCAATCTAACGCCCGGCCTCACCCGCCCGCAAGATTGATTTACATAAGAGGCTTCGTGTCGCGGGTCGGGTGCATGCCGGGCATTAAACGTGCCGTCGCAGCGATAGTTTCAACCTCCAGAGATAACAGCAACTATTCTTGGGCCTTCATTCGGGTGCTTCTTCCGCCACTTTATTTCAATCGCGCGACACTTCGGGCAATATAAAGTCTCCGCCTTTCTTTCATGTCCAGCGATGCAACCGCCGCCAACTGTCTTATTCGAGTAGGGGAACTTCTTGTATCTGGCTTCATCATACGTTTCCTGATGCGTCAATTTTCCCCAGGCATTTCGGAAGAGATTGACCACATCATCATTCGAGTATTTCATCGTGGCAACCGGGAGACCGTAAAGGATCGGCACGACATCCAGCTTCATCAATTCGCTATGAAGGGGACAACTCTCCTCTGGGATTTTTCCATTAACTTTCGTTAGAGGAGCGATGGTGGCAATCTTTCGAGTAACTTCCATCCGATAGGGCGGCACATAAACCGACTCATCCCGTGATTCGGTGGATTCAATGAATTGAATACCGACAAAAGCGAATGTCAAACTGGCAGAACGCGAAACTGTGCCATCAGAAGCAGGATTAAACTCCCACAGTTTTGCGGATTCTTCGGCGGCGCGACGCAACAGCGGATGCCCTTCAACCGCTTTAGCGGAAACTACAGAGCCTGCCGAATCAACATCGACCTCAACCACAACGCTCCCCTTAACATCAGCGGCGGCAGCAATTGGCGGATACTTCGGTAGATCGGGTGAGACAACAGACGGCTTCTCCTCAGCATATACGACTTGGACAGAAGACAAAGAGGCAGGGCTGACTGAAAGCAGCAGGGAAGCGATAATGAGCGTGAGGTAGGTATTCCTTAGCATTCTCATAACATTCATGAAACCTTTCAAGTAGGCACGCCCGACGCCGGAATTGAGCGGCTGCCCGCCCGCAACACACAACGCTGAAAGCACCACGCAAGATTCATGACAGGCAGACTGGCGGGCAATCCGCTCGAATGACTTGTTGTGCGCGGCGTAGCTATAAGCTGCTTCTTTTTTACGCTTGATGCAACGTCATTCTCAAACTTCTGCTCGGTCTAAGCGTTACTGAAGTTTCCGGTTCAATCTTTCGCCCGTCGGCTAAACGCAAGCGATATTTTTGTGCGACTGTGGCAATAATAAGCTGCGCTTCCATCAGCGCGAAGTTGTTGCCGATGCACTGCCGCGAGCCGCCGCCAAATGGAAAGTAAGCAAAACGCGGACGAGCCGCTTGCCTTTCCGGCGAGAAATGCTCCGGGAAAAATTCTTCGGGATTCTCCCAATATTCTGGATGACGGTGCGTGATATAGGGAAGCAGCAAAATCTCGGAATCGGCGGGAACACGATAGCCACCGATTTCGTCCGCGTTAATTGCGGCGCGAGACATCATCCACAACGGCGGGTAAAGCCGCATCGCCTCTTGGAACACCATCAGCGTATATTTCAGCTTCGGCAAGTCTTCAAAAGCCGGAGTGCGTCCGCCAAGTACATCTGAAACTTCCGCGCGCAATCTGTTTTCTATTTCAGGATGTTTCGCCAGCAAATACCAAGTCCACGCGAGAGCCTGCGTTGTGGTTTCGTATCCCGCACCGATAATTGTTATCGCCTGGTCGCGCAATTCCTCGTCGCTCAAACCTTCGCCCGTCTCTTCATCACGCGCCGCCATCAAGAGCGAGAGTAGATCGTCGGGGTTGCCCTGTCCGCGACGACGCTCCGCGATAAGGCCATAAACAATTCGTTCGGCGTTTGCTACTGCTTGCCGGAAGCGACGGTTTTGTAACGTGGGGAAGGTGGCCGGAAACTTGACGACTGACATAATGCGGTTTGTCGTGTGTTTGCGAATAACCTCAAACGATTGACTCATCGTGTCCGCTTCGTCGCTCAAGTCGCGACTGAACAGAGCTTTCCCGACAATGCCCAAAGTAAGACGCAGCATTTCCGCATCGACTTTGACGGAAACGCCGCGCTCGGCGAGCGGTTGCCAGCGTTCGAGCATCGCTTCGACAGCGTCAGTCATAATCCTGGCGAACGAGGCAATGCGCTGACGGTGAAAAGCGGGCTGTGCAAGGCGTCTTTGTCGCAGCCAAACATCGCCCTCGCTGACAAACAAACCGTTGCCGGTTGACGCTTTGACTTCTTCATAGTTTTTACCTTTGCGATAATTTCTGCTGTTCGTCTGCAAAACGTATTCGACGTGCTGCGGGTCAATCAACATAAACGAAGTCCACAGCCCACGAAAACAAACGAGGTCGCCGTGAGCGCGCCACAAATCCACAAAAGTCTGGAGCGTGTTGCGCCTAAACTCCGGCATTAAGCGAAACAACGCCAGACCGCTTACGCCCGGCGCGGACGTATGTTCAAGAACCGCTTCCATAAGGATTCTCCAATTTCACAAGAAAGCAAGCGTCTCGGCTTCAAAACGCCGCTGGAGTGCTACTATCAATCTTAGTCAGTGTAGCCCTTCAAACTTGATGTCAGGTGGCGGCGTGCGAGCCTGGCATGAACTCCGTTGAACTAGCATCCGACTGTATCCGGCCTGCGATGAGGGCCAAGAAGGCATCCCCCACTTGAATGAGCCGTTCGGATTCTACATCGCCGATAAACTCACCCCCCTCGAAACCGAGCAGGTTCAAAGTGCCGTGGTCGAGCAGCTTCGGTCCCTTCGTAAGCGCCTTCATCAATGACTCGATTGCAGCCACTACAATATCGCGTCCTTCCAGTGTCGAGACGGCTTCCTCTAACCCATCAGGGACATGGCCGCCGAAGCACCCACGGGAGGCCAGGAGCCAATTATCGCGAATCTCTCGCGCGAGGGAGCCCCCATTGCCGGGCTCTTCAATATGAAGCGCCAACAGCCGTAGCCAGAGCTCTAGGATGCTGTCACGCATCCAGAAGCCCTTCCCGCCTATCTTAACGAAACTTGTACCCATAGCCACATAACGCCCGGCATCAGCGGCACGCATGAACCTTTGATGATGAAAGACCTGCTTATTGCGCGTCCGCTGCATGTCGTTGTTAGATTGCGCCGCGGAAACAACCGCACATCTACGACATCAATAATTCCGCATTTGGTAGTGGATTGGGCAAAACCTCGCGGCAACCTTTCTGACGAAATCTCCCCCCGCGCCGCCGATAGCGTGTTCGAGTAAACGACTTCGGGCAACATGCTCCAGCCTCTTCTTTATCCCCTATATCTCCGATTCCCGTATTCTTCCCATAAAGCTCTACGACCAGTTCGCCGTTTTCGGCATAAACTTTCCGTAAGCCGCCATCGCCGCGGTCACCTGCGGCGAATGCCCATAGAAATTCGGGGCGGTCACCTCTCATACTATAGATATAGACGTAAAAGGGGATAGCCGTCCCTGCGACGCTCTCGGCTAGCACCACCATCGCTTCCTCTTTATCGTCATGAGTCAGCTCGCCATAGCCCGTCCCAACCAAAGATACCGGGTAAGGCAATCCGAACGGCGCAGGCGCACCTACAATGCCCGGACGACCTTGATACGTCCCATCTTTGAGCCTAAAACTCTTCTTACCGTCCGAGTAGATAGGTTTCGCCGGGAAAGTAAAATTAGCAAAATCGACTGAACGGATAGATGAGGCGCGGCGCTGGGAATAGGTTGCTTGAGGAATAAGCAGCGCCGTTGCCAAGCATATAAACTTCAGGGCTTTCATGTTTATCATTCGAGAAGCAATCTAACGTATATTGTGCCGAATTATTCGGCCTAACGTCCGCTGTGGAGAGTGAAAAGCCGATAGTGTCGGCCTAACTACGTATTAGAGCGGCAAAAGCCGAATGATTCAGCCTCACACGCTATTGAGCGTGCGACTTGCCGCTCGCCGCCGAGTTTAGCAGATCATTCCATAGACCCCTCCACGTTGCGCTGCGTTGGTAGTGTTCCGGGCGGCCGGCAACTTGACAGATTGTGGCGGGTTCCCTACAATCCCACGTTTGGACTACAGTCCATTTCCCAAGTGTGCAGCGCTGAGTAGGTTCTGTCGGTGTGGAGGCGTTGCCCGACTGTCTCTGGTTTGGGACGGTCGCTTGATAATTATTGTGGCGTAAATGCTCGCGCGCCGCCGGTCAAGGTAGTAACGGCCGTCGCGGATTCCAACGCGAAGCACGCGAAAATGGCGCGGATTTCGGTCTTAGCGTCTCATTCCTTTCCTTCGGGACAGGCGACGCCACAGAGAAACATTCTGGCTCTTAGGGAAGCCATGATCCACACCCGTCTCCCTCGAAGCGAGACGCAGCACGGAACATCCCGCTTTAAGTTAATTCAACAGAGGCCAACCGCTTCTTGCGCTGACTGCCGGACGAGTTCCGGTTAGAGGCAGGATTCGGAGTCTTTTGCGCTTTGAGAAACGACGCTACTTCCAAACTACGGAAGAGGACGGAATACAGCAGTGCCGACTATCAACCAACTTGTTCGCAAAGGCCGCCAGGAAGTTAAGTACAAGACGGCCAGCCCCGCGTTGCAATCGTCGCCGCAGAGGCGCGGCGTCTGCACGCGTGTCTACACGCAGACCCCGAAAAAGCCGAACTCGGCGCTCCGCAAGGTGGCGCGCGTGCGCCTCACCAACGGCATTGAGGTGACGACCTACATTCCCGGCGTCGGCCACAATTTGCAGGAACACTCGATTGTGCTCATTCGCGGCGGCCGTGTGAAGGATTTGCCGGGCGTGCGCTACCACGTCATTCGCGGCACGCTCGATTCGGTGGGCGTGGCCGACCGCAAGCAGGGGCGTTCCAAGTACGGCGCGAAACGTCCGAAGGCCGGTGCCGCCGCCGGCGCCGGGGCTAAGGGCGGCGCGAAGGGGAAGAAGTAGGAAAGCTGTTAGCCGTTAGCTATTAGCCATTAGCCATTAGCTTGGCCTGCTAGCGGACGGTAAGAGTTCAAACGAAGGCGGTCGGCTCTGTTAGGTTCGGCTAACAGCTAATCGCTAAAAGCTAAGAGCTAATTATGCCAAGAAGAAGAGTTGTCGACAGACGCGATGTGATGCCCGACCCGGTCTATAACAGCCCGCTGGTCACGAAGTTCATCAACGGTTTGATGGAAGGCGGCAAAAAGTCGAACGCGGAGAAGATTTTTTATAACGCGCTGCTCCAGTTGGGCGACAAGGTGGGCGACGACCCGCTCAAGGCTTTCAAGCGCGCGGTTGACAACGTGCGGCCGCAGGTGGAAGTGAAGTCGCGGCGCGTCGGCGGTTCGACGTACCAGGTGCCGCTCGAAGTGCCGCAGGAACGGCGCGGTTCGCTCGCCATCCGCTGGATCGTGGGCGCGGCGCGCTCGCGCGGCGAGAAGACGATGATCGACCGCCTCACGGGCGAACTGCTCGACGCGGCGAACAATCGCGGCAACGCCGTCAAAAAGAAGGACGACGTGCATCGCATGGCCGAGGCCAACAAGGCTTTCGCGCACTATAAATGGTAACTCAGTTGGCAGTTTTCGGTTTTCAGTTTTCAGGAACGCTCGCATCGCCAGCGACTTCTGGAAACTGAAACAAACTGAAAACTAAAAACTGACAACTGGAAACTGTTATGGCAAAGCAAGACCTCAGTAAATTCCGCAACATCGGCATCATGGCGCACATCGACGCCGGGAAGACCACGACCACCGAGCGCGTGTTGTTCTACACGGGCGTCTCGCACAAGATCGGCGAGGTGCATGAGGGCACGGCGACGATGGACTGGATGGAGCAGGAGCAGGAGCGCGGCATCACCATCACCAGCGCCGCGACGACCTGTTTCTGGAAGCGCAATAACGTCGAGCACCGCATCAATATCATCGACACGCCCGGCCACGTCGATTTCACGATGGAAGTCGAACGTTCCCTGCGCGTGCTCGACGGCGCGGTCGCCGTGTTCGACGGCGTGGCGGGCGTGGAGCCGCAGTCGGAGACGGTCTGGCGTCAGGCCGACAAGTACGGCGTGCCGCGCATCTGCTTCATCAACAAACTCGACCGCGCGGGCGCGTCATTCCAGCGCTCCTTCGATTCCATCATCACCAGGCTCGGCGCGAACCCGGTCGCCATCCAGATTCCCATCGGGGAAGAAGACGGCTTCAAGGGCGTCATCGACCTCATCAAGATGAAGGCGCTGCTGTGGAACGACGAAACGAAGGGCGCGGAGTATGCGGTTGAAGAGATTCCCGCCGACATGCGCGCGGAAGCGGACGCCGCGCGCGAAAAGATGATCGAAGCCATCGCCAGCATCGACGACGAGTTGACGAACAAGTTTTTGGAAGGCGAAGAGATCAGCGAAGACGAACTGCGCGCCGCGCTGCGCAAAGGGACGATTGAAATCAAGATCGTGCCCGTCGTCACCGGCTCGGCCTTCAAGAACAAAGGCGTGCAGACGCTCTTGGACGCCGTGGTCGATTTCCTGCCTTCGCCGCTCGACATCGAAGCGATCAAAGGCACGAATCCCAGAAGCGGCGAGGAAGAGCCGCGCCCGGCCGACGAAACCGCGCCCTTCTCCGGTCTCGTCTTCAAGATCATGGCCGACAAACACCTCGGCCAACTCTCCTTCGTGCGCATCTATTCGGGCACGATTAAGGGCGGCTCATACGCCTACAACTCGGTCAAGGGCACGAAAGAGCGCGTCGGGCGTCTGCTGCGGATGCACGCCAACAAGCGCGAAGATATTGACGAGGCCTCGGCCGGCGAGATCATCGCCATCGGCGGCATGAAGCAGGTCACGACCGGCGACACCGTCTGCGACGAGAACAGCCCGATCATCCTCGAAGCGATGGATTTCCCCGCGCCGGTGATCCGCGTCGCCGTCGAACCGAAGACGCGCGCCGATCAGGACAAACTCGGCACGGCCTTGTCGCGTCTCGCACAGGAAGACCCCAGTTTCAACGTCTCGACCGATCAGGAGACCGGCCAGACCATCATCGCCGGCATGGGCGAACTCCACCTTGAGATCATCGTGGATCGCATGAAGCGCGAGTTTGGCGTCGAGGCCAACGTCGGCAAGCCGCAGGTGGCATATCGCGAGACGATCACGGCCGCCGCGCCCGGCAAGGAAGTTTACAAACGCCAGACGGGCGGCCGCGGCCAGTTCGGCCACGTCGAGATCGAGATCGAACCCGCACCGGGCGAAGGCTTCGTCTTCGAGAACAAGATCACGGGCGGCGTCATCCCGCGCGAGTTCATCAAGCCGGTGGAAGAGGGCATCCGCGATGCGCTGCGCCGCGGTTTCCTCGCGGGCTACGAGTTGGTGGACGTTCGCGTGCGGCTCGTCTTCGGTTCGTATCACGAAGTCGACTCCGACGAGCGTTCGTTCCACATCGCAGGCTCCCTGGCTTTCAAAGACGCGGTGCGCAAGGCCAAGCCCGTACTCTTAGAGCCGATCATGCGCATCGAGGTGGTGACGCCGGAAGACTATATGGGCGCGGTCAACGGCGACTTGAATCGCCGTCGCGGCCAGATCGAGAAGATGGAACCGCGCACGGGCGGCGTGCAGGTCATCACGGCCTTCGTGCCGCTCTCGGAGATGTTCGGCTATACCACCGACCTCCGTTCGTCCACGCAGGGACGCGCCACTTCCACGATGCACTTCGAGCGTTACGATCAAGCTCCGAAGAACGTCGCCGAGGAAGTGATCGCGAAGGTGCAGGGCGTCGCGAAATAAGGTTGAGCAAGACACTTAAACGGGTCGCTTCTCTCGCTGAATGACAGGCGTGGCGACCCAACAGAGAAACTGACAGATCAAATTTGTAGGAGCGAGAGAAAAAGATGAGCAAGGAGAAGTTTGACCGTTCGAAGCCGCACGTCAATATCGGCACCATCGGGCACGTCGACCACGGCAAGACCACTTTAACGGCCGCCATCACGAAGGTGCTGGCTAAGCACAACCCGAAGATCACCGTGCGCGCC
>DASQLU010000063.1:0-54126 GCA_035645855.1 Pyrinomonadaceae bacterium
CTCGCCGCGCTCGGCGAAGGCGCGCGTTTCTACGTCCTCTTCCCGGCCGAGGCGGGCCTCAGAGTCGAGTCCGCGACGGACGGCGACGGCGCGGGCAAAAAGGGCGGCGCGAAGAAGGCGGGCGCGAAGAAAAGCAAGAAGGCGGGCGACGACTCTTCGGGCGCGCTCAGTCGCCAGTTGGTGACGGCGCATGTGATGAGCCTGATGCAGCGCGGGTTCACGCGTCTCTACGCGGGAGGCGAGACGATGGAACTGCGCTCGCCCGACGACTACGCGCGCCCCGACTTCAAAGACGTGTACGTGCTCGTGGATCGCCTCGTGGCGCGCGAGGACGTGCGCAGCCGTCTCACCGATTCGCTCCAGACGTGCTTCGTCGAAGGGCACGGCACGGCGCTGGTGCAGACGGCCGAAGATGAGCCGCGCGCGCTGAAATTCTCCGAGCGTTTCGAGTGCCGCTACGACGGCACGGTCTACGCGCAACCCGAACCGCGCCTCTTCAGTTTCAACAACCCGTTCGGCGCGTGCCCCACCTGTCAGGGCTTCGGCAACACCATCGGACTCGACATCGATCTCGTCATCCCGAACCCCCTGCTCTCGATTGACGAGGGCGCGATTGAGCCGTGGACGAAGCCGCAACACGAGTGGGCGCGCACGGAACTCAAACGCTTTGCCCGCTCCGAAGGCATCCCGACCGATGTCCCTTACGCCGAACTGACGCGCGCCCAACAACGCGCCATCGTCGAGGGCAAGGGACACTGGGGCGGCGTCCACGGCTTCTTCGCCTGGCTGGAGACGAAGAAATATAAACTGCACGTGCGCGTCTTCCTCGCCAAGTATCGCGGCTACACGCGCTGCCCCGAATGTGGCGGCGGGCGTCTGCGGCAGGAGGCGCGCGACGTGCGCGTCGGCGAACGGACGTTGCCGGAAGTGTGCGCGCTGCCCGTCAAGGAGACCGCCGTCTTCTTCGAGACGCTCCAACTCTCCGACGAACAGGCGGCCATCGCCGACAAAGTGCTCTTTGAAGTGCGTCGCCGCCTGCGTTTCCTCGTCGATGTCGGGCTGGACTACCTGACGCTCGACCGCCTCGCCTCCACCCTCTCCGGCGGCGAAGCGCAGCGCATCCAACTCGCCACCAACCTCGGCTCGGCGCTCGTCGGCGCGCTCTACGTCCTGGACGAACCGAGCATCGGGCTGCACCCGCGCGACAGCGAGCGGCTCATACGCTTGCTCCACAACCTGCGCGACATCGGTAACACCGTCCTCGTCGTCGAGCACGACCCGGACATGATGCGCGCGGCCGATCACATACTGGACGTCGGCCCGGCGGCGGGCGAACTCGGCGGGCGCATCGTTTTCGAGGGCGACTTCGCCGGGCTGTTGAAAGATTCGGCGACGCTGACGGGCAAATACCTGCGCGGCGAGTGCGAGATCAAAGAGCCGAAGCAGCGGCGCATCGCGGCGAAGAAAAAGAAAATCTCGGTGCGCGGCGCGAGCGAGCATAATTTGCGGGGCATCGACGTGGACATCCCGCTCGAAATGTTCGTCTGCATCACGGGCGTGTCGGGTTCGGGCAAATCGACGCTCGTCCACGATGTGCTCTTCGCCGGTTTGAAAAAACAGCGCGGCGAATGGCAGGGACACGTCGGCGCGTTTCAAAAACTCGAAGGCGCGGCGGGCATAGACGACGTGGTGCTCGTCGACCAGTCACCCATCGGCCGCACGCCGCGCTCGAACCCCGTCACCTACATCAAAGTTTACGACGGCATCCGCGAGGTCTTCGCCGCGACGCGCGACGCGCAGGGCAAAGGCTTCGACGCCTCTTATTTTTCCTTCAACGTGCCGGGCGGCCGCTGCGACGTGTGCGAGGGCGACGGCACGGTGACGGTCGAGATGCAGTTTCTCGCCGACGTGGAACTCCAATGCGAAGAGTGCAAGGGCACGCGCTTCAAGTCCAACGTGCTCGACGTGCGTTATCGCGGCAAAGGTATCCACGACGTGCTCAACATGACCGTGCGCGAGGCGCTCACCTTCTTCCGCGACGTCAACAAGATCGCGAACAAGTTGCGCGTGCTCGACGAAGTGGGACTCGGCTACCTGCGCCTCGGCCAATCGGCGACGACGCTTTCGGGCGGTGAGGCGCAGCGCATCAAGCTTGCCTCGTTTCTCTCGAAACGCACGGGCGCGCGCACGCTCTACATTTTCGACGAGCCGACGACCGGCCTCCACTTCGACGACATCAATAAACTGCTCGCAGCCTTTCGCACCCTTGTCGAAGCGGGCGGCTCGCTCCTCGTCATCGAACACAACCTCGACGTGATCAAGACAGCCGACTACATCATCGACCTCGGCCCCGAAGGCGGCGACGCGGGCGGCCAGGTCGTCGCCACGGGCACGCCCGCCGAGATCATCAAAGTGAAACAATCGCACACCGGGCGTTTTCTCAAAGAACACCTCGCGCGCTCTAACGGCCACGCGAAGAATTACGAGCAAACGGCCGTCGGCGTGCAGGCCGAAGGCCAGCCGCCGGGAGCTTAATTTATAAACTTTGTTCGTGTCTCGACTATAAACTTGCTACGGCGCGACTTTACTCCGATTGAAAGCCGGCGGCTGATAGCTGAAAGCTGAATTTATGAGTCTCAAACAACGAATTATTGACGATATGACGGACGCCATGCGCGACAGGGACGCGGCGCGGCTTTCGACGCTGCGGATGGTGAAGGCCGCGTTGATGAACCGGCAGATCGAGAAGGGCGGCGAGTTGACCGACGAGGAACTGGCGAAGATGTTGCAGTCGCTCGTTAAGCAGCGGAGGGATTCGGTCGAACAGTACGAGCGGGGCGGGCGCGCGGAGTTGGCGGCGAAGGAGCAGGCGGAGATCGCGTTCATCGAGGCGTATCTGCCGCAGGCGGCGACGCGTGAGGAGATCGAGGGGGCGGTCGTCGCCGCGATTGCGGAGACGGGCGCGTCTACGTTGAAGGAGATGGGCGCGGTGATGCGTGCGGCGCAGGCGCGTCTGGCCGGGCGCGCGGCCGACGGGCGCGTGGTGAGCGAAATCGTGAAGGCCAAATTGGGGTAAAATTTGTGGGTAAAGGTTAAAGGGTAAGGGGGAACGGTTAAACCCGCTCGCCGCGCTAGGGCATTGAAGTTTGGGGGATTTCCCCGTTTTTACCCTTTACCCCTTCCCCCTTACCCTTTTCGGCCGCGTTCCGCTTTTGCCCTTTTTCTCGTTTCCCTTTATAATCCGTCTCTTGCTCGGAGCGCGGTGGCGTTGTCCAGTGGGTTCGCGCCCACTTTTTATTTTGGGCGCAAGGGTATTTTTGAAAATCAAGGGGCGGGGTGAACTGTCGATGGAAGCAGCGGAAATCGAGGAGCGGATTCGCGCAATCGTGGAGCGCGTGACGGTCGAACACGGACTCGAACACGTCCACACGGAGGTCGGCGTGCTTGGTCGAAACGCGGCCGTGCGCATTTTCATCGACAAGCCGGAAGGCGTAACGCACGAGGATTGCGCCACCGTCAGCCACCACGTGGGGACTGTGCTGGAGGTGGAAGATTGGGTGAATTCGGCCTATACGCTGGAAGTATCCTCGCCCGGACTCGAACGCGGCCTCTACAAGCGCGCCGATTACGAACGCTTCGCCGGGCGTCTCGCCAAGATGAAATCGCGCGAGGCCATCAACGGCCAGCGCAACTTTAAAGGCCGCATCGTCGGCGTCGAGGGCGACAGGGTGATTTTTGAAGACAACACGAGCGGGCGCGTCAAAGTGCCGGTCGGGAGCGTCGTCAAAGCGAATCTCGAAATCGACGTGGAAGAAGAATTTCGGATCGCGGCCGAACGCGAAAAAGCCGCCAAGCAGAGCGGCAGTTAGCACAACTGAATAAAAGCAGAGGTCAGAGGCTAGAGGTTAGAGGTCAGACAAGAAAAACTGATTTTTACTGACCTCCGACCTCTAACCTCTAACCTCTAGAAAAAAATTATGAGTGCATCCATCGCGCAAAGTATCGACGCCCTGTGTAAGGAAAAGGGTGTCGACCGTGAAATCGTCATCGAGGCGATGAAGGAGGCCGTGCGTGCCGCGGCACGCAAGCAGTTCAAGTCCGGCGAAGAGATTCAGGTGGAGTGGTCTTCGGAGAACGGTTTTGAGCTGTTCGCCTCGAAGGTGGTCGTGGATGAAGTGACCAATCCCGGCAAGGAATTGTCGCTCGACGAGGCGCGCGAACTGGCGGGCGACGAGGTGGACGTGGGCGACGAGTTGCAACTCCCCCTCCCGATGGAGGACATGGGACGCATCGCCGCGCAGACCGCCAAGCAGATTCTCTTCCAGAAGGTCAGGGACGCCGAGCGACAGAACATCTACGAGCAATACATCGACAAGGTGGGCGACCTCGTCAACGGCTACGTCAAACGTTTCGAGCGCGGCGACATCATCGTCGACCTCGGCACGGTCGAGGCGATCCTGTACCGCAAAGAACAGTCGCGCGGCGAACAGTGGGGACAGGGCGAGCGTATCCGCGTCGTGATCAACGACGTGGCGAAGGAAGCGAAAGGCCCGCAGGTGGAAGTTTCGCGCACCTCGCCGGAACTGCTGCGCCGCCTGTTTGAGATGGAAGTGCCGGAGATTTACGATGAGACGGTGATCATCAAGTCGGCCGTGCGCGAGCCGGGCGAACGCGCGAAGATCGCCGTCGCCTCCAACGAGCGCGACGTTGACCCGGTGGGCGCGTGCGTCGGCATGAAGGGTTCGCGCGTGCAGGCCATCATCAGGGAGTTGCGCGGCGAGAAGATCGACATCATCGAGTGGTCGGACGAGCCTTCGGTCTTCGCGGCCAACGCTTTGTCGCCCGCCAAAGTCAATCAGGTGCGCATCACGGACATCGAGCGCAGGCAGATGGAAGTGATCGTCAACGAGGATCAGTTGAGCCTCGCCATCGGCAAGCGCGGGCAGAACGTCAGGCTGGCGACGAAACTCGTCGGCTGGAACATAGATATTCGCAGCGAAGAGGAACTGAAGAAAGAGGTCGCCGAGCAGATGGGCGCGCTCATTGCTTCGGGCGGCGCAGTTCCCCTGACCGCGCTCGAAGGCGTGAACGCGGCCACCACCGCCGCGCTCGCCGAACGCGGCATCGAAGACATAGACACGCTGGCCGCCACCTCGCTCGACGACCTGACCGAGTATCTCGACATCTCGCTCGATGAAGCGCAGGCGATTCTCGATTCGGCCGGGCGGGTCGTGGCCGCGCGCGAGCGCAGCAAGGCGGGCGGCGATGGCGGCGAGGATGCCGACGGCGCGGGCACGGCGGAAGCCGAAGCGGCCGCCGGAGAACTCGCAGAGGCGATTGATGATGCGGCGGCGGACGACACCGTCGAGCAGCACGCGGCTTCGGTCGAACTCGATCCGACGATTGACCCGGGCGAAGTCGAACCTTCGGACGCGATGACCGCTGAAGGCTATGACGAGGCCGTGCGCGGCGGCACGCCGTTTCGCGCCGAGCCGGACGTGCTCGCGGGCGAGTCGGCCGACCCCGTAGTCTCGACCGAAGTCGAAGAGATGTCTGCGGACGAGTTGGCGCTGCAGGAAGCCGGACGCGACCTGCGCGCCGACACCATCACGCCCGCCGCCGACATGACCTCGACCGACGCGGCGCTACTTGCCGCGGAGGAAGACGCGGAAGAGGGCGAACCACCTGTGGAAGACGATTCGCCGATCTCGCCGACAATTTCGGCGACCGAGGTCTCCGCGCCGGAAGTGTCGGTTTCGACCGCGCCCGCGCCCGTCTACCGGGTGGAGACGAACGACGAAAAAGACGCGGCCATCGATGAGCAGCAAGATGCTTCGGGCAGCGCGGAATAACCGCCGCCGGCGCGTCGCTCTCGAAGGCGGCGCGGCCTGCGGCAACTCGCCTTAGACGGCCTCACGCGGCACACGTCCCGACGCCCCACACAAGCGTCGCGCGCCGGTCGAGGGGGTTTAACGCAGGGGCGAGAGTCCTTCAACCTTGAAAGCGCGCGACGCCGTTTTACCAAAGCGTCGAGAAGGAAGTGCATGACCGTTCAGTCCAAAGTTCGTATTTACGATCTCGCCAAGGAACTCAAGCTCGAATCGAAACGTCTCATCGAAGAGGTGCGCCGCGAGGGCGTAGACGTGAGCGTGCCCTCGAACACCGTCTCGAAAGAGTTGGCGGAAAAGATTCGCAACAAGTATTTCCCCAAGAAAGAGACGGTTGCGCCGCGCGCCATTCGCGTCGTCAAAAAAGCTCCCGCTCCCGCCGCGACCGAAGCCCTCTCCGGCGAGTCCGAAGACATCCATAACTCCGTCGCGCCCGGCGGCGCGGTCGCCGAGTATGCGGATGCGCCGCCGTCGCCGCAGCACCAGCAGGCGCCCGGCCAGAACGGCACGGATGCGAGCGCAGCGCCGTTTGATCAGGGTGGGGCGGCGAAGCCCGCCGTCGCGCGTCTCATCAAGAAACCGCTCCCGCCGGCCGCGCGCGTCGAAGCACCTGCGCAGACGCAGCAGGGTGCGCCGGCGGACGCGTCGATTCAACCCGAAGTTCCCGCAGTGGTCGAGCAATCCATCACCGGCGCGCCCGTCGCGGAGACGCCCGTGCATCCGCCCGGCCCCGTGCAGATCGTCCTGGACGAAACGCAGGCGACCGCCGCCGTCGCCGCGCCGCCCGTGGAACAGATCGGAGAAGCGCCGCTCGTGCCCGTCGCGCCCGGAACTTCTCCCGTCGTCACGCCGCCGCCCGCCCCGGCACTTACTCCGCCCTCGAAACAGGTCAAAGTCTTGCGCCTGAGCACGACCGCGATCAACGAAGGAGTCAAACCGGGCGAGCGCGTGAATGCGCCGACGCCGCCTCCTGCCGCGCAACCGACGCCGCGCGAACGCGACCGGCGCGGCCGCGAAGCCGAGCGCGCGCGCGGCGGTGATCGCAACGCCCCGCGCGCCACCGGCACGCCCGGCGAGAGCGCGAACCCGCAGACCGTCTACACGCCGCCCGCGGATGCGCGCCGGCCGCGCCCACGCGCGGGCGCGCGCGGCCGTGGCGGGGCGCCCGGCGGCGACGCGCGCGGCGGCTTCAAAGGTCGCGGCGGACGCTTCGACCGCGATTTCGTCACGCCGCCGAAAGCTCTCACGCTCGAAGAACGCATCGCCGGTTCGCTCAACGTCGGCGGCAGCGCGAGCGCGGTCGGGACGGCTAAAATCGCGCGCATCGTCGAAGGCTCGACCGTCAAAGAGTTCGCCGAAAAGATCGGCATCAAGCCGAAGGACGTGGTGACGCTCCTCTTGCAGCGCGGCGTTTTCGCCACGATCAACCAGCCGCTCGACAACAAGGTGGCCGCCGACCTCGGCCAGCGTTTCGGCTACGAAGTGACCTTCGTGCCGTTTGAAGAGATGCAGGTCGAGGAAGAGTTCGAAGAGTTGATTGAGACGGGCGCGGACGACCTTGAGTTGGCGCGCGCTCCCGTAGTCACCGTCATGGGACACGTCGATCACGGCAAGACCTCTTTGCTCGACGGCATCCGCGCAACGGACGTGGCGGCCGGCGAGGCGGGCGGCATCACGCAGCACATCGGCGCGTACAGCGTGCAGGTGAAGAACCCCGACAGCCCTGAAGAGATGCGCCGCGTGGTCTTTCTCGACACGCCCGGCCACGAAGCCTTCACGATGATGCGCGCGCGCGGCGCGAAGGCGACCGACGTGGTCGTGCTCGTCGTCGCGGCCGACGACGGCGTCATGCCGCAGACCATCGAGGCCATCGAACACTCGCGCGCGGCGGGCGTGCCGATCATCGTCGCCATCAACAAGATCGACCGGCCGGACGCCAACCCGCAGCGCGTGCGCCAGGAGTTGGCGGGTCATGGCCTGCAAGCCATCGAGTGGGGCGGCGATGTGGAGATGGTCGAAGTCTCGGCGAAGAAGCGCGAGAACCTCGACACGCTGCTCGAAACCATCCTGCTCACGACCGACATCCTCAACCTGCGCGCCAGCCCGACGCGTCGCGCCTCCGGCGTCGTGCTCGAAGCGAAGCTGGATCGCGGTCGCGGCTCGGTCGCCACCGTCCTCGTTCAACAGGGCACGCTGCGCGTCCACGATCCGTTCATCGCCGGACAGGTCTTCGGCAAGGTGCGCGCCATGTTCGACGACAAGGGCGTGAGCATCGCGGAAGCCGGCCCGGCCACGCCGGTCGAAGTGCTCGGCCTGCAGGGCGTGCCGCAGGCGGGCGAGTCGTTCCAGGTGGTTGACGACATCACGCGCGCGCAGAACATCTCGGAACATCGCCAGATGGTGACGCGCCAGAACACGCTGCTGCAAACCACCAAGCGCGGCATCGAAGCGCTCGGCGAGAAGGAAGTCAAAGAATTGCGCGTCGTGTTGAAGGCCGACGTGCAGGGTTCGGTCGAAGTGTTGAAGAGCACTTTGACGAAGCTCTCGACGGATGCGGTGAAAGTCTTCGTCGTGCGTTCGGGAGTCGGCGCGATCACGGAGTCCGACGTACTGCTCGCCTCGGCCACGCAGGCGGGCGCGTCGAACTCCGCGGTCGTCATCATCGGCTTCAACGTGAGGCCGGAAGTGCGCGCCGCCGAACTGGCGAAACTCGAACACGTGGATATCCGCCTCCACTCGATCATCTACAAGGTGGAAGAAGAGATTCGCGCGGCCATGATCGGCATGCTCGAAGCCATCGAATCGGAGAAGATACTCGGCAAGGCCGAAGTGCGCGACGTGTTCAAAGTGCCGCGCGCGGGCACGGTGGCGGGCTGCATGGTGTTGGACGGCCTGATTCGCCGCAACACGCGTGCGCGCCTGATCCGCGACGGCGTGGTGGCGTGGGAGGGCGGCATCGCCAGCTTACGTCGCTTCAAGGACGACGTGGGCGAAGTCCGCGAAGGCTTCGAGTGCGGTATCTCGCTCGAAAACTTCAACGACGTGAAAGCCGGCGACCAGATCGAGTCTTACGTCATCGAGAAGGTGGCGGCGACGGAGTTATAAGTTTCAGGTTTCAAGTTTCAGGTTTCAGGTCTGAAGTTAACCCGGTCTTTAACTTGAAACCTGGAACCTGAAACTTGAAACCTTTTGAAGTTATGCGAAGGCCGGAGAAAGTTGCCGAACACGTGCGCGAGGAGATCGCGCAGATCGTGGGCTATGAGCTGGATGATCCGCGGGTGGCGTTTGCCACGGTGACGGACGTCCGCATGTCGGGCAATTTGCGCGAGGCGCGCGTCTTCGTCATGGTGAACGGCACGGATGAAGAGGCGACGGCCGCGCTCAAAGCCCTGCACAAGGCCGCGCCCTACGTGCGCCGCCAGCTCGCCATCAACCTGAACCTGCGGCACGCGCCCGAAATACATTTCATCCGCGACACCGTCGAAGAAAAGGCCGCCCGCGTGGACGACATCCTGCGGGGCATCGTCTACGCCCCCGACGAGCAGCCCGCCCCTCCCCTCGACGCCCATGCGGAAACCGAAGAGGAGAAAGTAAACGATGAAGTATGAACGATGAAGGATGTATGAAGGCGGCTTGCTTTTCATTCATCGTTCATCGTTCATACTTCATCGTTTTTGAAAACTATGCTAGTTCAAGTCGTCGAATTGATTGAGGCTAAGCGCCGCTTCGCCATCACCTCGCACATTCGTCCCGACGGCGACGGCCTGGGATCGTCACTCGGTCTCTACTGGCTGCTCAAGGCGCTCGGCAAAGAGCCGGAAGTCATCATGCGCGACCCCGTGCCGCACTCCTACAACAAGCTTCCGGGAGCGGAAACCATCCGCGTAACGCCCGCCGTTGATCGCGAATACGACGCCGTCTTCGTCATCGAATGTTCCGACATCACGCGCCCCGGCCTCGTCAATCTCGAACAGCAACTCGTCGTCAACATAGACCACCACGCGACGACTTCCCTCTTCGGCACGATCAACTGGATCGACTCGACCGCTTCGGCCGTCGGCGAGATGATCTATAACCTGTGCAAGGCCATCGGCGTGCGCCCGTCGAAGGAGATCGCCGAGTGCGTCTACACCGCGCTCGTCACCGACACGGGCTCGTTTCACTACTCGAACACCACGGAGCGCACCTTCAAAGTCGCCTCCGAATTGCTGCGCGCGGGCGTCAAACCGGCGAAGGTGTCGCAGGCCGTCTTCAACAATTACCCCTGGAGCAAACTTCAACTGCTCAGTCAGGTGTTGCCGACCGCGCGCCACGACGAGACGGGGCGCGTCGCCTGCCTGCGTCAAACGCTGGAGATGCAGGAGCGCGCCGCTGCTTCGGACGAGGATTCGGACGGCTTCGTCAATTACCCGATGAGCGTCGGCGAGGTGGAGGCGTGCGCGTTTTTGAAGGAGACCGCGCCGGGCGTCTATCGCACCTCCCTGCGCTCGAAGGGCGACGTGAACGTGGCGCGCATCGCGGAGCGATTCGGCGGAGGCGGCCACCGCAACGCCGCCGGCTGCACGCTGACGGGCGATTGGGACGAGGCCGAGCGCAACATCGTCGCCCTGCTCATCGAAGCCGTCGAGAATCGTTCAAACGGCAACGACGGCAATTCGGCTTCCGACGAACCGAACGCGCTCGACGCTAACACCCCGACGGGACAACTGCCGCCCACGCTCATTCGGGGCGCGCTCGGCGCGGAAAGGTGAAGTAGCTGTTAGCCATTAGCTGTTAGCTTTCAGCAATCGGCAGTCAGCCAACATCTGTTCTTTGTCCGTGGTTAGTTGTCAGTTGCATGTGGCTTTCCTGGTGAATGGCTGAAGACTGATTCGCGTGGCCGTCGCAAGAACAAAGCGCATTTAGCTAACAGCTAAGAGCTAACAGCTAATAGCTTTCTTCGTTTATACTCTGCGCCTATGACATGGTTCCGTAAAAAGGGACAGAAGATCGAAGTGGTTCCGGCGGATGAGCGCGTCGTCAAGACCGAAGGTGTCTTCCGCAAGTGCCCGGAGTGCGACGCCGCCCTCTTCAAGAAAGACCTCGAAGAATCGCTGCAAGTCTGCCCGCCGTGCGGCCACCATTTCCGTATCGGCGCGCGCGAACGTCTCGCCATGCTCTACGACAACGCCGACTATGAGGAACTCGACGCCGAAGTCATCTCCCACGACCCGCTCAACTTCGTAGACACCAAGCCCTACCCGCAGCGACTCGAACAGGCCAAGCGCGCCACGGGTCTGCCCGAAGCCGTCATCAACGCACGCGGAAAGTTGGGCGGCCACACGGTCTATGCGGGCGCGATGGATTTCAGTTTCCTCGGCGGCTCGATGGGTTCGGCGGTCGGCGAGAAGGTGACGCGCCTCGTGGAGCGCGCGATCAAGGAGCGTGCGGCCGTCATCACGATCACGTCTTCCGGCGGCGCGCGCATGCAGGAGGGCACCCTCTCGCTGTTGCAAATGGCGAAAGTATCGGCCGCGCTCGCGCAACTCGACAAGTCGCGCCTGCCCTTCATCTCCGTCCTGACCGACCCGACGACCGGCGGCGTCACCGCCAGCTTCGCCATGCTCGGCGACGTGATCATCGCCGAGCCGAAAGCCCTGATCGGTTTCGCCGGGCCGCGCGTCATCGAACAGACCATCCGCCAGAAGTTGCCGAAAGATTTCCAACGCTCCGAATTCCTGCTCGAACACGGCATGCTCGACGCCGTCGTCGACCGGCGCGAGATGCGCGCCCTCATCATCCGGCTGCTCGAATTTATGGTGAACCCCGAAATCAGCGCGCCCCAACTCGACGTTGACATCAACTTCGCCGGGCGCCAGAACGGTTACAACCCTAAAGCCGCCGACGCCCTGCTCGAAGAGCAGCCGTCGGAGATCAAGCTACAGAACAGGGAAGCTCAGGTGAAAGATTGACGCTGGCGGAACGCGGGCTGGGGAGTGCGGATTAAATAGCCATGCCTTCCCAAACGCACACCGGCGTGCCGCAATTCGACGAGGCGGTCGAATATCTCCTCGGCCTCGGCCACGAAACCCTCGCGATCAAACTCGGCCTCGACAACATCGAACGACTGCTCGCCGTCCTGGGGTCTCCCGAACGCGCTTACCCCTCAGTCCAGATCGCCGGCACGAACGGCAAAGGCTCAACCGCCGCGATGCTCGCGAGCATCTGCCGCGCCTCCGGCGTGCGCGCCGGTCTCTACACCTCCCCGCACCTCGTCTCGATCACGGAACGCATACGCCTCGCCGGGCGCGACATCACGCGCGCGGAGTTCGCACGCCACGCCGCCCGCGTTCGCGCCGCCGCAACCGAACTGGCACGTGCGACCGGCGCGCTCCCAACATTCTTCGAGCAGGTGACGGCCATCGCGCTGCTCGCTTTCCACGAGGCGCGGGTCGAACTCGCCATCCTCGAAACCGGCCTCGGCGGGCGGCTCGACGCCACCACGGCCGCACGCGCCGGCGTGCTCGCCCTCACGCCCGTCGCACTCGATCATCAGGAGTACCTGGGCGACACGCTTCAGGCGATAGCCGCCGAGAAGGCCGCCATCATTCACGCGGGGGCGGCCGTTGTTGTCGCGCCGCAAGCGGTTGCGGCGCGCGACGTGATACTGGCAAGCTGCCGCGAGCACCGGGTCGAGCCGCGACTGATCGATGCCGGCAGCATCCGCGCTCGGGGCGCGGACGCGGGGGGCGGCCTCCTGCGCGTAACGTTCGACACGGGCGCACACGTCTACGAGGATGTGCGGCTGTCGCTGCGCGGCCGTCATCAGGCGACGAACGCCGCCGTGGCCGCCGCCCTCGCGGAAGTTTTGTGCGCACGCGGTTTTCCCCTGACACACGACGCCATCATCGAAGGACTCGAAACCGCCGAACACGCCGGACGCCTCGAACTCGTCGAAGGCCAACCTGCGCTGCTCTTCGACGGCGCGCACAACGCGGCGGGCGCGCGCGCGCTGCGCGACTATCTGGACGAATTCGCGCGCGTGCCCCTGACGCTCGTCTTCGGCGCGATGCGGGACAAAGATTTGCGCGACATCACGGCCGAGCTTTTCCCGGCTGCGGACGAGCTTGTCCTGACGCGCCCGACAAATGCGCGCGCCGCCACGCTCGACGCGCTCGAACAACTCGCCACGGCGCAAGACCTCAAACAAAAGCCAACTCTCTGCGAGTCGCCCGCCGATGCACTGCGCGCGGCCGAAGCGTGTACGCCGCCCGGCGGGATGATCTGCGTCACGGGGTCGCTCTATCTCGTCGGCGAAGTCAAGAGCCTGATCGCGTTGGAGAGAGGGCGGGGGTTGAATCAGAACGAATAAAGTTTTAGATTGCCCGCAGCAGGACATTCGCACAGGCAAACTTTAATCATCCGGCATATGGCGAAGGAATTCATGGACACATCCGGCAAGGAAGCTCCCGAAGTAATTGCGAGCGAAGACGTGTATCGCGGCCGCATCTTCACGATCACGCTCGACACGGTGCGCGAGGAGGGGCAACAGTACCGGCGCGAGGTTGTGCGCCATCCCGGCAGCGCGGCCATCGTCGCCTTGCATGGTGACAACACAATCTCGCTCGTCAGGCAATATCGCCACCCGACGGTGAAGTACCTGTTGGAAATTCCGGCGGGGAGTCGTGGCGATTTCGAGCCGCCGGAGGAGTGCGCGGCGCGCGAGTTGGAGGAGGAGTTGGGGCTGGTGGCCGAGAGTTGGGAGAAGTTGTCGGAGTTTTTCGTCTCGCCGGGCTTCTGCGGCGAAAAGATGTGGGTCTATCTCGCTACCGGCCTGACGGAAACAAAGGCCAACCCGGAGGACGACGAGCACCTTGAGATCGTGCGCCTGCCCGTTGCGCGCGCGCTTGAGATGATCGAGGCGGGCGAGATCGAAGACGCCAAAACCATCATCGGCCTCACGCTCGCCGCCGCGCGATTGGGAATAGGGAACATGTAGGTCAGGGGTAAAGGGGAAGGGGGCAAGGGGAAGGGGGAAGGGGGAAAGGTTAAAAACAAGAAGGCGCGTTTATCGTGCGCCGCTCGCTTTCATCCTTTCCCCTTTACCCCTTCCCCTTTAACCTTGCCCCGTTTCCCCTTTACCCTTGCCACCTTCCGGTTGACGCTCATCCTTTCGTCTCTTACACTCAAAATCATCGTGGACACACCGACCGACACTCCGCACGGACTTACCTCCGACACCGAGCCGCACGCGCACGCCGGCGAGACGTCCGGGGCGACGTCGAATTTATACGACCCGCAAACTTCGCTGGCCTACAACAACCCGACCCGACCGAGCGCCGACGTTCCGGCATGGGGGCTGACGGCGGCCTTCGGCGTCTGGTTCGCCAGCGTGGCGCTGCTCGTGGTGGGCAACCTGTTGGCTGTACTCATATATGCGCTCGTCCGCCTGCGCTCGTTCGACTTGTCGGCCTTGCAGCGCGCCATGCAGTCAGACCCGCTGATCATCCTGTATTCGATAGCGGCGATGGTTCCGGTGCACCTGTTGTCTTTCGGGATCGCGTGGGCGGTGGTCACGAGATTCGGCCAGCGTCCGTTTCGGGAAGCCGTCGGGTGGAGTTGGGGCGAGAGGTTCGGCCTGTGGACTTGCATCGCGCTGGCTATCGGGTTGTGGCTCTTCGGCATCGCGCTGGCGAATCTGTTCGGCGGGCAGGAGACCGACATTGATCGGATCATCTCCAGTTCGAACGCGGCGCGTTTGAGCATCGCGTTTCTCGCCGTCGCCACCGCCCCGATTGTCGAAGAGACGATCTATCGCGGCGTGCTCTACGCGCCGCTCGAACGCGCCGCCGGGACGAAAGTTGCCGTCATCATCGTCGCCGTCATGTTCGCCGGCGTCCATCTCATGCAGTATCGCAACAACCTCGGAGTGATCGCGGCCGTCACCGTGCTCAGCTTCACGCTGACGTGGGTGCGCGCGCGCACCGGACGCCTCCTTCCCTGCTTCGTCATCCACGCCGCCTTCAACGGCATCCAGGCGATCCTCATCGTCGCACAGCCTTACCTGAAAACCCTGACCCCGACACAGCCGACCGTGCCGCAGGGCATGTTGCTCGACGCGCTCGTCGGCGCGCTCACCGGCCGGATATAAGAGGTATGACACACGAAGTGGTCGTTGTCGGCGCTGGTGTTGGCGGCCTGACGACGGCCGCGCTGCTGGCCGCGCGCGGCCTGGACGTGTGCGTGCTGGAGAAAGAACCTGCCGGCGGCGGCTGCGCGAGCACGTTCGAGCGATTCGGCTACGCCTTCGAGCCGACGGCCGGCCTCTACGCCGGTTGGGGCGCGGGAGACATCCACGCGCGCGTCTTTTCGGAGCTCCCCGTCGCCCCGCCGGAAGCGCGCCGCCTCGCGCCCGCATACGTCGTGCGCCTGCCCGATGGAAGCGAAGTGCGAGTCGGGGAGGGAGACGAAAGCGGCGCGGATTTCGAGGCGGAATTAGGCCGCGCGTTCCCCGAATGCGCCCAGGCCGCGATCAACTTTTACCGCGAACTCGCGCCTCTCAGTGAAGCCCTGCACCGCAGCGCGGGGCGCGCGCCCGAACTCGCCACGCTCGGCCGGTTCGGGCGCATGAAACTGCTGGCGGCCGAGCCTCGCCTCGCCCCGCGTCTCCTCGCCCTGCAAACTCACACCGCGGCCGCGCACCTCGCGTCCGCTTCCACGCGCTTCCGACGCTTCATCGACGCACAGTTGCAAATATACGCCGGTTGCGCGAGCGAAGAGTGCGCCTACTTGTCGGCGGCGGTCGCGCTCGATCTGCCGCGTCGCGGTCTCTATGCGCTCGGCGGTGGGGCGTCCGCGCTCGCGCGCGCGCTCACAAATTCCATCGAGCGGAGCGGCGGCCGCGTGCGCTTCAACGCGACCGCGCTGCGCCTAGCCTTCGATGGAGACGGGCACGTCGCCGGAGTGGATTTGCTGAGCGGCGAGAGCGTGCGCGCCACGCGCGCCGTCGTCAGCAATCTCACCGTCTGGGATACCTACGGCAAGCTCGTCGGCTCGGCGCGCACGCCCGGACACTTACGCGAGCGTCTGAAACGGGCACGCGGCTGGGGCGCATATCTGCTCTACCTCGGCGCGGACGAAGAGGCCGTGCGGCGTCTCCCCGCCGAACGCCTCCTCGCGCTCGACAGTTGGCAGGAGGGCGAAGCTTACGACGCGACGCGTGCGCAGTTCATGTTCAGCGCATCGCCCGCATGGGACTCGGAGCGCGCGCCCGCGGGGAAACGCGCCGTCACCGTCTCGCTCTACACGGACGCGACCGAATGGTTCGCCTATCACACGGACGAGAGCGAGCATGAGACGCAGGATCAGGAGATGCTGGAAGCGTGTTGGACGCGCCTGCACGCCGCGCTGCCCGAACTCGGCGCGGGCGCGGAAGTGATCGAGACGGCGACGCCGCGCACCTATTACGAGCAGACGCGCCGCAAGCTCGGCATGGCGGGCGGCATCCCGCAGACGCTCGCCAACTCCGGCGCAAACTCTTTCACGCACCGCACACCCTTCCCGAATCTCTACCTGGTCGGCGACACGGTTTTCCCCGGCAACGGCCTTGCCGCCGTCACCCTCTCCGCCCTTATCGCCGCCAACGAGATCGCGCCGCCGCGAAAATAAAGTTTACGTTGCCGTTTGATGTACGTTGCCGTTTGATTATCGCAGCGCGAATTCGAGCGCGCCGCGCGCGTCCGTGTCCGCGCCGCGAATGACGACGACTTGATCGCCGTCGAGACGAACGAGCGTGAGGCGTTGAGCGGCGTCGCGCCACATGACTTGCGCGGGGTCGCCGGAGGAGCCGTCGGGTTGCGCGCCGCTCTTGCCGCACAGCGTGTTATAAGCGCGGAAGAACTCGGCGGCATCTTCGCGCTTGTCCCAGCGCGTCTTCCAGACGAAAAGCGGCATGCTCGCGTCGCGCTCGAAGAGATAAGCGCGGTCGCCGCCCCAGCCCGCCGCCGCGCGCGTCGCTTCGGCCGCCGTGAGAGACTTCAGGAGCAGGCCGCGCACGCCGAGTTCGCCGAGCGGCGTGCTGACGGCCGCTTGCCAGCCGTTCGCCGCGAACCGCGCTTCGTCCAGCAAGGCCTCGCGCGGCTGCTCCCCCGCGAAATATTTTTCCGGGTGCAGAACTTGCTCGCTCGACGCGGGCGGGCGGCGAAACAGTTCATTCACGCCGCGCGCGCCCGTTTTGCGGCGCACGGCCTCGACGAAGCGTGTGCCGTCGCGGTAGCGGAAGATGAATGTTTCTGTCAGGAGCGGCGGAAAGAGCGCCCCGACCTCGCGGCGGTAGTCGCCGAAGCGCGCATCCTCGCCGCGCCCGATCTCTTCCAGCGTGCGGCGCGACCAGACGGCATCGGTCTGCTCTCGGCGTCGCTGCACGTTCATCGCATCGCCTTCGACGACGGCGAAGGCGGCCTCCGCGCGGTCGAAATTGTAGGGGCGCGCGGCCAGCAGTTGCAGTAGATCGAAATGTTGGTCTTGCAGCGCGTGGACGTATTCGTGCGCGATGAGCGACTCGTCTCGCGCAGGGGCGTCCGCGCCCTGACCGGCGAGTAAAAGCACGCGCTTGTCCTGCGGCGAATAGGTCGCGCCTGCGGAGACGGCGGTAAAACCTGCGGCGAGCGTGGCGAGGTCTGTGCCCGCGGGCAGGATTCCGCCCGCGACGGCGAGGCGGCTGAGCGCGCGCAATTCATCGCCCGCCAGTTGGTCGGCCAACTCTTTGGCGCGCGTGCCGTACTCCCAGCCGGAAAGTTCGCTCATCCCTGCGTCGCGCTGCCAGGCGAGTTCCCGCGTCGCGGCCACGCTCTGCATCACGCGGCGGCGCACGCCTTCGAGCGCGGGCGACAGAGGCCGCACCGGCAGCGGCGTCAACTCGCGCCGCGCCGGCGTGACGGCGATGGCCGCCGGAATGCCCTTGCGCGACGCGCGTTTATTGCCGCACGAGGCGAACAACAACGCCGAGCCGGCAGCCGCCACGAAGACGAAAACAAAAATAGCACGCCTGTTGAACCCTGTACGCATACAAAGTTTAGACGCGCCGATGACGCTTCGCGATGCCGGAACAAAGCGGGGAAAAGGGTAAAGGGGAAGGGGTAAAGGAAGAAAGCAAGCGGCGCACGATAAACGCGATCCCTTGTTTTTACCTTTACCCCCTCCCCCTTTACCCTTTTCCCTTTGCCTTATCAATCGAGCATGTCGAGCATCGAGTTGCCGCCGCCGCCGCGCGCAGGCGGGACGGGCGGCACAGCGGGGGGGGCGGCGGGTTTTACTTCGGGCACGCCGCCGAAGTCCGCGAGTTTGAGACGGAGGTTGCCCTGGTTCGAGGCGTAGGAGAGGGCTTCCTCTTTGTTCAGCGTGCCGTTGCGAATCATCTTCTCCAGCACGCCGTCGAAGGTTTGCATGCCTTCGAGTTCGCCCTGCTCCATGGCGTCGATGAGCGAGCGGCCTTCGGATTCGCCGCGCTCCATGTATTCGCGCGTGCGCGCCGTGGACTTGAGAATTTCGATGGCGGCGACGCGCCCCTTCCCGTCGGCGCGCGGCAGCAGGCGTTGCGAGACGATGAAGCGGAAGGTCTGCGACAGGCGCGCGCGTATGGAGGCTTCTTCGTTCTTCGGGAAGACACCGATGATGCGGTCGACGGTTTTCGAGGCGTCAATCGTGTGCAGGGTGGAGAGGACGAGGTGCCCCGTCTCGGCCGCTTCGAGCGCGACTTCAATCGTCTCGCGGTCGCGCATCTCGCCGACGAGGATCACTTTCGGCGCCTGCCTGAGCGCGGCGCGCAGGGCGCGCGCGAAATCGGGCGTGTCCGAGTGGAGTTCGCGCTGGTGGATGGTCGAGTTCTTGTGGCGATGGAGAAACTCAATCGGGTCTTCGATGGTGACGATGTGGTAGTACTTCTCCTCGTTGATGAGGTCGATGATGGCGGCGAGCGTGGAGGATTTGCCGGAGCCGGTCGGGCCGGTGACGAGAACGAGGCCGGTCTTGAGTTCGGCGATGCTTTTGAGTTGCGGCGGAAGATTGAGGTCTTTCCAGCCGGGCGGGTCGGGCGGAATAACGCGCATCACGATGGCGTGCGTGCCGCGCTGCATGAAGATGTTGACGCGAAAACGCGAGAGGCCGGGCGCGCTGAAAGAAACGTCGGCCGAGCCGAATTTTTCGAGGCTCTCGACCGCCGCCGGATTCCGCCCCATGATGATCTTGGAGATGCCGGACGTGTGCGCGGGCGTCAGTTTTTCGAGGCCGGGATAGGCGACGCCCTGCAATTTCCCCAGCAGTTCGATCTGGGGGGGGCGTCCCGGCGAGAAGATCAGGTCGCTGACCTTGTTCGAAGAGGAGAGCATCGTTTGCAGGACGTGGACGAAATTCAGGGGCGCGGGCGCGGCTGCCCCTCCGTCATGTGCGTGTGTGCCCGCTCTCTCGGCGGCGGGCGGCGGTTGAATGGACATAAAATTCGCGGGCGATTACGAGAATATGGATTGTTGACGAGAAAGCGTCGGGTGGTCTGTTATCCGTGGGTTCAATGCCGGCGACCTTCGACGGCCGTCGGCGACTGGACTTTATTACTGTACCGTTCCGAGCAAACTTTCGTAAAGCCTGTAACGAAAAAAATATGCGGCGGGCAAACAACTGCGCCCTTTCAGGCGTACATCAAACTGGAGGCAAGGCACACGGGATGTGCTTATCTGGTTTACGACCGTGTCCAGTATTGACCGGAAGGAGGCGCTTTCAGGTTATGGCAACCTACAGAGACCCTGTGCGAGTTTTTGCTCCGCTGGAGGTAGTTGAGCGCCTGCTGGAGATTCGCGAAGAAGCGGGTTACTCTCCCGAAATTTTTCTCCGCTCGTCCGATGACTTGGCAGCTTACTTTGACGCCTACGGCTTTGACGTTTACGCGTTCACCGAGACGGAATCCGAATTTTGTTACGGCCGCTACCGTGCGGCGCTCGCCCCCGGCGGCGACCACGCCCACAGTTCACCGACCGCACATTGATTTTCCAACAGCAAGATCAACCGAAACGGGGACGACCTTGAAAGAGGCCGTCCCCGTTTTGCTTTGCTAGAGAGCCTTGATGACGACGAAGGTGACGTCGTCGCTCGCGCCCCGCCCCTGCGTCCAGACGAGCACGTCGGCGTGCAAAAAGTCGATCAGCTTGCGCGCGCTCAGATCGCGCCCTTCCCGCACCTTGAGTCCGAGGCGCTCGCGCCCGTATTCCACCCCGTGCTCGTCTGTGGCCTCGGTGATGCCGTCGGTGTAGAGCAGGATGATCTGGCCGGGCTGAATGGGCAGGTAGTATTCGTAGTAGCGCGTGTCGCGAAACATGCCGAGCGGCAGGCCGCCGCGTTCGATGAAGCGCGCGTGGCCTTCACCGTCCATCAGGAGCGGCGGGTTGTGCCCGGCGTTGGCGTAGGCGAGCGTGCGATTGGTCGCGTCGAGCGCGCCGTAGAAGGCCGTCACGTACTGGTTGTTTTCGATGGACTCCCAGAGCAGGTAGTTGACCTTCGACATCGAAATGTTCGGCGCGTAGCCGATGTGGATGGCGGCGCGCAGGGACGCGCGCAGGAAGGCCATCAGGAGCGCGGCGGGCACGCCCTTGCCCGACACGTCGGCGATGACGATGCCGAGGTGATCCTCGTAGAGACTGACGAAATCGTAATAGTCGCCCGAGACTTCTTCGGTCGAAAAGTTGTAGGCGCTGATGTCGAAGCCCGCGAGTTGCGGGTCGCGCGAGGGGAGCAGTTCGAGCTGGACGTGGCGCGCGACTTCGAGTTGCGCCTGCAGGCGTTTCTTCTCGACCGACTGCTCGTGCAGCATCGCCTTCTCGATGATGATCGCGACCTGTGAGGCGAGCAGCATCAGGATTTCCAGATCGTCTCTCGTGTAAGCGTTCTTGCGGTCGCTTTCCAGATCGAACGCGCCGATCACCTCTTCGTTCGAGATGATCGGGGCGACCATCTCCGAGCAGGTCGTGCGGCGCGCGTTGACGTAGCGCGGATCGAGGCTCACGTCCTGCACGATGAGAGGCTCGCCCGTCTGCGCCGCGTAGCCGAGCAGTCCTTCGCCGACCTTCAGGTGCAGTTCCGTCAATTCGCTGATGTCGTAGCCGCGCACGGAGGTGGTGCTGAAACCTTTGAGCGCGCCGAGGTCGCCCTCGCCCGTGCCGTCCTTCTGCGCGCTGCGCTCGATCATGTAGATGCCCGCCGCGTCGTAAGGGAGGAGCGAGCCGAGCGTGTCCATCACGAGTTCGAGCACCTCGTCCACGTCGAGTGAGCGACTGATCTTCTTCGTGATGTCGAGCAGCAGCCGCAGCTTATCGACGACGGTTAAACTCGTCCCCGCCGCCGTCCCCGCCGCATCCGTGATCTGTTCAGTCATAGCACACACCATCCAATCGGCTTACGCCCAAGAGCGCGCGCGTCTCGCGCGAGATGCCAAACCGAGATTATAGATGAAGGGCGCGACAGAGCAAGGATGAAGGCCGAAGAATGTACGGGAAACCTGCCGGCGTGAGTTAAGCATCCGGCTCCCACGCCATCGTTTCCACGGCGGCTTCCGTCAACAGGGCGAACTCCAACGCCGCAGCCGGTTGATGTCGGAAGAAATCGTTGACGTCCGCCGGGAGCGCGATGGAGGAGAGCTGCAGGCCGCGCGCGGCAAAGAGTTCGCCGTAGCGTTCGGCGGCGCGTCGCCCGGCGGCGTCCGGGTCGAGCGCGGCCACGACGCGGAAGCGGCCAAGAGGAGCGATCCATTCCTCTTTCAACCCCCCCGCGCCGACAAGGCCGACGGCGGCGAAGCCGTGTGCGAGAAGCGTTAAAGTGTCCGTAAAACCCTCGACCAGATAGACGACGCTCCCGCTCGCCAGTTCGCACAGGCAATCTACGTTGTAGAGCGCGGGCACGCCGCCACGCATGTTGTGCCAGCGCGGCTCGACCCCCGCGGCGGTCGTGCGCGCCTGCAAATAGATCGCGCGCCCCTCCACGCGAAACGGAAACAACAGGCGATGACGGTAAAACGTGAGGTGCGCGCGCGCGTTGAACAGGCCGCTGCGGCGCAACTCTTCGAGCGAAAACGACGACTGCATCCCGCGCATCACGCGCCGGTACGCGCGGCGCGGAAAGTACGCCACGCCCGCGCGCGCGGCCGTCGCGCCGTCGATCCCGCGACGCGCGAGATAGCCTAAGCCCTCCGTCTGATCCTCCGCGCGACACGCCGCGAGCAACGCCTCGCAGATTGCGCCCAGACGCTCCGCGCCGAGCAATTCGGGTTCCGGCTCCGACGCCGCCAACACGTCGGGCGCGGCGCGCTGCGCGAGCGAACGCGCGTCGTTCCGCCGCCCGTCCAGTCCGAGTTCGCGCGCCAGTTCGACGACCGCGCGGCCGAACTTCACCTCGTGCATCAACTCGTAGAAACGGATCGCGTCGCCGCCCTCGTCGCGCGAGAAGCAGTGGAAGAGGCCGCGCGTGAGGTCTACGGAGAGGCTCTGATGGCCTCGGCCGCTGTGCGCGTGTGAAGGGATGGGGCAGAGCGCTTGCAGGCGGGCGGCCGTCGTCTGCGCGTGCGGGCAGTAGCGCAGGTAAAAGGTGCGATAGTCTATGACGCGCTTGATCGCGTCGCGGAGTGTGAGCAGCCGTTCGCGCTCCGTGGGCGACTCAGCGGGCATGGCCGCTGTTGTTGGCGTAAGCCTGACGCGCCGCCCAGCGCGCTTCGACTTCTTCCGCGTGGCGCGCGCGATAATCGCCCCACAGGCGCGATACCTTCATGCGATATTCGACCAACTCGCGGCTCACGTTGAAACGCCGCGCGATCTCGGTCGAAGTCCGCCCCGCGCGCACGTACCGGCGGAGCGACGAATAGGGCACGAGCGCGGCCGCGCCCACCGCGTAAGCCGCCTCCTCGTCCGCCTCGTTGTAATCGCGCGCCACGGTCTTCCCCTGCTTGTTCTGCGCGACGATGGAGAGACGGTTCGCCTTGTGGCCGAGGAAGACGTGACAGACCTCTTCCATCAACGTCGCATTGTTGCGCGCCGCGCCGTGCTTCGGATTCAACAGCACCAGACGCCACCCGTTCGGCAGAGGGCGCGAGCACGTCCCGCCCGACCACGCATCCGAACCCACCCCCAGCAAATGTTCCCGCGTCTCTTCCGACAACCCCTGCACCTGCTCGAAATCGATCACCATCAACTTCGCGAAGTTCGCCAGCGCAAACGGGTCGAGCGGCTCATCGTCCCGCCGCAGCCCCGCGAAGTCGCGCAACCCCATCGCCCGCACCTCATACTGGCGTCCCTTGAAAGTCGGCGGCAATTTCGTCTCGTCCACTGTCTTGCTGACTCCTATTCCCGGCTATGTCGCCTCTGCGACTTTGGCATACGCGTCCTTCATAGCAATCTCACACCCGATGACGCTAATCCTTATCACGTCTTCCGCAACGTGATATTCCGAGTATCGCCATTCCTTGTCGCTCTGCCTCACGTACTGCTCGATCCGGTATGGCTCTTGGGCGACGAGAATGTAGTCCGTCAGCGACGCGATCTGCTGGTACTGCTCAAACTTCTTCCCACGGTCGTATGCTTCCGTCAAAGCCGACAACACCTCGATGATCACCACCGGATTGATCAGCGTGTCATTCTCCGCATCGTCAAACGACTCCGGCTCGCATGCCACGACCACATCGGGATACGTGTACTTCCCCGTCGCGCTCACCTTCACACGCATATCGCTCGGATACACATTGCACGCACGCTCAAGCAACTGATTGCCCAGCACGCGGATGATGTTTGCCGCAATGAGATTATGCCGCTTGCTCGCCCCCACCATTGCAAACACTTCACCCGCGAAATACTCGCTCCGCGTCTCTGCCTTCCGCTCCGCGGCGAGATATTCCTCTGGCGTGACTAATGTTTTACGTTGAGAAGACATAATGTCCTCGCCCTTGCGCCAGCCGCTATCAGGACAACTTATCCCATGCCTCAGCCGTTATCTGACGGCCGGTGATGCCTTCGACCTCGCGCAACATCATCCTCAACTGCGGCACGGAGTATTCCGCATTGGAAGGGATGGTGAGCCGGTGTTGTTGATAAACCATAAACTGATGCTTCGCGCCGGAATATAAACCTTCAAAGCCGAGTTGCCGCAAACGCCGGATGAAATCGCCGCGCTTACACGGATTCCAGCGACTCATAGGCCGGCTCCCTGTTCAAGTCTATCCCGTCAATGACCGGAAGCTGATGCCCTAACCTCAAACCCAGCCACAGCCAATCTTCCAGAGTCGAACGCAACTCCTCTTCACACTCCCTCAACGTCGCGCCGAAAGACACCACGCCCACACACGCCTTGATCCGGCCGGAGAAACTACCATCCTCCAACTTGTCATACTCCGCCCCCGCCATCGCGGAGTCTAAATATTCGCTCAAGATGAATTGTGTGCTCATGGCAACCTCTTCACATTTTATGTCGGCGTCAGGCAGTTCTTAAAGGTTCGATTATACCCGCTTGCCAGCCACTTTGCGTCGCTTAAACTACGACTCCTTAAGAAATACGCCACTAGAATTGCATCTTAATTGTATTGCGCTGTGGGGTCTTGCAACTCGTGACATAAGAGTTTTAGGGCAGCCACGGCCGCATCAACTCGTGCGGAATTTCGGGGTGTCTTATTGCGCACAGGTGCTCTGGGGTGAATAAGATCACGATAATCAACTAATGTCTCTAGACCTCTAAGTGTATCCCTACCAAAGAGGCGTTCGTCTCGGGCTTGCTTAACTAACTGTGCCAGCCCAGGCCCTTTAGCCGATTTGTCTGAATGTCTTGTTAATAGAAGTGCCTCCGCTATTGAACCAGACAAAAGCAATGCTGTTTTTGTAAGCCCAAGACTTATAGCTCCCTCCAATTCTTGCATATCGAGTACTACATCAGCCGGTGCATCGCTAGGTAGCTGAATTCGAGCGAGCGTCTCCCCCGCAGAATTTATTGGACGTAAATCTAAAGCATGTTTTAGACGAGAGACACCATCTTTAAAGTCTCCTATCCTTACTACATAAGGACTGCTAAAAGAATATAAGCCTTGAATATCAGGACGTTCTGAATACAGTAATTTTGCAGAATCAAGCAACGAATTAAACTGACACACGGCCTGAGCAAAGGCGAAGGAAGCCTCTTCTGGGGCATCAGCTAATTCTTCTAACTTGTACACTGCATCTCGTAAGGCAACTCGATCCATTTCAAAACCTCCGTTATTAAAAGTGCAAAAAGTCAGGCGCTCAACCACTAGAGTGAGCGCCTGACTTAAACAGTCAATTAAATTCTAGTGGCCTACTTCCGCCTGTTGCGCGTGCGGGGGTCTTCGCCGGGGTGGGAGAACTGGGCGTAGGCGACGCGGAAGAGTTCGGAGAGGGCTTTGGCGGTTTCGGCCGAGAGGTTGCGGTCGGCGCGCAGGTGCGCTTCGACGATGTCGGGCGTCGCTTCATGCGGGAAGTAGACGACGGCTTTGGCCGCCTCGTTGCCGCCGGCGTCGGGCTGGCGACCGGACATGATGCGCTCCATCGGCATGTCGAGCCAGTTGGTGAGACGCGCGATGTTGTCCGCGTCGGGTTTGCCCGTGCCGTTTTCGATGCGCGAGAGCGTCGAGGCCGACACCTGCGTTTCATTCGCGACGTCGCGCAGGCTCAAGCCTGCTTCCTCGCGTTTGCGGCGGATCGCCCGCCCCAGTTCCACCGTATTTACTAAACTTTTCCCTGATTCTGCCATGATTGGCCTCCTTCTATGACGCGACCGACAGCTACTTGGAAGCTGCAAGTCGCCCCTCCACTGGTTTCAGAACATATCACAGGAAAATCCCAGACGCAAGACCTTGTTTTATGCTTGCAACAAAATATGTCTCATGGTACACTGTTTCACGTATGAAACAGAGCGTTGCGCGCTCTGTGCCACAGGACGGGAAACGAGAGGTTGAAATGAGCGATCACATCTGGGAAACATTCGACGGTTTGTTCAAGACGGTTCACCGGCAGTCGCGGCGCGTAGAGGAATTGGAGGCGCGCATCACAGACCTCGAACGCCGGCTGGCCGAGCGCGCCGCCGTCGCCGCTGTGAATCCGGTGCAGCAGCCGAAGCAGGCGCAGACAACGACGTTGAGCGAGATGCCCGTCGAGCGCGCGGCGTAAGAGTTTTTCGCAGCAGGATTTTGAAGGAGTTAAGAGTCATGGCAACAGCAACCGCGACCAACACGACGACCGACAAGAAGGCGATCATGCGCGACAAACGCGCGCAGGGCATCGCGGCGATGGGACTGGTGACGCGCGAAGGCGACCGCTTTCGCGTGACGACGCCCAGCCTTCGCGGCAAGCGCAGCAGCTACGAAGTCTGGCGCGACGACGCGGGCAAAGTGCGTTGCTCTTGCCTGGAATTTGAAGAGCAGTCGGTTGAAGACCCGACGTTTCGCTGCGAGCACGTGCTGGCCGTCAAGCACTCGCTGCTCGCCAGGAATTCGGAGGCTGTGACCAAACAGCAACCGCAGACCGCCGCACGCGCGGCGGCGACGGGAACGGCGGAGACGCCCAACACTAACTCGACCGCATCCGAGAAGCGCGTGCCGCAGGTGGAAGCCTCGCAGGAGGCCGACGCCACAGCGCCGGCCGCGCGCTTCGGACGGGAGCAGGACGAACCGGAGACGGCGAACGCGGGCGGCGAGACTGCCAACGCCACGGCTTTTGCCTCGACGGTGAGTTCGCTTGCGGATCACAAACCGGAAGAGGAGCAGGAAGAGATGAGCAAGAGACAAGCAACCGCCGTGAGCGAGCCGGAAGATGATCTGGACTTCGTGACCGCGGAAGAACACGCCGCTTTGAGCGCGGGCGCGCCCGTCGTGCCGCTCGCTTTCACCAACACGCTGCGCACGCTGCGCCAGCCGATTGATCCGAAGTTCATCAAAACGCGCGAAGGCTGGCGCGACCGCAACGGCAGCGCGCACATGGTCGAATACGTCGAGTGGCACACGGTCGCAGACCTCCTCGACCGCGTCGCGCCCACCTGGTCGCATTCCGTGCGCGGCATCGTCCAGATCGGCGACATGGTCGCCGTCACGGCCGCCATCTCGATTGACGGCGTGACGCGCGAAGGCGTCGGCACGGGCACGGCCGACAACGAGACCGGCATCAAGAAGGCCGAGCACGACGCTTTGAAGCGCGCGGCCATCAAGTTCGGCATCGCGCGCGAGTTGTACCAGCGCGAGTCGGAAGTGATCGAGCAGACGGGTTCGGCTCCGCAGAACGAGTTTCCGCGCGACCCTTTGGCGAAGTCCATGGGCGACCTCGTGACGCCGAAGCAGCTCGGCATGATACGCGCGCTCGCGCGTGAAGCGGGCGTTGACGTCGAAGAGGAGTGCCAGCAGGTGCTGCGCTGCCGCACGGAAGAGTTGTCGAAGAAGGCCGCTTCATCCTTCATCGACCACTTGAAGAACCTGCAGGGCGGCGTGGCCGAGCAGCAACAGCCGATGCGTCGCGCGAGCTAAGTCGATTGCGGAATGCGGATTTCGGATTGCGGATTAAGAGCAGGAGTGCGAGTTTTGGTCTCTATTCCGCATTCCGCAATCCGAAATCCGCAATTGACACAAGGGGAGCCGTGCATCATCGCGGCGGGGCGGCGGCGAAGAATATTCAAACCTGCCCCGCGCGCGGCGGCTCCGGGAAGTCGAGAGGTGACACATGATGACGACAGAAGAACTGATTCAGGAGCAGCCGTTGTCGTTCGAACTCGAATACGCCGAGGCGACGCACGAGGAGGAAGCTGCCGGCGTCGTAGAGCGCGAGGCCGGAGAAGAGACGGCGCGCGAAGACCACGAATCGCGCACGAAGAAGGAACAGATTCTCGCGCTCTACGAAGCGGGCACGACGGACATCGCGCAGATCGTGAGACAGGTCGGCGCGCGTCCCTCCTACGTCGCGCAGGTCTTGCAGTCCGCCGGACGCCTGACGGGCTACTTCGATCTCTACACGACGACGGGACGCGAGCAAAACGTCTACACACGCTTCTTCCGCAACGTGCTTTCGTTCAAGAACGTGGAGGCGGCGCGCGAGTCCGTGCAGAAGATCGACCGTCTCTATAACTATTTCGAGCGGCTCGGCGACCGCGCCGGCCAGCACCAGGCGATGGTGCTCGCGCTGACGGGCAAGAACCGCGCGCGTTGGAGCGGCAAGCAGGAAGAGTCCGCGGTGTTCAACGAGTGGCTCGCCGCTCACTGAAGCCGTTTGCGCCCACGAGGGCGAATGAAAGATCACCCGCATACGAGCTTACGGGTGCAGAACGAACATCAGGGCGGGTTGAAAGGTGAGTTACAAATCAGAGGTAACTCACCTTTCTTTTTATCCCGCCGCTAAGCACGCGCTTTTCAGCTAAGGACGCGCTTTTCAGTCAGGTATTAGACCGGGCGAACAAAAGCCCTGACGCTTTTCGCAGTCTGGACGCGACCACGTTCCGACGGTCGCCGACTAACCTCGCCACAAAAGAAACACCCTCGCTCGCGGTCTGGCAACGCGCCAAAACCGCCTGTCCCCGCACGCCGCCGCTCGCGGGGACAGAGTCGAACCTCGCCTCGCATTATCTAACGATGCCGCCGTTCGCGTGCGCCCCTTGTCATTGGGCGCGCGGCCGCGCGGCACAGCGAAAGGAGAGAGACAGCATGAAAAGGTTTTTCGGTTTTACGGTCGCCCTGTTAATTGTGTTCGCCGTCGGCTGGCGCATCAGCGTGCAGGGCACGACGGCGGGCGCCGTCGCCGTTCAGCAGGCCATCGCCGAACAGGTCATCGCGCGCGAGCGCGCTTCGGTCGAGGCCTGGCAGCGTAAGGACAAGTCCTTCTACGCCGATTTACTCGCCGACGACGCCACCTACTTCAGCGCTTACAGTCCCTATCTCAACACCGACCCCAAACGCAATTTCCTGCCCAAGTTCGAGCAGTATGCCGAGCAGTTCAAGTATCTGGATTTTGAGATGTACAACCCGCGCGTGCAAATCCACGGCGACGTGGCGGTGCTCACCTATCAGGCCAGCGTCGCGGCGAGATTCAACGGCCAGCCCTTGAACTACACGGCGAAGATGACCGCCGTCTACGTGCGGCACGGCAACACGTGGCGCATCGCGCACGGGCACGAATCCATGAACCCCGCGCCGCGACCCTGAGCGCGTGCGCGCACGTATGCGCGCGCACGCGCGACCATCAAGCGTTCTTCGACACAGACTGAAATTCACCGAGATGAAAAGGAGAAATCGAACATGCCGAGAGTGATCCATTTCGAGTTATGCGCGGACGACCCGGAACGCGCCGTGAAGTTTTACGACGAGGTCTTCGGTTGGAAGACGCAGCGGTGGGACGGGCCGCAAAGTTACTGGCTGCTGGAGACGGGCGCGGAGGGGCAGCCGGGCATCAACGGCGGCCTGATGAAACGCTCCGAGAACCCGCTGCCGCCCTCGTCCGCCACGAACACCATCGAAGTGCCTTCCGTTGACGATTACGCGCGCAAGGTCGAGGGGCACGGCGGCAAAATCGTGATGCCGAAGTTCGCGGTGGCGGGCATCGGCTACATGGCCTATTGCGAGGACACGGAGAGCAACGTCTTCGGGATCATGGAAATAGATTCGTCGGCCAGATGAAGCTTGCGTCCGGCCATGTGCTCTGGAGGAAATGACATGAAGATCAACTATGCGGCCGTCGCCGCCTCCGCGCTTTTCTACTGGCTGCTCGGCGGCCTCTGGTATTCGCCGCTGCTGTTCGGCGGCAAGTTCATCGAAGTCATGCGTTGGACGCCGGAGCAACTCGCGCGTATCGAAGCCGAGGGCGCGGGCGCGCAACTGGCGCTCGCCTTCATCGGCTCGCTCGTCGCCGCCTACGTGCTGGCGCACATCGTCCGCTACGCGAGCGCGGAAACGGCCGCGAGCGGCGCGAAGACGGGTCTGTGGTTGTGGCTCGGCTTCATCGTCACCACCAACCTCAATACGGTCTTCTTCGAGTTTCGCCCCGTCGGCCTCTTCCTCATCAACATCGGCTACCACCTCGTCGCCTTCACGGCGATGGGCGCGCTGCTGGCTGTCTGGCGCAGGAAGAAGGGCGAGGCGAAAGCTCACGCTTACGTGTGAAGATGTCTCGTGTCCGTGGCCGGTCGCCGGTTGTTCGCTCCGACGCGCGGCAATTCGCCCGTTGCCGCGCGAAACAACCGGCGACCGGCCACGGACACGGAACAATCCGCGGCTTTTTCTTCCCCGTTTTGCCGGCGGTTCGGGTACTATGCAGGGCTATACGACCTGTGTGAACAGACGCGTGAAAAGGGGGAGACAAGGCGTGCCGGCGAAAAACGAAGACCTCCACGGGAACGTGCCCGATAAGGCGGAAGTGGCCTTGCTGTTGATCGACGTGATCAACGATCTGGAATTCAGCAGCGGCGAGCAGGTGCTCGCGCACGCGCTGCCGATGGCCGAGCGACTGGCCGCGTTGAAGGCGCGTGCGAAGCGCGCGGGCGTGCCCGTCATCTACGTCAACGACAACTTCGGCCGCTGGCAGTCGGACTTCAACAAACTGCTCAAGCACTGTCTCGAAGAAGACGTGTGCGGCAAGCCCGTCGCCGAACAACTCAAGCCGGACGAAGACGACTATTTCGTCCTCAAGCCCAAGCACTCCGGATTCTTCTCCACCACGCTCGACACTTTGCTCGAATACCTGCAAGTCAAAATCCTCATCCTCACCGGACTCACCGGCGACATCTGCGTTCTCTTCACCGCCAACGACGCCTACATGCGCGACTTTCACCTCGCCATCCCCTCGGACTGCGTGGCCTCCGCCGACGCCGACGAGAACCGGCACGCGCTCGAACACATGCGCCGCGTTCTGAAGGCCGACACGCGGCCTTCGACCGAGATCGATTTCGACGACTTGAAGCGGCGAGCCATCGACGAGGAGCCGAACCCGCAACCGCAGTCGCAGCAGTTCGCCACACAGGATTAGGCGCTAGTTTCGCCGCCGCTTTTCGACGGGCACATTTTCAACGAACGCAGCAGGGCGAACATTAGTGGCAAGCGTCTATGATTTGCGGCGCGCGCCGTGGCCGCTTTCGCCATCCGCGCCGCGCGTCAAGACGTTCAACGACATGACGGCCGGCGACCCCGGCCGAGCCACAAGCGCGAGAGGCCGTCAACTCTTGAAAGTTGACGGCCTCTCGCGCTTGTCCATTGACGGAACGAGCGGACTTTACTCAAACGTCTTGCGTTCGGGGTTGCGCCCGCGCATGGCTGCGACGGAAAGTTCCTTCGCGCGCGGCAGGACTTCGATGGCCTTGGCGACCTGCGGGTCGTCCACGATCTGCACCTGCGAAGCCGTCACCGTGCCGTAGGCGGCCGTGGCGATGTCGTAGCGCATCTGGCGCGCGATGAATTCGCGGCTGCGGTCGAGTTGCGCGTCCTTCAGCTTGAAAGTTTCATCGCTCGCGACGAACGCCTTGAACGCCTTGAAGAGATTGTCCGAGACCGGATACTCCTCGGCCTTGATGTCGTGCTCGTAATTGATGCCGCGCGAGATTTTGTAATTCTCGAAACCCTTGATGCGGCCGTTGACGAGTTCGCGCACGAAGGCGAAGACGGGATCGATCAGGCGTTGCTGCGCCGGTTCGATGAGGCGCGGCTTGACGGGTTCGTCGGGGGCGATGCCGCCGCCGCCGTACACCTTGCGTCCACTGTCCGTCAGGCTTTCGGGGCCGGCGGGTTTCTTGGCCGCCGCCGCTTTCTTCTCGTCGTCGAGACTGCCGACGCCGCCGCGCGTGTAGTAATCATAGAGACCCTCGTTCGCGTAGTCGCGCTGGATGAGGCGACCCGAAGGCGTGTAATACTTCGAGGAGGTGAGCGTCACGGCCGTGCCATACTCCATCGGGATGATGCTCTGGACGAGTCCCTTGCCGAAGCTCGTCTCGCCGATGATGAGCGCGCGGTCGTGGTCTTGCAACGCGCCCGCCACGATTTCGGAGGCCGAAGCGGAGTTGCGGTTGAGCAGAACGACGAGCGGCACGTTGTCGGGCGAACTGTTGCGCGATTCATAGGTGCGGTCGCTGCCGGGAACGCGCCCCTTCTGCGAGAGGATCACCTGGCCGCGCTGCAGGAAACGCTCGGCGACCTTGACCGCCTGATCGAGCAGGCCGCCGGGGTTGCCGCGCAGGTCTAGCACGAGCGAGGTCATGCCCTGCTTGCGCAAATCTTCGACCGCGGTGATGAACTCTTCGGCCGTGCTGCGGTTGAAGCCGCGCGTCATGTCGATGTAGCCGACGCCGGGCTTGAGCATGTAAGAATCGGGAATGGTCGGCTGGCCGACGGCGTCGCGCGTGATCTCAACCGTCTCCAGAGCCTTCGTCGAAGCGCGTTCGACCATGACCTTGACAATCGAACCCTTCGGGCCGCGCAGGCGGTCGCGCACGTCGGCCGAAGTTTTGCCCTTGATGGCTTCGCCGTTCACTTCGACGATGCGGTCGGCGAAGCGCAGGCCGGCGCGCGTGGCGGGCGCACCGGGAAAGGTGGCGAGAATGTAGGTGTCCGTCTGTCCGCCGATGGTGCGGTCGCCGATGGTCGCGCCGATGCCGTAATACTCGGAACGCCAGTCGGCTTGCAGTTCCTCAAATTCCTTCGAGTCGTAGTAGTTCGAGTGCGGGTCGAGCGAACGCAACATGCCGATAATGGCCGACTTGAAGGCGGCGTTGTAATCGATCTTCACGCCGTCGACGTAGTTCTCCTGCACGATGCTGAGAGCCTCCGCGAAGTCTTCTTCGATGGCGGCCGTCGCACCCGAAGTGGCCGGGACGCGCGGGCGCGCACGCCGGCCGGGCGCGCCGCCGTTCGGCTGCTGCTGCGGCCCCTGCGCCCCGCTTCTGCCGGGCGCGGGCTGTTGTTGTGCGAGAACGGACGCGGGGAGCGAAAGCGCGACGAGCAGGAGCGCGACGAGGGCGGATGATATTTTTTGTTTCACTACGGGCAAACCTCTCAAGACCATTTTCCGCTGAGACTGAAAATAAAGGCGCGACGGAAGCGTGGCCGCCCGGTTGCGGCCTGCCGCCGAGGGCAGTTTTTGTATAGTACTGGATGACTGAAAAGGCGGCAAGGTTGCGTCTCGCCCCGCCCCGCGGGCATCCGAGTTCTCGGATGGGCAAATGCAAACGGGTAGGGGAGAAAGGAAAAAGCGGAAAGGGATAAAGACAATTTTCGACTATCTTAAGACGGTTTCTTTTTAACCTTTCCCTTTCCCCTCCTTCTTCGGGAATGGCTGTTTGTTACTTTCCCCCCGATAAATTAAAATGACCGGCAGCAATCAAACGTAACATTGCAACAGAAGCAATCCCGCGTCCGCCGCAATTTTTGCGTACGGGCGGCGCGCGCCGAAGTGAAGGAGATTTTCGCTATGAGCAGTCCTTACGATCCGAACAACCCGCACGACCCGCACGACCCCGTTAACCGGAACGAAATGATCGACGACCTGATGCTGCGCGACGACGAAGACGAGGCCGGCCACAGCGCCGACCGCGACCGCATGTCTTCTTCGGTGCGCGACATCGCCTCGCGTATTCCCGAATCGCTCTCTTCCATCGGGCGCGACATCAGCCGCACCATCGAGCGCGCCATCTCGGCGAAGGATGATTACGTTGTGGCCGTCAAGGTCTCGCACGAGGCGCAGGAGAAGTTGGAGAATCTGGTGCAGGCGGGCGTTTTCCGTTCGCGCGCCGATGCGGCAGCCTTCCTTATCGACGAAGGCATCAAATCGCAGACCGCGCTCTTCGAACGCGTGCAGCAGAAACTTCACGAGATCGAACGCCTGCGCGCCGAACTGCGCGGCATGATCAACACGCCGCCGCAAGTCTGAAATTTTACGCACGGGCGCAACCAAGGGGCGGGGCGTGAGATTCGCGCCTTAAGTTGCGCCTGTAAGAAGTCAGCCTGTCAAGAATTATGAAACGCATGTTTCGCCTCATCCTCATACTCCTCTTCGCGGTCGCCTGCGGCGGCTCGTCAACGGAGGCGCGCGCGCAATCTCGCCGCGTCCGCCGCTCCGAGCCGCCGAAGGACGAGCGCACCGGGAAGTCCGAGCCGTCCGAGGACGGGGCGAAAGCCGAGACGAAAGATGAGACGAAGGCCGGCGACGACAAGCCTGTGACGGCCGGTGAAACCACCGTCCGCGCCGTCATCAGGGCGAAGCCCGACCCTCTCTACCCACGCGGGGCGCGTCGTTATCGTGTGCAGGGCGAAGTCAAACTGCGCATCATCCTCGGCGCGGACGGCAAAGTGCGCGAAGAGATGGACGTGCTGGAAGGTTTGCCATACGGTGTGACGGAGGAAGCCATCAGGGCTGCGCGCCGCATCGAGTTTGAGCCGGCGCGCAAAAACGGCCGCCCCGTCTCGCAGTACGTCACCGTTATTTATCATTTCAATTTACACTGAGGTCTTAATTTGTCCGCCAGCTTTACATTGCCGCACGTTCCCATCGAACAGTTCACGCTGGAAAACGGCCTGCGCGTCGTGCTCAGCGAAGACCACAACGTTCCGGTCGTTTCGGTCTGCGTCTATTACGACGTCGGCTCGCGCAACGAGCGCGAGGGGCGCACGGGCTTCGCGCATCTCTTCGAGCACATGATGTTTCAAGGCTCGGAGAACGTGCCGAAGGCCGCGCACTTCCAGTACATCTTCAACTCCGGCGGCACGATGAACGGCACGACCTCGTCCGAGCGCACCAACTACTACGAGACGCTGCCCGCCAACCAGCTCCCGCTCGCGCTCTGGCTGGAGAGCGACCGCATGCGCTCGCTCAAAGTGACGCAGGAGAATCTCGACAACCAGCGCAACGCCGTGCAGGAGGAGAAGCGGCTCAACTACGACAACCGTCCCTACTCGAACGCTTTCCTGCACCTCAACGAACTGATCTACCGGAACCCGGCCAACGCGCATTCGACCATCGGCTCGATGCAAGACCTCGACGATGCGACCATCGAAGACATACGCGAGTTTTTCCGCATCTACTACGCGCCCAATAACGCCGTGCTCGTCATCGTCGGCGACTTCGAACCGGCGGAGGCGCGCGCGCTCGTCGAGAAATATTTCGCCACCATCCCACGCCAGCCCGCGCCGCCGGGCGTGGACGTGAGCGAGCCCGAGGAGGTGGCCGCGCCGTTCGAGACGTATCTCGATCCGTTCGCGCAGTTGCCCGCCGTGATGATCGGCTGGAAAGCCCCGCCGCGCCGCACGCCCGATGCCTACGCCCTGACGCTCGCCAGCGAACTGTTGCTCGAAGGCGAAAGCTCACGGCTCTATCAAAAACTGGTGAAGGGCGACGAGTCGGTCGTCGCCGTGCAGGGCGGCATCGGTGAACGTCGCGGCCCGTCGTCGCTCTACCTGTTCGCCATCCCGAAGCCCGGCCGCTCGACCGAAGAGATTCGCCGCACCATCAACGAAGAGATCGCGCGCCTCGCCGCGGAGGGGCCGAGCGCGGAAGAGATGGAAAAGCTGCGCAACACGCTTTTGAACGACTCCGTGCGCGGCCGCCAGACCACCATGTATCGCGCGCAACGTCTCGCCGAATACACGCTCTACGACGGCGACCCGCACCTCGTCAACACGGAAGTGGAACGCTACCTCGCCGTCACGCCCGCCGATATCAGGGACGTGGTGGCGCGCTACCTGCACACGGACAATCACGCGCTCATCGAGATCACGCCTGCGCCCGAAGGCACGGAGCAGGCGGAACCGGCGGCCGACGCCCCCGCCCCGAAACACGAAGAGGCGGAGCAGCCCGGCGCGCCGCCCCCGCAGGTGCCCCCGCGCCCGCCCATGCAACCAGACCCCCCGACCGAAACGCCGGAGACACCAGTAACGCAGACATAAATGATGAAGTAGGAACGCGGAACGATGAAGTAAAAGCAGTTGTCTTCCGTTCATCGTTCATCGTTCCTACTTCATCGTTTCCTTGAACGATGATGCCCGACACCCAACTCGAAACTTTTCGCCGCGAGCCGCCCGCGCCGCTCGCGCCGCGCCCTTTGAATCTGCCCGCGCCCGTCGAGACGACGCTCCCGAACGGCCTGCGCGTCGTCTTCGTGGAGAACACGCGGCTGCCGCTCGTCACCTACCGGCTCGCCTTCCGCACCGGCGACGCGCACGATCCGCCCGCGCTGCCCGGCCTGACCGATGTCCTCACCGGGATGCTCAACGAGGGCACAGAGACGCGCACCAGCCGCCAGATCGCCGACGCCGTGGCGCGCATCGGCGCGACGCTTGGCGCGGGAGCCGGTTCCGACAACACGACCGTGGCCGCCTCAGCCCTCTCGCAGTTCAACGACGAAATTCTGGAGTTGATGGCCGACCTCACGCTGCGCCCCTCTTTCCCCACTGACGAGTTGGAACTGACGAAGCAGAACGCGCTGCAAAACCTGATCGCGCAGCGCGGCCAGCCCTCCTTCCTCGCCAACGAACAACTCGCGCGCGTCATCTACGGCAACCACCCCTACAGCATCGTCTCGGCCACGCCCGAATCCATCGCCGCCATGTCGCGCGACGATCTCGTCAGCTTCCATCGCCGCCGCTTCATCCCGAACAACGCCGTGCTCGTCGTCGGCGGCGACATCAAACGCGAGCGAGCGCTGGCGCGCATCGAAGAACTCTTCGGCGCGTGGCAGCCGGGCGAGTTGGAAGCGACGGAGTTTCCCGCGCCGCCAGCGCGCGAGCGTCGCACGCTCCATCTCGTGGATCGCCCCGGTTCGGCGCAGTCGAACATCATCATCGCCAACACGGCCATCACGCGCACCGACCCCGACTATTTCCCCACGCTCGTCATGCACACGGTGCTCGGCGCAAACGCCTCCTCGCGCATCTTCATGAATTTGCGCGAAGACAAGGGCTACACCTACGGCGCATACACGAGCCTCGACGCGCGCCGCACGGCCGGGAGTTTTCGCGCTACCGCCGAAGTGCGCACGCCCGTCACGGGCGAATCGCTCAAAGAATTTTTCTACGAACTGGAGCGCATCCGCGAAGACCTCGTGACGGAGAAGGAACTGCTCGACGCGCAGAACTACCTGACGGGCATCTTCCCCATCCGCCTGGAAACGCTCGACGGGTTGATCGACCAATTGATCCAGATCAAGATGCACAATCTGCCCGCCGACTACCTGCAAACTTACCGCGAGCGCATCAGCGCCGTGACGCGCGAAGAGGTGCTGCGCGTCGCGCGCCGCTACGTCACGCCCGACCGCGCGGCCATCGTCGTCGTCGGTGATGCCGATGCGCTCGTGCATGAGATCAAGGGCTACGCCGCGGAGATCGAGATTTACGACAGCGCGGGCAGGCGCAAAGATGCGCCGGCGGCGCGCGCCTAAGACGGTAAAACTACAAACTAACGGGAGTGATATGAGCAGCACATCAACAACAGGAGATCAGGCGGGATTCGTCGGGTCATGGCAATTGGAGATCACGTCGCCGCTGGGGCCGCAGACGGCGACGCTCGTCGTGGAAGAGGACGACGCGGGCGGCGGCTTGCGCGCCCGCCTGAGTTCTTCGTGGGGCGAAGCGCCGCTCGATACCATCGCGCAAACCGGCGACATCTTTACCGCCGCCGTCGCGCTCAAGATTCAGGGCATGTCGATCCAGGCCAACATCGAAGGCCGCCGCGAAGGCGACAACCTGAGCGGCACGATTCGCACCAACATGCCCATCGTCCCGCCACTCATGTTCACCGGGCGAAAAATCAATCAATAGTCGGTTGTCCGTCGTCAGTTGTTTTCGTGTTACTCAAGCTGGTTGCTAAAGATGAAAGCGTCAACTGCGGCCGGACAAAAACAACGGACAACGGACTACTGACAAACAAAAAAAGCCGCCCGGTGTGTGCTCTCACACCGGGCGGAAACCACAGGAGAATCGCCCAACTTTGCGAATCGCCCCCCGGCGATTCATTGGGTCGTTGCTATGCTCGCCATTTCTGATGCGCGGGCGCGGCGGGCAGGTTGCCCCCGATTTTTCAGCTCCGCCCACGAGCCGGTTTAAACGCCGTCAGCCGTTTCGCCAGCCGTTTTACCAGGAGACGAACAGGCGAAAACTTTTATTACTCATGGCCGCGCTCGCTTTACCTTCCGCCTGCGTGCCGCCGCCGCTCCCCGCGCGCCGCCCGTTTTGATACGAGAATCCATTCAGCCCCGGCCGTTTTCTTCAACGCTCGTACTGCAAAACCATGCCGTCGCCGCCGACTGCCCAGTTCTCTTTTTTGCCGACGAAGAGTGCGTAGAGGTTCTGCTTCGTACCGCTCTCCTGCTGCACCCACGTGCGCCCGCCGTCCTCCGAGCGCAGGATGCGGCCGCCGCGCCCCACGATCCAGCCCTGCTCCCTGCCCGCGAATTGGACGCTCAGCAATGTCGCGCGCGGCTGTAGCCCCGGCGCCACGGTCGCCGTCCACGTCTCCCCGCCGTTCGCGGTGCGCAGGATCGTGCCGCGCTCGCCCACCGCCCACCCGCGCTCGTCGTCCACGAAGTCCAGGTGATACAGCGTCGCGTTCGTCCCCGTGCGTTGGCGCGACCAATTCAAACCGCCGTCTACGGTGGCGAGGATCGTGCCTTTGTCGCCGGCGATCCAGCCGCGCTTGTCGTCCGCGAAGTCGAGGTGAATCAACTCGTCACGCGAGGGGACGAGTTGCGTGCGCCACGTCGCGCCCGCGTCTTCCGTGTGCAGCACGAGGCTGTCGGTGACGACATCGCGGCGGCTGATCGAGCCGACGATCCAGCCGCGCTTCTTGCTCGCGAAGCGCACGCTGTAGAGTTCGGGCGTGCCGCCGCCGAAATCCGCCGGGGTGAAGCGGCGCGCCATGCGCCAGGTGCGGCCGCTGTCGGTGGTAATGTAGATGGCGCTCCCCGCGACGAGGTAACCGTCCTCTTTGTTGTGGAAGTAGAGATCGTTGATCTGTTCGTTCGTGCCGACGGCCTGCGCGACCCACGTGCGCCCGCCGTCTTCGGTGCGATAGACAATGCCGCCGTCGCCACCCATCCAGCCGCGCTTGCCGTCCGCGAAATAGACTGTGTTCAAATCCCTGCCCGCCGCGCCGTGCCGCGTGGCCTTCCAACCTTCGCCGCGCTGCTGCTGCGCGAAAACGGACGCGGACGCCAACGCAACGACGAAACAGCACGCGACCACAAACGCACCCGCCTCCATCCGACGACGGCGACGGCGCACAACTTTCTCGCCATTCATACGACAGTTTTCTCCGAACGCAGTTTGAAGATAGCGACAGCCCCGGCTCGATGTTTCCGTGTGAGGCTTTTGTTTTACACGAACCGGGGGCTGCCGGACAAGGCCGCAGGCAGGCGGAAGTTTAAATGGCAAAGGAGAAAGGGTAAAGGGCAAAGGGGAAGGGGGAAAGGATAAGAAAACACGCTCAATCGGCAGAGTGCTTTCCTTCGTCTTTCCCCTTCCCCCTTGCTCTTTGACCCTTTTTCCCTATCTCTTAGGGCGCGGCGTCGACGCGATAGACGTGACCTTTGTAGACGACGATCACGCGCTCGCCGAGGGCGAAGAATTCGGCCAGTTTGCGTTCGCGCTTCAACAAATTGAAGTAGGCGTCGCTGCCGAACACGAGCGCGGTCTCGGGCAGTTTCGCCTCGGCCTTGAACTCCGCGTCCGTCCACACCTCTCCGCGCAGGTAGAAGGTCTTGTCGCCGACCTTGCGCATGTTGCCGCCCGTGGAGAAGGCGTCGCTTTCGTCGGTGCGCACCTGTTCCTGCTGCTCGCGCGCGCGCTTGCTGTCTCTGACGGCCGCCGCGCCGGTCGTCGCCGACGGCGACGGGGGAGGAGTCGGCATGGGCATTGGCGCGGCCAACACCGGAGCGTTCCCCGCGCCCGCGCCGCCCACGCCGGAGGCGGTTCTCGCCTTACGCGCGTTCGGCGGCAACGACCTCGCCCGATTAGCCCCGTCTCTGGTTAATCCCGAATCGCGTCTGGCGTCGCCCATGACCGTGACCGTCTCCGTCACCGCGCCGGGTTCGAGCGCGAGATAAGACGTGTAGGGCGTGACGATGCCGTAGCGTGTGCCGAGGTCGACCACCTCGTCGCGCAGCTCGCGCGCTTCGCCGTTCGAGCGAATCTGCTCCATCAGCCAGCCGACGCGCCGCGTCGCCCACAGGCGCGGCAGGAAATCGTTCTCGTCCGAGTTGGCGGGGAAGCGCAAATTCTCGTAGGCGAAACTGCGCCGCTCCCGGCTGCTTCGCCCAGAGAGACGCAGGCTCACGTTGCGCAGGTCGCCCGCGTTGCGGTAGCGGCCAATTAGAGTCACCTGCGCGCCGCGAAAGAGATCGGGCATGGCGCGGGGATAGATGAGATCGGTTTCGACGCCGCCCATGTCGAGCGCCAGATCGGTGAGCACCGGGTAACTGACTTTGGCGAAGAAGTTCGAGACCTTCAACTCCAAATCTTCTTTCGGCTCGACGTAATCGGCCGCGCCGCCGTTCTCGCTGGCGAGTTTGTCCAGGAGCGCGGTGTTCACGTCGTAGCCGACGCCGAACGTGAACAGGCGCGTGTTTCCGGCGCGCGCCGCGCGTGCGTTTTCGACGATCCGTTGCGGGTTCGTCACGCCGACCGTGGGCAGGCCGTCCGTCATGAAGACGAGCAGCTTGGGGCGGTCGCTCGCGTCAAACTGTTTGAGGGCGGCTTCGAGCGCGCCGTTGATGTTCGTGCCGCCCGTCGGCCGCAACTTCTGCACGAACTCGATGCCGCGCGCACGCCCCCGCTCGTCCGCACGGATGAGGCTCCCCTCCATCAAATGCTCCTCGCCCGCGAACGAGATGACGTTGAAGCGGTCGTCGGCGCGCAGGGTCTTCACGCCGAACAGCATCGCGGCGCGCGCCTTCTCCATCTTCCCTTCCTCGGCCATCGACCCCGAAGTGTCGATGACGAAAACGATGTCTTTCGCCGTGTATTCGCTCTCCGCCCAGTTGTCTTTCGGCGAAATCATGAGGAGGAAATAACCGTCCTTGCCCGGCTCGCGGTGCGTGAGGAGCGACAGCCCGAAGTCTTCGCTCGACAGCGTGTAGAAGAGTTGGAAGTCCTGCGGCTCGCGCCCGGCGGCGGCGGTCGTCTCGAACGACACGCGCGCGCGTTGACCGCCCTGCGCGGGGCGCACGTCAACGGCGTGGCTCGGCGAATAGATGTTGCGCAAGGGCTTATTGCCTTCTATTTCGAGCGCGCCCGATACGCGGCCGATGGAGGCGAGGTTGTGGTTCGTGCCGAGCGGGTAGCGATAGGAGACCGTGCCCGACTGCGCACGGAGCACCTGCGTGTAGGTCAACTCCAGTTTCTTGTCCGAGCGCGGCGGGATGGGGAAGATGCTGGCCTGAAACAAATCCTTGCCGGCATATTCCAGCAGCCCCGGGTCGCGTTGCCGGCGCACGATCTCGTCGTAAATGCGCCGCGCCTCTTCGCGCGAGCGCACTTCGCCCACGAGTCGCCGGTCGCCGTCCCAGATGGCGAACTCGGAGACGGAGGCCGTTTCCGGGATGGGGAAAAAGTAAGTGCCTTCGAGCGTGGCGTCGGAATCGTTGCGAAAGATTTGTTCGACGTGCGTGGTCGCCACCTGCGCGCTGATCCGCGTGTCGAGTTTGATGGACTTGACGGGCAGCGCGCGCGGCAACTGCGCCGGGCGCGGCGGGCGCGGGCAGGTCTCGCACGGTCGCGGCACGATGATGCCCTGCGCGCGAGCCAGCCCGGCGGAGAAGGCGAAGAAAATCAGCACGTTGAAGCAGAGGCAGGCGGCAATTTGTCGGCAACGCATAAAAAGGGGTCTCCTCGGAAATTCAATTTGCGGGGCGGACGCTTAAGACCGCTCTCATCTACCAGAACGACGGCGCGAGGGTTTCTTGCGGCGGAGAGTTAAAAGCCGTGAATCGTAAAGCGTGAATAGAAGAAAGCGGTTTTAAGTCTATTCACGCTTTACGATTCACGATTCACTCTTTTGGTTGTCAGTCGAGGGCGCGCAGGCGGGGGTTGCGGATGGCGACGTAGAGGTTGAAGAGCGCGATGATGAGGCCGCCGACGGCGAGCGTGTGAGGTGCGCCGAAGCGGCGTGCGGCCACCCCGGCGGCGAAACTGCCAATCGGCCACGCGCCGATAAACGAGAGCATGAACATGCTCATCACGCGCCCGCGCATCTCGTCGGTCACGAGTTTTTGCAGCAGCATGTTCGTCACGGCGATGGAGCAGACGATGGAGAAGCCGAGGCCGAACAGCATCACGAGCGACAGCGTGACGCTGCGCGAGAGCGAGAACCCGACGAGACACAGGCCGAAGGCCGCCGAGCCGCCGAGCACGTAAAGACCCTTGCGCCGCACCTGGCCGAGAAAGGTGAGCATCAGCGCGGCGAGAAACGAACCCGCGCCCGCCACGCCCATCATCACCGAGAGGCCGGTCTCGCCGAGACCGAGCACATCGCGCGTGAACAGCGGCATCAGCGTCATGTATGGCGCGCCGAACAAACTCGCCACCGCCGAGATCAGCAGCAGCAGAAAAACGCGCGGCCGGCTCCACACGTAGCGGAAGCCGTTCGTCAAATCGCGCCACATCGTCTCGCGCTGCGGCGGGCGGCCGCCGTCTGCATGCAGCGCGGCGGCGTTGGCGGCGGTCGTCCCGTGCGCGGGTTCGATTCGCATCAGCGAAAGCGCGATGATGATGGCGACGAACGAGAGGCCGTTGACGAAGAAGCAGCCAGCCAGCCCGAAGAGTTGGAAGCCGACGCCGGCGAGCGCCGGGCCGATGACGCGCGAGAGTTGAAACTGCGTCGAATTGAGGGCGATGGCGTTCGTCAAATCTTCGCGCCCCACGAGGTCTATCGTGATCGCCTGGTAGGAAGGCGACGCGAGCGAGAAGCAGCAGCCCGTGATGAACGAGGCCACCAGAATGATCCAGACGTGCCCGGCATGGCTGACAAGGCCGGTGGCGATCAGGAGCGCGAGCGCGAGCGCGGTCAGCCCCGCGCCCGCCTGCGTGAAAAGGAGCAGGCGCTTGCGGTCGATGCGGTCGGCGTAGACGCCGCCGACGAGCGTCAGGACGAGGCCGGGCGAAGTGGCCGCGAAGCCGTCCACGCCGAGCCAGAAGGCCGAGTCGGTCAGTTGCAGGACGAGCCACCCTTGCGCCACCGTCTGCATCCAGGTGCCGATGTTGGACAGGAACGCTCCCGCCCAGAAGAGACGGAAGTTGCGATGCGTGAGCGCGCGAAACATCTCGCTCGAACGAGTTGCCGGCGGCGCGTTTGGTTCGACCAGCGCGGGCATGATCTAACTTGATACCATCCGGCGGCCGTTTGACTCAAACCGCCGCCGCGACATTTCGCAACTTTTCAGCGCCGCCGCGCCGTATAAGAAGTTTTGCGGGCGGACGCCCGGTCGTGTTTTAATCGCGCGCGGGCGCGGATTCGCGCCCACTTGTTTCGGCTTTCATCTTCAAGTCACAGGAGAATTTTATGACACGTCTGCCGGTGCGTCTCGGCTCGTTCGTCCTGAGCGCCTGTCTGCTTTCCCTCGCCTGCCACGCGGCCGCCGCCGCAGAGCTACACGCGCAATCAACTTTTCGCACGCAACTTTTTCTCGACATGCAACAACCCGCCGCCACCCCCGGCCAGACCGCGCCGGTCGCCAACTATCCGCCCGCCCGCCGCGAAGACGTCGAATCGCTCGACGCCATCCTCGCGGCCATCTACGATTCCATCTCCGGCGCGAAAGGCCAGACGCGCAACTGGGATCGTTTCCGCTCGCTCTTTGTGCCCGGCGCGCGCCTGATCCCGACCGTCAAACGGGCGACGGGTGGTTTCTCCACGCGCGTCCTCTCGCCCGAAGAGTTCATCGCCTCGTCGGGCAAGTTCATGGAGGAACAGGGATTCTTCGAGCGATCAATCGCCAACCACGTCGAGACGTTCGGCAACATCGCGCAGGTCTTCAGCGTCTATGAGGGACGCCACGCCACCTCCGACCCGAAGCCCTTCGTGCGCGGCATCAACAGCATTCAACTCATGAACGACGGCAAACGCTGGTGGGTCGTGACGATCTTCTGGCAGGCCGAAGACGCCGACAACCCGCTCCCGAAGAAATATCTCAAGGCGCAGAAGAAATAGCGCCGAACGGACACGCGCCGCCGCCGGGATCGAAGGGCGACGGCGCGTGTCCGTTCGGCGCGGAAGGTGTGGGCATGATTCGCGAAAAGTTGATCGAGCGCGAGATCGGCGTGAGCCGCAAGTTTCGCCTGCGCGGGCGCGAGGTGTCGCGCGTCGAGGCTTTGAGCGATGCCGTGTTCGGCTTCGCGATCACGCTGCTCGTCGTCTCGCTCGAAGTGCCGCAAACCTTCGACGCGCTGATGGAGATGATGCGCGGCTTCATCGCCTTCGCCATCTGCTTCGCGATGCTGATCCTGGTCTGGTATCAGCAGTACAAATTCTTTCGCCGTTACGGTTTGAACGATGCGCTGACGTTCGTCCTCAACGCCGCCCTGCTGTTCGTCGTGCTGTTCTATGTCTACCCGCTGAAGTTCGTCTGGACGCTGCTCGTGAACATGGTGCTGGGTGTGGATAACCGCGTGCGGCTGCCGACGGGCGAGCTGGTCGCGGCCGTCGAGCACAGCCAGATGGGGAAGTTGATGATGGTCTTCAGCATCGGCTACGTGGCGGTCTTCGGCGTCTTCGCTGTGCTCTACCGGCGCGCTTACGTCAAGCGCGGTGAGTTGGAGTTGAACCCGCTCGAAGTGCTGGATACGCGCACGGAGTTGATGGAAAACATCCTGCACGTGTGCATCGGCCTGCTCTCCATCGGCCTCGCCAGTGTGGGCACGGCCGGGTTCGTCGCGCTGGCCGGTTTCATCTACATGCTCGTCGGCCCGGTGATGACCGTCCACGGATGGATCATGGGGAAGAAACGAAAGAGGCTGGAAGCGAGCCTGCCGCCGCTGAGCGAAGCGACGACGGACAGGCACACGGCGGAGATCGATATCACGCCCGCAGCATCAGGATGACGATGGCCGGCGGCACGCGGAAACGCACGGGGATGATGCTCGTCCCGATGCCGTCGCCGACGAACAGGTGTCGCCCGTCTTCGACGACGTGGCCGGACGCATAACGCTGGCCGAAGTTCGACGGAACGACGGGTCTGCCGATAAACGGGAAGTTGACCTGCCCGCCGTGCGTGTGCCCGGCGAGCGTGAGGCTGACGCGAGGCGGCACTTCGGGAAAGATGTCCGGGTTGTGCGTGAACAGTATGACGGGGTCGTCGCCGTCCACCCCCGCGAGACTGCGCGCGATGTCCGGGCGGCGCGTCCACTTATCCGCGACGCCCGCGATCCAGAACGACTTGCCGCCGTGCTCGATGCGTCTCGATTCGTTTTCCAGCACCGCCAGCCCGGCCGCGCCGAGAGCGCGCGTGATGCGCTCGCCGTCGTTCCACCAGTCGTGATTTCCGAGCACCGCAAACGTGCCGAGCGGCGGGCGCAGTTTTCCCAGTTCGACGGCAATCGCTTCCGGCGCGACGAACGCCCCGCCCGCCACGCCGTCGATCACCAGGTCGCCGAGCACGAGCACCAGGTCGGGCTGCTCCCGGTTCGTCCGCTCCACCACCTCGCGCAGCTTATCCAATTTCATGTGCGGCGCGCCGACGTGCAAATCCGTGAGGACGGCGACGCGCAGGCTCGCGTGTTCGGCGTGCCAGCGCGGCACTTGCAGCGAAACTCTCCGCACCGAGAGGCTCGCGGGTTCGAGCCAGAACGCCCACAGGCCGAGCGAGAGGAACAACAACGCGCCGAGGCCGAGCGCGATGGCAAGTTTCCTTCTCAAAGTTTTCGACATAGACATGCACGGCGGAAACGACTTATTCTCCGCCCTTCGAAAACGAAGCGCTCTCCGCGCCCCCGTCGTCTAAAGAAACGTTCTCTCTCTTCACCAACGAAACGTCCTCTCTTCGTCAACGAAACGTTCTCCAACTTATTGTCAGCGAACTTGCTCTCCGCCCTTCATCGTTAACGAAACATCTCTCGGCTTTTTACCCGCGACGCCACGCGGAGAGCGGCGCGCCCGTGCCGCCGCGACGCGCCGCGACGATCTCGGCCAGCACGGCGAGCGCGACCTCTTCCGGCGACACCGCGCCGATGTCGAGGCCGACGGGCGCGCGCACCTCTCGCAAAATTTCTTCCTCCACGCCCGCTTCGCGCAGGCGTCCGAGCACGATGTTGGTGCGCCGACGGCTGCCGATCATGCCCACGTAATCCGGCCGTGCCGCGACGACGGCGCGCAGGCATTCCTCATCCTCGTTATGACCGCGCGTGACGACGGCGACGTAGACGCCGCGCCCCCTGCCCACCGCCGCCCGCACCGCTCGCTCCCAGCCTTCATCCGCCGCGACGAGTTCGACGCCGGAGCCGGGGAAGCGCGCGCGCGCGACGAAATCCGCGCGGTCGTCTATCAGCGTGACGCGATAGCCGACGGCCTCGGCGAGCCGCGCGAGCGATGCGCCCACGTGCCCCGCGCCGCACACGACGACGCGCGGCTCCCCCTCGACGCGCTCGAACAGGACGCGCGCCCCGTGCCACTCCGGTAGTTCCGGCGCGAACTCTTCCACCTTGAGCGTCTGCGCCTCGGCGCGCGAGTCGAGAAAGGCTGCGGCGCGGCGCGCGGTTGCTTCGTCGAGCGCGGCGTCGGGTGTGCCCCCGGCCGCACGTTCGCCCGAACTGTCGATGAGTAGTTTTGCGCCCGCGCGTTGCGGCGAAGGGACTTCGATGAGCGTGGCGAGTACGGCGACCGCGCCCTCTTCCAGCACGAGCGCGATGCGCTCGGCGAGACGCTTCGCGCCGTCCAATTCGTCGGCGGTCGTCAACGTCATCTTCAGCGCGCGCGTTTGGCGGGATGGTTAGAGGATGTGCCGGGTTTCGCCGCCAGCCCCAGTGCCGAGAGCGCGCGGCGCGCGATCCAGAGCGGCCCGATAATCAGGTAGACGGGATTGCGGAAGAAAGCGGGCTGGTTGCCCTCGACCCAGTGGCCGAGGAACTGCAGCGCCCACCCGGCGACGAACAGCGCGAGCGCCGCGCGCCAGTTGAAAAAGAAGAGCGGCAGGCTGACGACGATGAGCGGGATGCCGATGCTGTGCGTCAGGCGGTTCAGCGGGTGCGTGTGCTTCGCTTTGTAATCTTCCATGAATGACGACATGACCAACTCCCTTCAATGCGAGGAACCGGCGCTGGAAGAATCGAGACCGCCACGAATCAAGACCACTACGAATCAAGACCGCAGGCCACGACGCCGGCCGTCTTTGACTCGCGCGCCGGACGAACGAATGGAAATTTCGGGTTCAAGGCAGGCGTCTTTTCCCCGCGACCGCCCTGGATAATAACATCAACCCGCAGACGCTCAAGCCGACTAACGCCCCGGCGGGCGCGCCGAGAATCGCCATCACCATTGGAGCCGACCCCGCGCTACAGAGGATACTCGCGGCCTGTCCCTCGCTCATCTCTCGCGTCTTCATCAATGCGTCCGAGTAGATTTGCATTCCACGGATGAAGCCAAAGAACATGCCGCACACCAAACCGATACCGGCCGACTTGAGAAGCGTCGAAAATATTCTCTTCATGCACGGATGAACGCGCCTGCGAGACGACTCTTGCACGCTCACGCCAATCTTCGCCTGTCCGGCCGATTATTGGCCGCCGCTCGCGCGCGCCCGTTCAATCCTTGCACGCGCCCGGCCGATCTTTGCACGCGTCCCGCCGGTTCCGGCCGCCGCTTGCGCGCGCCCACAGCTAAACTTGCCCGCCCGCGCCCCACACGTCTATGAAAATCTCCATCGTGCCGCCGCAGACCATTCCCTCTTCACTGGCCTCATCGGCCGTGAGGCTGAACTTGTGCAAGCCCGGCGCGCCCGTGCGCATCGCCTCGCGCGCTTCCGCCCAGACCTCGGCCTCGATGCAGCCGCCGCCCACCGTGCCGGCCACCTCATTGTCCTCGAAGAAGAGCATCTTCGCCCCGCGCCGCTGCGGCGTCGAGCCGCGCGTGTGCGCCACTGTCGCTACCACCACGCGCTCGCCGCGCGCGTTTCGCTCCGCGAGCAGACGGTAAAGTTCGGCCTGTGAGATCGTACCCATAGCAGAAAAGGATGAAGTAGGAAGGCGGAACGATGAACGGCAAGACAACTGCTTTTACTTCATCGTTCATCGTTCCTACTTCATCGTTTCATAGTGGCGGCGGCGTGGGCGAAGGCGCGGGCGAAGGTGTGGGGCGCGGCGTGCCGCCGGTCGTGCCCGCGTCGCCGCTTTCGAGTTCGCGTTGCATGGCTTCGTCCAGTTGCGTGCGAAGACGGCCGACGAGCTGGTCGGCGTTGTTGAGCGCGGTTTCGAGGCGCGTGCGGCTGGCCTGTAGCACGTCAAGCTGGGTACGGACGCGCCGCTTCTCCGCGTCGATCTGGCGGCGGATCGTGTCGCGCAACTCGTCGGGGCGAAACGTACCGGTCAGCGCGGCCTGCCGCTCAATGCTCTCCGGGCGCGACTGCTCGTCCAGGCGATCCATCTGCGCCTGCAACCCGGCCTCCTTCTCCAACACGTCGCGCAGTTGCGTCTGCAAACCTTCGGCGCGCTGCTCGGCGCGCGTCAGGCGTTCCTGAATGAGATCGGTGCGCCGCTCCTTTTCCAGATCATCAACCTTCCTGTTGAGTCTGCCGAACTCGTCCAGCAAGGTTTGCATCGTCCTCACCGTGTCGTCGGATTCGTTGGTTGCGGGCGGGCGTTGGCGGCGCGTGCGGCCGCTCGTCGTCGTGGGCGTCGTCGTGCGCCCCTCCTGCGCGGCCTGCTCCTCGGCCGTGCTGACGACGCGCGGCTCGTAGTCCGGCGACGCCTGCGGCGTCGGCTGCCCGGCCGCGCCGCGCACCGGATTCGTCGCACGCCGCGACGGACGCCTCCCCGGCTGCTGCGACTGCACCTCGAACGTTCCCCACCCCAGCGCCGCGATCAACGCCAACAAGGCCAACGCTTTGTTTCCTGAACGACTTGGCATCATCAAACTCCTTACAACTTTAAACGGACGGCATGGAACCCACTTGAACATCTTTGAGACGCAGGCTGTTCGCGCGTCTCCTCGAAAGATTCATCCGCCGCGAAAGACACATCCGCCGCGAAAGATTGATCGGTCGTTGCTACAGAAAACGAAGGGCCGGCGCGTCGTCCCTGACCGCAGCGTCTTCTCTGAACCTGAGCACGTAAGTGTCCGGCCGCCGGTCTTGTTCCGCCGGAACAACCTGTTTGCTTTTCGCATCAACCCGCTCGACGATCCGGTAAATGTGCGCGCCCGCACCGTCCGTCTTCAGCTTCTTTGCTTCCGGCGCATCGTGCCAGCAGCACTCACGGCTGACTTCAAGAAACACCTGCCACTGCCCGCCTGCGCCGCGATTGAGTTGGAAGCTGTGTGTCGTTAGCTCGCCTTCAATGTTGGTGCGGACGACGGCACAGAGAGCGGGTCGTTTCAGACGCCAGTTTTCCCAGATGCACTGTCGCGCACGCGCCTTCAACGCATCCTCTTCTTCCCGCGTGAAGCCGTATCCGATGGTAAAGACGCGCCGCGCGGATTCGACGCCGCTCTTTTCGTCCTCCTGTGCGGCGCACATGTTCGCGCTCACGGCGAGAGTTGACGCGAGCAGGGCGACCGTGGCGAAATTTTTGACAATCATAAAGCCTCCGCCCGCAGCGGGCGCAAAATGCGCTTTACGTTTACACGCTCGGGGAAGGGCGCGGTTCCAACCTTCGTGTCAGCCGCTACCTTTTCAGCCCGGTTGAATCTTGAAACTGATGTCCATCGCCCGCGACGAGTGCGTCAGCGCGCCGACGCTGATCAGGTCGACGCCCGCCTCCGCGTAGGCGCGCACGTTCTCCAGGCGAATGCCGCCGGAGGATTCGAGCAGGACACCGGCCGACAACTCGCGCGCCAGCGCGACGCGCGCGCGCGTCTCTTCCGGCGTAAGGTTGTCGAGCAGCAGTATGTCCGCGCCGCTCGTGATCGCTTCGCGCAAATCTTTCTCGCTCGACACTTCGACCTCGATCTTGTGCAGGTGGCCGACCGCCGCACGCGCGCGTTCGACCGCCGCGCCGACGCCGCCCGCGAGCGCGATGTGATTGTCTTTGATGAGCACGCCGTCGTCCAGGCCGAAGCGATGATTGCGCCCGCCGCCCGATTCCACCGCGTACTTCTCAAGCATGCGCAAGCCCGGCGTGGTCTTGCGCGTATCCACGATCTGCGCCTTCGTCCCTTCAACTTCGCGCACGAAGGCGCGCGTCGTCGTGGCGATGCCGGAGAGACGTTGCAGCAAATTCAAAGCGACGCGCTCGCCCGCCAGAAGCACATCCGCGAAACCGTTCGTGCGCGCGATGACCTTGCCCGCCTCCACCTCGTCGCCGTCGGAGAAGAAGGCTTCGAGTTGCTGCTGCGAATCGAGCGTGGAGAAGACGGCCTCGGCCGCTTCGAGTCCGGCGATGACGAGCGGTTCTTTGGCGAGAAAGCGGCCGCGCGCGTGCGCGTTGCGCGTCACGGTTGATTGCGTCGTGATGTCGCCGCGCCCCAGGTCTTCAGCCAGAAACGTGCCGATCTGTTGAAAGAGCGCTCCTTCGTCAAGCCACTTCATTCCGCAAACGCCTCCATGCTCTGTTTGAGCGCACCTGTTCGTTGCTCGATGTCCGCCAGGCGTTGCCGCAACTCCGAGACCTTTTCGGCCGGCGCGCGCGCCACGAAATTCTCGTTCGCCAGTTGGCCGCGCAGGCGCTCCGCTTCCTTCGTCAACTTTTCCTGCTCTTTGCGCAACCGCTCGCGTTCCTGCGCGAAGTCGATCAAACCTTCGAGCGGCACGGCCACCTCCGCCCCACCCGCCAGCACCGCCCGCGCCGAGGCGCGCGGCGCGTCCAGTTGTTCTCCGACCGTGACGTTCGATGCGCGCACGAGCCGCGCGATCTGCGACGCGCCCGCCTCGAACACCGCGCGCAACTTCGCGTCCGGCACGGCGACGAGCAGCGGCACGGCCTCGCCCGGCTTGATGTTCATCTCCGAGCGGATGTTGCGCACGCGCGAGACGAGTTCGATGATGGTCTGCATGTCCCCTTCGGCGCGTTCGTCAACCAGCGCGTCCTGACCCTGCGGGTAAGCCGCCAGCATGATCGTCAGGGGCGCGCCCGCGTAAGCGGGGTGCAGTTGTCGCTCATCGATGCCGGGCAGCATTTGCCAGAGTTCCTCCGTGATGAACGGCATGAACGGATGCAGCAGGCGCAAAGCCTGTTCGAGCACGGTGAGCGCGCGGCTGCGCGCGGCTGCGCGCGCGGGCGAAGCGTCGCCTGCCGTCACTTCCGACTTCGTTAGTTCGATATACCAGTCGCAGAAATCATCCCAGAAGAAATGATAGAGCGTCTGGACGGCGAGGTGAAACTGGTACTTCTCAATCGCCTCGCCGACCACCTGCGCCGTCCGGTTCAGACGCGACACGATCCAGCGGTCATGCAATGCCCAGTTCGCGCGATCCTCGTCAAACCCTTCACCCACGCGCGCGCCCTCGGAGTTCATCAGGCAGAAGCGCGCGGCGTTCCAGATTTTGTTGGCGAAGTTGCGATACGACTCCACCTGATTTTCGTTCCAGCGCGTGTCGGTCGTCTCGATTGAAGCGAGCACGAGGCGCGTGGCATCCACGCCGTACTTGTCGAAAATCTCCAGCGGGTCAACGCCGTTATTTTTCGACTTCGACATGCGCTGCCCGTGCTTGTCGAAGATCGTGCCCGTGATGAACACGTCGTCGAACGCTTTGGCGCCCGTGAACTTCACGCCCGTCATCATCATGCGCGACACCCAGAGGAAGATGATGTCGCGCGCCGTGATCAGCACGGACGTGGGATAGAACGTCTGCAAGTCCTCGGTCTCATCCGGCCAGCCGAGCGTCGAGATCGGCCACAGGGCGGACGAAAACCACGTGTCGAGCACGTCCGGGTCTTGCGTCAACTCGCTCGTGCCCGCCCGCTCGCGCGCCTCTTCGACGCTGCGCGCGACGATGGTGCGCCCGTCCTCCGTGTACCAGGCGGGGACGCGATGCCCCCACCAGAGCTGGCGCGAGAGCGTCCAATCGTGCAAATTTTCGAGCCAGTTCGTATAAACTTTTTCGTAAGGATTTTCGGGCACGAAGCGCGGCTCGCGCCGCTCGCGCATCAGGTCGAGCGGGCGGCGCGCGAGTTCCGCCTGGCGGCAGAACCACTGCAAAGAGATCAGTGGCTCAATCACCGTGCGACAACGACCGCACTTCGAGATCGAAAACTCGTAGTCGGACACCTTCTCCAGGAGTCCGAGTTCTTCAAACTTAGCCACCACTCGTTCGCGCGCCTCGTAGCGGTCGAGCCCCTCGAACTCCGCGCCGGCGTCGGCCGTCATCCGCGCGTGCTGGTCAATGACTTTGACGAGCGGCAACTCGTGGCGCAAGCCCATCGCGTAATCGTTCGGGTCGTGCGCGGGCGTGACCTTGACAGCGCCCGTGCCGAACGCCGGGTCTACGAAGTCATCGGCGACGACCGCGATCTCGCGCCCCGTGAGCGGCAGCACGAGCGTCGCGCCGAGTAGATCGCGGTAGCGTTCGTCCGCCGGGTTGACGGCCACGGCCATGTCGCCGAGCATCGTCTCCGGGCGCGTCGTCGCCACGGTCACGCGGCGGTCGCTGTCCTTCAGGGGATATTGCAGGTAGTAGAGTTTTCCCGCCTGCGCTTCCTTGTCCACTTCGAGGTCGGAGAGCGCGGTCTGATCCTTCGGGCACCAGTTGATCATCCCCTCGCCGTGATAGATCAAATTCTCCTCGTAGCAGCGCACGAAGAACTCGTTGACGGCGCGCGACAACCCAGCGTCCATCGTGAACCGCTGTCGCGACCAATCGACGGACGCGCCCTCGCGCCGCATCTGCTGCATGATGCGCGAACCCGACTCGTGCCGCCATTGCCAGACGCGCTCAAGGAATTTCTCGCGGCCGAGCGCGTGGCGCGACGTGCCTTCTTTTTTAAGTTCGCGTTCGACGACGATCTGCGTGGAGATGCCCGCGTGGTCTTCGCCGGGAACCCAGAGCGTGCGGTAGCCGCTCATGCGTTTGAAGCGCGTGAGCACATCCATGAGCGTGTGCTGGAGGGCGTGCCCCATGTGCAGCGACCCCGTGACGTTCGGCGGCGGGATGACGATGGAATAGACGGGCGCGGCCGGGTCGCGGTTGATTTCGGGAGCAAAGCAGCCTCCCGCCTCCCAGTTCGCGTAATGGCGTTCCTCGGCCTGTTTCGGATCGTAAGTCTTCGGGATGTCCATGTGTTCGGGTCAGCCGTTAGCCCTCAGCCGTCGGCTCTCAGCATTCGGATACATTGATTTTTTTGCTCCGAAACATTGTAAAGCAATCGGCGGCGGTTTTCGACTTATGACCGGTAGCCGGTGGCCGACGATTGGCGGCTGAACAGAGCGGCCGACAAAAACAGATCGAGCGCGGCGGTTTGACTGTCTCCGCCGCGCTCGATTTGTTCGTTTACCTGCCGCGTCGCCCGGCTACCGTGGGCGCGCTTGTTCTTCTTCGAGGTGTTGCCTGATGAGCCGCTCGGCCAGATCGGGGACGACCTCCCACGCGATCTCGCGCACGACCCGCTCCGACATGTGCGCGACGACGCGCCGCACCAACTCGTCCATCATTTCGGGCGACAGAGAAGATGCTGCCGTTGACGCTGCTTGACCCGGTCTTGACGCCGCTTGACCCGGTTCGGACGACGATGCGGCGGGCGAACTCGCCTCGAACGCCGACGCCGCTGAACTCGCTCCGGCCAAATCCGTCTCCGCCGTTCGGCTCTCGCCCGACGCCTCGACGGAGGCGGCGGCGACGCCGCCCGCGTGTGCCACCATGCTGGCGGCTACGGGGTCGCCGTCCCATGCGGGCGCGTGCTGCGCGGAGCTATTTGCCTCCGGCGCGCGAAAACTTTCCGCATCAAACACGTCCGGCGCTGAAGGCTCGTTCGCAAAGAGCAGCGAGGGAGCGTCCGTAATCTCCGGCGCGTCCGCCATCTCCGGCATGTCCAGTTCCAACTCGTCCATCATTTCGGGCGACAGAGAAGACGCCGCCGTTGACGCCGCTTGACCCAGTCTTGACGCCGCTTGACCCGGTTCGGACGACGATGCGGCGGGCGAACTCGCCTCGA